>CADEGD010000049.1 GCA_902826795.1 uncultured Acidobacteriota bacterium | reverse complement strand
GCCCAAAACATGGTCGGGCTGGCGACCGCCTCGCAGGTTAAAGATGGTGCCGGAACAATCGTGAGTCGAAGCGAAACCGTTTATGACGACGTAACCAATTATCCTCTGCTCACCCCCGGTACACCGCTTCGATGGGCGCCTCCGGGCACAGGATTTCGGGGCAACCCCAACACGGCGAAAGTGTGGGACAGCACGAAAGGGGCGGTTAGCAGCAGCAATGCATATATTGCGACCCATGCGCAGTTCGATAACTTCGGCAATCAGGTAAAGGCATGGGATGCCAAGGGCAATGCAGGCGAAACACAATATTCGCCGACGTACGATTATGCCTACCCAACCAGATCGACAACGCCGATTCCCGACCCGACAGGTCAACACGGCTCGAATCAGGCATTTATCACCACGGCGACATTCGATCCTACGACTGGATTGCCTTTGACGAAAACGGATGCCAACGGACTAGAAACTAGGACTACTTATGACTGGGTTACCTTACGTCCCTTGAACACAAAGACATATTACGGTGGGAATCAAGTAGGCTCGATGGCAGAGACGGTTTACCACGACGAGCCGAATAACTATTGGGTGAAGAACCGTGCCCAAATCGACACGGACAAATGGGTCGAGTCGATAACATACTTCGACGGGCTGGGGCGGGCGTGGAAGTCGGAGAAGATAAATTCAAAGGGCAACGTCGTCGTCGAAAAGGAGTTCGATTCGGACGGGCGCGTGCTTCGGATGTCGAACCCATTCCGTGCGGGAGAAACTAAGGTTTGGACGACGAACGTCTACGACGAGGCGAGCCGCGTCAAGGAGGTCATTCTTCAAGACGGGGCGACGGTGAAGACGGACTACGGCGTTTCCGTTTCGGGGATAGTCGGCGTCACCAAACAGATCACCGACCAAGCCGGAAAGAAGCGGAAAGGGATATCGGATGCTCTCGGGCGGATGATCCGGGTGATAGAAGACCCGGCCGGGCAAAATCTGAATACCGATTACGTTTTCGACACGCGCGGGAACCTTCGCAAAACGATTCATGGCGAACAGAATCGTTTCTTCCTCCACGACTCGCTTGGAAGATTGCTCTTCGCCAAGCTGCCGGAACAAGAGGTGAACTCCGGCTTCGTCGCAATCGACCCGATCACCGGCAACACAGCATGGTCGGTCCGGTATCAATACGATGATAACGGCAATATCACGACGACCACTGATGCAAGAAACATTAGCATCACTGGAACTTACGACAAACTGAATCGAATAAAAGTTCGCGACTATTCCGATTCGAATACGCCGGACGTAAGTTTTTACTATGACGGCAAATATCTGAATGCAAGCGATGTCCTCCAAACAGCAACCGGCAGCACGAAAGGTAAAACGACCGGCATTAAATCGACCGTATCGCGAACCAACTATACGAGCTTCGACAATCTCGGCAGATTGCTGACGCACCAGCAGATCACCGATGGACAGACGTACTCGATGGGCCACATTTACAATCTTTCCGGCGGAATCGTCTCGGAGACTTACCCATCGGGGCGAACGGTAAATTACGACATCAACGCCGACGGCGACCTTTCGCGTGTCTGGGGACAAAAAGCATCGACGGTGACGACTTATGCCAATGCCTTCAACTACAACGCGGGTGGGGCGGTCGAGAAAATGCGCCTCGGCAACGGTAAATGGGAGGCCGCCGCTTACAACAACCGCCTTCAGATCACGCAGATCGGTCTCGGTTCGGGTCCCAACGACACGAGTTTGCTGAGACTTGAGTACGGTTACGGCGACAATACTCAGAATAACGGAAATATCCGAGAGCAAAAGATAACGGTCCCATCGGCTGGAGGCAGTTCCGGATTCGCCGCGATCCAGACGTATGTGTATGACGACCTGAACCGTCTGCAATCTGCAACCGAAACGATCAGCGGCAACCAGACGTGGAGGCAGACCTTCGTGATCGACCGGTACGGCAATCGCGAGTTCGACCCCGCGAACACCACGACGTTGGGGAGTTGCCCGCAGATCATTTGCAACCCCGACATAAGCACTGCTAACAATCGCTTCTCCGCTGGGCAGAATTACGGTTACGATGCGAACGGCAACGTCGTTCAGGACGCCGAGGGAAAACGATTCACATACGACGCGGATAACCATCAGAAGGAGTTTTTCGTTGCGGGAAATGGTTCAAGTAGTCCCGACGCGACTTACTCTTACGACGGTGAAGGTAGACGTGTCAAAAAGGTTTCCACGTTTGAAACGACCGTGTTCGTGTACAACGCTAGCGGGCAACTGGTGGCGGAGTACTCGACTCAAATAGCGCAGACGCCTCAAATAAGCTATTTGACGACCGACCATTTAGGCAGTCCGCGCGTTATCAGCAATCAGTTAGCTGCTGTGACGGACAGGAAAGATTATTCCGCCTTCGGGGAAGAAACCACGTCGCCTCAGCGCTCAGCCGCTCTCCATTACACGAGCGGAGGTAGTGCCAGCGACGAGTTACGCAAGGGTTACACCGGCTACGAGGAGGACCACGAGAGCGGCCTCGACTTCGCCCAAGCGAGGTATTACAACTCGATCCACGGTCGCTACACGAGCGTCGATCCGCTGATTGCATCTGCTTCTATACGGAACCCGCAGACATTTAACCGATATACGTACGTCCTGAACTCCCCGTACAAGTTCGCCGACCCGCTCGGGCTGCTCCCGCAGGGGCGTCGCGACAGCACAGGTACGTGTGGGGCCGAATACTCGTCCTGCACGGACGATTGGGGGCCGAGCATTTGGGATGATGAGGATGTGCCGGAACAGCAAGAGACCGATGAAGGCGTCGCTGAAAATCAGGAATCGGAATCGGGTGCTCAGCAGCAAGCTGAAGAACCGCCTCCACCTCCTCCGGCGATTCTGAATGGTGAACCAGCAATTGTTTTTAACAATGTCGAAGTGTTTGACGTCCTTGACGACACTCCAACCAGTTCGACAAAACCACCCCCCTATGGCGATGCGAACCAGGTAACGCCAGTCGACCTTGGATATAATCCGGGAGCCACCACGTTTTACGTAAAAGTGAGTGTGTCGGTAGAGGGCGACGGACGAATAGTTACAAGCACCAACCCAGAACGCCCCGATATTTTCAATACACGAGTTGAGGCAAATACTTCGGCCGATTCGGAATCAAACTCGGGACGAGGGAGAAAATTGGACCTCGCCCCACTTCCTGGTACAGATCCGCCGCAGAATCAAAAGGTAGATATTTCCGGCAGTGGGAAAACGGCCACAATTACTTTCGGAGTAAAACTCTCGAATGATAATTTAAAGATGAATAATTTTACTGTTACCGTCTATGGAGTTAGCAATAAAATTCTTGGGCCTAACGGAAAAATTAATACCGAGAATACTTTTCGAGGAACGCTTAAGATAAAATTTGAGCTACCAAAACCGAAACCGGCTCTCAATCCATTTATAAAGAAGCCGCCGTTTCAATAAGAGGAGAGTAAGTATGAACAAACCAGCTTGGGTATTTGTAGCTTTTCTAATACTTACGGTTATTAGCGAAGGATTCGCGCAGGAAAAAAAGCGTGTTTATGAAGTTCCGCCCGAGTACGTTTCCGTGCTTCTTGTATCGGACCCGGATTGTCCGCTTCAACTGAGTAATCCCAGATTTCTTAAGTATGAAAAAGGAACCTTTGAAAAGGTTTATTCATTAGCTAACGTATCAGATAAGCCGGTGATACGTTTTCAGATAAAAGAATTGAGCTGGCTTGGAGGACAAGAAAGCACAAAGAACTCGACACTTGTTAAAGGGCAAAAATTCTTGCCACAGGAAAATTTCTCGACATTATCCAACGAAGATCAGCTTGAGTTCTTGGAATTTAACGAAAAGGTTTTTAGAGATCAAGAGTTACGGACTCGTCCTAAGGACATTTGGATAGTTATCGTAACTAAGGTTGAAATGGCCGATGGAACTATATACGATATCTCGTCGAAATACGAAGACGTAGAAAGATTTGTCAAAAAGTTAGGAATTACGTCCGACAGATCGTATACCGACATCCTCGCGAAAGAAAGCGAATTACAGGAGTTTATTTCAAAGAAATTTGCTCGTTATTGAGAATAGGAAAGAACTCATGTCTCCGCAGCGCGTGAGCGCTCTTACGTACACGGCCGCCGGCGCTTTGACGGACGATCCGAACTTCGGGAGATCAGGATCATGGCGGGACGTGACTCGCGTCGTGCCTTTAACTTCAAAGATAGAATCGGACGTAGGACTATGAAATTCGTTTGTAATTTTCTAATAGTTCTACTTATTCATGGCATTTGGGCTCTAAACTTATTTTCGCAAGATAACGGCGTTGCGGCTTTTGAGGTTCCACCTGAGAAGATCTCATTGTTATTTGTCAATGACCCAACCTGTCCGCTTCAGATATCAGGCCCGGTAAGGATAATCGGATATTCCAACGGCGGTCTTTCATTTGGGTATTCGCAAACAAACAAGTCGAATGCAAATATCGAAAGCTTTCTAGTTGAAGCAACCGATTGGTTTGGATTTAAGGGATACGGCAGTCCTTCAACCGTAAGTGGAGGTCAAGTTTTTGCGCCAGGTATGACGGATTACACTATACCTGATGAAGAAATAGCAAAGATTCGCCCATTCAACGAATCTCTAGCCCAAAAAAGTGGGATACTGAATGCACCCAACAGAATATGGATCGTTATGATTGTCAAGGTCAAGCTTTCGGACGGATCGACTTATGACGCGTCACAGAAACTTAAATCGCTCAGTGATTTTCTCGAGAAGCCTTATTCAAAGGTTGGTATGTCAGAGGGGCAGCTAAATACTCGAGAACAACAGCTTCGTGGTTTGTTTCGAAACTTAATGGTTTTCAAATAGCAACAAATCTGCCATAAATTTGTTTGTAATATCCTCAACGAAATCACGAACATCGTTTCCTTTCCGTTTTAACAGGTCTTTATCTAGGGACGCTGCAGATTTCGACGGGAACGGGAGGACCGATCCGGTTATTTACCGTCCGGCTATCTGAGTGGTGGGTTTTCAGAAGTTCTAACAATAGCTGGACTTTTGCGACTTGGGGCTTTTTGTCGAAGATAGTTCTGCGGTTATCGGGTGTTTGTTTTTTACAAGTTTAGCTTTCGGCAGGCCTGGAATCGAAATTGAGGAAGAGGTATGAGGCGAGTAGTCATCTCCGCGCTGTTTATCTTGGCTGCGGTCGCGTTCGTTTTCGGACAGCAGAGCAACAACGACGCCGATAAGACGTTGCGCGGCTCCGGCCGGGTGAACCCCTCCACGCTCGCGATGGAGTTCGACCTCCCGCTCGGCAATTATCCGGGGCGCGGGATCAACGTCCCGATTTCTCTCAGCTATTCCTCGAAGCTCTGGCGGATGGACTACACCGGCGACACGCCGGGGGGCGTCATCACGGGCGGGTGCCGGTCCCTGAACCACCCCGAATACGCCGAGAATTCCGCGTCCGGGTGGACGACGAGCCTGGCCGTCCCGTACGTCGAGTACACGGGGAAAGACCAACTCTTCACCCACCACGGGTTTTCGCTGGAGGGCTACGACCAGTCCCTTTGCGACCCGGAATCCCCGCCGCCGCCTTACTACCAAAACGCGTGGATCCGCCGGATCAACGTCCATTTGCCCAGTGGAGAGACGCACGAGCTGCGTGTGGACGACGAGCCGGTGGTGTACTCGCCGAGCAGCATGTGCCCGCCGCAATACGGTTACAGCTGCGATCCGAATTCGTACTGGCTTCAGGAAAATTGGAACCGTACCTTTTACGCCGTGGACGGCTCGAACCTTAAGTACGTCGAGGACTCGACCACGAGCACTTACCGCCTCCTGATGCCGGACGGCTCTTTCTACGATTTCTCGAACTCGATCGTCGGCTTCAATAACTCTACCGCGAGAAAAGCAACGAAGTTCACCGACCGGAACGGCAACTTCACGACCTATAACGACGCGACCGGGGCGTGGACGGACACTCTGGGGCGAACGTTGTCGCCGCCGATCGGCCCGTCGGCCCCGACGCAACCAACAACAGCCGGGAACCCGATCGTTTATACGATGCCGGGGATGACGGGCAGCCACAAATTTCATTGGAAGCGGCTGAAGGGGGCATCGCCAGCGGAGAGTGCGTTAACCGATTTCAATCAAGATCTTAAGTATCGCGGCGATAAGATCACGATGACCGGCAATGGGAACTGGTCCGTGCGGCCGGCGGGAACCTATTTATTCAGTTCCGAGTGGGACGCATACGTCACCTCGTACGACGGCCTGTTCAACCCGGTGGTGCTGACCGAGATCGAACTCCCGACCGGGCAGAAATACAAGTTCTCGTACGACCTTTACGGCCGGATCGAGAAGATAATCTATCCGACCGGCGGCGAGGAAAAATTCCAGTACGGGGTGGTAGCCGCGCTCTCGGTTCCCCCGCCGAACGGCGACGTGAGCAGTCAGACGAACCACGGCGTCGTGAACCGGAAGGTCTACGAGACGACCAGCGACCCGACCCCTTACGAGTGGACCTACAGCGCCGGGCACGTCGCACCGGCGGGTTACGTCGCGACGGTGAACAACCCGGACGGGACCAGGACGGAACGGCTGCTGCACCGGGGGCTGGACCCATGCACGGGGTGCCCGGAGGGGAACTTCGGGTTCGACAACGGGTTGGCGGGGATGGCGTACGAGGAGCGGTCGTTCAACAGCGCCGGCACCCTCGTATCGCAAAAATTGATGCAGTGGGCGAAGAAATCGTTCGGACGGGCGGACTGGCACCCGCGCGTCACGCAAGAGGAAAGCATCATATACGATAGCTCCGGCAATGGCGTTTCCGCAACGACCACCTACGCTTATGAGGGGGATCTGAACCTGCGCGAGACGCCCGTTCTAGTGAACAAGACAACCTGGTATGCTTTTGAGACCCGCGGCGGCGGCGGCTCTTATTCGATGCTCAGCGCCCCGTGCAGCCCGGCCGATCCGGAATGCGAACCGCCTCCGACACCATATCCGACGCCGACCCCGCTACCGACGCCGTCCCTGACACCGATAAAGATCGTCGAATCGACGTATTTGATAAACGATCCGAACTACGCGGGCGTGAAGGGCTATTACACCGCCCAAAACATGGTCGGGCTGGCGACCGCCTCGCAGGTTAAAGATGGTGCCGGAAAAATCGTGAGTCGAAGCGAAACGGTCTACGACGAATCGGGCCGAAGCCCGGGTTACCGCGGAAATCTGACAACGCTTAAGGTTTGGGACAGCACGAAGGGTGCGGTTACGATCTCGAGTGCTTATATCTCGACCCGTGCCAAGTTCGACTCGTACGGCAACCGCTACGAGGCAACAGACGCCAAAGGAAACACGACTACGACAACCTTCGATTCGACGTATAGTGCCTTCCCGATTCAGGTGACGTCTCCGATTCCTGATCCTGCCAATACACACGGTTCGAACTCCGCCTTTGTGACGACCGCGACATTCGACGCCACGACAGGCCTGCCGCTCACGACGACCGATGCTAATGGACTTGAGACCAGAATAACTTACGACCCAGTGACGCTCCGTCCCCTGAACACGAAAACGTATTACAACAACGTGCAGGTCGGGGCGACGGCGGAGACGGTCTATCATGATGAGCCGAATAACTATTGGGTGAAGAACCGCTCGCAGATCGATACTAACCTTTGGTCTGAGACGATCACTTATTTCGACGGGCTGGGCCGCGCCTGGAAAACTGAGGAACTAAATTCGAACGGAAATATCTTTGTGGAGAAGGAGTTCGACGCGGACGGGCGTGTCTTGCGCGTGAGTAATCCTTTCCGCTCCGGAGAAACGAAGGTGTGGACTACGAATGTTTACGACGAAGCGAGCCGCGTAAAAGAGGTTGTCCTGCAGGACGGTGCGAAGATTCTTACCGATTACGGCGTTTCAGTGACGGGCGTCGTCGGGGTGACAAAGCAGATCACCGATCAGGCGGGGAAGAAACGCAAGGGCATCTCGGACGCGTTGGGCAGAATGACCCGCGTTATCGAGGATCCTTCTGGACAAGCCCTCAGTACGGACTACATCTTCGACACACTTGGCAACCTGAGAAAGACGGTCCAGGGCGGGCAGAACCGCTTTTTTATATACGACAGCCTGGGCCGGCTCCTCTATGCCAAGCAGCCCGAGCAGGATACCCGATCGGCGTTCGTTGCGACCGACCCGATCACCAACAACACGGCCTGGTCCGTTAAATACGAATACGACGATAACGGAAATATTACCAGGACGACGGACGCCAAAGGAGAATACATCGATGGTTCTTACGACAATCTCAATCGACTGAAGGTTCGAAACTATTCGAATCTGGAGACTCCGGATGCCAGCTTCTTTTACGATGGCAAAGGCCTTGGTACCGAGCCTGCTCGATCCAAAGGGAAAACCACCAAAGTTGCAAGTTCGGTATCCGAAACGCGATACACATTCTTTGACGAACTGGGACGCCTCAAGAACCATCAGCAGATCACTGACGGTCAGACCTATTCGACCGAGTACGGATACAACCTGTCGGGTGGCCTTGTTTCGGAAACCTATCCTTCCGGCCGGACCGTGAGCTATGAGATCAACGCGGACGGCGATCTTTCCCGCGTCTGGGGGCAGAGAGGCTCCGCAGCCACGACTTACGCCAATGCCTTCAACTACAACGTAAACGGGGCGGTCGAAAAGCTGCGGCTCGGCAATGGCAAATGGGAAACCGCCGCTTACAACAACCGTCTGCAGATCACACAGATCGGCCTCGGCACGGGATCGAACGACACGAGTCTTCTCAAGCTGGCATACTCGTATAATACGACCGGGCAGACCAACAATAACGGAAACCTGCGGGAACAGAAGATCACAGTTCCCGGTGCAGGGGGCACCTCGGGGTTCACGGCGACACAGACCTACACCTACGACGACCTCAACAGGTTGCAAGTCGCGGAAGAAAAGGTCGCGGGCAACACGACCTGGAAGCAGACCTTCGTGATCGACCGTTTCGGCAATCGCGAATTCGATGCGGCGAACACGACGACTCTGGGAAGCTGCACGCAGGCGGTCTGCAACCCCGGTATCAATATCGCGAACAACCGGTTCGCTTCAGGCCAGGGCTACGCGTACGATCAGAACGGCAGTGTTACGCAGGACGCCGAGGGCAAGCGGTTCGCATATGATGCGGAGAACCACCAAACGAAGTTCTTCGCCGCCGGCAACGGCTCGAACGATCCGGACGCGACCTATTCTTACGACGGCGACGGGCGCAGAATAAAGAAGGTCACGGCCGCGGAGACGACCGTGTTCGTCTACAACGCGAGCGGGCAACTGGTGGCGGAGTACTCGACTCAAATCTCTCAGACCCCGCAGGTCAGCTATTTGACAACCGATCATCTGGGCAGCCCGAGGGTCGTGACCGATCAGCTCGGGGCGGTGAAGGACCGGAAGGACTATTCCGCCTTCGGGGAGGAGACGATCTCGGCCCAGCGGCAGAAGTCCCTCGGCTACACCGCTATTGGTGACGAACTGCGGAAGGGCTACACCGGTTACGAAAAAGACTCGGAATCGGGTCTCGACTTCGCCCAGGCGAGGTACTACAACTCCACGCACGGGCGGTACACCAGGATCGCCCCCCTGACGGCCAGTGCGAGCATCCGAAACCCGCAGACGTTCAACCGCTACAGCTACGTCCTCAATAGCCCGTACAAATACACCGACCCGCTCGGGCTGCGTCCGGAATCATTTAGCAACTTTAAATCACGCGTCTTGGATGCTATCAACGGAAAGGGCAAGTTAAGTGAGGCTGATCTTGAGCTGGCCAAGTTCCATATCAGGAACGGAACGGCCCTAGGATATAGTTTCCTGAATGCGTCTCATGCGGAAATACGCAGACAAAACCAAAACTCACGGCCACAGTACGAAGTCACTAACGTTGAGGTATTTAAGGGTCCATATCCAAAAAGGGGGCTGCCGGATGATGAGAAATCTGTAACCAATCCCGAGAACGGGACAACCAGTGCGACACCCTACGGAGTTCAACTTTCTGTGCAGTACGTTATTACAGAAGACTCAGCTCCTTTGGATTCCATCAACCTCTATGAGGACAACAAAGTGGAAGTTCAAGCGATCGTTAGCGAGAATGGTAAACTTACCGTCGAAAAAAGCACTCTTGAATATTCTGCTCTGGCGGGAACAACTGATAAGAATGGAAAGTTCACGGATGCGCCGCTCGGGTACTCAACGGATACTCCGTTAGTTTCGTTTAAGATTACGCAGACTCTTTATACAAAGGATAAGGAAGGAAAGAGGCAAGACCTTGTGACAAACACGATTACAGCAGCCAGCACACTAGCAGTTAAGAATAACCGGGTAACAGGTAGCGGCGTTCTTAAGGTTTCTTTCTCGAATGCTCAAACAACTAAGAATCTGACAATCCAAGTGCCGCGTTCATTGAGAAAGTAGATCGTAATACTTAGAGTTCAATTCAACAGGAGTCCAAGCTATGAAATTCGGCATTTTATCCGCCTCTATCTGCCTACTTATCCCTGTCCTTTTCTATGGACAGGATATTGGTGCTGATAACGAATCACTCAAGAATTTGAGTATATGCACAACCTACGGAAAAGAGGGCACTATCTCGCGCGTTGTAGTAAGACCAAACCAGGACGAGACTCAGCCAATCAGAATTGACTTTATTGAACGCCCATCCGTGGAGCAAGTATTGCAGAAATTTGTTCCTGAATCGGACAGGGGGCCTAGGACAGGAGAGCAAAGGTCAAACTTTGGACGGGCCACAGGTGAGACTATTTTCTATTCAAGGTGGGTTCTGACTATTACGACAGCATGCAATGAAGAGGCATGCGGCGTAAGCTATGCTGAGTTGAAAAAGCGAAAATCTCAAGAATGATCCCGTGATCTTCGGACTGATTTTTCAAAATGGCCGACAGTTACGATTACTATCAACGAACTCGTCGGTCGCAAAACGCTTCGACTGCCTGATCTCTTGGTTGTGTCCCAAAGAAGTAGGAATCAACTGAAAAATATTTCAACATTTATCGCGGTATTCGTTTTCGCAATCCTATCACCCGGCAATGTAGCGTTTGCTCAGGAGCCTACAAAAAATCATACTCTGGACGAATTACAAATTGAGGGAAATGCTGTTGCTGCAAAAGATGTCGACGGAATATTGGCCGCGATCTCGCGAAAATACGGCGTTAAGATCGCCCTATTCTCTGATCGACCTGAAATACCCTCAGGCAAGGGTGTAATCATTGTAGGGTCACATTTGGCATACTTCGAAGACATGCCGAAAATAACTCCTGAAAGCGGTTCCCTTCGATCCGTTCTCCAGGAATTGCTTCCGCCGCGCTATCAGTGGAAAGTGGAATCCAGCATTCTGTGTGTCACACCTGCCGCTAACATCGCTCCCGAAATTGAGTTGTTTTTGTCAACTTCAGTTCTTGTTCCTGAAATAAATGCCTGTAGGAAATGTACGGTCAGCAAATCGATTTGGATAGACGACCCAACGTTAGGAAATTCAAATTCATTTGTATCGAAAATATTAGGCAAGAATCTGGACGTCGAGAGTAGAGGTACTCCGGAACGCCAACGGATGACCACAGTTCGTACTTTTCTAAAGGAATTACTCGAGAAAGGGAGATTTAGATTTGTTAGAGTGAAACGCTCTGAATCCGAGGGGAAGTTCGGGGTGGTCCTGACTTTGGAAGAATGACCAATTGGTCATCGGGTCCATTTCACCCCTTCCTACCGCTGCTAGTGTCGTCAGGAGAAGCTGTCACTTACGAGGCACGAGGTGCCGCCACGACCTGCCGAGCGGTTTTGTTTCGGGTCGAGACTACGTTGCTGGCCGTCTATGAGGAGGTGTTCGCGTGATGAAAGTTTTCTAAGAGAGAGCACTTTCGGGACTGGAGGGGCTAAAGCTTCTGTTCCAGACCATCAGCTAGAGGTACGAGCGGCAGGGCCGATCAGATCAAATCCACAAGTTCACGCATATCCTTTCTCGATCACAAACAACTGGCATTCCTTACCTTCCCGTCCGCCATGTCCCAAGATAAGCGGTCATTAATTGCTCCGCTGGTGCATCGATGGACCATAATCCCGTCCTAACACCGGCTTTGCCTTGAATTCAGATAATAAGTGCGACTTTTGAAAATTCGCGGGAAGGGGCAAGTCGAGATAGATTTGATGAGTTCTTTCAATTTGCGAGATCAAAGGAGCACGTCAAGTGAGCTATCTGCAACTTGCCCCGGAGCAAAGATATCAGATAGAGGCTTATCTGGGAACGGGGATGGAAAAGGGAGAGATCGCAAAGCGGATAGGGGTTCACAGATCGACGGTGTATCGGGAGATCGAGCGGAACAGCAATGTGCGGCTCATCGGGTACAAGGGTGTCCGGCGATATGGGCGGCCCGCGAGGGTCACAAGAGGAGGAAGAAGCACCGGGTGGAGGAGACGATCTGGGCGAGGGTCGATTCACTGCTTGGGATCCAATGGAGTCCCGAGCAGATATCAAAACGGCTTAAGCTGTAGGGCCTTCCGACCGTCAGCCATGAGACCATCTACCTGCATATTTACGACGACAAGCGGAAAGGCGGCGAGCTCCACAGACATCTGAGGAGGCGGCACGGATACCGCAAGCGGAACGGCAAGTACTCCAAACGCGGGGGTTGGGACACGCGGCGGTTCATAAACGAGCGGCCGGCCGTCGTCGATGAACGATCTCGCCTCGGCGATTGGGAGGCCGATACGATCATCGGGCGGGATAAAAAGGGAGGGATCTTGATACCCTCCCGATCCCAGCTTATGCAAAATACCCTATAGAGACTGTCGGCCTGAACTCTCTACGTGTCGAAGCGGGGCGCGGATGTCCTTTTGCGTGTACATTCTGCTCTACGGCACCCTTTTTCGGAAGAAAGTACCGGCTTAAGTCGGCGGAGAGACTAGTCAATGAACTCGACTTTCTCAACACATCATACGGAATTTCGGATTTTTCTCTTACGCATGACCTTTTTACAGTAAACAAGGCTAAAGTGCTCGAATTTTGCGACGCCGTCGAGGGGAGAGGCTACACTTGGGGATGCTCCGCTCGGATGGATTGTGTCAGTGAAGAGCTCCTCGACAGGATGGCCCTGGCCGGGTGTAGAGGAATCTATTACGGCGTTGAAACCGGGTCGAGGTGGCTTCAGAGCGTCGTAAAGAAACGCCTAGATCTAGACCTTTACCAGCCAATACTGGATAGTAGTTTACAAAAGAACATGAAGGTAACCGTCTCGTTTATTACTGGGTTCCCCGAGGAGAGACATGAGGATCAACTTGCGACTGCGAATCTGTTAGGAGAGTGCTTTTTGCGAAGCGATGCACAACGTATTAATCGCCAGTGGCATTTGCTCACCCCAGAGCCTGGGACTGAACTGTTTCACAAACTAAAAAATGAACTGCTATATGACGGATACGTGACGGATCAAAATTTTCTCACAATGGAAATCGATGACGCAGAACTAATGCAAAGCCATCCCGAGATTTTCATGACTCACTTCTACTATCCAACTCTTCTGCCCCGGTCTCGCAATATCTTTGTCACGTCTGCTACACATTCCTTGAATAAGATTGGTGCTCCTGTTGTCGCTCACACGTTAGACTTCTATGACGCAAAGCTGGGAGTATTCCTTATGCGAATGTGGGAATGGACGCAAAAGATCGGGTACGAAGGCCCATGCGACGAGGATCTGATCGTACGGTTTATCGAAGACGAGTTTGGGATTGGGCACTACCTGACGTCACTTTTTTCATACATGAACGCTCTGCAGAAGATTGGCAATGTATCCCTCATTAAGAAATCCCCCGGTGCCAGTCTTCCAGCCGACGGTTGTACGCTCGACGTCAGTTTAAGCGACGATGTAAGTTTTGTTATCGCAAAAAATGTTGTTTTATGGTCGGATTATTTCGATTGTGCAAACCTCGTGGAGGCACTGCAGTCCGGTAACTTTAATTCCGAATACGCTGTGCGTCATGCCAAGGCTGACCGGCGAAACTTTATTTTGACAACCACGCCTTCGCGACGAACGGAGTGCAAGAGTTTTGAAATCACTTCGAACGCCAGAACACTGATAGAATTGTTTCATGAGCCGACGTCCGTTAGCCAATGCAGCACGCTGCTTGGTCTTAATCCTGCTCAGAAGGATGAGCTACGGGGCTTTGTAAAGGCCCTTCTTAAGCGGAGAATTCTCGACCGGGTCACGGATTTGCCCCAACATCTAACCGTACATCGCTCCCTAGGAGTGACCTGCTAACGGACGTCCATCTCCGGGAAGAATCCGATAACAACTATTGAGACCATCGGCAAACGAGCAGTCCAGTAGCAGGTTCTTGATTTATCGAAGCCGCCCAGCTGCAACCGTCGAGTTTGGATTAATGTACAACCGTCTCCATATCAGTCGAACGACGAATCCCAGAAAGCTAAATACCGACGCGCTGTCAGCTGCTTTGGCTCCAATACTGCTACCGCTATTTATAGCGGCGATGCTTTCGGACGCCTTCCTTTCCAAGGCTTTTTTAATGTCGCCCTGGTACGGGTTCGACGCCTCGATCTTCGTCTTCGCGACGATCTGTTGTTCTTAAGCGAAACATCGCCCGCGTGGCCGAGTCCATTCGATTGCGGTTGAGATAATCGATCCGGCTCTTAAGGCTCCTCACTCGTATTTGGTCACAACCGAAACGAGCGGGGACTGCGCCTTCCCCAACTATAAATAGCTGCTTGGAGGCAAGCTCCGCTGGTGCAATTCTTGACCAAGTTTCGTCCAACATGAGCGTTTGCAAGGTAATTCACGGTTGTTAAAGAACGGCATAAATCTTGCTTTACGACTGCTGGGAACTTTAGTGCCCAAAAAGGCGAAAGGTTCGTAATGACAATATGAACAAGAGAGCTACTCTGGAAGAAACGGCCGCTCATTTCAGAATCTCAACAAAAACCCTTGTGAAGTACGTACAGCTTTACAAGATCCCTCATGTAAGATTCGGTCGAAATCCGAGCTTCAATATTCAAAAGGTCGAAGAGTATCTGGAGTCGCCGAGTATTACCTTGAGAAACGGGCAAGCAAAGGTCCGGAAGATGTTGCTCGTAAGTACTGAGAAAACACAGAGCCGTTTTGATGAAGCTCTCGGACTTGGTTAATATTATCCCGGCAATGCTCGGGCATGGAGGAAACAACATGCCTGTTTACGAATGTAAAAAAACCAAACGGCTTTATATTCAATTCGACTACCAAGGAGTAACGCACAAAAAGCGACTACCGGAACGTACCTCGAAAACGGAGGCCGATAGGCTTGAGATAAAGCTCAAGCATGACTTGATCTTTGATAACAAAAATCTGTTAGCCGGACCGGTGACTGTCATTGCGACTCCGTCATGGGAAGATTTTGTCCGAAACGTGTATCTCGAACACGTTGCCGCTAATCAAACTCCCGCTTCGTTGGAGAAGGCGGTAGTCATCTGCCGCGAATCGATGAAATTCTTCAAGGGGAGACCTATCGACCAGATCAAACCTGCGGATGTGGAGAAGTTCAAGGCCAGAAGGATGCAAACGCCGACAAGGCATGGGCGTCCGAGAATGGCGGCGACAATCCATCGCGAGATGTCCATTATTTCGCGAGTTTTCAGTCTGGCGGTTAGAAACGACCTTTGCGATTACAACCCGTGCTCTCGTATCGAACTCCCCAAGTTCGACAACACGCAGGACCTGATACTTGAGTTTGAAAAGGCGGAACGCTTTTTCGCTTCATTCAGGAACAGCCTGCAACGCGATATCGCCACCCTGGTGATATTCACGGGTCTGCGTCAGAACGATGTTTTCGGACTCGACAAAACGAAACACGTTAACTGGCATCGGGAAGAGATCACTCTTTTGCAAGGAAAGACAAAACGAAAGGTCGTGGTTCCAATGAACCGTATCGTAAAAGAGATCCTTATGCGAAGGCTACACGATCCCGGCGATCTTTTCTTTCCCAGCTATCGAACAGGAGAAAAGCTCAAGAGTATCAAAAATGGGATTCGATTCGCCTGCATTCGGGCGGGCATCCCGAAGCTTGGTATGCGGGCTCTTCGCCGGTCATTTGGAACCTGGCTCCACGAACTTGGTTATGACGACTCCACCGTCGCCAGCCTTTTGGGGCACTCAGATCTTCGTTCGGTGCCCCGGTATAAACGAGGTACAAAGATAAAGAGAGCGGCGGTTTTGGACCTGGAAAAAATACAAATCCTGCCAAAATCCTACCATTCCCAAATTCAGGACGATCGGCTAACAGCGTAAGTCCTTTAGAATCAATGGTGGAGATGAGGAGGATCGAACTCCTGGCCTCGGCATTGCGAACGCCGCGCTCTCCCAGCTGAGCTACATCCCCAAATATCAAGTAAAAGTTAAAAGGAAAAAGGCAAAAGTGCAAGCTTTACTGCACGCCTGCGGGAAGGAGCGAGCCTTTGGGATCGGAGGCAAAGGCGTAGCCGCCCTCGATCTTTCCGATCATTCCATGAAAATGGATCTCGTCGCCTGAAACGACAACGACTGAATCACCCGGGCTGACCTGCTTGTCGTCTACCGCAAACTTTATCACCGTGGCGTTGCCGTTCTCGTTGGCAACCGCTTCGAACTCGAACGTGTCTGCGTTGAAACTCAACGTCTGAGAAAATGAAACTTCCATCGGGAATAGAATAACGCTTGCAAAGCAGAATGACTACCGTTGGAGCACCAGATCGACCGAGATCGCGTCGTGATCGGAAAGCGGCGTGCCGTTTGTGTCTACAAGATTCCCGATCGTCTTCGGCGAAGTCCCGTCTGCGGTCTTCAACCGTCTCGCGGCAAACCAGTCCAGCCGGCCCGATACGCTGCCGCCGACGCGATTTGCCGCCCAGAAGATGAACGGGAAACACCATTCGGGAACCCAGTCGCGGAGATTCGTATTCTTTTCGATGCTCTCGACGTGATAATGCAGGGTTCCTTCGCCGAGATTGTTCAGATCGCGAAAGTTGTATTCACGGCGTTCGAGCATGTCGAACAAGGGCTTTTCGAAATACGCCTCAGGATGCGGCAAGTGATTCTTCGCGACGTTCCTCGGCCCCATGAATACGCGCCGCCAGTATCCCATGATCGCCCGGGTCGAGCTTTGTGAGTTAAATGTCGTCGTATTCCAATCGCCGCCGATCAGCGTCGGGAGTTCAGGAAGCGTGTCGAGATGATCGAGAATGAGACGCATCTGCATTTGCCGATGCGCCCGCGAGCAGTGTGCGTCAAGATGGACGGTTACCGCTCGGAATGTGCTAAGCGGATGATCGATGTCGGCAAAGAGCGCGCGAAGACTGCCGAGGCGTTTCTCCTTTCCCCACATCTTATCTTTACCGTTGGGGATCGGGATCGCGTGGACGTTCCGCATCGGCCACTTGGAGAACATCGCAACCCCGTGGATCGACCGCGTATTCTCGCCCTCCATCGCCGCTTCGACTCCGCTACCTTTCTGCAACGCGATGTAAACCGGAGCGAACGCGTAGTTGAGTTTAAGCTTCTTTGCGATCTCCCGCGCTACGAAGCGATTCCCGCTCCGGGCCATGCCGTAGTCAAGCTCGGTGAGCAAAAGAACATCTTTATCTTTGAGGTCGTCGTGATTTTGAAGCGCATCGACGATCCCATCGAACACGATCCCGCGTTCGATGTTCCATGCGAGGGCTTTAACATCGGAACCGGGAGCAACAGCGTCCGGGTTCTCAATGTCATTGCGAAACCCAGTCGCTATCGCTCCGGGTTCTGACAGATCCTCGACGACCACGGCATTCAAAACTCGCTCGGCCTCGACGCGAATCTTTTTCCAAAGTTCTGACTCCTCCATTTCCTGCGTCGACTCGAACTTCAACAAGTCGGGGAAATGCCGGTTAAGGTCATGATCGAGAACTTCGGGGGATTGATTAGGAAAGTGAGACTTCAGCGGTCGCGGCAGGTTCTCGTCAAGCAAAACTTTCTTCATGAACTTCGATATTCGTCAACGTGAAAGTATGCTCGGCCAAACTCAGAAGTTCCACAACCTGATCCTTTTTCACAGAGGGGAAATCGGTCAGAAACTCTGCAATGCTGTCTCCGCCCTTTAGATAGTCGAACAAATTCTTGATCGGCACGCGGGTTCCCGCAAAGACGGGTTCTCCCGCTTTGGACGTCAGGCGAGATTGTTATCACCTTGTTCACAATTTCAATTCTCCCAAACACCGCCTGCAAACTCAATCGTCAAATCTTTCTTTGGCGGGTGCGACGGCGAGAAAGTCGGCCGAAATGCGCTCGGTGTAGGTGGTTAGGAGATCGCTAACTCTTTTCTCCTTGCTGGAATAGAAGATGAGGCCGACGTGTTTCGGTTTGGCGACGCGGTAGACGATCTCTTCTTCGGTGTAGTGACTGGTATCGGGAGTGTCGGTGTTGGCGAGGGCAAGTGCGACGCCGGCGAAATCTTTTCGGAGCTTAGGAAGTTTGTATGGGTTATCTTCGGTGGAAGTTTCGAGCCGCGCCCATTCGCGCCAGAGGTTGAAGTTGCAGGCGTGCTCAAGCACGTTTGCGATGTAAGCGCCACCGACTCGGCAGGCAACTTCTAGCAGGTAAAACTTCCCGTCCGCTTCACTTTGAAGAAACTCGGCGTGTGACACGCCCCGCTCGTATTTGAACGCTGAGAGAAGCTGTTTATTCAATAACTCAAGTTCTTTTCGCTCCTTGGACCTGTAAGGGACGATCGAGGTCGTGAAAACACCGCCATAATGCGAAACGCTGAATGGCGGCGTGCCGTATTTGCTGACCCCGCATGTCAGAACCTTGCCGTCATCGACGATAGAATCGACGTGAAAAACAGAACCTTTAATAAATCGCTCGACGACAAATTGCGATGGATGGTCTCGCCAGTTGTTGCGGTTGTCTAGGTCGTTTAGAACTTCCCAGACCTGTTCTTTCGACTCACATTTGCGGATGCCGAAAGCCGAGACTTCGAAGCGAGGTTTCACAACGACCGGCAGCTCGACGTTTTCGAGAAACTCGGTCAATTCCGACTGATTGAACACTCCCGAAAATTCGGGGCACGGGATGCCGGCTGCCGACGCAATATTCCGCATCGAGAGCTTATCGCGAAATCGCAGAGCATGCGACGAGGTCATGCCCGCGACTTGTAGATGTTCGCGGGCACGTGCCGCGGTCGTCACGTCGAATTCGTCAAGGCCGACGATACGGTCTATCTTGCGAGATCCGGCGATGTTTGCGATGGCACGGACGTAATCTTCCTGATTGGCATCGTCTTCGACCGTCTTTACATCATTGAGCGCCGTCCACATCCACGGCTGGTCGAGCAGTTTTTTGCGGGTCACAAGCGTTACATGCCAGCCGGCATTTTGAGCTTCCTCAAGAAACTCGTTTCCCTTCTGCTCGCTTGCAATGCAGACGATGTGCTTTTTCATAAAGTACTACAGGCTTTCCAGCCTGTAGATCGATGCAACTGGAAAAGACTATTCCGAACGAGACGGTCTACACCCAACCGCGACAGACTGGAAAGTCTGTCTTACGTTTACTTCCTCAGAAAACTGTCGACGCTCCAGTCGCCGGCTCCCTTAAGCAAAAACGCGATCGCGACGAAGAAGTACATAAAGGCAAGCTCTTGCTTATTAAACGGATCGGCGCCGTGAACGCCGACTATTGCGACGAGCATCGTAAAAGCAATGAAGAAACTTGAGATACGGGTAAACAACCCCAACGCCAGCAATATCCCACCGAGAAACTCAGATAACCCAGCTGCCCACGCGAAGAACGTCGGCATCGGGAAGCCCATATTGGCCGTGCCTTCGATCAGCTTTTCACCCGGCGGCACCTTGCTGAACCCGTGTGAGAATGCCAGCGCAACACCCGCGAAGATTCTTAGCAAAGCCAGCCCGGCATTCGCCGCGTAGGACATTCCCGACTCGCCGCCAAAGAGAATGGTCTTCAACAACTCTTGATTTCCCCCAAGATTGGTTTGTTTTGTCGTAAAAGAATGGCACAATTCGATATTAAAGACAACAAACATCGCGGTTTAGCCGCCGGGTCTGCGTTGTGACGTTATATGGGCAATATCGACATTGCTGATTTCTTTTCTAAGCTGATCGTCCACATGGTCATATGGATCTTTGCCGTGTCTGCCCATGAGGCCGCCCACGCGTGGATGTCGCTTAAATTTGGCGACGATACCGCCGAACAACTCGGCCGCGTTACGCTAAATCCAATTCCACACATCGATCCACTTGGGACGTTGATCTTGCCGATCGTGTCGTTCATCTCCAGCTATTCGCCAGCCACCGCAGGCTATCCAGTTTTGGCCTGGGGGAAACCCACGCCGATTAATCCGCTAAAGTGGCGCAACAAGGATCTAGCGAACGTCATGGTTTCGCTCGCCGGGATCGCGACTAATTTGCTGATCGCGATCGTCGTGACGATTATTCTAAAAGCACTTTTTATGTTCCAAGTGCTTAGCTCGGTAAATTTTGACCTTGGCCTGGTTTCGGTCGTCTATACGTTCCTCATCGGCACGATCATAATGAATGTGGGACTCGCGGTCTTTAACCTTCTACCGTTGCCACCGCTTGATGGAGGCATGGCGCTCGAAAGTCTATTGCCGTCAAGCTACGAGGGATTTTTCGAGATTCTTCGGACGTACGGATTTCTGATCCTTTTTCTATTAATGTACATGGGCGTACTCAGCTACATCACCGGGCCGATCAACCGGCTTATCCTTTATCTTCTCGGACTCTATTGATGCGAAAATGAGTTTAGCGAGGCTCAAGCTATCGTCAACTCGCTCCCAATTCACAATCCAATATGCCGGTAGTTTTTGTCCTTAACGGATTTAGATTTTTCTTCTATTCGAACGAAGGCGATCCGCAGGGAGCCTGTGCATATACACGTACGGAAAGATAGGAATCTCGTGAAATTCTGGTTTGAACCCGAGATCAGGCTGGCGGATTCGTATGGCTTTTCCGCCGTGGAACTTAACAGGATCGGCAAAATAATCGATACTAGACCAGTTGAGACCGAGGATGCCTGGAATGAGCACTTTAACTCTTGAAGCACTTGCCACGGCGGTAAAGTTTGATGCAGACAATATGTGGGTAATCTTGTCTGACGGACGGCAACTCGGCGTTCCGCTGGCGTATTTTCCACGCCTTGCTAAGGCCTCAGCCGCTCAGCGAAAAAGGTATGTCTTAAGCGGCGGCGGCATCGGACTCCATTGGGACGAACTCGACGAAGATATCTCCGTTCCCGCTTTACTCGCCGGGCGCGTTGATCGCTCAGTACAGAAAAGAAAACCTGTCAGAAAAGCTGCTTGATTGTAATTCTATAGATGAAAAAGCGTATTTTTAGCGGGGCTCAGCCGACTGGGCAGCTTCACATCGGCAACTATTTGGGCGCGTTGAAGAGTTGGGTCGCGCTTCAGGATGAGTACGAAGCGTTTTACTGCATCGTCAACCTGCATGCGATCACGTTGCCGCAAGATCCGGCGACGCTCAGAAAGGCTACGCTCGATCTCGCACGAATCTATCTCGCTGCCGGTGTCGATCCATCACGCTCGACGATCTTCATCCAGTCTGACGTCCCCGAACACGCGGAGCTGACTTGGGTGCTCTCTTGCATCGCTCGAATGGGTGAGCTTGAACGGATGACACAGTTCAAGGTTAAGTCCCATCAATCAACTGTCATAAAATCGGTTGCTGAAGTTGAACGTTTGAGAGACGCCTTGGAAGAGATGTTAAAGAGCCAGCCCAGTGGCATGGTCGAGTTATCTTCAGCAGGTATACTTGCTGCGTTGCAAGAAAGAGAAACACAGCGGGCAGGCGTCGGCTTGTTCACTTATCCCATCTTGATGGCCGCAGACATCCTTCTCTATCAGACCGATCTCGTTCCGGTTGGACAAGATCAGAAACAGCATCTTGAGCTGTGTCGTGATATTGCGGAGCGGTTTAACCGCGATTACGGCGAGGCGTTCAAGCTCCCCGATCCGTACATTCCGAAAGCAGGAGCAAGCATCAAATCGCTGCAGGACGCTGACAAGAAGATGTCGAAATCGGATGAGAATCCAAACAGTTCGATCTTTCTTCTCGATGACGCGGACACCGTGACCAAGAAGATCAAGCGGGCGGTTACCGATTCGGGCACAACCATCGAGTTCGACGAAACTCGGCCGGCGATAAGCAATCTGCTTTCGATCTATCAAATACTGACTGGCAAAACACAGGAAGAATGCGTAGCCCATTTCGAAGGCAAAGGCTACGGCCACTTTAAGACGGAACTTGCAGAGACCGTGGTCGAATTTCTGCGGCCGTTTCAGGATCGCTTTAAAGAGTTTGACGACGAAACGCTGCTTGGCATTCTAAAACCGGGAGCCGAGCGGGCGAGAGAGATCGCGGGCAAAACCCTTGCCGACGTATATTCCAAAATGGGAATTAAATAGTCGTTACTGAATGCCCGCCAGCTCAACCATCTCGTCGACGGGAACCGAGAATTGCGGATCGTTGACGGCGATAAGCTTGCCGGCCTGGTCGGCCTCAACAGGCCGCGAGAAGTAATAGCCCTGGCCGAATCCGCATCCAAGATCCTGCAGGAATTGGAGCTGTTCGACGGTTTCGATTCCCTCAGCAACGACCTCCATACCAAGATTCGATCCGAGCATAAGGATCGTCTTGACGATCGCGTCGCTTTTTCTGTTTTTGCCTATCCTGTCGACGAATGAACGGTCGATCTTGAGACGGTCGAACGGAAACATCTGAAGGTAGCTCAGGCTCGAGTATCCGGTTCCAAAATCGTCGGTTGAAAGGTTAACTCCGAGCCGGTCGAGAGTATCCAAAATGCCATGTGCCAGTTCGCGATATTCCATCACGGTGCTTTCGGTGACTTCTAGGTTAAGCTGCCTCGGGCTCAATCCCGTATCGCTCAGCACACCTTCGATATGAGGAAGAAGCGACGGATGCATTAACTGACGGGCTGACAAGTTTACGCTTATCGACAGCCGCTCCTTAACTTGCTCTTGCCATTGCGCGGTATGCTTGCAGGCAGTTTCGATCACCCAATTCCCTATCGGAACGATCAGCCCTGTTTCTTCGGCGACGTCTACAAATTCAGCAGGAGAAACCAAGCCTCGTCGCGGATGCCGCCATCTGATCAGCGCTTCGAATTCGCGAACGACCCCGGTCGTAAGTTCCACTATTGGCTGATAGTGAACCTCAAGCTCGTTTCGCTCCAGAGCGTGTCGCAAGTCGGTCTCAACCTGAAGCAGATTCAAATTG
The DNA here is from genome assembly GCA_902826795.1 of uncultured Acidobacteriota bacterium. Classification (GTDB taxonomy): domain Bacteria; phylum Acidobacteriota; class Blastocatellia; order Pyrinomonadales; family Pyrinomonadaceae; genus OLB17. Next base: position 5,538 of record CADEGD010000049.1, on the reverse strand, counting down.
CGAACATGCATTTCGCTATCAAAGATCTCGTAACGGGCCTTCCCAGATTCCTTCGCCCGGTACATCGCGGCGTCCGCGTCACGAAGATACTCATCAGGCGTTCGATCAAGCTCGTTAGACACGATGACGCCAACGCTGGCGGTCGTGAACACCTCGTAATTGTCGATCATGAAGGGTTCGGCAATCCGAGCCTGTATCCGCTCGACCACCAGCGACACTTCTTCCTGCTTACCAGTTCGGTTCAACAAGATCGTGAACTCGTCGCCGCCAAGCCGGGCTACGATATCTCCCGGACGCAGCGTCGCTTTCAAACGACCTGCGATCGCTACCAGAAGTTTGTCACCCACTGCGTGCCCGAGGCTGTCGTTGATCACCTTGAACCGATCGAGGTCAAGAAAGAGGACGGCAAACCGAACCTTAGAATTCTCGCGGCAGCGTTCGATGGCCTGTTCGAGATAGTTCATCAACTCGGGCCGATTGGGAAGGTCGGTCAGCGGATCGTGCCGTGCGTAGTAGTTGAGCTTTTCTTCGCTCTCTTTTTGCTCGTGAATGTCGGTGTTCGTTCCGAACCACTTGCTGATGTTCCCGAAGGAGTCGTGGCCGGCGGTCGCCTTTGCGACGTGCCAACGATACTGTCCGTCGTGACGGCGAAGACGAAACTCAGCTTCATATGGCTCGCCGCTGGCCAGAGACTTGCTCCATCGCCTGAGACAACTGTAGATGTCATCGGGGTGTACGCAGTGACGCCAGCCGTCGCCGAGAACCTGTTCACGCGACCGGCCAAAGTATTCGAGCGTTCGGGCGTTCACGTAATCAAGCAAACCGTCGGGACGCGCGGTCCAGACGTGATGGAGAATGCCTTCGCCAAGCTGTCTATACCTTTGCTCCGATGCCTTGATCTCTTCTTCTGCACGCTTTCGCTCGGTAATATCCCGGCCGATACCCTGTATAGCAACCGGCTTTCCTTCGACGGTGATGAGACGCGTGCTTAGCTCAAGCGAGACTCGCGTACCGTCCTTTGCGATGATCTCCAGTTCGTAAGCTGTCGTCCCGTCGCCGTTGACCTTGCCGGCGATTTTCCGCTTCGCCTGATGCAGATACTCGGGTGCGACGACCTGACTCACATTCATCGTCACCGCTTCTTCGTGCGTGTAACCGGTTATCCTTTCGCCAGCTCGGTTCAGCGACGTGAAATTTCCATCGAGATCGTGAATGTATATAAGGTCGTTCGCGTTTTGAAAAAGCTCTCGATATCGCTCTTCACTTTCGCGAATGGCCGACTCGTTTCGCTTGCGTTCGGTCACATCGCGTGCGATCCCTTGAATCGCCGCAGGTTTTCCATCCTTCAGGACTACGCTGCTGTTTACTTCGAGGGTGATCCGCCGGCCGTCTTTACGAATGCAGTCAACCTCGTACGAGGTTTGACCTACCTCGCCTCGCGATTTTTCCGCAAGCTTTTGCTTGATGGTGTCCAGCTGTTCCGGAACGGCGACCTGCGCCATGTTCATCTGGAGCGTCTCTTCCCGCGTGTATCCAAAGACCCGTTCGCCGGCATCATTGATCGAGAGGTAATTTCCTTCAAGATCGTGTATGTAAATGATATCGCTGGCGTTATCAAAGATGTTCCGGAACCGGTCTTGTGTAAGCCTGATCTCTTCTTCGGCTAGCTTTCGGTCGGTTATGTCGATAATGACACCTTCGCGGCAAACGACCTCGCCCTGCCGGTTTCGGATCAAACACCCGCGATCGTGAACCCAGTGGATCATTCCAGCCGCATCAACGATCCTGTATTCGTAATCGACCTCTTCCCCAGAACTCGTCGAAGCCCTGGTTCGCTTGAATACCCAGTCTCGATCTTCCGGATGGAGAACTTTCAGCCACATGTCAGGATCTTGCAGCCAGTCTTGCATCGGATAGCCGAACCGTCGAAATGCCGGACTTACATAGATCGGGGTGTACGGTGGGGCTGGATCAACCGCATAGAAAAGTACGGGCAGATTTTCGATGAATCCGCGATATTGGTCCTCATTCAAGAGGGAGGATGAGTTGGGAGAGCCCGGCCAGGAGATGTGAATCTCCCGACCGCCGCGGGTTTCTATTGAAACCTCGTCGGAATTATCGGGGTTTTGGGATAGCGCCATATCGCTGCCGAATGGATAGTTCTGTCTTCGGTTGGTGCTGGTCTAAATTTTGAGGAAACTTCGGTCTCGTGCGATTTGAAGTCGGGCGGATGGGACCGGATGGAGCTTTGGTTTAGAAAGACTGCCAACAATGTTTTACCACATTTTGAGTCGAAACTGAACAAAAAAGTTTGGTGATTGCGTCTAAGTATTTAGATAATTCAACTTAATGGATCTGTCACTCCAACACGAGCCGATATCCGATCTTTTTAGCGTGAGTGATTCGTTTCGGGCGATAGGGGCCGAAGATGCCAAGGAGAGATTCGAGAGCGATGGTTTTATCACCGGCATTTCGCTGATCTCAAAGGAACAGATCGCCGCATTACGGAAAGCACTCGACGAGCTCATCGACGCCGAAAATGTCGACCTCTTCTACGAATACAATCTCAACGAATCGACGGATGAGAATCGCAGGCTCTTTCATGCACTCGGTGCGTGGAGGATCTCAACGGCTTTTCACGACCTGATCTTTCACCGCCCTATCATCGAAATGGCAGAGAATTTGATCGGCGGCCCGGTGCGGTTTTGGCACGATCAGGTGTTCGTCAAACCGCCGCACGATGGTGCGGTCGTGGCGTGGCATCAGGATTACTCTTATTGGACGCGGACGGTTCCGCTCGCTCATCTAACCTGTTGGATCGGCCTTGACGATTCGAACGAAGAGAACGGCTGCGTTCAATATGTTCCGGGTAGCCACCGCTGGCATCTGCTTCCACGCGGCGAACTCGCGAGCGATATGACCGCTGTTTTCAAACATCTGAACGCCGAGCAGAAAGACGCTTTCGTTCCCGTTCCGGCAGAGATGAAGGCGGGCGAAGGCAGCTTTCATCATCCGATGACGGTTCACGGTTCTTTCGAGAATAACTCGGACCGCCCAAGGCGTGGCGTCGTGCTCAACTTCATTCGCGACGGCGTGCGTTCAAATACTAACGAACCGCTGTTGAATGGAATTCCGGTGATACCGATGGGTCAAAAACTTGAAGGTCAGTTCTTTCCGCTTCTTTCGAACGTTCAATAATACTTCGGCCATTTCGTCTCGCGGTTCGTCATAAATACAGCGTGGACCTCAGGCACGCCGAATCGAAAATCAAACAGAGAGGAGAAATCATATGAGAACGATCTTATCGATCAGTTTTGGAGTATTGCTGTGCCTCGCCTTCGCTGTTTCGGACGCGTCGGCTCAGCGTCGATACAGTATTAACGAACGTCAGCAGAATCAGCGCGAGCGGATCGCGGGCGGAATTCGGTCGGGTGAGCTTACGGCTCGCGAAACCGGCCGGCTGGCACGCGAACAGGCACAGGTCTATCGAATGGAACGCCGGCTCCGTGCCTCAGGCGACGAGTTCACACGCCGGGAGCGACTGCGTGTTCAGCATCAGCTAAACCAGTCGAGCCGGCACATCTACCGGCAGAAGCACGATCGGCAGGACTATCCGCGTCCATAGGCGTTGAAGCAATCATCGGATCACCGGCGGGTTCTCCTCCCCCGCCTTTTTTATTTTGATACCGAATGAGGCTAGAATCGGCGGTAACCTATGAGAAGACTTTTACTTGCCGCATTCATTTCATTGCTCTCCCTTTCCTATGCCGCTTTCGCTCAAACAATGCCCGCGGGTGCCGATCCTGCAATATGGGCACGGGCGATGAAGATCCACAAGAAGGCGATCATCGTAGATGGTCATAACGACATTCCGTCGCCGATGGTGGATGACGATTTCGACCTTGCGACAAACTCCGTCGGAACATTTCACAAGCTCGACGGGACGCCTTATCACACGGATCTGGCCCGACTGAAGGCGAGCGGCATAACGGGCGAGTTCATGTCGATCTACGTCGGCGGCGATACGTGGCAGGCGGGCCGTGCGATGGTACGTGCGATGGACCTGATCGACGCCACCTACCGCGAGGCGGAGAAGCACCCGCAGCAGGTTTCGATGTGCTTTACCGCCGACGATATTCGTCGGGCAAAGCGTCAGGGAAAGACTTGTTTGCTCATGGGTATCGAGGGCGGATATGCGATCGAGGATTCGCTTTACGCGCTGCGAAATTTTTATCGACTCGGTATCAGATATATGACGCTGACCCACAATGTTTCGCACAACTGGGCGGACGCACACCGCGGCGAGGTGAAGAACAAAGGGCTTTCGGATTTTGGTAAGGAGGTCGTTCGCGAGATGAACCGGCTCGGGATGCTAGTAGACATCTCACACGTTTCGGTAAAGGTGATGAACGATGTTCTCGACGTTACGAAGGCTCCGATAATGGCCTCGCACTCGTCCGCAAGGGGCGTTAACGATCACACGCGTAACGTCCCGGATGATGTGCTCAAACGCGTCGCACAAAACGGCGGCGTTATCATGATCAACTTCTATCCCTCCTTCCTCGACGAACGCACTAACCGCGAGGAAAACGAACGGTCGGCCCGGCTGAAGCCGCAGATCGACGCCCTACGCGAGCAGTATAAGAATGATCCGCAGGCCTATAACGAAGCCGAGAGAAAGCTATTCGCCGCGAACCCGATCTACGTCGCCGACTACAAGCGGATCGTCGATCACATCGACCATATGAAGAAGGTGGCTGGCATCGACATCGTCGGCCTCGGCTCCGATTTTGACGGCGTCCCTTTCCTACCCGCGGGAATGAACGGGATGGAAGATCTTGCCCTCGTCACCTATGAAATGCTTCGCCGCGGATACACCGAGCAGGAGGTCCGAAAAGTTCTCGGCGAGAATTTTCTCCGCGCTTTCGCACAGGCCGAGAAGGTCGCCGGCAATCGCCGGATTAGCGCTGACAGCAGCCTAAAAAAACTTCCGCAGGTCAAGACCAATTGATCAACTACGATGAAACGGAATCTCATCAGATCATTCCTCGTTTCCGGAGTTCTCGCAACGATCTCCGTCGTGACTGTCGTCGCCCAAACGCAGTCGGCTGGCTCGAAACTCTCGCCCGAGCACGAGAAAGTGCTGAACGCGTGGATAAAGACTGCGAAGCTGAATCTCCGCCCCGCTCTTATGACCGATTTCGTGGATGCGAACGCTCTTTCGCAAGCGCGAGCCGAATGGGGGAGCGACTACTATCCGTATTACAGAGTCGGGGATTTTAACCGTGATGGAAAAGACGATTTTGCCGTCGTCCTCATTGATCCAACGAGCAAGAAAAAAACGCGTTTCAGCATTGCTGTATTCCACGGCGGAGGCGGCGAATAGTAAATCTCCCGCCCTTTTCGAGAAAAATAAGGATCTGAGCAAGAGCGGCCTGTTCGAATCGGTCGGACTCATCGTCATGTCGCTCACCGATCGCGATGAGTGCGTCATTTATATTTGGGAGCGGACTCAATACGTCCTGAAGAATTGCGTCA
>CADEGD010000048.1 GCA_902826795.1 uncultured Acidobacteriota bacterium | reverse complement strand
ATTCAGGCACACAAAATTCTTGCAAAACGGTCCGAGGTCAACACGACCATCGTCGGTGGTTTGTTCCTGCCCGAATCGGACTGGGCCCATCTTCATAATCTTGCCGCGGGCGTTCCGGGGTTAACCCTGAAGAGATTCATACCAAAGCTCAGGGAGGCGATGAGCCGTTCGGATGTATCGGTCAGCCAATGCGGTTACAACACGGCACTGGATATCGTTCTGTCGGGCGTTTCCGCTGTCGTCGTCCCTTTCGGCGACGGGAACAACGAGGACGAACAAACAAAACGAGCCCGACGACTCGAAGGTGTCGGAGCGCTAAAAGTTTGCGAAAAGGCCGACGCTGAAAGTTTGGCTGGAGAGATTGAAAAGGCCTTAACCTTTCGTTCGCGAAGGCTGTCTCTCGACTTCAACGGAGGCTCTTCTTCAACGGCGATAATCGCCAAGCTGCTGACGCGAAAAGTCCGGACAACCGATTGGCTGGAACCGGTGAGAAAAGCTCTGGTAGATCGTGCCGAGCCAGTAAAAGTCTTTTTCCGCGACGATGATGCGGGAATTGAGAACGAGCGATTTTTTCGCCTTTTGGACGTTTTTGAGAGCTTTGCGACACCGCTCGACATTGCCGTTATTCCGAAAGCTCTTTCTTCGGAATTAGCGGCACAGATGACTAAGCGTATTTCAAATTCGCGCGGACTTTTCCACATACATCAGCACGGCTATTCGCACGCCAATCATGAATTGGCGAATCGAAAATGCGAATTCGGACCGGCCCGCAATCTACAAGCACAATTCGCGGATATCGCAGGCGGACAGGAGTTGCTCGCTGCGTTTTTTGACGATCTGCCTCAGCCGATCTTCACGCCTCCATGGAATCGCTGCACGGACCGAACGGTTCATGCTCTCGATCAACTAGGTTTCAAGGTGCTTTCACGCGAATCGCGTGCTGAGCCGCTTGGGCTTGGCAGATTGAAGGAAATACCGGTTTCGGTGGACTGGTTTGCAAAACGAAAGGGTATAGCTTTCACACGCCGACAGATAGGAACGATGATCGCCGACGAGCTGTCGTCGCGGAACGAGGTCGGCATTATGCTGCATCACGCGCAGATGGACAGAAGCGAACGCTCTTGCCTGTGCGACCTTCTCGCCGTATTTGCGAAATCGGGCAAAGTGCAAAGCCGCTCTATGTGGAGCTTGTTCGAAGCTTCGCAGAAAGCTGAAAGAACATTCGCCCACGTTATTTGACCGCGGTTATCAGGAGGAGTTGTTATGAATTGGAAAACGTACGTATTTGCGGTTGCGGTATTAGCTATCGGTAAGGTAAGTATTTGGGGACAATCGCATGACGCTGGCGTGTCTGATCCAAACGGCGCGGCGACGAAAGATCAGGTCAAAGCCGCAGCCAAGCCCGCCTCCACGAAGAACGATTGGACGAAAACATGGAGCGTGCTTGTGGGATTTAATTCGGTTTATAACAGCAATCTGGAGCATGATCCCGTCACGGTTCGCGCCTTCGGGTTCGCGCCTTCCATCACGGCCGGCTACCAGCTGCGTTCGAAACGCCACCGGGCGCGGTTTATCTATGGCCTCGCCGCGTCGCGCTACACCCGGAGCACCGACCTGAACCGGATCGGTCAATATTTCGGTGCGTCTTATCGATTTACGCTGGGCCGGTGGACCTCCGAAACGGAAATCGAGGCGATCCTGAAGGGCACTAACGACGATCGCGAAACGAACAATCAATTTATCGGAACGCAAAAATTGGGTTTTCGCTTCGATGAGAAAACGCGTGCGCAGATCTATTACGCCTACCGCGTCAAGCGGTTCATTCCCGAAGACGCCGAGCGTAATTCGGTAAATCCAATGTACGGCTTTAAGTTCTCGCGTCGGCTGGGAGATCGAGCCGATTGGGAGATCGGATATCGCTACGATCAAAACCGGGCGCAGAGTGATCGCCAAAACTATATTCGGTCGACTTACAGTACGGAGCTCAAATATCAGCTAACGAAAAAGGATCTTCTCGAAGCCGGCTTTGCTTACAAACCACGGCTTTATTCACGAACATTACGGGTCGGCGAAGTACGCGTGCCTCGCCACGATCACAAATACACATGGGAAATTGACTGGCAGCATCGCTTGTCCAATCGGTTTGGATTTGAATTGGGCTACTCGTTCGAAAGACAAACTTCAAACGACATCGAGAAACTCTACAGCGATCACCAGATCAGCTTTTCGCTGACTTATCACTGGGGCAATGGCGAGGTGATCAAACCATGAATTAGGAGGCGCCTTGACAGCAGCATGAGGCCGCCGGCGGCTCTTTCAGATCGAGTTTAGCCAACCCCGTTCGGACTCGACGCCAGATTGATGCGCTCATTGCCAATGTTACCGACCGTCGTAGGTAACTATCCGTGCCTCCCTTAGGTGCGGCCTTTTCCGACTTACGAGCTGTCGCTCGATCAAAGCATTGCTACCATGTAGAGCTCTTTCGGTCCTCAACTCCGTACTTGCCTACAGCGGCTCGTTACCGCAGAATTATTCGCATTGTGACGGAACGGTTGACGGAAAGGGTTTTGGAAGAGTCCAAAGACATCGATAGATCGGACGCAGAACTTTGGAAAGCATGCGTGTCGGGTGATGATTCTGCTTGGTCGCGACTGGTTGAAAGATATCAGCGACTCATTTATGCAATCCCTAGACGCGCGGGATTGACCGAGGAACAGAGCTCCGACGTTTTTCAGGATGTTTTTCTCCTTCTATTTCAGAAACTGGACCAGATAGAGCAACCGGATCGCCTTCGGTCGTGGATCGTAACAACGGCGAAGTACAAAACGTGGGCGTTGATCAGATCTTCAAAAACGAATCAAACTCCGAAAAGCAGCGAAGAACTCGAGACCGAAATGGAAAATCTCCGAGACGGTTCGCCGCTGGCGGACGAGGCTTTGATTGAGCTTGAACAGCAACATCTTATCCGTGCGGCACTTCAGATGCTGGAGGAAAGGTGCCGGAAAATTCTGTCTATGATCTATCTTCGAGACACAGTTGCGAGCTATTCGGAAGTCGCTAAGGAGATCGGCGTAGGGGCGACGAGTATCAGCCCGCTGAGGGCCCGTTGTCTTAAGAAGCTAGAGAAAATCTTGAGAAAATAGGCACAGTGTCTCTTTCAGACGGACTAATGCACTGTCGTATTGTGGCAAGGTTTTCCAGCGGGCCGCTAATAGAATGAGTCAGGAAAAGAAAATTGAAAAAATTATTCGGCTGATGCAACAGGATGATTCCGTCGACGCACCGGGCGGCACCGTGACGTGGGCGAAGAACCTATATTTGACACGAGGTCGTAGGCCTTCGTTGGTCCGTCGCATTGTCGGAGCACTTCAGGCCGATCTTTTACCGAATCGTGCGTTGGTGGGTGAAAGATCTTCCTCCGCAGCCCGCGCGAGACAAATGCTTTTTGCGGCCGAAGATAACGGCATAGATCTGAGAATAACCGGTGTTCGAAGGAAGTTCGGCATAAAAGGGCAGATACTGGGAGCGGGTTTTGAAAACACTCCAGTGCATCTTAGTGGAAATGAAGCGTCATTTGAGACCAAGACAGATGAATCGGCGACTTTCGAATTAGTCGGCGTTCCCGCCGGAATTTACAGCTTGACTCTCAAAAATGACGGAGCGGAGATCGTCTTGGAGGGAATCGACCTTAACCTCTGAGTCGCTACTTATTGTGTTGGCAAATAGGTTCGGGCGTTCCGCTCGGGCCATTTTTCACGTTGACGCACTATGAACTAGGGTTAGATGATCCTTTAGTTATGAATTCGCACGAGCTGGCTCAAAGTCTGATCAAAACCAGAACGAAGCGGCAGCGAGATCGTATAATGGCCAAGAACCGTAATGTCGATAACGTCGGATTGGCCCGTAATCTGAAGGACATTTGCGTGGAAAACTGGGCCGCGAAACCTAACGTTTCCCGAAGATCTGCTCTTATCCTTGGTGAATTAGCCTCCGAATCGCGATGGCCCGAGATCATCGGCTATTCAGAATGGACCGCGGGCTTGGCGAACGTAACGCGAGGTCGATTGGAAACCGCGGTCGAGCACTTACAACGCGCTACGGAAAACTTCGTCAAGGCTGGAAAGACTTACGAATCGGCCCAGCCTCAGATAGCGGCACTGGTCGCCCTCGCAATGCTCGGACGATATGAGCAAATTCCGGCTCTCGGACGCCGCGCTCTTCGTATTCTGGAAACGCATGGTGATCAGCTTTCGGCCGGAAAGGTCGAGATCAACCTGTTGAACGTAGCATTTCAGCTGGGTCGTTACAGACAGGCCGAGAAACTCGGTTTGTCCGCTTTGAGGCGTTTCAAAAGCTTAAAGGCGACGGCGTGGGCGGCGATGGTTGAAAACGGGCTGGCGAATACATACGCGGCTCTGAACGATTTTCGTTCCGCCGAAAGGCTCTTTCGCGCGGCTCTCGAATCGGCGTGTTCGACGGGAAAGACCGTTACCGAGGCCGAGGTAGAAGCAAGTATTGGAAACCTAGAGCTCTCAAGAGGACGATACGCCAAAGCCCTTCAATTCTTCGAACGTTCCCGAAAAAAGTTCGACGAGCTCAAAATGCCCCACAAATCGGCCATCGCTGATCTTGAAATAGCAGAGATCTATTCCGAACTCAATCTGTCCAGTGAGGCTCTTGAACTCCTGTTTCGAATTGTCGGTAAGCTTTCGAGGCTGAAAATGCAATCCGAAGAAGCTCGTGCCCGGTTCGTTTTGGGCAAGACGGCGATCCGCCAAAAAAAAGTGTCATTAGCCAGAAAAGAATTGAAAAAAGCTTCGCGACTATACGAACTCGAAAAAAATCGAACGAAATGGGCAGTCGTGACGGTTCACCGGGCAATGCTTGAGCTAAGTTTGGGGCGTTTTGAGCTGGCATTGCAGTTCGCAAAACGGTCCGAAACGGTTTTCAAGAAAACTGGAAATGGAAGAGAGAACTTAATGGCTACCTGGATCCTGGGAGAATTACTTGTAAAGACTGGTAATATCAAGTCGGGTATGGCCAATTTGGGCGAGACACTTGCCGATGCTCTAAGGTTCGAGCAAAAAAACGCGGCGCTGCTTTCGCTCAATTCGATCGGAAACGCGCAAGTCAAAAGAGGTGATCTTACCGCCGCCAAGAGGGCCTTTACCCGGGCCGTCACACTTACCGAGAGCTCACGAGCTCTTCTCCCGGGCGAGGAATTTCGCATCGCCTTTCTCGAAGGCAAACTTGAGCCGTTCAACCAACTGGCAAAAATTTCACTGGCGCAAAATAGGATCCAAGACGCCTTTGCGTTCGTGGAAAGAGCGAAATCCAGATCGCTTCTTGAATCGATGAACGGCAGCTTTCGGGACGCCGAACACTCTGACAAAAACTTCTCAGAAACCGATCGGATAAGAGAAGAGCTGAACTGGTTCTACAGCAGATCGAGGACGGAGTCATCGAAGGACGAAACAGAATTTCAGAGGGAAATCACCCGCCTCGAACGCCGGCTGTCGGACATGCAGCGAAGGGAGCAGAGTCTCGGTAAGACTAGTTTGGCAAAACGCAGGGCTATAACGACATCATTCGATATGGCTAAAACGGTCGTATCTCTAGGTCGGAAAAGAGCCCTTATCAACTACGTGAACTTCGACGGCAACTTCAGTGCCTTTGTTCTTACTTCGGAAGGTTTGCATTTCAGGGCCGACCTTTCCAGTGAAAAGGGAGTCGCTGAGGAATTGGAACAGCTGACGTTCCAGTTCGGCGCCCTGCGTTACGGTCGCCAAGCGATTTCCGCGTTTGCGGATCAGTTAAAAAGGCGTGCTGATGCCGCCCTCGCCCGTCTTTACGAGTTGTTGATCTCACCTCTCGAATCTCTAATTGGCGACCGGGACCTCGTGATCGTCCCTCACGGAACGACTCACTACGTTCCATTTTCGGCTTTAAGAAATGGATCCGGCTACTTAGTTCAGACCCGAAAAGTGACGATGGCCCCTTCGGCGTCCATCTGGCACACGCTGACTTGTCGCCCCGAATTGTCATCGAAAAGCCCATTGCTTGTCGGTTTTGCCGATGAAGCGGTGCCTGAGGTTGAAAGGGAGGTTAAAACAATAGCGAAAATGCTGCCACAGGCAACGGTTTTTACTGGAAAAACGGCCACTTTTTCTAACTTCCGCGAGAATGCTGGCCGACACGATCTTATCCATATCGCCTGTCATGGCAGATTCAGGGCAGACAACCCGCTCTACTCCAGCCTCCAACTCGTCGACGGTTTGGTCAACGTCCGCGACATATCCTCGTTGAGGATTAATGCGAGCCTCGTAGTCCTTAGTGCTTGCGAAACCGGCTTGAATAAGATTTATCCAGGAGAAGAAATTGTCGGGTTAACGCGAGGTTTCATTTCGGCAGGCGCCAAATCACTCATCTTGAGTCTTTGGACGGTCAACGATGCAGGCACAAAGCGGTTTATGAGGGAATTTTATTCCAATCTGCAACGTGGCGACGGTGTCGATGCATCCCTAAGGCTAACGCAGATCAAATTTATCGAAGAGGGCGAACATCCCTACTATTGGTCTCCTTTCTGTTGTATCGGGTAGAGAGTAAATCTTTTAGTTCCTGTCTCTTTTTGTTTTCTGGTAGCACTGTTAGGCGAATACGTGCTTAGAATTGAACCTTAGTGTAAAGAAAATGTGCGAAGCTGACCGAAAACGATTAACCTCGGCGATCATAGCCATTTTTGTGATCGGTCTGTCGTTTATCCCTGCCAAAGCTCAAGCGAACTGTGAAGCGGTGGCTGGTCAGGTGATCGTCGATCTTCTCAATCAGAACGATAGGGTCGCCATTGCAGCGCAATACGGCCTCGATCCGACGCCGATCGATCAGGTGGGCAGCCCGCCGTCGCTGCGAATGCGGATCGCGACGGGAAATACCCAAACTCCCTGCCAGATACAGACCGCAATGCAGGGCGACGCTCGGATCGTGAAAAGCGAGGTAAATCGGAAACTTTCAGCAGTAGAAAGGCCGGGCCTACCGTGGACGCAGGGGCTTTCATGGGCGGCTGGGCTTTCGTGGGCGGCCGGCAGCAGTTCCAAGGGGTATGCCAAACAATGGTTTCCATATACGATTCGGCTGAATCAGGCACATCAAATAAATCGCGGGACCCGAGTCGACAATGGACAGCCGATTAAGGTCGCGGTGCTCGACACGGGCATCGATCCGGACCATCCGGCGTTCGCGGGACGTCTGGTCCCGGGCTTCGATTTTGTCGCCAATGATAACGACCCGCGCGAGGAAGGCGTGTTGCGTCAAGACCCTGTTTACGGCCATGGGACTCATGTCGCCGGGATAATTGCGTTGACCGCCCCCGAGGCCAAGATTATGCCGATTCGCGTCTTAGACAAGAATGGCGAAGGAGAGTTGTGGCGCATTGTCGCTGCAATCGTATGGGCGGCGAATAACGGTGCGGACGTCGTTAATATAAGCTTTGGATACAACTCAGATCCCCTCCTTTTGAAAAATCTTCTCGAAAACTGTGACACCCCGCCGCCAGGGATCCAAACTTTTCCGGAACTAAATAATAACCAGTTGATAATCGTGTCGGCGGCTGGAAATGGCGGTAACAATCTGCCAATCTACCCCGCCGGAAATCGAATCAACCCGCAACTTGGCGTCGGAGCTTCGACGCGGATGGAAAATCTGGCGATCTTCACGACCATTAACCGGGACGACGAAACAAGATTCATTCGTGCCGTAGCTCCCGGCGAAAACATCGTCAGCGCACTTCCAGGGGGCCGCTATGGATTGTGGAGCGGGACTTCGATGGCATCGCCGGTTGCTGCCGGGGTGGCCGCGCTGATCAAAGCTCAGTTTCCCGCCATGACGCCGCACTCGGTAGTCGACCAGATCGCCGAAACGGGCATCCGTTGGGACTGCGATCATCCGACGCGCGGTCCGATAAAAACCAATCGGGTCGACGCGTTTTGTGCCTTGACTGGGAACATGACTTGTGGTTCAAATCCTTCCGCCTGTAGTCGATAACGGGGACGTTTTTCCCATTATTTAGCCCGATACAAGACGCGCCGGTCCTTTCGTGACCAACTTCTCTTTCGCCAGGCTTTTGATTGAATTTGTAATCATCAGGTCGTAAGTTCGAGTCTTATCACCGGCTCCATTTTTTGTCGTTCCAAACTTTATTTCACTACTAGCGGCCCGACCAGATTCAGCGAGAATCTGAGTCGTAGGCGCTACCAAGTCCCACAAAGTCCAGCTTCCTGGTTTTTAAATCGATATTTTATCAAACTAGTGCCGCGCGTTTGAAAGCCGTTTTTCGTAAGGCGTGTGGATGCGTTGGGTAAGGGATAGATCTATCGTTTCGGTGCGGACGGTGAGTTGATTGAGGCGATCAATGTCGATTTGATAGCCGATGCCGGGAGTCGAACGGGCGTTGATGGTTCCGTCGGAGTGTACTTTGACTTTGTCGGTGAGAACATCCTGATCCCAATAGCGCTCGGAGGCTGAGATATCTCCGGGTAGGACGAATCCGGGGAGTGATGACATCGCGATGTTATGCGCTCGGCCGATGCCGCTTTCGAGCATGCCGCCGCACCAGACGGGAATATCGCTTTCCCGGGCAAACTGCTGGATCGCACGCGCCGCGGAATGGCCGCCAACGCGGCCGAGTTTTATGTTGATGATGCGGCACGAGCCGATCTCGATTGCCTGCCTGGCATCGACGGGACTGGTTATGGATTCGTCAAGGCAGATCGGTGTTGCGAGCTGGGCCTGAAGCTTGGCATGATCGATCAGGTCGCCGGCACGCAGCGGCTGCTCGATCATCAGAAGTCCAAGCTTATCCATCTTTCGAAATAGATCAGCGTGTTCAGTCAGGCTGTAGGCGGAATTCGCATCGACGGACAAAAGGATGTCGCCAAATTTGTCGCGCACTGCCTTGACCAACTCCAGATCGCGGCCAGGCTTGATCTTCAGCTTGATGCGTTGATATCCGGCGTCAAGTTCAATTTTGACCTTTTCAAGCAGAACATCAATCGAACTCTGGAGGCCGATGGAAACACCGCTGTTAATTGTTTCATTCGTTCCGCCGAGGTGGCTCCACAGCGGAATGCCGAGCAGTTTTGCTTCTAAATCCCAAATTGCCATTTCGATCGCCGCTATTGACATCCGATTCCCTTTGATCGGACTTAGGATCTCCGCGACATCTTCCGCTTTTTGAGGAGGCTCGGCGGCAAGCATCGGGCAGATTGATCCGGCGATGACAGTCCACGCGGCGTCGACCGACTCGTGGTTGTAAAGCGGCTGCTCCATCGCGGTACACTCGCCGTAACCGACGGCTCCGCTTTCGTCGACAGCGGTAACGATAATGATTCGCCGCTCGGTGGTGACGCCAAAGCTTGTTTCGAACGCGTGCTTTAATGGCATGCGGATCTCGGCAAGCTGTACCTGTTTCAGGCCGATCGCGTTCATCGCTGCTTCATTCCCCGCTAGCCTCTGAATACCAACGCTCGCCTGACGAATACTCTTCTTCAAACTGACGCAAATGCTCAAGCGACCGCTCAGATTGGCTGTGAGCACACGCAACGAGGATCGCGTTGATAGCCGCCATCGGTGCGACGTAAGAATCGATAAACGACGTTCGTGCGATCGATGCTATAAGATGCGAATCGCAATAGCGCGCTATCGGCGTTGCGTCACCGTTCGTAATGCCAAAACTCGGGACGTTTTGTCGTCGAGCGGTTTTCGCCGCTTCAATCGTTTCCTTTAGTCCACGGCCAAAGCTGATAGGTATCAGAAGGTCTTTTGACGTAAGTATTTTGAGTCGATTCTGGATTACGCCTCCACTGCCAATCGGCGCGTCTGCGTCGAACCCGAGGCGGACGAGTCCATACGAGAGAGCCCACGCGAGCGTCGCGGCGAAGTCGACGCCGATCACGACGATCCGCTGAGCGAGGTTGATGCGACCGGCTATCTCAATAACCTTTTCAGGATCGATCGATGTACGCAATTCGTTGAGATTTTCCAGGTCTTTTTCCAAGCTCTGCCGAACGCGGTCGGCAACGGTCAGATCGGTCTGCTCAGCCGCACGCATCGCCGAATACGGCGTGATCTTGGTTACGAAATGCTCGCGGAGATCGTGAGCGAAATCGGCAAACTTTTCGTAGCCGAGAGCCTGGATCGTTCGGATGATCGTCGCTGAGTTGACATCGTAGCGTCGGCCCATGTCACGCGACGAAAGGTAATAGGTTTCGTCGGCCTCGTCGAGGATGCGTCGAAGAAGTTTGGACCGGCTCGGGTTGAGATTCGACTGCTGCTCGATAAAGCGGTTGCCTAGCGCAGTACCGGCGTCGTCCTCTCGGGTCGCGGACGAATTCTTATCCTCGCTTTCCGCCCGTCGGCTTACATTATCGATTACTAAACGGCTTGATTCGCTCTTTGCCATAGCTAACCCGGTCGGACCACAAAACAACACGCATAGTAGTTCAACCTAAAAAAGAATGCAACACTTAATGCACTCTTGCATCAGCTAATCGTGCAATTTTCCATGAAATCTAAGAATTAATCTGTACATTTGAGGATTGATTGCAAAGAATGATGCATTTTGTTGACATATCGCACCGATTGGTGTAAACATATTCCGCTTCCTACTTGAACCGATAAAAATATGCGCGAGCTTCACTGCCGCTAGGGTTCGCTCAGCAAGGTTCAATTCGGCAAGCGATCGACCTCGGTTCAAAGAAACACTTTTCATTCAGTCAGGAGAAAAATTGTCACGAACGTAGAAGCGATGATTTCATCTGCCACCGCGAAAAAGGAAACGCGTCGGCCTCAATACAGGTCTCCCATTTCTCTTTGCCTCGTGACTGCGGTGATCATGCTTCTCACTTCAGTCGGTTATTCGCAAACGACGACATCGACCCTCGAGGGCACAGTTCGCGACGCCAACGGCGCCCTCGTTGCGGGCGCTCAGGTAAAAGCTGCCAGCACTACCCTCGCGACGGAGCGCACAGTTATAACAGATGCGGAAGGGCAATACCGTATAGTCTCGCTGCCAGCTGGAATGTACACTCTGACTGTAACGCAACCTGGATTTTCACCGCATTCGTCGCAACTCGAACTTACACTTAATCGGACTGCCGTCGTAGACATCAGCCTGCAAGTCGGCGCGGTTGACGGCAATGTGGTAAACGTTGGAGATGAAGTGCCGCTCCTGACCCCTGACACTACCGCTGTCGGCTCAACCATAACTCCGAAGCAAATCAGCGACCTGCCGGTCAATGGCCGAGATTATCTCGACTTACTGCAGCTCGTACCGGGAACGGCGGTCAACAGGCAGGCTAATCCTGATAGCGACAATGCAACGCCCGTACTCGGCGAACGTTCGGGGAACAACAACTTTTTTATTGACGGACAGCCAAACAAAGACACGGTAGACGGTGGCCCCGCGGCACAATTCAATCAGGAAACGATTGCTGAATTTCAGGTACTGACTACCGGATACAAGGCAGAGTTCGGTCAGGCCTCTGGAGCCATTATTAATGTGATCACGAAGAGCGGCGGCAACCGATACAACGGTGTATTCTCACTGTTTCATCGCAACGACGTGTTCGATTCATCGAACTCACTTGATGCGACTCGTTCCGAAGCCCCGGAACTGAGTCGTTACGACTACAGTCTAGCAACAGGCGGCCCGATCATCAGGGACCGTTTCTTTTTCTTCGGCTCGGCCGAAAGAATCACGGAACGCCGAGAGCTTGACTTCAACTATCCGGACACGGGCAACGCTACAGTAAACGGTCTGATCCGATCGCAAGAAGAACCATTTGACAACCCATCGCGGACCTACGAAACACGTGCGTTTCTGAAATTCAATCAGACCTTCTCGCGTCATAACCTCATGCAAGAGGTGAATTATACGAACCGGCACGTTACGGAATTTCTCCCTCTGTCGCTTTCAGGCAGTCTGCCGTCCAGACGAAACGACGTTGGAGCCCGGCGGTTGCTTCACGGTTTTTCAGATACGATGCTACTGGGCGACCTTTCGGATCCGTGGACGATAACACTTCGCGGTGGATATCGTGGCGAGCCGACGGCTACGCGTCCTTCGCATCCGGATGCGGGAGCAGCTACGGTCTTCTTCCCATTTAGTTCAAACTCGACCGGAACGTTCTTTGGTGACTTCCCTTCCGTCAGCTTTGGTAATCCAAACTCCCTTGCTTCCGACGATCAACGATACACAACCCTGGGCGCACATGCAGCGAAACAATGGGGAGATCACGGACTGAAGTTCGGCTGGAATTTTGTAAATACGAAGGTTGATGGAATTTCGCCGTCTATTGCCAATACTCAGCTGTTTGCCACTGCGAACGACTTTGCAACCTTTGGGGCAATTAACTCCGGCTTCTTCACGGTTACAACTATTGGAGGCCTTACTCCGGACGCAAATTTGATACGTCTGCGTAATAACTACAACGGCCTTTATTTTCAGGACGACTGGCGCGTGTTTCGTAACCTGACGCTAAACTTAGGCCTCCGCTGGGATTACGATTCGGAGTTTGACATCAAGAACAATTTTTCCCCCAGGTTAGGCGTCGCATGGGCGGTCGATCCGAAGACAGTCATCCGCGGACACTTCGGATACTTCTACGACAACTTCCGCCTTGGACTTGCAAGTCAGGTCCCGGCTTTCGGCGGCGCCGACAGACGAGTAGTTCAGCCATTCTCGTATCCACGAGGGTTCTTCGGCGTGCCTACCCTTGTTGTCGCTCTGGTAAACGGATCACTCTTCCCGCCAAACGGGTTATGCGTATCGCCAAACTTAACGGACGCACAGATCACGTCAACTGGCGCGACTTGTCCGGTTGGGCCAACTCAGCCATATATCGGTATTGATCGTTTGAATCGTGTGGTAGCTGCCGGTCGCTCGCCGATACCGGCCAATGCCGTTATCAATCAAGGCAATGTTCAATCGCTCTCAGGACTGTCGCCTGACCAGTACTTGACTCAAGCGGCGGCAGCCGTTGGAAAACCGAATGGATTCTTTTTCTGGGGTCCGTTCGGAGCACTCACTCATGGCGCCGTTCCCGCGCAGCTCGCACCGACTACGGTCGATAACGATTTCGCGACTCCGTACACCATCGCATTCAGCATAGGTGTTCAACGCGAACTAACGAAAGATTTGGTGTTTGAGGCTGACTATCATCATCGTGAGGTAAAGAACGTCCTTGGTTTGCGCCATCAAACTTACGCTTTCAGTCGCGAGTTACGGGACGCAGCTTCGATCCGCCGTTTACAGCCGGCCCAATCACTGAGTACGGTCCCTACTACGAAGGACGATACGACGCCCTGGTGTTGGCCTTGAACAAGCGGATGAGCAACCGATTCTTGCTCGGAGCGAACTATACCTACGCTCGAGCAAGCGACAATAATCTGGGAGTAGCGGTCTTGCCGTCTGACAGTTACGTTGGAATCGTTCCTGAAGTAAGCGAAGCTTCCACGGGCCGCAGCAATGCAAATGGATCGTTCGTAGCGTCCAATGGTCGATTTGTCGCTCAGGCTGGAACTTTTCTAAATGGTCCTGACTTTGATAAAGGTCCGTCGGACCTCGCCCTAGACCATATCTTTCAGGTGAACGGGCTCGTCGAACTTCCCTGGAAATTTCAAATCGGCGGCATCTTTCGCGCCCAAAGCGGATTTCACTTCAGCCGCAACGCAAATCCAACCGAAGATCCCGATGGCAACGGAACGTTTAACACGATCGACCATGGTCCAGGCGCCGGAAGAAACGCTTTTACTGCACCCGCGTACATAAATATGGATATGCGCGTAGCGAAAAGATTCGACCTCGGTGAAAGGGTAAAAGTTCAGGTACTATTTGAGTTTTTCAACCTTTTCAATCGTAAGAATGCGGCCGCCGTCGAACAGAACGCGCAGTCCTTGATAACGCCGTTCGGTAAAGCAACACAGGTTCTGCCTGGTCGCGAGGGACAGATCGGATTTAGGGTGGAGTTTTAAAGATGATGGGCAAAGACAGATTGACGCGGCGGGAAATGCTGGGGTCTGCGGTTGCCGCAGGGCTCGGCGTTCTAGCGGCGCCGATGGTGACTCGGGGGCGGTTCGAGCTATTTGCGGGTTCGACTGCGCAGTATTCGGCGAAAGCGATCGAGCTTGTTAGCAGGTCTACGGTTGTTGACATGCTGTGCGTGCTGACGCTCGACTTTGCGAAGTTCGACCGGTGGATGAAAGATCCGGAGTCGTTTACTGAGGCTGACTTGAAGCCCTTCAAGGAATCGGGCATCAACGTTATCCATCCGGCGGTTGGAATGGGTGGTTTCAGTTCGTACGAGACCGTACTTAAATTTTTCGCCGCCTGGAACGGTTTTATCGCGAGCCACGATCAGCACCTGATGCGCGTAGACAGTGCCGCAGATTTGGCTCGGGTTAAGAAGAGCGGAAAGCTTGGGATATTGCTTGGGCTGCAAAACTCCGATCAGTTTCGCAATCCGAACGACGTAGATTTCTTTCACTCGCTAGGCCAGCGCGTTTCGCAGCTTACCTACAACTCCCGCAACTTCATCGGCAACGGTGCGACCGAGCGTCGCGATGACGGAATCTCCGATTTCGGAGCGGCGATCATCGAGCGAATGAACAAAGTCGGGATGGCGGTCGATGTTTCTCACTGCGGCGACCGTACGACGCTCGACGCGTTTGAGATATCGAAAAAGCCCGTGCTGATCACTCACTCGAACGTCCGCTCGCTCGTCGCCGGACATCCGCGGCTAAAGACTGACGAAGCGATCAAGAAGGTCGGCGCAGCCGGGAGCGTGATCGGGATCACGGGCGTGCGGATGTTCGTCAAAAGCGACGAACCGACAACGATCGAACACGTGCTCGACCACTTCGATCATGTGCGAAAACTGATCGGGCCGCAGCACCTCGGCGTAGGCAGCGACATCGACCTCTACGGCTACGATTCGATGCCGCCGGAGATGAATAAACAGCTTCGTGCGGGCTATAAAGGTAGCTACGCGTTTCGCGAAAAGATCGATATCGAAGGTTTGAATCACCCTAAGCGAATGTTCGATCTTACGGAAGGTCTGATCCGGCGGAAATATTCCGATGCGGAGATCGAAGGTATTCTCGGTGGAAATTTCAAAAGGGTTCTCTCGGATATCTGGACGGTTCCGGTCGAGACGCCGGCACCTAAGCAATAAATACTACAGGAGAGCAAGGATGAAACTTGGAAGACGATACTTCACGGTCGCTTCGTTGGCTGTGACGATAGCGCTGGCGACCTCAGCGTCCGCGCAACCCGCGCCGCTAACCGGTTTTGACGAATACGCGACCAAAGCGATGGCAGATTGGGAAGTGCCGGGAATGGCGGTCGCTGTCGTGAAAGATGACAAGCTGGTTTTCGCTAAAGGCTACGGCGTAAAAAAACACGGCGAAGCGACGCCAGTGGACGAGCGGACGATCTTCGCGATTGGCTCGTCTTCTAAAGCCTTTACTGCCGCGACGCTCGCGATCCTCGTAGATGAGGGAAAGATCAAATGGGACGATCCGGTATCGCAATACCTCCCAGACTTTCAGCTTTACGACCCTTACGTCACGCGCGAACTGCGTATTCGCGACCTGCTTACGCATCGAAGCGGCCTCGAACGGGGAGATTTGCTTTGGTATGGAACGACCATGAGCCGTGACGAGATACTCCGCAGAACACGCTACTTGAAACCTTCGTGGAGCCTGAGAAGCCAGTTCGGTTATCAGAACATTATGTATCTCGCTGCCGGACAGGTGGTCGAAAAAGTCTCGGGAATATCTTGGGATGAATTTGCGAAGAAGAGGATCTTCGAGCCGCTAGGTATGTCCGCAAGCAGCACAAGTATCAAGACGTTCAAACCCGGCGACAACGTATCGACACCGCACGGAAAGATGGGCGAAAAGGTTGAGCCGATAGCCTGGCGAGACATCGACAACATCGCTCCGGCTGGATCGATCAATTCGAACGTGCTCGACGTGGTTCAGTGGATGCGGCTCCAGTTGGGCAAGGGAACTGTCGATGGCAAGAAGATCTTCAGCCCTGCAGTCGCCAGCGAGATGCACGCCCCGCAGACGATCATCCGGCTTGACGCACCTTATCCGATCCTCTACCCCAAAGCTCATTTCTTTAACTACGGCATGGGCTGGTTTCTTTCAGACTTTAAAGGCCGCAAGCTTGTCGAACATGGTGGTGCGATAGACGGCATGCGGGCCGAGGTAGCGATGGTTCCGGAAGAGAATCTTGGGATCGTGATCCTTACGAACATGAATGGATCGGTGATCTCGATGCCGCTGGTATATCGCATCATCGACGCCTATATCAAGGAGTCGCAAACGGATTACAGCTCGGATCTTTTGAAAGCATACAAGCCTCTGCTCGAAGCTGGCACGGCGGCCGAGAAGAAGGCCGAAGCCGAGCGCGTAATGGGTACGAAACCTACGTTCGAACTCGCAAAATACGCTGGGACTTATAAAAACGATCTCTACGGCGATGCGAAAGTGGAGATGGAAGGTGGGCAGCTAAGAATCAGCTTCGGGCCGTTCATCAGCCTGCTAGAACACTGGCACTACGACACGTTCCGGGCGACATTTGTCACCTCGGGCATTTCAAAAACGCCCATGACGTTCAACCTAAACGGCCAGGGCAAGATCGACACGCTCTCGCTCGGTCTTCCCGGAATGTCGGCTTATCCGTTCAAGCGTGTTGAGGACGCCAAATGAAGATCTGCAGGCGTTTCACAACGTCGATCGTTCTTTCCGTATTGCTCTTTTTGCAATCGGGCATCGCGGTCATAGCTCAGAACCTCGAGTACGATGTCGTGATTCGCAACGGACGGGTTTTGGACGGCTCCGGGAATCCATGGATCGCAGCAGACGTCGCGATCAAAGACGGTCGTTTTTTAAAGATCGGCAAGGTTACTGGCAAAGGCAAGCGTGAGGTCGACGCAACCGGCCGATACGTTACGCCCGGCTGGATCGATGTGATGGACCAGTCGGGATCGGTGTTGCGGGAGAACGGTTTGGCCGATAACAAGCTGATGATGGGCGTGACGACCGCTATCGGCGGAGAAGGCGGAACGCCGGTTCCAGCCGAGCAGATCCCCGAATATTTCGCACAGCTCCAACGCCAAGGCATCAGCATCAACTTCGGCACTTACTTTAGCCAGACTCAGGCCCGAGTCGCCGTCCTTGGAACTTCCGCTAAGGCTCCGACGGCCGATGAGCTCGATCGGATGAAGGGGATCATGGAAACGGCGATGAAGGGCGGTGCGATAGGTATGACGACTGCGCTCATCTATCCGCCGTCGAGTTATACGACCACCGAAGAATTGATCGAAGTCGCAAAGGTCGCTGGTAAATACGGCGGCATCTACGCGAGCCATATTCGCGGTGAAGGAAAAGAGCTTGTTCAGTCGATTGAAGAAGCGATCGCGATCGGTGAGAAAGGCGGATTACCTGTTGAGATCTTTCATCTGAAAGCAGCATATCAACCAGGCTGGGGAAAGCTGATGCGCGAGGCTGGTGAGAAGATCGAAGCGGCGAGAGCTCGCGGAGTCGATGTGGCCGCTGATATCTATCTCTACACAGCGGGCGGCACTGGGCTTGAGGCGACTATTCCCTCTTGGGCGTTCGAAGGCGGACACGAGAAGCTGCTCGAACGTTTAAAGGATCCAAACACCCGAAATCGGCTTAAAGAAGAGATCAAGACCGGCTCGCCTGGTTGGTGGAATATCGTCGAGGCCGCCGGCGGATGGGAAAACATTATCCTCGTCAACGCTCAGAATAAAGACAACGAAAGGTTTCAAGGGAAAAGCCTTTCTGCGATAGCGAAAGAGCTTGGAAAAGATCCGGTCGATACGGCGTTCGATCTGGTGGCTCAAGGCACCGGACGAGTCACCGCGCTCTACCACATGATGAGCGAGGAAGACATCATCACGGCACTCAAATTCCCTTGGGTGAGCATTGGCAGCGACGCCGGTGCGGCGTTGAAGCCATCGACCCCGGACGGACTCGGCTTGGCACATCCGCGTTCGTATGGAAATCACCCTCGACTGATCGCAAGATACGTCCGCGAAAAGAAAGTGATCTCGCTTGAAGAGGCCATCCGCAAGATGACATCCTGGCCGGCGACCCGGATGCGGCTTGCAAATCGCGGCACGATCAAAGACGGAAACTGGGCGGACGTCGTTATCTTCGATTACGAAAAAATTCAAGACCGTGCCACCTATGAACGGCCGCTGCTTTATCCGACGGGCATCGACTATGTTCTCGTCAACGGTGGAGTCGTGATCGATCAGGGAAAGCATACCGGAATCAAAACCGGCCAAGTTCTTTACGGCCCCGGACGCGTGAGATGAATACTGCGGCGGAATCACGCCTGATCATTAGGGAGCCTGCTTCAACCGATGAGCTTCATGACGTCGAGGCCGTGCAGAAGGGTGTTTGGGGCATACCAGATATCGAGGTCGTGAACCTTCATCACCTGATCGCGGTGCAAGCGTCGGGTGGAGTTTTACTATGCGCATTCGATGGCGAAAAAATGGCCGGGTTCGTTTACGGGTTCGTAGGGCACGAACGAGGAAAGACTGTTCACCATTCACATATGCTGGCGGTGCGGAGTGAATATCGCTCGCAGAACCTCGGCTATCGATTGAAGCTCGAACAGCGGCGGAGAGTACTTGATCAAGGAATCAAGATCATGACCTGGACGTTCGATCCGCTGCAGAGCCTGAACGCTTTTTTCAACTTCGCAAAGCTAGGCGTCATCGCCGACCGATATTATCCCGACTTTTATGGAACCGAGGCCGCGAGCTTTCTACATCAGAACGGCACCGACAGGCTTTGGGTAAGTTGGCATCTTGACAGCAACAGAGTTGGCAAGGCACTTGAGGGTATCCGTTCTGAGACGAACTTTAAGGATCTGCCCGCAATGATATTCGTGAGCGATAAGGATACTCCCGCAATCCTGGATTCAAGAGCAGCCCTGACCAACGATCGATTTTTGATCGAGATACCTGGTGACATTGGAGCGATCGAGAAATCGGATCCGGATGTTGCTCAAGAATGGCGACGAACCACGCGCGAAGCTTTTGTAACAGCTCTTGACGCCGGATTCGTCGTCGAAGATTTCGTCAACATCGACAAACGCGGACC
This sequence comes from uncultured Acidobacteriota bacterium, assembly GCA_902826795.1. Classification (GTDB taxonomy): domain Bacteria; phylum Acidobacteriota; class Blastocatellia; order Pyrinomonadales; family Pyrinomonadaceae; genus OLB17. Next base: position 11,865 of record CADEGD010000048.1, on the reverse strand, counting down.
GCGAGTCGGCTCGTATGTTCTGAATAAAAGCGAAGACTTGAAGTTGTGGTAGCAAAGAATTTTTCTGAGGAGAATTGGTCACTTGCAAAGATACATCTCGTTCATCCTCGTCTCCCTTTTCATCGTCTCGATCTCGATCGGTCAGGCACCTGAATTAGCCCCTAAGACTAACGAAGGTTCCGTGCCGGTGACGACTTCCGCGGCACCGGAAACTCCCGAAATGAATGCCGCTGATGTCGGAGCTTTTCTGGATGGGATCATTCCGCAGCAGCTTGACCGCGAAAACATTGCCGGTGCCACTGTCTCAGTGGTGAAAGACGGCAAAATCCTTTTCACAAAAGGCTACGGATACTCTGACATTACGACTAAGGCTCCGGTTTCACCTGAAAAAACTCTGTTTCGCCCAGGCTCGGTCTCGAAATTGTTCACTTGGACGGCAGTGATGCAGATGTATGAGCAGGGCAAGATCGACCTCGACAAGGACGTAAACGAGTATCTTGATTTCAAGATACCAGACGCATTCGGCAAGCCGATCACGATGAAACACATCATGACGCATACTGCCGGATTCGAAGAGCAAGTCAAGGATCTATTCGCCTCCGAGCCGCCAAAGGATCTCGGAGGATTTCTAAAAACGCACATTCCCGGCCGGATATTTCCGCCGGGCCAAATGCCCGCTTATTCAAATTACGCGACAGCTCTCGCCGGATACATAGTTGAACGTGTATCGGGTGTTCCGTTCTCCAAATATGTTGATGATCAAATTCTAAAACCGCTGAACATGCCGAATTCGACGTTCGACCAGCCGTTGCCCGCTAACCTCGAACCGAATATGTCAAAAGGTTATCGGCTCGCTACGGACGAGCCTCTGAAGTTTGAGATGATCAACGCATTTCCTGCCGGCAGCCTGAGCAGCAGCGCTACGGACATGGCGAATTTTATGATCGCTCATTTGCAAAACGGCGGACCGATCTTAAAGCCCGAGACTACGAAGCTGATGCATTCGCGACTGTTCGGGCTTGACGATGCAGCACCGGGAATGGCGCACGGCTTTTACGAGGAACCGCAGAACGGATTGAGGATCGTCGGCCACGGCGGCGATACGATCGCGTTTCACAGCGACCTGCATTTGATACCGGAGAAAGGCGTTGGATTCTTTATCTCTTATAATAGCCTTGGAAAAGGCGAAGGGCCGGTGCGTGAGATGATCTGGACCGCGTTTCTTGACCGTTACTTTCCATTCACGGTAAAGCCCGGCGACAATTTGAATGCTGCAGAAGAGATCCAGTCGATACTTGGCAACTACGTCGTCAGCCGTCGGAGCGACAGCTCATTCTTTCGTCTCGCGGCAGTGCTCGGGCAGGCGTCAGTTATTCCGAATCCAGACGGCACGATCTCGCTTGCAGCTCTTACCGGAGCTAACGGACTACCGAAAAAGTTCGAACGTATCGCGCCGATGACGTTTCGCGATGTGAAAGGCCAAGATGTGATGGTGTTCAAACCTGACGCAAACGGCGATATGCAAATCGTGCTCAACTATCCGTTCATGACGTATACACGCGTCGGCTTGTTGGACAACGCAAAGATCATCATGCCGGTGATGGTCGTTTCGCTAGTCATAATGGCACTGACGCTGCTTCTTACTCCGATCGCGTGGCTCGTGCGGCGACGTTACGGTCAGAAACTGGAATTAACGTCAGCAGAGCGATGGGCAAGGCGAGGGGTGTGGTTGACGTTCGCGTTGAACCTTGCCTCTGTCATCGGCATGGCTGCACTGCTCACGTACGCCCTATCGAACATCGACTTCCTCGGCGAAAAAGGCAAGATGTGGTTCTGGCTCGTACAGTTCATCGGGATCTTGGGAGCCATCGGTACTATTATTGTTGCGTTCAATATGATCCTTGCTTGGACGCGAAGCTCCGGAATTTGGCGAAAAGTTCAGCCTGTGATTCTTTTGCTGGCGTGCTTCGGATTCTTATGGTTCGCGTATGCGGCAAATCTCCTCGTACCGCGTTCGACTTATTGATCAAAGCTCAAACGGATCGCTTAAGTTTGCTTGATGCCGGTGCCTCGATCGGCCTTAGGTCATCAGCCACTCCATTTTCGTCTTGGAGTCGCGTGGGCACGATGAGCGGAGTGACTCTTGCGTTGGTTCCGGCACGGTAATTCAAAAGGTCTCTCGCAGCAATTGTCGCCCGTTCGTTACCGAGGTGTTTGCTCAGATCATCTTCGGAACTTTTCTCAACTTTCGCGACCGAACCAAGCTCCACCTTTAATAAATTTCGCTCAGTTTCGGTGAACGACGGCAGCATTTCGGCGAGTCGATAATAGTTGGCGTAGTCGCGCGTGTCACGGTGGACGGAATTGGCGAACGCGTGGGCCTCGTCACGAAGACGCAACAATAGGCGGTGTGATTCTTTCGCGACATCAAACGCGATCTGCTTTTTATCTCGCATTAGAAAGTGTGAGATCGATTCGTGATCGCCCGAAGGTTTTACGGCAGAGATGATCATAACGTTTTCAGGCAGGTCGGTCGCCAACGCTGCTCCGAGTTGAGCAGGCCCGCCATCAACAAGCAGCAGTTCCGGCTCGCTATTCTTTTTGGAATCGCCGACGATCTGAAGAAATTTTCGCACGCTTCCGAGTTCGCTCGTCTCGTCCGACGGCCAATATCTTGAGCCGGCGGGATCGACGCGGCCGTTCGTCCAAGTGATCGAAGCAGCTACCTGATCGGTTCCCGAAATGTGAGAAACATCAACAGCGGTTATTCGCTTTGGAGTTTCGGGTAGGCTGAGGTCCTTTCGGAGTAATCGCAAAAGTTTGGCGGGAGATAGTCCGACGGCTAACCGCTTTACATCGAGTTCGGCACTCGAACGGTATACGGCAAGCTCCGTCGAAATCTTCCGGTTTTTCTCGGTCAACGAAACGATTCTCACTTTTCGTTCCACACGCTCCCTTAACGTCCTTTCCAGTTCCGCCCTGCTCGATAGTTGAATGGAAACCCGAATCTCTTTGGGAGCGTGAAATCTGTAGAACTGCCGGACGACATCGGAGATGGCTTCATCAGCGTCCAACTCGCCGGCACTCGGAAATGAGAATATCCTTTCGCCCAAAACGCGTCGTCCTTTTTGAGATATCAGAATTAGGTCGAGTCCCGTTTCCGTAGTTCGATAGGTTATCGTATCGGAAGTACCGTCGAGCCATACCGAGCGGCGCGAATCGGCCCAGTAGTCTTCGACTACTTCGAGAATGTCGCGCCACTTTGCTGCTCCTTCGAAGTCCAATTCTTCAGATGCGGCGGTGATCTTCGACGTGATGATCGAGTGGAAAAGCGATCGGTCGTTTAGCAGGAACAACCGTACCGACTCGACCATCTCTAAATACTCGCTTTCGTCTACGAGGTCATCGACGCACGGAGCGAGACATCGACGTTTATAGTGCATCGTGCATGGATAGTTGAACGAGCCGTCGATCACAATATCACAGCTTCGCAGCCGAAAGGTCCGGTTGAGAAAGTCGAGCAGCAGCCTGACATTGGTGCGATTGAGAAATGCTCCGAAATACTCGGCATCGTCATCGGCGATGAGGCGGGTCGCGAGGATCTTTGGAAACCTTTCGCGCGTGAGTTTGATGTGCGGATAGAGCGCCTTCCCTTCGATAGAGAATTTGTACTTGGTGCGCTTAGGCATTCGGCGATCTCTGAATGGACTCGAGCATGTCGTGGATCGATTCCAGCGAATCTGCCTGCTCGATCGTCTTGTCGTCACGCTGGCGGAGAATACGGGGGAAGCGGACGGCAACGCCTGATTTGTGCCGCGTTGAACGTTGTATATTCTCGAACGCGATCTCGAAGACAAGTTCGGGCTTCACCATCCGAACGGGCCCGAACGTTTCCAGTGTATTGTCGCGAATGAACCGATCGACCTTTCGTATTTCAGCATCGGTCAGTCCCGAATACGCTTTTGCGAAAGTCACAAGTTGGCCTTCGTTCCAAACACCGAACGTGTAGTCGGTAAAAAGATTCGCTCTCTTGCCTGTACCTTTTTGAGCGTACGTCAGTACCGCGTCGATCGTCAGCGGATCGATCTTCCACTTCCACCAATCGCCGCGATGCCGCCCGGTACGGTAAGGCGATTCGCGTCGCTTTAGCATAAATCCTTCGACACCGAGTTCGCGGCTCCCTTCACGTCTTTTAGCAAGATCGTCCCAACTGGCCGCTTCCACTGTTTCGGTGACTTTTAGGACACCATCACCAAGCTGACCGACCGTCCGCTCCAGAAACTCTCGTCGCTCGCGAAACGCAAGCTCACGAATGTCGTGACCTTCAACTTCGATCATGTCATAGGCCTGAAGAATAACAGGCAGCTCAGAAAGAAATTTCGCCGACAAATTCTTCCGCCCGATTCGGCGTTGGAGCTCGGTAAACGGAAGTGCGCGGCCGTCCATCCAAGGCAATATCTCGCCGTCAATTACTGATCCATCCAGCAGTTCGGCAGCGGCTTCTGCTATCTCAGGAAAACGCTCGGTGATCAGGTCTTCACCACGAGACCATATAAAAACTTCGCCAGCCCGCTTGATCACCTGCGCTCGGATTCCGTCCCATTTCCACTCCGCCTGCCAATCCGAAATATCGCCGAGTACTTCCGGGCCACCATCCAGCTGATGAGCGAGGTGAAAAGGATAAGGCCGAGCGATCGGCGTTTCATCCGCGTCATTGTGCGGCGAAATCAGGGCTGAAAAGAACTCCGGCGTCGGCTCCCACTCGCCCATCGCGCGATGGGTTATTACATCAACCGGAAGTTCGGAGATCTGCGAAAGAGCGCGTACAACCAACTGTTGGGAAACTCCGACGCGGAAAGACCCGGTTATCAACTTGTTATAAACAAGCCGTTGCGAATAGTTCATCCTCGACCAGGCATCTATCACGGCGGCGTACTGAGTTTCTTCGTCGCTCTTCCGTAACGGCAGAAGCTGATGTTCTACGAGTTCTTTTAGTGACGTATCACCAAGGCCATCATTGTTCGGCAGCAGAAGGGCAATCGTCTCGGCCGTGTCGCCGACGGTATCGCGAGATTCCATGAAGAGCCACTCCGGTATCTGCGACATTTCAATTCCCCATGACCGAAGCTTAGCCGACGGAATTATCTGGCGCGGCTTACGGCCTGAAAGAAAGTAGAATGCCCAGGCTGCGTCGTCCGGTGTCGCACTCTCGAAGTAAAACCGCATCGCCTCAATCTTTTCATTGGTCTTGTTTGTCTGATCGAGCTCGACGTAAAGTTGTGCGAAATCCTTCATTCCGTACCGTCCGGCTCACCTTCTTCAGGCGGCGTATCGTCGGCATCATCACCGACGAACTTTGTCTTCAACTCAACCGCGTGTTGGCCATTCTCGTTCAGCCAGCGGACCACTTCTGGCGAGAATCCGTGCGTGACATAAACAGTTTCAGCCTCCGCTCCACTGATCGCTGTAAGCAACTCCGGCCAGTCTGCGTGATCCGATAGGACAAATCCGCGATCGACGGCACGCTGACGCCGAGCCCCGCGAACAGCCATCCAGCCGGATGCAAAGCCAGTGGATTGCGAACCGAATTTTCTCAACCATCCGACTGACTGCTGAGCAGAGGGCGGAGCTACTATCAATGATCCAACAAAGTCTTTTTTGTTTTCGACCGACCCTGCGTAAGTTGTCTTGGGCAGATCAACGCCGGATTCGCGATAGGCCTGCGTTAGCCTCTCGACAGCACCGTGGGTAAAGATCGGTCCGATCGATCGGTCGATGCCGTTCATGATCCGCTGGGCCTTGCCGAGTGAATACGCAAAGATCACCGACGCCTTTCCTTTTTCTTGATTCCGCCGCCACCAATCGCCTATTTCATCGAAAGTCTTTTCCGTCTTTTGCCATCGATAGATCGGGAGTCCGAAAGTTGCCTCGGTTACGAAGTGATGACATTTTACTGGCTCGAACGGAGCGCACGTCGCGTCGGGCGTCAGCTTATAGTCGCCGGAGATGACCCAAACCTCGCCGTTGTGTTCGATACGAACCTGAGAAGATCCGAGGATGTGTCCCGCCGGATGAAATGAAACTTTTACGCCGTCGATATCCACGGATTTTCCGTACGGCAGCGTCTCGATGATCGCTTCGTCTCCGATACGTATACGCGAGATTCGCTCGCCTTCCTTCGGTACGAGATACTTTTCGTTTCCGCGATATGTGTGGTCAGCGTGGGCGTGAGTGACCACGGCCCGCTTCACCGGTTTCCACGGGTCGATATAAAAGTCGCCGGTTTTGCAGTAGAGCCCGCGCGGTGTGAGCGAGATGAGGCCGCCCTTTTTCATAGCTCCAAGTTTACATTACTCAACGTGCCCGGACAGCTTCATCGTTGACTCGTCAAACTCGATGTTGACGCGAGAATTAGAAACGGCCGTACCGTTAGGCTCCGACAACTACCATCGTTCACCGCGATCAACAATTCAACAATGGGTTAGGATCAGCCCTGCTCGGCTTTACAAAATCTAACGAATCTCTCCTGAATCGTATTATAATGTCAGTCAGTTGTGGCCATCCGTTTTTAGCAAACTTTACCTAAAGTGTTTGCATCAGTTTTGCGGTTTTTTGAAGTTTTTTTCATCCGCTCTCCCGACCGGAGGATTTATGACTTGTTCGCACAGCTTCTCTAGGACGATCGTTTCGCTCGGTTTGATCGCCATTCTTTCGCTTTCGGCCTTCGCGGATACGATCCGATTGAAGGACGGCAGTATAATCAAAGGCCGGATTACAACGTTTACGGGCGGTAAGTTTGTCGTAGTGATCGGGGACGGCGAGCGGCGCCGGGAGATGTCCTTTGCCGCAAGCGAAGTTGAATCGGTTTCTTTCGACAATCCCGCGATGACCCGGCCGGCGGCATCGACATCGGCTGTAATGCAAAAGACGGCGCCGAGGGTCGTTGTCTCTGATTCATCCACCTCAAATCGTAACCCAACAAAAATCGATCCGACGGTAATAAATCCCTCGACGGTCGAACAACTGCCACCGACTCCGATCGTCAAAGCCTCGACCACAAAGCCGATCGAGGTCTCTGTGAAAGTGCTCGCGGACAATAGTTCAAATGGATGGACGAATTCCGGATGGGTCGTGAAGAAGGGGCAACGCATACGCATAACCGGATCCGGCGAGATCAGTCTAGGCAAGGGAAACAAGACGGCTCCTGGCGGATCGTATGAGCTTGAAGACGAGGCCAAGCTGCTGAAGGCCGTGCCAACCGGAGCTCTCATCGCCGTCATCGGCGACGACAACAATGACTTCATATACATCGGGGCCAGTCGCGAATTTGTCGCCGAACGTGACGGAGCGTTGTTTTTAGGCGTAAATGAGGGCAATCTCTCCGACAACTCGGGCTCATTCGAGATAAAGATCGAGATCGATCCGCAAGGTGAATAATATTGCCTTTCTCCAACCAAACTGCGACGATTTGAATCTAAACCTCAATATCTCTCGTAGGAAATTATTATGAAAGCTTCCCTGTCGACGTTAGCCTCCGTACTCGTTTTTTCGTTGGTCCTCTCGACGGCGGCTCCCATACTAGCTCAATCCCGGCCCCAGAGGCCAGATCCGCCAAAATCCGGCGACGGTAAGAAGAACTCCCGCCCTACGCCTAAGACAGAGGAAGAGTTGAAACTAGAGGCCCTTGAAAAACAACGACTTGAAGAAGAAAAGAACTCTATTTACGTCGACGATCCGATCTCGGTCGATACCGATATCGTCAGCTTTGACGCGGTGGTCGTGAACAAAAAATCCGGCGCGATCATCACCGGGCTAAAGAAGGAGAACTTCCAGGTATTTGAGGACGGCGTTAAGAAGGATATCTCTAATTTCACCACGCCCGAGGCTCCGATAACGGTCACTCTACTTCTCGAATACAGTAAGTGGACAGAGACTTTCGGATCTGCCGCTGGCGGATATTTCGAGCCCGGCGTCTATGAGGCGATACGGCCGGTGGCACAGTTCCTGACGCGGTTCATCAAGCCGCCGGACGACTACGCATCCGTCATCGCATTCGACATCCGTCCGACGCCGATCACCGATTTCACCAACGATCCGCAGCGGATCAATCAGACCATCAATCTCCTGCTCCGAAATCGTCCGGCGTTTCGCGAGAACAACCTCTTCGACTCGCTCAAGTTCACGCTTTACGGCGGTAAGGGCGATTCGGTCGTGCTCGACAACGAAAAGGCCGAGAAGTCCGATTATCAGGGCATGGTAGCGGTCAAATCGAAGCGGCGGGCGGTGATCCTGGTCGCGTCCGGCATCGACACTTTCAGCAAGATCAACTACAGCGACGCCCGCAAGGCCGTTCAGCAGGCTGGCATCCCGATCTACATAATCTCGACGGGAAATCTCTTCTACAAGAAGTACGAACAGTATATGGATCCGGGCCGCACGATGCCGGGAATGCCTGACCGGATGACGTTTTTACAGGCTAAAAATCAGATGAACACGTTCGCGAAGGAATCCGGCGGGATGCATTTCGAGATGACATTCGAGAGCGAGATCCCGGCCTATCTCGAATCGATCAACGGCCTTCTCCGCAGTCAATACAGCCTTGCCTACGACCTCGAGAAAAAGCACGAGCCCGGGAAGCGGTATAAGCTCGAGGTCAAGGTCGATGTCGACGGCGACGGCACTACGGACGAGAAGACTTTCGTAGTGCAACACCGGCCCTACGTGCTCGGACCAGCCGTAGAGAAAGGAAAAGGAAAGGCCGAATAACCGGCCTGAACCGAAAGACCGCAAGGAACAGAAAGCCTCAGAAACTTACATCAACCGAGAAAAGTTGAGCCAAAAAAATACGGTTTGGCGCAGCTTTTTTTTCGTTTGGCGCAGCTCGAAGGTTTAAAGGGTGGAAATGTGAAAAAGTTAAAAAGCCGGTCGAGTCCGTCGAGGCCTTTTTCACTTTTTCACTATTGAACTTTTACACTTTATTCTTGACACGCTGTTTCATGTGTTGTACATTCGTTTCGTAAGGAGATACGAATATATGAACAACACAAACTGGTACGAGTTCAAAGAGGATGGTTATGCAAAGCGGCGGCGAGAGCCGCGCGTGTCGCTTTCACACAGGCGTTATTTCAGGTTTAACCAAAAAGCCCTCGATCTGATCGGGTCGCCGAAGGCGGTGAGCTTTCTTTTCGACGCCGAACTCAAACGGATCGGCATTCGGCCGATCGATCCCGAAGAAGCCCATTCCTTCGACGTCCGTAAAGAAAGCGGCCTCACCTCGGTTGTTTCCGGCGCACTCTTCTGCGAACGCGTCGGCATCAACCCCGAGTTCACCCTCGAATTCCAGTCCGTCCGCACCGACGACGACGGCACCCTCCTCCTCGACCTCCCCACCGCCCGCCGCCGCCTCACCCACTACACCGGCGGCAAGTAAGCCACTGTGTTGCTACGGCCTCGCCATTCATTTGCCAATTGCGGCTATGCCGCTCTATTTGCGGAAAAGCTCGGCTTTTCCGCAGCGACCCAGCTAACTCTGGCGGCTATGCCGCCGCCTTACCTCCACTTTATCTGCTTATGATCAGTAACAAGCGGCTCATTCTCCAAAGCCCGTCCATTCCATAGCCGGGCGCTTGAATATAGATAGTCATCCGGATGATTAACCAAACCCGCTCGAACCGGATTCAAGTGAATGTAGTTCACCTTCTGCATAAACGCATCCTCTCCGGTTATCCGGATCGCATTCGGATGATGTTCATAGACCGAATAATTCTGTTTGTCGGCGCGCTCCTGAATTCGGAGTTTGGCAAGAGACGCCTCGCAATTCTTCTCTTTCAGATACTTGATCACACGATGCGCCGAAATGCCGTTGAGATACCGGAGGATACTCTTTATCTCATGTGAGTTATCGGACAAGATATGCGAATGGTCTGGCATGATGACGTACGCAAAAATAACGAAAGCGTGGTTCGCCCGCGCATCATTGAATGCGTCCGTGACGATCTTCTTGATCTCATCTTTTTGGAAGACCGGGAGTCGATTGTGAGTAACGGAGGTCAGATAGTAAGCGGGATTGTCGCGGGAGGTCTGGAACATCGGTTCAGCAAACGGCGGCATAGCCGCGAGAATTTTTAGGAGATTATCGGAAAAGCATAGCTTTTCCGCAAATAGAGCGGCAAAGCCGCGGAGAGCCGCTACTAATTGTATGAAGATCGGCCTGCATGCAATGCTTGTAGTTGGCTGATGCTGGATCAGCCAACCCTTAAAAATCTAATGCTCCTTGATCATCCGTCTCAGCTTGAACGCGTCCGGCCTTCTTAAATGTGTCGATATTCGGTGGAAGGTTTGGTTGTTTGCCGGCGAGGACATCTTCGACGGTGAGGATCTGGATTCGGGGGTAATCTTTGTTCCAGCCTTCGGAGCGGTAGAAGCCTTTACCGACGGCTTCTTCGATCATTGGCTTTGTTGGCTTTTCCAGTGTGAGAAAGATGCCGATGGCGGCTTTTTCTCGTTCGACTACGTGTCCGAGGTCGCGTATCTGTGAAACATTCACTCCGCCGCCTTTGACAGACACGATCACTTTCTTTGCTTTGCCTGAAGTGTCATCGGTTCTCAACGGTTTACACGAGCTACTCCTCGCCGCCCGCAGCACTGTACGCGCTGTCGACCTGCACTTTGTATGGCGTCAGGTCTAGATGATCGCCGGACTTGGGTACCATCATGCGATACACATTAGGCTCGGGTTCTTGTATATGAATGTGCCAATAAGTTTTCCCATTGCGGGTGGTCGTATTGAAAAACTCAAGGCGTTCCTGCATTGTTCTTGCCGGAATCACAAATGCAAAGTTCGCACCGACGCAACCCAACGCCAAATACCCGGAAACGGCTTTGTCTAGAAAGTCCTGCCAAGGAGTGTGATGGGCATACCAGTATTTGACGTTATTATCTGGGTAGTGCTTGGAGATTGTACATGCGACGCTCACCGACCGATCGTTCGCGGTGTAGAGAGCCCGACTTTTTTTAACCAACTTGGCGTCGGTATTCTTTTCGATAGTTCGGAGGATCGAGGCTCGTAACGAGTCAATAATAGTGCGTTCCGTAAACTCCCAAACTCCCGGGTACTCGCGTGGTTCTTGTTCCTCCACTTCCGTTTGAGCCTCGCTTTCGACAGCCGACTCAACGTCTTGAGCCGCTGTAAACATAATGTCCACAAGGCTGTCGAGACGCGTGTACTCCATCGGGACCAGAACGCTTCGAATCTTTTCCGCGGTCAGCGCGTCCTCAGTATTTTCTTTTAGCCGCACGAGGTTTAGAAGCGAGTCCACGCTAATCAACCGCATATCCCAAGCATGTCGGGAGCCTCTGACTTGAGCCTCTAATTGCCCCGTGTCGTATCTTCCGACTACCAGCAACATCGAATTACTACCTGAGATTTCGGAACTCTCGATCAGACTGTCTCGATAACGTGCGATTGTATCTACGGATATGCTGTAAGCATCCGTTGTCTTGACCTCAATCAACAGCGTGTGATTTTCAGGTCCAACCCATAATCCATCATTGCCGACGGCGTTTCGCGTTCCCTGGTACCGACCGTTCGTTACATCGAAATCTAATCGACGTCCAAGCTCATTCACGATATCTTGAAGAACCTTTCCGTTGTTTTCGAATCTCCGAGTCAGACATTGATCGGCATACAGGGCAAGTTTCTCGCTGGACACTTGAGAGAAAAACTGTCGTAGTTCGCGTGAGCACTCCGTATCGTCGGTTAAGTGCCCATTGCCCGCCGTACTCAACAATTGCTCGATAGAAAACTCAAGGACGGCTTCGGGATTCGAATTCCAAATCGTTATTAATGGCATACGTTATCGTCTT
>CADEGD010000047.1:29022-34368 GCA_902826795.1 uncultured Acidobacteriota bacterium | reverse complement strand
CGAATGGCAATACCGCGACCGAGCTCAATCTCCGGATCGCCGAACTCGTCGGTGGCTGATAAAAAAACGTCGGAGCCTCGCCGATCCGCATCGGGTTGGTGAAAGCTTCTGTCTTGGCGGCGTTGAAAGACGCAGGCCCGTCAAGCAGAGACGCGCCGTCGTCGAGACAATAGAACAAGCTATCGTCGTAATAATCCCGCATGCATTCGGGGCATCGCTTCATAACGGATAAAGGGCGAATTATAACATCTAACCTCGGCTCGTCATGAAACCATCGGCAGAATGCAGCGTAGTAAGTAAAAATATTGCCCGAAACGTTTTGGATTGATACAATCGAGGGCAGATAAATAGATCTAACTTAGTAAGGAGACCTGGAAATGAGAAGAATTTTTACTGCATTTCTCGCGGTTATCGGCATGCTGGCATTTGTTACGATGCCGGCGGTCACGTTGGCAAACGGGCCGGAGATCGGCAGCACCGTCGAAAGCTTTTCGCTGCCCGATACCGATGGCAAAACGCACACGCTCGATAGCTTGAAGGGCAAGAACGGAACGGTCGTCGTTTGGCTTTCAGCTCAGTGCCCGGTCGTAAAGGCTTATAAAGACCGCGTCAACGAGATCGCCGCCGCGTACAAAGATAAGGGCATCGCTTTCATCGGCATCAACTCGAACGCGACCGAAGATTTGACTTACGTCAAGTCGAACATGGCTGAGTTCGGCTATCAGTTTCCGATGTTGATCGACAAAGACAATGTTCTCGCCGACAAGTGGGGAGCAACCGTGACGCCAGAGGTTTATTACCTCAGCAACAAGAACGTCTTGATGTATCACGGCGCCATCGACAACGACCGTTCGGGCAAGAATGTCCAGGAGACATTCCTCAAAACCGCTTTCGATTCGTCGCTCGCGGGCAAGGCGATCGAAAAAACAAAGACCGCCGCTTTCGGCTGCACCATCAAGCGTGCCGGCAAACCGGCTGAATAAACATGCACTTCCGATCAACCCGATCAACGGTAAAAGCCATCTCTTTGGGATGGCTTTTCGCTCTTGTGCTGGCCGGCACGGCAAGCGGTCAAGCGAAAAAGCCTGCCGAGAGAGCGACAGCGGCGGCAAACCTTCCGAAGGTGACAAAGATCGACCAGGCAAAGTATGCCGAGCTGATCAAGCCGCAAGCGAAGCCGCTGCTCATCAATTTTTGGGCGACGTGGTGCGTGCCGTGTCGCGAAGAATTTCCGGACCTGGTCGCGATCGACAAAGAATACAAGGGCAAGATCGACTTCATCACCATCTCGCTCGATTTTGAAGAAGAGTTGAACACAGGCGTTCCGCAGTTCCTAAAGGATATGAAGGCCGAGATGCCGACCTATCTTCTCGTCACGCCCGACGAGTCGGCCGCGATCGCGATGATTTCAAAAGATTGGGGCGGCGGCCTTCCGCTGACTGTTCTTTTCGCCCCGAACGGCGAGCGGATATTCTTTCATCAGGGCGTCGTTAAGCCCGCCGAGCTAAAGGCCGCGATCGACAAAACGCTTGCCGGACCTCAAACCGCTCAAGCTCAGCCTCGGCAGGACATTTATCTCACCATCGATTTCGTAAAGATCGTCGAAGGCCGTCGGCAAGAGGCGGTCTACTTTTACGAAAACAATTGGAAGGTTTATCGCGACGAGGCTCTTCGCCGGGGCGTGATCCATTCCTACGAACTCGTCGAAGCATCGTCTGAAAAGAATGCCGACTTCGACCTGATGCTCGTCACGCGATACAAAGGCAAAGATCAGCAAGATGCATCCGAGAAAAACTTCGAGCCGATACTGAAAGAGCTCCGCCCAAACGGTCCGAAACTTCTCAACGCTTTCAAACCGGAGGAATTTAGAAAGAACGCTTTTCTTTACTCCGGTCGGGCACTGATTGCCCCGACAAATTAAACACTTCGAAAGTTGCTGTTGACAGCCGGAGTATTTGCTGATTGTTTCATTCACGCAACACGAAATCATTGGAGGATATCATGTTTAGAAAGATCGAAGACTTTCAGAAAGTTTGGACCTATGAAGCGGAGATGACGGGCAAGGTGATTCACGCATTGACTGATGAATCGCTAGCTCAAAAGGTGAGCGCCGATGGCCGCGACCTCGGCTTTCTCGGCTGGCACATAACGGCTACTCTCGGTGAGATGCTCGGGCTGGTCGGCCTCACGATCGACGCTCCGCATCACGATTCCGAACGCCCGAGTTCTGCGGCCGAGATCGCCGCAGCTTATGACAAGGGATCGCGATCTGTCTCCGACCAAATAGCCGCAAATTGGACCGACGAAACACTTCTTCAAACCGACGAGATGTACGGCGACACCTGGTCTCGCGGGCTAACGCTTTTTTACCTCATCACCCACCAAACCCATCACCGCGGCCAGATGACCGTCCTTATGCGCCAAGCCGGCCTCGCCGTCCCTGGCGTCTACGGCCCTTCAAAAGAAGAATGGGCCGCCATGGGCGCACCCGCGTTGCCATAGTTCTGTGCCGATGCTTTGATCGTCCTTAGCTTTATTTGCCGTCACCTTTAGGTGACGGACGAGGTCACACCTTACAATCTCACGGGGCTTTAGCCCCGTTCCAACTATGTCATTTGTAAGGATCTGGGTCCACGCTGTTTTCTCCACCAAGAATCATTACCCTTATTTTGACTCCGCGATCAGAAAGAAACTCTTTGCGCATATCATGGGGAACTGCGAAAAGAAGGGAATTCGCCTTGATTCGATCGGCGGCTGGTCGGAACACCTACACCTCTTGATCGCTTTGGGGCGAGATCAGGACATCGCAAGGGTAATGATGCTGATAAAAGGCGAATCATCCCACTGGCTTAATGGCCAAGGATTTTTCCGGGGTAAGTTCTATTGGCAAGATGATTACTTTGCCGTTTCGGTTTCAGAATCGAAGGTAGATGATGTGCGCAGATACATTGAAAAGCAGGAGGAGCATCATCAGGCAGTGCCTTTTGACCGGGAATTACAGTCGCTGGAGCGTGTGATGCGAGGAGACTTTTCGGGCTAAAGCCCGACACTATTTTGGGGCTGCCGAGACCGTCACCTGAAGGTGACGGCAATTCAAACGCAGATAGGATTCCAGATTTTGCCGTTGCCTTTAGGCAACGGACGCGACTCGCAACCACCTTTTCGGGCTTTAGCCAGAATGGCTGCTAGGGCAAATCGACATCACCTTCGCAAACAGTTAGAATGACTGTTTTGTTTTTACATCAGGAAGTTAACTGGGAATGAACGAAACAGTCATCACGCCGGAGATCATCGATCAGCACAACCTTACGTCGGAAGAGTACGAGAAGATCGTTTCAATAATGGGCCGCGAGCCGAACCTGACGGAGCTTGGCGTGTTCAGTGTGATGTGGTCTGAGCACTGTTCTTACAAGTCGTCGCGAGTGCACTTGAAGCGGCTGCCGACGAACGGCCCACGGGTCATCGTACCGCCGGGCGAGAATGCGGGCGTGGTAGATATCGGCGACGATTGGTGCGTTGCATTCAAGGTCGAATCTCACAATCACCCGTCGTTCATCGAACCTTTCCAAGGAGCGGCAACGGGCGTCGGCGGTATTCTGCGCGACGTTTTCACGATGGGCGCCCGCCCGGTGGCGGCGATGAACTCGTTAAGGTTCGGTCCGCTGTCAGAACCGGGAGCGGTAGCGACTGGGTCAACCTCGGCGACTACTGAACGTACAAAAGTCCTCAAACGCAACCGTTCGATCCTCAAAGGCTGCGTCGAAGGCATCGGCCATTACGGCAATTGTTTCGGTGTGCCGACGATCGGAGGCGAGGTCGTGTTTGACGAAAGCTATAGCCTCAATCCACTTGTAAACGCATTCGCACTCGGCGTCGTACGCAAAGATCAGATCTTCTTCGGCAAGGCGGAGGGCATCGGCAATCCTGTCCTCTATGTCGGAGCGAAGACTGGCCGCGATGGCATTCACGGAGCAACGATGGCGTCGGCTGAGTTCGACGATGCCGCTCTCGAGAAGCGTCCGACGGTTCAAGTCGGCGATCCGTTTCTCGAAAAACTCCTCCTCGAAGCCTGCCTCGAAGCAATGCGTAGCGGAGCGATCGCTGGAATTCAAGATATGGGTGCAGCGGGCTTAACGAGTTCTTCGGTCGAGATGGCCGCCCGTGCCGGCACCGGTCTCGAGCTCGACCTCACGCTTGTCCCGCAACGCGAGACGGGCATGACCGCCTACGAGATGCTGCTTTCCGAATCGCAGGAGCGCATGCTGATCGTCGCCCGAGCCGGACGCGAAAAAGAACTTGTCGAGATCTTCAACAAATGGGATCTCGACGCTGTCGTTATCGGAAAGGTCGTTGAAGGTGACCGGCTTCGAATCATCCACAACGGCGTTCTTGAAGCCGATCTCCCGATCATGGCCCTGACCGACGAGGCTCCGAAATATGATCGTCCGATGACCGAGCCTGGCTCCAAGTTTCAGGCTCCAGATTCCAAGTTGACGAACTTGAAACTTGAAATCTGGAACTCGGAACAAGTTCTTAAAAAGCTTCTCGCTTCCCCCAACATCTGCTCCAAGCATTGGGTCTACGAGCAGTACGATTCGATGGTGAGGACTAACACGGCGATCTTGCCGGGAGCCGATGCTGCCGTTATCCGCGTAAAAGAAACTCGCCGGGCGATCGCGATGTGTCTCGACGGGCCGGGCCTGCATGTTGCCATCGATGCGAAGGAAGGTGCAAAACTCGCCGTTGCCGAGGCGGCCCGAAACGTGGTTTGCGTTGGGGCGAAACCGATCGCCGTAACTAACTGCCTGAATTTTGCATCACCCGAACGGCCGGAGGTGATGCAGTCATTCTCCGACGTGATCGACGGAATGAAGGAAGCATGTGAGGCGTTCGAAACGCCCGTCGTATCGGGCAACGTGTCGTTTTACAACGAAACCGACGGCAAGGGCATTCTGCCGACACCAACGATCGGCATGGTTGGCCTGATAGACGACACGCGGAAGATGATAACGCAGGGCTTCAAGAATGAAGGCGACCTGATAGCTTTGCTTGGCGTCACGAACGACGATCTAAGCGTCAGCGAATATGCGAAAACGATCGCCGGACTAACGACCGACGAGATCATCGCCAATGGCCGCATCGCAAAGATCGACCTTTTGCTGGAAAGAAAGGTGCAGGACGTCGTTCTGCAGTTGGCCGACGAGATGTTGGTAAATTCTGCTCACGATTGCTCCGACGGCGGCCTCGCTGTCGCGATCGCCGAATGCTGCTTTTCGTCGCTCAACCGGGAAGCGATCGGCGCCAATATACGGATCGACTCGAACGGCCAATCGAAAGAAGCCGCGC
>CADEGD010000047.1:0-29012 GCA_902826795.1 uncultured Acidobacteriota bacterium | reverse complement strand
TCATGCTCTCCTGGCCGCCGGCGATGACGATCTCCGAATCGCCGTCGCGGATCGTCATGAGCTTTGCAGCCGAGAATCTTGATCGCGTAAAACAGATCGCCGCCGACGTACCGTTTGCCGTGATCGGTACGGTCGAAGATGACTTCCTGAAGATATCGGTGGACGGAGAGGAGTCGGTGCAGTCGCCGGTGTCGGAGTTGGAGGGCGTGTGGGAATCGTCGCTTGAATCGGCGCTGACCGCATAAGGAATTCGGTCACATATTGACCCCGTGCGCCGCTCCTTTTTCTTCCGAAGATCGGGTTCAAAAAATGCTGCGCCAAACCGTATTTTTTTTGGTTCCATTTTTCGAAGCCTTCCTCGGTTTTCTCCTCTTTTCATTCAGCTTCTTCCGGCGAGTCAGTCCCGGTTTTTCGATTAAGCTCGGCCATCTCGCCTATCTCGGTCAGCGAAGCGCGGGAGCGGCCGCCTGGGAAGTGCCGGGCAGCCGCTGCATAAAGAAAATGAGGTTGGCTTACTTCGTTCGCCGGCGGACACCGATCTTCATTTGGACGAGGTCTTCCATCGTAACGTTCGGATCCTCGGCCTTGGCCTGGCGGATAAAGTTGGCATCTATCTTGAAAATACGGGCTTTTACGATGTCTTCGGAATCCATCTTATCTAGGCCCGCCGCCCGCAATTCGTTCAAAAACTCCGGGGTGACCTTGAAAATGCGAAATTTCACCAAACCCTCAAAGCCCTGATCAGCAAAACCCATATCCTTTACCTGACGGACATAATCGGCATCGACCTTGAAAATACGGGCTTTTACGAGTTCTTCCATTCCAAGGTCGGGAAATCCGGTCGCCTTCATCTCGGCCATGAACTTGCCGTCGATCTTAAAGATCGCAGCTTTGAAGAGGTCACCCACGTCGAGATCACCAAAGTTCGCCGAGCGGAGATCGTCGGCCAACGCGGTCGTTACGCCGATCATCGTCGCGGCAAAGAGCCTATCTTCAACGGTGTCATTATGTTTACCGTCGCCCTCGGACTTCTCGAAATCGAAGCCACGCTGCTTCATAGCCGAGACGAAACCCATATTAGGGACGAATCTGAATGTGCCATTGCCGACGCCATTGGCGAAACTGCCCTGAGCCTCGATCGTGCCTGCCTCGCGTACGATGCGGAACGAAACCGGACCGCCATTTTGCACTTGAGCCTTCGTCAGGCCGTCAAGATCGCCGAACGAAAAGCCCATACCATGCTGATTACGGCCGCCGCGTTTAGTTTTTCGCTCGAAAGAAAGGTGGATCTTATCGCCATCTTTTTTATGGTCCCAATCGTCCGGGGCATCAGGAGGCTCGGGAGCATCGACATCATCGCCGCCAGGAACACGAGGCGGTTTTGGCGGCTTTGGCGCTTTTGGAGCCCTCATCTGGGTTGTCCAGGCTCCCGTGATCTCTGCCTGGGCGCTAGTAAAAATGGGGCTCGGGCCTAATATGAAGAACGCAAATAAAAGTGCGGTTGTCGTTATGAAAGCGAGTTTTCGCATCATTGGAAATGCCTCCGGTTTTCGTTTGTTTTTACGCTCAGCGGATGTGCGTTACGAAAGAAAAACCCCGACGAATCGGGGTTTGTGACAATAAATTGAACCGAGGTCACCTAAGAAGACGCTCGAAGGCGTCATCCACAAACTTGAAGTGCTTATCCTGATCGTCGAGCTGGGCTCCGAGCGCCTTGTAAAACTCGATCGCTGCAAAGTTCCATTCAAGTACCTGAAAATCGATACGCTCAAAGCCTCGTGCCTTGCCCTTGCGGGCTATTTCTCTCAACAGCTGCTCGCCGAGCCCGCGGCCACGGTATTCGTCGCCGATATAGATGTCCTCGAGATAATAGCCGCACTGGCCTCTGAACGATGAAAATCGCGGGAAGAAGATCGCAAAGCCCGCCGTGTTTCCATCGATCTCGCAAACGAGGCCTTCGACGAAAGAGCCCGACCCGAACATCGCGTTGTATAGGTCGGCTTCTGAGATTGTAAGGAATTCGGAAAGATTCTCGAATGCGGCGAATTCGCTGAGAAGTTTGAGGATGGCGTTCACATCCGATTCCAACGCTTCTCTGATAACGGGTTCCATAATAAGAAAGTGCCACGTGCTTTCAAGCCGAAACCACGTGGCATGTTTTAGTCTGTAAATCGTGTCCTAGTTACCGCGTCGGCGAGCCGGAGCCGCAACCTTTTGAGGGGTAATCTTCTGCTCCGTTTTCAGCATTTCGATCGCCTCGCCTGCATCTTTCTTGTATTTGTGGGTCTCGGGCGCCGCCGAAACAAACTTCTGGAGAACGTTCGCTCCTTCTTGAAGCTGCTCTTTGTTGTTGTTGATAAACCCTGCATTTACCAGACTTAAACCCAAACCAACGAGGCCGTCCGGGCTTTCCGGCGAAGCCTCAACAACCTTGCGATACTCGGCGATCGCATTATCCGCATCGCCCGAAACGCGGTAAAGATCTCCGAGAATAAGCTTTGCACTCTCTTTCTTTGCCGCATCGGTCTCCATCGTCTGGTATTCAACCAGCATTTCTTTTGCAAGGGCGATCTTGGTGTCGTCAACTTGTTCCGTCTGTGCCATCAATCGAAACGTATCGGTGGCTCCGCGAAGCGAGTTGGCAATCTGAGTCTCTTTAACCTTCGGATCTGCGACCTCGGAGGCCGGAGCGTTTTTCATGATCATCCAAGCCTTATGATAACCCTCCGCCGCCTCGCCTAGGTCGCTTTTTACCTTTCCAAAGGCCGCAACCTTTGCACCAGCATCGGTGCTGCGGACATTCTCGTTATAAGTCTTGACTGCACGTTCGCGAAGAGCCGCTCCCTTGTTATTCATCAGGACGGGTGCACTGCCGGCGTAATTCGGATTTGCGGTGATTCCAGCGTCGTACCTCGATACCGCCAAGTCCCAATTCTTCGCGGTGAAAGCATCGTTACCCTCTTTGAGTGCGGCTTCAATGACTTTATTCTCCTCGGTTATTTTCGCGTTCTTACTCTCTATCTCAGCACGCTGCTTTTCGATTTCAGCATTCTTCTTCTTATCTTCTTCCGAGAGCTCACCGGTCACGGCTCCTGAGGCGATCTGTCGGACTTCGTCGGGAGTCAATTTCCGTCCGTCACCTTCCTTCATCTGCACTTTGAGATCACCTGAACGTCCCGGCTGAACGTCAGGATAGTAAGTAGGTTCGGCGCCAGGCCCGCTAAACGAGAGAACGTACTTTGCACCTATCTGTAAGCCCGCGAAGCTGAAGTTGCCGCGTTTATCGGTCTTTGACGCCGGGCCAGAGCCTTTGATGTCGGTACGAAATGCTTCGACCGTGACGCCCTCGATCGGTACCGATGTGCCGTCTGCTTTCGTGATCTGGACGTTGCCCGCTACTGCGGCGGTCTGAGCCGAAACCGTCATCGCGACAACAAAGACGAAAGAAAGAAGTGTTAGTAATCGAAAAGTTGACTTGAACATTAGATCCTCCGAATTTTCCCCTTGGGGCGAAACTTGGTTTCGATGCGTAGGCAGGGGATTTGGTTTATTTTGAATTACTCAAATCATAACTCAAACTCGCAAGTCTTTACCACAACTTCCGACATATTTCAGTCTCCGTTTGTTGTGATATTCTCTGGTTTCCGCAAAACGGAAACGCCAATCGATGAGAATCTATAATTTCAGCTCAGGCCCCGCAATGCTTCCGGAACCGGTACTCGAAAGAGCCCGCGATGAGATGTTGTCGCTTGGAGGCACCGGAATGAGCGTGATGGAAATCAGCCATCGCTCGTCGGAATTTAAAGCGATCCTTCATGGAGCCGAGCAAGGCATTCGAGATCTCCTCGCAATCCCGCCCAATTACCACGTGCTTTTTCTTCAAGGCGGAGCCTCAACGCAGTTTGCCATGGTCCCAATGACCTTCTTGTCGAAAGATTCTTCCGCAGACTATGTGGTCGCTGGTTATTGGGGCAAAAAGGCCTTGGCCGAAGCAGTTCGCGAAGGCAAAACAAACGTGATCTGGAACGGCGAAAGCTCAAGTTTTACGAGGGTTCCGGAGTTTGAAGAGCTTTCCTTTTCTCCTGATGCCGCTTATATCCATTACACCTCGAACGAGACGATCGACGGGCTGGAATTCAAGTATGATCTGGATGGCGGTGACGTTCCGGTCGTTTGCGACGCCTGCTCCAATATCCTTTCGAAACCAATCGATATAGAGAAATACGCGATGATCTATGCCGGGGCTCAAAAGAACATTGGCCCCAGCGGAGTCACCGTCGTGATCGTTCGCGATGATATGCTCGCGAAGGCTCCGGGAAATTTACATCCGCTCATGGATTATCGAGCTTTGGCTCAAAACGATTCGATGATAAACACTCCGAATACTTGGGGAATTTATTTGATAGGGCTCGTATGCGATTGGCTAAAGGAGCAAGGCGGCGTCGGGCAGATTCAGAAGCTCAACGAGGCGAAAGCGAAACTCCTGTACGACGCAATTGATTCGAGTGACGGATTCTATCGCGGCCGAGCCGAAAGGTCGTCCAGATCGACGATGAATGTCACCTTCAATCTGGCGACGGCCGATCTTGAACAAGCTTTTGTCCAGCAGGCTTCACAGAATGGAATGGACGGCCTTGCAGGCCATCGGACATCGGGTGGTATACGCGCCTCTATTTACAACGCTTTTCCGCTTGAGGGAGTCAAAGAATTAATCAGTTTCATGCAAGAGTTTGCGGCTCAGAATTCATGATCGTCAAGATCCTCGATCGCCTTTCGAAGATCGCTCAATTCCGATTCCTGCACGGTCCTTAGATCTAACAAATAACTGTCATCTGCTATCCGCCCGATGATCGGCAGGGTTCGACCGCGAAAGTAGGCGTCTACGCCTTCTGGCGATTTGCCAGCGACCGAAAGCGATATGAGCCAAGTCGGAGGCTTCACGTCTGGTGCGGCACCGCCACCGATTACCGACTCACCTTCGATGATCTTTGCCTGGATCGGCGTATTTATCCCGTTTATCAGCGTTTCGGCATGCTTGCGTATCGTCTCCGGATCGAGAGAAATCATTCTCAACGTCGGAATCTCCTCGAATTGCTTTTCACGAGCGAATGACGACAGAGTTGCTTCAATAGCAGCGTATGCGAGCTTATCGACGCGAAATGCCCGGTAAAGCGGATGCTTTCTCACTGCTTCGACGAGATCGTGGCGACCGATGATAAATCCAGCCTGAACACCACCCATTAGCTTATCGCCGCTGAACGCCACTATGTCGACGCCATCCTTTATCGACTGTGAAACCGAAGGCTCGTCAAGCCCATATGTCGAAAGATCCACAAGAGCACCCGACCCTGCATCCTCAAAAAACGGGATAGCATATTCTTTTGCGAGTCCGACGATCTCCGAATTAGACGGCGATTCGGTAAAGCCTATCACTCGATAGTTGGAGGGATGGACGCGCATTAACAGCCCCGTTTTATCAGATATTGCACTGCGGTAATCGGCAAGTTTAGTTCGATTGGTGGTACCGACTTCCCTTAGATTAGCTCCCGATTCGGCAAGAACATCCGGAACCCGGAAGTCGCCGCCGATCTCGACCAACTCACCCCTCGAGATCACGACATCCTTGCCATTCGCAAGCACTCGAAGTACTAAAAACGCAGCGGCAGCACAGTTGTTCACGATCACCGCGGCCTCGGCCCCAGTGAGTTGGCACAGCATCGACTCCGTGCCTGCTCCACGTTTTCCACGCGCTCCGGTCGCCAGATCGTATTCAAGCGTGCAGTAACCGATGCTTTCGACGATAGCCGATGCTGCGTTTTCCGAAAGTACAGACCTACCGAGATTTGTGTGAATTACAACGCCGGTCGCGTTTATGACTCGATTTATCCGGGCGAACCTCTCGGCTTGATGTAAGCTCTCCGCTACCTGAGCCGCAAAGGCGGACAAATCTTCGCGATCGCTAACCCTTTCCGCCAGAGAAAGACGTTCGCGTACTTCGTTGAGTGCTTTCCTCGCGATCCGCAGGGAGGTCACGTGGCCGTCGGTCGCCGCGATCGAAATGAAAGGCTCACGCATCAGCAGGTCGTTGACCGGAGGCAGTTCGCTGAATTTAGTTGCGGTCTCAGATGCAGGCATAGGGTCGCAAGTAAGAATACATCATGCTACGGAAGATTCTGGAAGTAATGGCGAATTAGCATTTTTCTATACTGTGCCAAAACCCGCGGCACTCCCAACCCTCTCCGCACCTCATCAATAATGCAACAGGTAAACAGTCTTTACAGAAAATCACAGATTCGTCTCGAAGAATCGGCAAACTTCGAGAAGCAGATCACGCGCTTGGAAGACGACATACGCCGGCTAAAGATCGATTTCGATATCTATTTCAACGGAGCGACGAAGCGACCCCCGCTGGAGACCCGGGCTCGATTAGAGTCGCAGATCAAGCGTATGTTGGATAATCGCACTATGACCTTCTCGCAGCGCTACCATTTTAATTCGCTGGTATCACGGTTTACCTCGTATCGCGAACTCTGGCGCCGTGGCCTGAAGGCCAGAGGCGAGGAGTTGGTTTAACAAGCGAAAAGTTTGGCCGGAATGTAAGAAGCGGATCTTGGGAGGGCAAGATCCGCTTTTAGAATTTCAGGGAGCCGTTTTTAGGAGTAGAGACAACGGCGGATTAGTCTAGTTTGCATATGCAACTTTCTGAACGTTCTCGGCCTGTGGACCCTTCGGTCCGTTAGTTACCTCAAATTCAACTTCCTGACCCTGGATCAAGGTCTTGTAGCCCTCACCGGATATCGCACTGTAATGTACAAAAATATCCTGTTCGCCCGCCTGCTCGATAAACCCATAGCCTTTCGCGTTATTGAACCACTTGACCAAACCAACAGTCTTAGTCATTTCCTGTTTCCTCCAACTCCCAACAAAATCGAAAAAATAAATTCAAACATCAATCGCCTTCTCAGTCGTCGATCCGGCAGAAGGTACAACGGGTTTTTGCCCGGTGAGCCAAAGCAGGCACGCCGACCAGAGACAGACAAAAAATCTTACAAAGCAAGATCAAAGGGGTTTTTCTTGTGTGTTAAGCGATTGAACGAGAGTGAATTTACTTGGAATTTTCCCCGCTGTCAAGCAGTTTTTGCAGGGCAAGCGGCATATTTTGCAAAAATACGCGTCTAGAGTTTCAAAGCTGTTTCTCAAGGCACAATTCGAGGGGTTTCTTTGATAAACTTAGCCTCAACATGCCAACCGAATACGGCCAAGATCCGCCGTTGTCCTACAACAAATATCTGAAGGTAAGGGAGCTGATCGAACTTCAGGAAACACTGTCGGATCCGGCCAGCCACGACGAACTGCTCTTCATCGTAATTCACCAAACCTATGAGCTGTGGTTCAAGCAGATCCTGCATGAGCTTGACGCGACGATCAAATGGATCAATGAAGACCGCGTTTTTCGTGCTAACCACAGCCTTAGAGGTGTGGTTTCGATCGAGCGAATACTTGTAACCCAGATCCACATTTTAGAATCCATGGCGCCGATCGGGTTTCTCGAGTTTCGCGACAAGCTAAATCCCGCAAGCGGATTTCAGTCGATGCAGTTTCGTGAACTCGAATTTGCGTCTGGAGCTAAAGATGAAAAGATTCTGAGTACCTTCAGCGACGACCAGTTTGCTTCCGAGCGACTTTCCAAACGTTTTGGCGAGCCCTCGCTGGCTGATGCATTCTGGGGATTGATATCGCGTCAGGGACTTGCCGCGGAATCGTTCGACGAGCGTGTTAAAGCCACTGTAGAGATACTCACGCATCCCGAAAAATACGCCGAGATCTACAACATGCAGGATCTTCTGATCGAGCATGACGAGCTGATCGTCTCTTGGCGATACAACCACATTCAGATGGTCGAGCGGATGCTCGGAATGAAACGCGGCACGGGCGGATCGGATGGCGTTGGGTATTTGATGACGACGCTTTCGAAAAAGTTTTTTCCCGAACTGTGGGAAGCTCGAACGCATTTGCGAATCGATCAGTAACAGGAGAGGGCAACAACACCAACCTAAACTAACTATCGACTTTCATTTCCGAGTCGATCGGCTGCTTTAACGGTGATCGTTTGGATCTTTCGCTCCGCTGAAAGCGCGATTGATGTCTCGCCGGCAGGCTGGACCGAGTAACTCCAGCCGTCCTTGTCCTTGGCGTAAACAACATACCAAAAGGCATCTTTCACGGGCTTCCACCTTGCCCGAACGCGACTCGCATCCCGCTTGGTCGTTACCCTTGGAGACCGAAGCTTGGCTGATCTGATCCACGGCGATGGCGGAATGATCGCGTCGCGCACGTAGACCGATTCGCGAAGCCGCGACTGAATGCCGCCGAGATCGTTGCGAAGTGATTTGAAGCTGAAGTGGATCGCACCGCGAGTAAGTTCACTCTCGCGAGTGAATCCGATCTGGCCTGCAAGCATCTCGCTCGTGTATTCCGGACGGCCGATGCGATAGGTTGCAACGCCGGGCCAAATGTGGCGGCGTTTAGTGTTTTGCTCTTTCCACCATTCAAGCAGCACGGGGAAGCTCAGGTTCGGCCGGCCGGTTTCCCAATACAACTGCGGAGCGAGGTAATCGACCGTTCCATCCTGCAGCCACTTGCGTGAATCGGCATAAAGCCCGGCATACGCGTTGAACCCGACGATCTGCCTTTCCGGCATCGGCTGCCATATCCCGAACGGTGAGATGCCATACATTATTTGCGGCTTGATCTTCTTGATCTCTCGACCGACCGATTCAATGAAGTCGTTGACATGCGACCGGCGCCAATCACCCCGGCTCAAAGGAATTCGTTTAACGCCGGTTTGGACGGTCATCTGCGCGGCCGTTCTGCGATATTCGTCATAGTTCGCCTGATCGGGAAAATCAATGTCGTTCCCCGCGGCGTCTTTCTCGGCATAAGGATAGAAATAGTCGTCGAAATGAACCCCGTCGATATCGTAGCGACGCACCACGTCGGTAATAACGTTCAAACTATGTTTCTTCGCAGCCGCGTCCGTCGGGTCGAGCCACATATATCGCCCGTATTGGCGTACGATCTCAGGATTGGTCTTGGATACATGGCCCTCTGACATCGTCTTGGCGGACGGATGATAGGCACGATAAGGGTTGAACCAGGCGTGTACGAGGATGCCGCGTTTGTGAGCCTCGGCGACTATGAATTCGAGCGGATCGAAGGTTTGCGGTTTTCCCATCTGACCGGTCAAATATTCGGACCATGGCTCAAGCTTTGACGCGTAGATGGCATCTGCGGCTGGCCTGACCTGAAAGATGACAGCGTTCAGCCGGAGATGTTTTGCGAGATCAAGGGCAGCGATCAGCTCAGCCTTCTGCTCTTCTGCCGTTAGCTTTCGTTTCGTCGGAAAGTCGATGTTGTCGACAGTCGCGATCCAGGCGGCACGAAATTCACGGTCAACTTTCGGAAGCGGCTGAGCGGTTACGCAATAAAACAAAAAGACGATCGCGACGAGTACCTTCATACGAATTCAGCGAAAACCTCATTTGAGAACAGCATCCCTCGACGTGTCAGCCGCATCCGTCCGTCAATCATCTCGACCAGGCCATTTGACGTTAGACTGTCGATCTGTGACGCAAGATTGACCGCAAATATGGATTGGTGAAGTTCGACATCGATCCCATTATTCAGCCGGAGCCCGAGAAATGCCGTCTCGGAAGCGTAGTTAGGCGTTTCCCGATAAACTTCTGCGTGGCCTCGTGCGTTTATCTTCGTGACGTATGCGGCGGTGTCGCGCTCATTTGCATATCGTTCGCGGCCGTCGAATGAATGGGCCGAAACACCGAAACCGTAAACAGCTTTCATTCGCCAATACTTCGTGTTGTGGCGCGATTCAAATCCCGGTTTGGCAAAGTTCGATATCTCGTACTGCTTGTATCCGGCGGCTTCAAGTGTATCGATCATGAGTTCATACATCTCGGCCGCGAGGTCTTCGTCGGGTAGCGGACGACGGCCTGCTCGCAACTGTTCACCGAGCGGCGTTCCTTCGTGGATCTCCAGCAAGTATAGTGAAAGATGCTCAGGAGCCATCGCGACCGCTTCTTCAAGATTTCTCCGCCAATCATCCATCGATTGACCCGGCAATCCGGCGATCAGATCAAAACTCACGTTATCGAAACCGGCCTCACGCAGAAGGCGAAACGTCGTGCGGGCGTCATTCGCATCATGGCCACGCGCGAGCAGTTTTAGGTCTCGTTCATTAAAAGTCTGCACGCCGAAGCTGGCTCGATTCACGCCGAGGTCTCGATATGCCGCGAGCGATTCAGCCGTGACTGTTGCCGGATTCATCTCCATCGTTATCTCGGCGTCATGCGAGACATCGAATTGCCTGCCGACCGCCTCAAGGACCGATTCGATGTGGTGTGGCGAAAGTAGCGATGGCGTTCCGCCGCCAAAATAGATCGTGTCGATTGCCACATTGGAACTTCGAAATGACGAGATCTCTTTGATCAAGGCCGAAACGTATCGCTTAACAGCGTTGCCGCTGCGATATACGTCGGTTGCAAAGTCGCAGTAAGAACACCGCGATTTGCAGAACGGAATGTGTAGGTAAACTCCAGCGGGCACATTTCCAATCTATCACTTGAGTCTCGAAAGCGAGCCACCGACGGGAAATTAGACTTGGAAGTCCCAGCAGATTCCAAATCTGTTTATAATAGGGATTGTCCCTCAAACTTCGGTCTTTCTGATCGGTCGAAAAATCCTGCCCTCTTTTGCGTTGAACAAAAATGAAATATTCGATCTCTGCAATCTTTGCGATCTTGTGCTTGTTCGCCGTTGCCGATGCAACGGTATATGAAGTGAAAGAAGGAACGGCGATGGATACGATCGCCGAAGTTCCGTGGGCGGATCTCAACCCTGGCGATACGGTGCTTATCCACTGGCGCTCGACGGCGTATAAAGAGAAGTGGGTCATTTGCCGTCAAGGCACTTCACAGAATCCGATAACCGTTCGCGGCGTTCCAGGCCCCAATGGTGAACTACCGGTTATTGATGGAAATGGCGCAACGACGCCAGCCAATCTAAACTTCTGGAGCGAAACACGGGGTACGATCAAGATCGGCGGAGCGAACGTACCCACTGATACGATGCCCAAATTCATCGTGATCGAGAACCTCGAGATCCGCGGGGCGCATCCAAGCTATCAGTTCACTGCACGCAACGGTTCCACACAATTCTATTCTTCCGCCGCATCCCCGATCTTCGTGGAGAAGGGCGAGAATATTACTATTCGCAACAACATCATCACCGATGGAGCGAACGGCTTTTTTGTAGCCTCAAGCGACGACGCGGTTTCACGAAACATTCTCGTCGAGGGTAACTATATTTACGGCAACGGAGTTTCCGGCAGCATTTTGCAGCACAATAATTACACTGCCGCGATCGGCATCACTTTTCAATACAACCGTTTTGGGCCGCTCAGGTCGGGAGCTCCGGGCGTTAATCTCAAGGATCGATCCGCCGGGCTCGTCGTACGGTACAACTGGATCGAAGGAGGCAACCGTAACATTGACATGGTCGACGGCGAAGATACGTTCTACATTCGCGACGCTCCTGAATATCGCAAGACCTTCGTTTACGGCAACATTCTGATCAAGCAGGATGGCGGCAACAACCAGGCAATCCACTACGGCGGGGATAGCGGAATGACAGCAAACTACCGCAAGGGAAAGCTCTATCTTTACAACAACACGATCTATTCGATCAGGGCCGGGAACTCGGTCGTGATGCGGCTGTCCACAAATGACGAAAGCTGCGACGCTCGCAACAATATTTTCTTCAACACCGCTGCCGGAACAAGCCTAGCAATGCTGGCCGAGGCAGGCACGCTGACCATGACCAATAATTGGGCGAAAACCGGTTGGAGAAATTCGCACGAAGGCAGCGGTTTTTTGGGTACGGTGTCCGGCTCGATGATCACTGGTTCACTACCTGGTTTTTCCGACGCGTCCACCCAAGACTTCAAGCTTTTAAGCTCGGCTCAAGCACGAGACGCTGGTACCACTTTGCATCCTGATGCAGCGGCTTTCCCGATAAATACACAGTACGTTAAACATCAAGCCGGTGAGGCGAGGCCGTTGAGCGGAACCATCGATCTCGGCGCCTTCGAGTACGCTTCTGCCGCACCAGTTCAAATAAATACTTCCTCGCTGCCCTATTCGATACTGTTCAGATGGTACGAGCAGTCCATGCAGGCGTCTGGCGGCTCGGCATCATTCACGTGGTCGATAGTGTCGGGCAAGCTTCCACCCGGAATGCGTCTTGACTCCGCGACAGGCCGAATTCACGGCCGGCCCAGACTGAAGGGAAACTGGACATTCACCGTCGAAGCTCGCGATTCGCAAAACGCTACAGCGATACGGCAGTTTACGATTCCGACTAGGTTGCATTTTTAGTCACACTTTGCATCTATCCTCTGCATCCCCTAAGCTAAAAACACTGTTTGTACTTCGGGCTTAGGGAGAAGCGATGGAAAAGAGAGTTCTGGTTGTTGAAGACGTAGAAGATGTGCGCGTGATGATCCGGCTGATGATCGAGAAGGAAGGGGTGTCCGTCATCGAGGCTGCCGGAGCATACGAGGCCATCGAAAAGGCTGAAGAATATCTGCCCGATCTTATCCTGATGGATATCGGACTACCTCTTCTAGATGGTCTTTCGACCGCAACTCTCATCAAAAAACTCAAAGATCTGGATCAGACGCCGATCGTCGCTGTCACCGGTTATCACGACATTTTAGAGCAAGCCAAGAAAGCGGGTTGCTGTGACGTTCTGTATAAACCGGTCGACCAACCGGCACTTGACGACCTTCTCAACAAACATCTTCACGGTCACTGAATTGTCAATCAAACTGTTTCCGAAACTCGTCGAATGTCGCTTTGAATTCGGCGAGTTCTGCTTTTAGGGCAGCTACTTCGGTTTCGAGCGTCTCGATTCGTGAGTGATCGCCCGAGGTTCGCTTCTCGCCAGACGTAGGCAAATTGCTGACGTCGATCTCACCGGACAGCAGATGAGCGTACCGAGCTTCCTTCTGGCCCGGCTGACGTTCGAGCCGGACGAGCAACGGTTCGTCGCGTCGAGCCAGATCGTCGAGCGTTTCCTGAACCTCATTAAGATCGCCGAATTCATGCATCCGCCCGGACCGCTCACGGATCTCACCGATCGTCTGCGGCCCGCGCAGCATCAGCACAGCCATCACCGCGACGCCTGCTGCATCAAGCTCGAAAACGCTCGGCAGCATATGTTTGTACTTCACGGTTCGCGTGCCCGTTCCGTAGTAAAGATATACGAGGCTCTGATCGCGTAGGCTGTCGATTGCCGTCTGTATCTCCGTATCGCCGAGTGACATGACCGGGTCGCGATTGCTCTTCTGGTTACACGCCGCAGTCAATGCGTTGAGCGTCAGCGGATAATATTCCGGCGTCGTCAATTGCTTCTCGACGAGGCTTGCGAGTACGCGTGCTTCTGTTTGTGTTAGGTCCGTTGCCATCAAGATCTGTTCTGTAAATTAATTTACATTTCTAATTGATAATTAATAACAACGCTCGGAAAAAGCAAGGTTCGTTTCTGCCTCGTGCTTCGGGTCAACTAGAATTGCGTGAGTGGAAGTTTTCATTTCAAGGACCGAGGCCGAGATATCGAGCGCTTGCGAGCGGCTGGCTCAGGCAAATGTTCTCGGCTGTGATACCGAAACGTCGGGACTTTCGGCTAAATACGGCAGACTCTACTCCATCCAGTTTTCGGACGGCGATTTCAACGTTCTGCTGCCGCTGAGCGAAGGCGTCGCGATAGGTCTTTTTGCGACATTGCTGGCGGATCCGAAGATCGTCAAGGTCTTTCATAACGCGAAGTTCGATCTTGAATTTCTGTCGGCTGCGGGCTGCAAGGTCGAAAATATTTTCGACACGATGATCGCAGAGAAGGTGCTCACTCGCGGTGCGAACCAGTCGGCGTCGCTCGCCGAAACGCTCTATCGTTATTTCGCCATCGATCTCGATAAATCTCAGCGGGCGAAGTTTACCAAGAAATGGGATGGCGTGTGGACTCAAGATCTCGTCAACTATGCTCTTTCGGACGTTGCCCATTTACCTTCATTAATGCGGGAGCAGACATTGTGGCTCGAGAAACTCGGACTCACCGACGAGTTCAAAACCCAGATACGTCGCTCACTCACCACCGGTGATAAGCCGGATGGCCTTCCTTGACGCCTACAAACACTCCGCGACACGTGTCGCAAACTTTGCCGTTCGCGATCAGTTCCGCTTCGACCGTAGCTCGACCCTCGGACGATTCTATTACGCGGGCCTTAAGTGTTATCGGGCCGTCGATCGGCGTGGGCCGCAGAAGCTTTACGTGAAACTCGGCGGTTACAGTACACGGAGTTTTCGATTCGCCGCGTTGCGTCATCAGGTGATGTGCGGCGGCCCAGTTCGAGTGGCAGTCGAGCAATGCTCCGATAATTCCACCGTTCAGGATGCCGGGAAACGCCTGATGATGCAGTTCGGCTTGAAACTCGGCGACATACTCATCGCCTTCAACGAAGGTTCGAATGTGCAGCCCCTTCTCATTCGCCGGTCCGCACCCGAAACAGATGCTATCAGGTGAATAAATTTCTTGCAGAGATCTTTTGTTTTCCATTGACGGCATTTTACAACGAGGGCACCTTCGGAATAAGCGACAAGGGAGAAGTTAGAAGTTGCCGACGAGGCGCTTCTGTCGTAAATTTACTAAGCCTCATTCTTGCTTCTGCATATGCTTACACTTCTTGCGATAGGTTTCGTGGCCTGGCTCGTCTTTGGTTACTTCGCTTACGGCCGATGGATCACGAAGCAGTTCAAGCTTGACGATAGCCGGACGACGCCTGCCGTCGAGGTGAACGACGGCGAGGACTTCGTTCCCGCGAGGCCGTTCTATTTGTTCGGCCAACACTTTTCGGCGATCGCGGCGGCCGGGCCGATCGCGGGGCCGATCATCGCGTGCATAACTTTCGGCTGGCTGCCATCGCTGATCTGGGTGGCGTTGGGGGTAGTGCTGATCGGCGCGGTTCACGATTTTGCGGCACTCGCTTCTTCCGTACGTCATGGAGCGCAGAGCGTAGCCGAGATAACTAAAGAGAAGCTTGGAACCGGTGCGGGCAAAGCGATGATGGCGTTCATCTGGATTGCCTTGATCTATATCATCGTAGCCTTTACAGATATCACGGCCGGAACTTTCGTGTCGGGAGACGACGTGCTGGCGGGCGAGACGCGATTCAATCCCGGCGGTGCCGTGGCGTTTGCAAGCATCACCTATCTCCTGCTTTCGATCGTGCTTGGACTGGTGGAACGGTATCTCAAACCGCCATTGTGGCTCGTTACGATAATCTTCGTTCCGGCAACCTTCGCCCTTTCTTATATCGGAACGCAGTTTTCTCACGTGTTTGCTCTGGGCCATCTTACCTGGTCGATCCTCATTCTGATCTACTGCGTCGTCGCTTCGCTCGTGCCGGTTTGGGCACTGCTGCAGCCGCGGGGATATCTCGGCGGGTTTGTCTTGTACGCCGCGATTGCGGTCGGCGTGATCGGCATCTTCTTCGGCGGTTATGAAATAACGCAGCCCGCTTTCAAATCGTTCGACGTCGGTGGAATGACCGGACTGCTGTTCCCATTCCTTTTCGTGACGATTGCTTGCGGTGCGTGTTCGGGCTTTCATGGGCTTGTGTGTTCGGGAACGACATCGAAACAGATCGAGAAAGAATCGCATTCACGCCCGATCGGATACGGTGCGATGCTCGCTGAAGGGTTCGTAGCTTTCATCGCTATCGTCGTCGTAATGGTCGCCGCGAACGAGATGATCGCCGGGCCGGACGGCAAGACGTTTTCGGCCGGGAAGATATACGGCAATGGCCTCGGCCAGTTTCTGACCATCTTGATCGGCAAGGAGAATCTGCAGTTTGCGATCACGTTTGGAGCGATGGCGTTTTCGACATTCATCTTCGATACGCTCGACGTATCGATGCGGCTAGGTCGATACATCGTGCAGGAGATCTGCGGATTGCCGGGAAGATTCGGAGCGGTCATCGGCACTATCGGAACGGTCGCGATACCGTTCGTGCTCATCTTCTTCTCAAAGCCCGGATCGTATCTCGATTTCTGGACGCTTTTCGGTGCGTCAAACCAACTACTCGCGGCTCTTTCGCTGCTGACGATCACCGTGTGGCTATACCAGGCCCGCAAGCGGATCGCTTTCACGCTGCTGCCGATGTTGTTTGTATTGGTGATCACGATGTGGGCATTGGGGCTAATGGTGTATGGGAATTTCGCAGCTGCGAACGGTTTTGACATCAAGCTTGTGAACGGTTTCGCATCGCTTGCATTGATTGGTCTTGCGATCTATCTCATCATCTCGGCTTTCTTGAAACTCCGCCGTGAGCGCTTTACGCCGATCGAGGAAGAAGCGACCGTTTAGCTTTTCCATCGGGGAACTTCTTCGAGCGTCGTATATCATTTCCTTTCGATCGTAACTTCATCCAGCGTCCGCGTGGTCGCGTCCGTCACGCTGCCGATCCCGAAATCGCGGGCTTCTTCGAGCTGAGCGGTCGCAACCGGGCTGAGGTATGCAGGCGGCATCTTCAATTCGCCGGTATCAAGCGACTTTTCCGGATTCACCTCAGCCCTCGTTTTCGATCCGTAACGCAACACCATAAAACAGATGCCGAAGAGCGACGAGAAATAAACGAACGAGATCGGCACTATCATCTCGGACGGAAACTCAGAACGGGTGAGAGTTCTGATCACGAGCATGAACATAAAGAACCCGACGCCGGCAATGATCGCCGTGATCGTCAAAGGGTTTGACGCCCAAGAGTTCGCGGCGAGATCTTCGGCGACGCGACGACCGCAGCGGCTGCAGTATACGAGTCCCGATTGCAGTTGTGTTCCGCAGCCTGAACAATACATAGCTTAGCTCTTGATCGGCCCGATCTTTTCTTCGAGCCAATTTGTCAGGTCGTCGACGGCTTGAATGTGAACCGGTTTACCGCTCCAAGCCTTGATCGCAAACACAATAAGCATGATCGTGGTTACGATCGTGAAGATCGTGCTTCCAATACTGGCGACATCCGCAACATTCCCGATAATGCCGAGTATCGTCGTCACGATCAGAATGCCGACGTGAGCGGCAAGGCCTTGCGCGGCGTGGAACCGAACCTTGTTCTCTTCCTTTGGAATAACGAGCAAGAGGATCAAGCCGGCGATGAGCCCAACCGTGAAAGGAATGTAGGGAAGGCCGATCAGCCACTTTTCTGGAATTCCGGTCTTCGACTCTTTCCTCTCACCGGCACGGTTCATGTCCGCAAACGGCGAGGCTTGAGCATTTTGGTATGCAGCCGGCACCTGTCCGCCCTGAAACGCGTAGGCGTTATATTGAGCTTCGTTAAACCGCTGCGTCTCGTCTTCTGTCACGCTTGGCGGAGCGGTCGGACGCTCAGGAAACTCGGCGGTGCTGTAAGGCGAGGCTGGCGGAGCACCGTAAACCGAAGCCGGAGCCCTGTAAGCCTCAACTTCCGCATCATTGCTAACCGCAGTCTTTGCCTTCTCCGGAAAGTCCGGATCAAGCGGGTTTGTGTCGAATTTTTTCGGCATCGTCGCAGGTATTCTACGCTAAGCGGCCACGCGATGTTCAATAAAACGAACTTCCTGTAAGTTGTTTGAGTCGAAACATTTTGCAGGGTGGTTTTGAGTCAATTGACTCAAGATCTAAGGCTTACGTCGCATCTGTAAGTTGTTTGTTCCGTTCCATTTCGTCAGGGTCATTTTGCTCCATTCGGAACAAGATCTAGGACTTACACCAACTTTCAACAACTTACAGCCCGGTCTCAATTTCGCGATCTCCGCAGGCGTCAGTTCGAAGGCGGGACTTCAATGAGACAAAGATCCGTCGAACATTTCAAAGAACGGCCCAGGACAAAAGCTACCCGGGTGAATGATAATGTCATAGATGCAACACGATGTCAATCACAATTCATTCAGATACCTCGATACCGAGTTCATCGAGTTGGCCGCCGTCGACCTCGCCGGGTGAATCCATCATCAGGTCCTGGGCGGAGGCGGTTTTGGGGAACGCCATCACGTCCCGGATGTTTTCGGTGCCGCAGAGGATCATGCAGGTACGTTCGATGCCGGCGGCAAATCCGCCGTGGGGCGGCGTGCCGTATTCGAGCGCGTCGAGGAAAAAGCCGAACCGATTGCGGGCCGATTCGGGCGTCATACCGAGAGCCTTGAAGTTCAACGCC
Source organism: uncultured Acidobacteriota bacterium (assembly GCA_902826795.1). Classification (GTDB taxonomy): domain Bacteria; phylum Acidobacteriota; class Blastocatellia; order Pyrinomonadales; family Pyrinomonadaceae; genus OLB17. The sequence continues at coordinate 10,687 of CADEGD010000047.1, read as the reverse complement.
TGCACTTCCTGTTGGTGAATACGGATCGAGCCGCCGGCGCATTCGTAGCCGTTGATGACCGCGTCGTACGCCTTCGCACGGACTTGGCCGAGCAGATGATGCTGGGCAGGATCGTTCACGCCGGTGCGGAAAAGTTCGAGGTCTTCGTCCATCGGGGACGTGAACGGATGATGCCCCGCGACGTATGTGTCCGTCTCTTCGTCGTGTTCGAACATCGGGAACTCGGTGACGATCAGGCATTCATACTTCCCGCGGTCGATCAGGTTCTCGCGTCGTGCTACTTCATTTCGCAGCGCACCGAGAGCGGCCGCGACGATGGACTTTTTGCCAGCGACGATCAGAACGGCGTCGCCTTTCTCAGCGCCCGCCATTTCAGCAAGTTCGGCGATCTTCGCTTCGCCCAGAACCTTCAGCAACGATGACGTCATCTCATCGCCGACCTTGATCCAAGCAAGCGCACCGGCTCCGTAGCGTTTCACGAACTCCTGCAGTTCGTCGGTCTGCTTGCGCGAATAATCTGCTTTGCCTTTCACGACGATCGCCTTGATCTCACCGCCGTTTTTCAACGTTTCGGCGAATGGAGCAAAGTCCGTGTCCTTGAGTCTTTCGCTCAGATCTTGCAGTTCCATTCCGAAGCGCAGGTCGGGTTTATCCGAACCGTATCGACGCATCGCATCGGCATAGGTCATCCGCGGCCATTCGGTAGGAAGTTCGACACCGATCAGCTTCAGGACGTGGTTGAACATGCCCTCCATCTCGCGATAGACCTGTTCGCGGTTGACGAACGACATCTCCATATCGAGCTGTGTGAATTCCGGCTGGCGGTCGGCACGCAGGTCTTCGTCGCGAAAGCAGCGAGCGATCTGGTAATAGCGGTCGAGGCCCGAGATCATCGTGATCTGTTTCAAGATCTGCGGCGATTGCGGAAGTGCGAAAAACTTTCCCGTGTGGATGCGTGACGGGACGATAAAATCGCGGGCGCCTTCGGGTGTGCTCTTGAGCAGTATCGGCGTCTCGATCTCGAGGAAACCGCGTCCGTCGAAATATTCGCGGATCGCCTTCACGGCCTTCGCACGCATTACGATGTTCTGCTGAAGCTGCGGCCGGCGAAGGTCGAGATAGCGGTATTTAAGCCGCGTATCTTCGCTGGCGAGATTTTCGCTGCCTGCGACCTCAAGCTGAAACGGCGGCACTTTCGCATCGTTGAAGATGAGCAGTTCGCTGACCTTTACTTCGATATCGCCGGTTGCGAGCTTGGCGTTCTTCGCGTTCGCATCACGCGCGACGACCTCGCCCTTCGCCGCGATAACGAACTCGCCGCGCAAGCCTTTCGCCTTCGCATGAGCCTCAGCCGCCGTCTCTTCGCTAACCACGACCTGCGTCACACCGTGGCGGTCGCGCAGGTCGATGAAAGTAAACACGCCGAAATCACGCTTCTTCGCGACCCAGCCCATCAACACGACCTGCTCGCCAACGTGCGATTGCCGTAACTCACCGCATGTGTGCGTTCTCTGTAAAGTTCCTAAAGTATCCAGCATATTTTTGCCCGCGAAATACGCGAAAGTTCGCGAAAAATTCTAATTATTATTCGATCGTCCAGCTAGCGATCTCGTCCCGAAGGGTTCGAGTCTTACCTCTCGTGTTGACGATTCGCTCAAACCGCCGAAATTAACGAGAAGGGCGAGTTCAAATCCGGTTGCGTTGAGGTAGTTCAGAGTTTGAGCTCGATGAACGTTTGCCAAGCGTTCCAGAGCCTTTATCTCGATAATGATCTTGTCGTAGCAAATAAAATCGGGTTTGAAAAATTGCGTTAGAGGGGCTCCCTTGTATTCAAGTTGGAGTTGAGGTTGTGCAACAAAAGGAATGCCTTGAAGTCCTAGCTCGACCTGCAAACATTCCTGGTATAAGGGCTCCGTGAAACCACATCCTTTAGTCTTGTAAACCTCGAAGCATGCGCCGATGATCTTATAAGCCTCTTCTTTGTAGATTATCTCTGCCATAAATTTTTTCGCGTTCTTTCGCGAATTTCGCGGGCTAACTCCAACACAAAAACGCCTTTCGATCTGCGACAGACGAAAGGCGGAACGCGGAACATGTGTCCTTAGCGCTCTCGCCTACGTATTATTGTCGTCAAACCGAACGGCGTTCATAAACCAATGGAGATAATACAAGAGGGACGTTACTTAGGCAACTTCTTCATCGGGTTACTTGTTCTTGTCCGTCTGCTGAAGCCCGAATCGAATTGCCGCTTTGAGTGTTTCAACGTTTATGTCTTTTAGTGTTTTGAAGCGAATGCAATAGCCGGTCACGGTTGCTTTCCCTAAATCCTTGCCATAGGTCTCGGCCAGGTATTTCTTGTCTTCGATACCCATGATGTAAACGGAGATGCCGGTCGAGTTTGAGCTCAGGCCGATCTGATAAAACTCTCTGATCGTTCCGTCGGCATATTCGTGGTCGCGAGATCCGTATCCGATATTGGGATTAGAAACAACTTTGCCTGCGTCGTTTTTACCATCCAGAAACCACAATTTACACGTCGGCTTTACTCCCAAAATCATGGCGTGCAGTTCTTGCATGTCGCGGCGTTTTGGTTCCGGCTGGCTCTCGATGTATTGGCTTATTTGTTCTTTAATGTTCATCGGAAACTAGTTAATGATCTCGCCCTTGCTGTTAGCCAATTTTTCTTGCCACGATTTGATCTGTTCGGGCGTTTGCCGCACCCAATCCGTTAACTCGCCGACGATCTTCAACGGAGCCTCGCTGCGATACGATCGTGTCGGGTTGCCGGGGAATTTTTTGTCGGTAACGTTTGGGTCGTTTTCAAAATCGCCCGTCGGCTCGACGATGTAAACGCGTTCGGGTCCGTCACCTTTGGCAAGAGCCGCGGCGAGGCCGGCTCCGTTCGCGATCGCGGCGAAGTAGATGTGATTCATCACGAGCTCGGTTTTGTAATTGGAAGTGCCGCCCGCCGTCAACAGGTCGCCGATCTGCAAATCTGCTCTCGTGCCGTGATAGAAAGGACCGTCGTCGGACGGTTTGGCTGAAAAAGAATTTGCCAGTTCATAATTCTTCTTCGCGTTCTCGAGATCGTTTAACTCCTCGAAACATTTTGCGATATTCGAATACAACGCCGGGAAAGCCGACTTAACGGTTACGTCATCGATCTTCAATCCGGCCTCCAACGCCGTTTCGAACCATTTCAATTTGTCGCGAACGTCCTTCTGAGATCGGGCGACGTAATAGGCGGCGGTAAATTTTTCAAAGTCGTCCGTCGATTCTTTCCAGGCTTGAAGAAACTTCGTGATAGCTTCTTCAGTTTCGCCACTCTCTTCCGCGGCCATACCTTGAATACAGAGTTTGATTACGTTGTTATGCGGATTGAATTCCATTGTTTTTAAAGCTTGGCATTGAGAAAGTCGTTCACCATCGGAACGATAGTTGATACGCGGTTCATTAGCGTGACGTGGGTTGTGTTGGGGATGATGGCCAGTCTCGACGCCGATCGAGGACGCAGGTCGCCGAAGACGTCGCCGCCTTTCAAGCGAAACGTTTCCGCTATGTAATCGAGCCGTACGCCGTCGGCATCGCCGTGAATGAAAAACATCGGCGCTTTGGTGGCCTTTAGCTTGTCGGCTCCGAAGTCGTGCGGCTTCACGTCGGCCGAGATAACACGCTTAACGAAGTTCGGGAATTCGTTTGGCGTCGGGCTGAGCCTTATATAGTCGGCTTCGATCGGCGTGCCTTTGAACGCTTCGGCCGAGATCTGCGGGAATGCGTCCAGCCCTTCTTTTGTCCAGCCGTTCTGGCGGAACACGGCCGAAATGCTAACGACCTTGCGAACTTTTTCCGGATGACGGATAGCACAATTCAAAGCCACGCCGCCGCCCATACTGTAGCCGATAAGATCTGCGTTCGGGATCTTCAGGTAGTCGAGAAGAGCGGCCACGTCGTCGGCAAGGTTGTCATACGTGAAGTCGCGGCCCGTGTCGGCGGTGCGCCCATGGCCTTGCATTTCAATGGCGATAACTTTCCGCGTCTTTGAAAGCTCGCCGATCCAATCGGTCCATTGGAAATTGTTTGAAATTGCCATGAACGAACCGTGCAGCATCACCACCGGCTCGCCGCTGCCGTGAATCTCGTAATACATCTTCATCCCGTTGATCGGCGCATACCCCGTAATTGGTTTTTGCTGCGCCGATGCGGCAGTTGTCATCAGCATCAGCAGCAACCAACTCAGGGTCGTCACATTCATTCTTACGTTCAGATTCGCCGTTTTTGTCATCGGTTCACCCTCTATACGTTCGTATTTTTCGACAGCTCAGCGAGCAGCTCTGTCAGCTGGCCGAGCGTCATCGTGAAGCCTTCCTTAAAGCCCATTTCCATCATTTTTTCAAGGCGTTCGAGCGACTCGTTGTATATAGAAACGTGGACCGTTGTCTTTCCGTCTTGTTCGCTGAAATTCAGGTCCCAATCGGAGCCGGGCAGTTCGGGATTTTCGTTTTCGTCCGCAAACGTATTTAAAAGCTTGAAGTTGGTCTTTGGCGTGATCGAAGTGTATTTTTGAAGTGCCCAACGTTCTTGCCCCTCAGGGCTGACCATCGCGTAAAATCGCCGACCGCCCTCGCTAAAATCCATCACTTTCGTTCGCGAGGCGTAAGGCTTCGGCGCCCACCATTGGTCGAGAAGTTCCGCTTTTGTATAAGCGGCCCAGACAAGGTCGCGGGTCGCGTCAAACTCCGCTGTTATCACTACTGTTTTTGTTTCTTTATTGACTAAGAATTCCATATTATTTTCCTTTCGTCCGGTGGCTTGCGGGCCGCACCGGCCATTATTCAAGTTGAGCGTTAAGCCCTTACTTACGTGCGGGCTTCTGCATTCGCTTCTGCGTTTTCATGACCTTGAGCACCTCGTCGAGCTGCTCGTAACGCGTCTCCCAGATCTTTCTGTATTGCTCTAACCATTCGTCGATCTCCTTCATCTTATCGATCTCAAGCGAATAATAGATCTCGCGTCCCTTTTGTTCTTGAGTTATGAGTTCACACTCGGTGAGTATCCGGAGATGCTTCGAAACGGCTTGTCGCGAGGTGTCGAAGTGTTCGGCGATCGCGTTCGGCGTCATCGCCTGCAACGCTACGAGCGCGATGATCGCCCGCCTCGTCGGATCGGCTATAGCTTGGAAAACGTCCCGTTTCATATCGACGGGCGCTAGTATGCAACCGTTTGGTTGCGTGTGTCAAGTGCAACCGAACGGTTTCGTAAATTAGCGGTATTTGGTGTTACTTAGTGGTTGCGGATGGTTCGTAATCTGGTTCGTAATAGTGCGTAACCGCACCGCAGCTGAACGTTTTTGTTTTTAGGAGTTTGAGGCGGACGCGATCTTTGATGTTTTTGAACAAAGCTAAGCCGCTGCCGACAACGACCGGATGGATGCTGATCTGAATTTCATCGACGAGCCCGACGTTCGTCATGGCAACTATCAGGCTCGGGCTGCCGACTACAATGTCCTTTCCCGGTTGTTGCTTGAGCTCTAAAATTTCGTCATTAGCTATTTCTCTTTTCAGCTCCGTATTTCTCCAGTCAACGTTTTCAAGCGTTCGGGAATAAACAATCTTTGGAATATTATCGATCGCCGCCGCGAAATCATCCATTTCCTTTTTGCCGGTAGGATTTTCAACGACAGATCTCCAATATTCCATGAGCTGAAATGTTGTTCGTCCGTAAATAATAGTATCCGAATCGTTCAACAGGTCAGTGTAATGTTGATGGATCTCGTCATCCGCCATCATCGCCGTGTGATCGCAAAACCCGTCGAGGGTCATATTCATCGCTGCAATTAGTTTTCGCATAGGGCTATTTCATAGGATCCGTTCGAGCGGCATCCGGCGCGAGTTGCTCGGCGAGGCCGATGAGAATTCCTTCCGAGCTGCGGATGTAGCAAAGGCGGTACACGTTCTGGTAATCGACCACGTCGCCGACCAGTTCGGCACCGCGTTTGCGAAGACGTTCGAGCGTGTCGTCGATGTCGTCCACAGCGAACATCACGCGAAGATAGCCGAGTGCGTTTACGGGAGCGTTGCGATGATCGGCGACGACGGCCGGTTCGATAAACCGGGAAAGTTCGAGCCGGCTGTGGCCGTCCGGCGTACGCATCATGGCGACTTCGACGTGCTGGTTGCCGAGTCCGGTCACCCGTCCGGCCCACTCGCCTTCGATCGCGGCCCGACCCTCAAGCTCTAGTCCGAGTTCGATGAAAAACTCGACTGCGGCATCGAGGTCTTCCACCACAATGCCTACATTGTCCATGCGTTTAACTGCCATGATGTCTCCTTGCTGTCATCTTAATTGCCGCAATCAGTTTACGCATGTATCGCTCATAACATTTGTCCTACAAATTTTTCGTTATGAAATTGCTGAATGCAATGAAGAAGTTCTTGACCGGGGAATCGGCTCCACAGGATGTTTGAACGGAATTTAATTATTGTGCCTTACTTTTTATTCTTCAGGCGGCAATGCTTCAAATTCTTTTTTCTTACTCTCGAACCACTCTTTCATCGCTGCCGGTTTTTGCATCAATTCTTGCATATCGTTCATTGCTTTGAGATGGGCCGCATCTTTTTTCTGAAACATTTCCATTGCATGCTGTTTGCTCATTTCCGCAATCTCTTCGAAAGAGTTTGCACGAAAGGCCTGGTCACATGCTCCGCCGAGCTGACTGCAATTCATTGTTTTCATATTTTCCTCCGTTTTCAGATTTAAGGTACGTAACTGGACTTAGCGGTTTCCAACTTACTGCCGAAATTGATCACCAGTCATCAATGCTCGCTGGAAGTTTTCGCCTTTTGAATTCTCTCTTGAATTGTTTCGGTTTCGTCGATCTCGTAAAGACTGATCAAGCCATCTTCGATGGTGAAGATCTGATGGAGAGTCGCATCGGCAAGCACGTTGCCTTCGAGATCTTTGACGATCTGATGAACGGTTAAGATATCCCTGCCGTTTTCGTCCGTCTCGAATTTTAACGCCTCAAGCTCAGGCTGGATGTTCTTGAATTGTTCGGTCCAATATTCGCGAACCGCGTCTCGGCCATGAACGAAACCGCCCTCGAGCCCGTTAGCCCACTTCACGTCGGGGCTCATCGCGGAGATGATCGTCTCGATCTCGCGGTTATTAAAGGCGTCGTACAAACTCTGAAGAAAATTCTGATTTGAGCTCATAGAATTTCACCATACACCGCCGCCGACTTTAGCTCAATTCCTTCTCTGATCATTGAACTTTTCCGACAAACCTTTCAGTAACGATCCGTGCATGAGTTAGACTTGAGGTAAGCGATTCTCTAAGTTCGAAGCGAGATTGGTTGCGACACACCGGTTTCGGATCAGACGCGTTAAGGAGTAAAAGGAACGATGAAGGGAAGGAAGTTCGTTATTGTGGCGGCGGTGTTGTTCGCTGGGTCGGCGTGTGCTCAGCGGCCGACGGAAGTTCAGAATTCGTCGGCATCGCAGAACGCGCCGCAGCAGTGTACGCCGATAGATATGGGGGCGGCCAATTCACCAGGACTGAAGCCTGCGTTTGTGGGACAAACTCGTGCGTGCGGCGTTAAGTCGAGCTCAGCTTTTGTTGTGACGGTTTTGGCGAAGGGACTCGATAGGCCGTGGGCGGTCGAACCGCTTCCCGATGGAAGCTTTCTCGTAACCGAAAAACCCGGCCGGATGCGTATCGTTTCGGCAAGCGGACAGGTCGGCGAGCCGATCGAAGGGCTTTTGCCTGTCGGGCAAGGCGGCGTTAGCTCGGCAAGCGGCCAGGGCGGACTGCCGCCGATCACCGCGCGGGGACAGGGTGGATTGCTCGACGTTGCGCTAAGCCCGAATTTTGAGAAAGACCGCACGATCTTTTGGAGCTTTTCGGAAGAGCGCGAAGGCGGAAGCGGAACGACGGTGGCTCGCGGCGTGTTAAGCGCCGATGGAAAGCGGATCGATGAAGTGCGCGTAATTTTTCGCGCGATGCCGACCTATAACAACGGACTGCACTTCGGATCGCGGTTGGTGTTCGCTCCCGACGGAAAACTTTTCGCTACGTTTGGCGACCGTTTTGACAAGGCGACAATGCGTCCGCTGGCTCAGTCTCTAAACGCGCACAACGGAAAGGTGATCCGCATCAATCCGGATGGCTCGGTGCCGGCGGATAATCCTTTCGCTGGCAAGGAAGGTACGTTTGGCGAGATATGGTCCGTTGGGCACCGGAACATACAATCGGCGACGATCGACGATCAAGGGCGGCTGTGGACGGTCGAGCACGGAGCACGCGGCGGCGACGAGCTGAACATGGTCGAGAAAGGAAAGAACTACGGCTGGCCGATCATCAGCTACGGCGAAGAATATTCCGGCGACGCTATCCCGGGCGGCATCTCGGCGAAAGAGGGCCTTGGGCAGCCGGTTTACTATTGGGACCCGATCATCGCTCCATCAGGCATGGAATTTTACACCGGATCGGCGTTCCCCGAATGGCGAGGCAACATCTTCATCGGCGGGCTTGCTTCAGAGCGACTTGTGCGATTGGTTTTGAAGGACGACCGCGTCGTGGGTGAAGAACACCTCCTCACCGACCGCGGCAGCCGCATCCGAGACGTCCGCCAAGGCCGCGATGGCGCCCTCTACGTTGTGACCGACGAACGCAACGGCGAACTCTGGCGCATCGCACCGCGGTGAGATTGTCCTCGGCGGAATTCTCGATCGACTTAATAACCGGCTCCGGCGTGGACAAGATCAAATCCAAACGCGCCCGAAACGCAACATCAGATTGCGACAGATGGATCGCGTGCTCATAAGCCGACCATTTCCGCGCACTCGGACGCCGCTTCAATATCTCCGCCGGCACCTCGCGGATCAAAGGGATGATCACGCCCGGCGCCGTCTCCAACGCGGAAATTAAGGTTGCTGTGTCGCTCATTTCGTTCTTGTGTTGCCCCGACCGCGTAGCGGTCAAATGATTTTAGCCGTGGGTTTTTCAACCCACGGAACGTCGTGCGTAATGGTAGCCGTCGCGTCGCGACGGTTGAATATTACGCCGGCCCGATTCGTGTCGTCGCTACGCGACGAGGATTTCGTTTGCATCCTGACGGTGGGTTGAAACCCACGGCTAAAGTCAAAGCGTCGCGATGCGACGGCGGAGCATAGCCATCTCGCGACGTAGTCGCAAGGATCATTGTAGAGACTCACGAGTTCCTCAATTGGTAGAGCGATCATTTACGAATTGAACACGGAAAGATATAGATTGGAACGCCTTCCTGCTTTCAATAAGTTTGTAATCGCTCACTTGAAGAATGCAATAAAAACCTTGAACCTTTATTATGCGCTTCGTCCGGAAAGGCAATTCAAGGCACTCAATTGGAAGGGCGTTTTCTTTACCCACGATGGTTTCATCGCAGAGCGAGTTAAAGGATCCTGGGAAATCTCGCGGCGTCAGCCTGCGGCCCAACATGCTTAACTCCATTACGGGAAAAAACAACTCGTGCCGTTCTCTGGAGAAAAGTCTCAGAATGAAATTCTTATGCTCGTACAATTCCATCCGCACGAACGCGATCGTGGTGCGAGAGCCTTCGCCGAGACGCAATGGTTGAATTTCCAGTTTGTAGCCGGGCTTGATTGTTACGATCAGGGGCTTCCTGACATTGCGGATCGACTGCTTCGGTCGACGCGAAGGCGTGCTAACTTTCGCCACATATTCTTGCCCCGCAAAGTCCAGTTGAATGTTAAGGGCCTGTTCCTGAACTCTGTTATCCCCTTTTTTCCAGCTCTCGACGCAAACAAGATCGCTACCAGGCTCTTTCTCCTGCTGGGTAAAGCAAATCTCTGGTGCCTCCGGTTTCTCCTGACCAAGGCAATCGAGATTGAAAAACAGAATCAGCGTAACTGAGAGAATCAGACCGTTGATACGCATCATCTTCATGTTCATAGTCAAGCCGTCGGGGCGCCGGTGGAGCCGTCTCGCATTCGCCAACGCATATCATAGTTCTACGGCGTTGGCGGCGGCGTTTTCTTCGGTGCTTTTTCGACGTGGCTTGCGCTGATCCATGCAGCCAATTTACCCGGATCGTTCGCGTAGACGTTGCGGACTATGCCGTCGAGGGTGCGGACGGCGATCATGCCTTCGCGGATCTTTGACGAGATCTCGGCGGTGGCGGCGACGTGTTCGGCGGTAGCGGACGCTGTTGACCCGAATGATGCCTCGAAATCATCGGCAGCGACTGTCAGATCGGCGATGAATGTTGCGGGGAGGCCGTAGGCGATGAAGTCCGCTTGGTTTGCAACAGCTTCCGTTTGCCAAGCTCTCGCACGGGCAAGCATATCGGCGTCGGGCATATTGCGTTGGAAGCGGAATTGATCGCTGATGCCGTCGAAGCTGTATTCCATCGACTTCGCGGTGCGAGAGATCGCGGACATTTCGTCGCGCAGGTTTTCGCGGGCCGTGTCTGTTACCTCGAATTGCTGGGCGGCTTCGCCAAAACCGGACTGCTGTGCAGCGGCCTTGGTTTCGGCATTATCGACAATTGTGCCGACCTCGGTAAATTTCGTCGTAGCAATTCCCGAGAAATCAGCCGCGTTGTCGATGCCGAACTGCTTCACGCGGACAAGCATCTCGTATGCCCGCTTCTGCTTGAAAAAAAAAAGTTGGTTCCCCTTTGTTGGTGTTC
>CADEGD010000046.1 GCA_902826795.1 uncultured Acidobacteriota bacterium | reverse complement strand
GGTCTGCACGTCCCCATATCGGGACCTTAAAGCCCCGTCCGTAAAGTCGTCGATCATCGGGAAAATAACCGACACAAACAGAACAGCCGCGCCTAGAGAAAGCGAAAGACGTCGCAACAGGCTGCCGGTATCCCTCAGTCCGAAGATCAACATCACGCCGATTCCTGCGACGGCGTTGTACATTCCGCTGCGAGAGAATGTAAGCGTACAAATAGCCGCGAGAAACAAGGTCGAGAGACCGAAAAAAGTCTTCAGGACTATGCCTTTTTTAAGCAGAATCGCACCGGCGAACGAGACAAACACGCCTAAACCCAATAATGCCGACACTTGGTTCGGACCAAATCCGCCGCTCGTCTCAAAATTCGATTCGCCGGTGAAAACGATCTCTTCCGCCGAGACTGTATAGAAGAACGAAGTAAACGCAACACACAGTAGCGGAATCGTCATCGCAACCAGCAGACGCTGAAACTCTATCGGCTGAAATCTCGTCCTGTAAAAGAACCACGAGCTGCACAACAACAGCAGCGGCCCTGACATATTGAAGCTGAGCATTCCCTGCAACAGGTTCGTAGGAAGATTCAAGACGGCGACAATGCATCCGGGAATCAGCAGGGCAAAATAAAGCAGGGGAAGCTTTGGAACATTCCACCGCGAACGCCGGATCAGTGCGACGAGAATGATCGCGACCGAGCCATACTTGCCTGCCTCCCAAAACACTGGAACTTTTGCCATCCGCCACAAAACTTCGACCCCGATCAGATAACCGATCACAAGGGCGATGCTCGAATGTCGTGACTGCTTTCTAAATGCAAGATATAGGCCATATCCAATGACCGCTATCGGATGAAGCAGGCCCGCATATCCGGCACGGTACAGAACCAACCCAAGAGGAAGATGGACGACGGCAAAGATCAAAGTCAGCCATACCTCGCGCTTGCCATCGCCTTGGGCGAGCGAGGTCATTCTCAGCGGGTTGAATTGTTTAATAGCCGTCGCCTGGGCAGTCATTTGAGCCTGTTGTCTATCCCCCGTTGTAGATCGTTAGCAACTGTTTCTGTAGATAACCAATAGAGTGATTTCTTCGGACAAATTCGCGTCCTCTGCTGCCCATTCGCACTCTTTTTTCTCTGTCGCCGATCAACGAGGAAACCGCTTGAACAAGCTCAGGGAAATGGTTTGGATCGACGACGATCCCGCAGTCGCTATTAAGTATCTCGGGAACTCCTCCTACCTTTGTTGCAACTACCGCCATACCATTAGCCATCGCCTCTAGGATCACATTCGGTGTCCCTTCATTTTCAGACGTGAGCACAAGGATGTCAGCTTCTTTGTACAGATCAGACATATTTTCCTGCTCACCAAGAAAGTGAATTTCGCCGCTCGTCATTCCCCTTTCCTCAGCGAGTTTCTCCAGCGAGTCTCGGAGCGGACCGTCTCCGGCAATTAAGAAGTTCAATTCTTTTCCTGGGTACAGGACTTTCAATTCTGCCGCCAGAGCGATAAATCTTTCCGGACGCTTCTGCGATACAAGCCGGCCGGCGAATAGCATAGTGATACGGCTATTTGATCGCGATGTGAAAGCCTCCGCGTCATCTATTACGGCGTTTCTTAGAAGGTGAAGCTTTGATCGATCGATACCTCTTGCCGCGGCTCTATCTATCGCCAGCTGGGAATTAACTATTAGCCGTCTCGGCAGTTTCAGATGCCATCGGCCAAAAACCGGATTGGATGACAGCTCGTTGATTAGGTCGCTTCTGATCGCCCCGAAACTTGATACGCCCAGCGCCTTCCCCGCTAGGCCAGCATAGATGTTTGTGTAGAAATGTACACTTTGGATGGCGTCGACGGGTTTGCGGCGAAGGTTAAAGATGATGTCCTTCAATCTCGCAAACTGGTTCTTGCTAGAGCCAACATAATCAACCTGAATACCCAGGTCCAATATTTCTTGCTCAAAGACCTCGCCGCTCGTCAGACACAAAACTCGGGGCATGATGCCTTCGTTCCGCAACGCCCTGAGCATGTATATTAACTGCCTTTCGGCACCGCCCCGGCCCAACGTACCGGCAACAAAGGCGACGCGGAATGAAGAAGAGTCAACCGACAGGCGAGTCCTCCGCGGATAGTGAAGCTACTCCCCAGGCATTACGCAGGGTCGCGCCAATAAAGTCTCGCCAATCTTCAAGGCAATACTGACTCGAGACCTGAAGGGCTGCTTTTGACATTTCGGAATACATCACCCGATCCTCGCAGGAGCTTATCACTGCTTTCGCAAGTGCATCGGGGCTACGCGATTCAAGCAGCACACCGCAGCCGTTTTCGATGAGATGAGGAAGTACCGAAACCTTTGTCGTGATCACCGGGATTCCAAAAGAGAGAGCCTCTATAACGACCTTTGGGAAACCCTCGGAAGCTTCCGTTGGATAACAGAACAAATGACTGTCGCGAAAGATCTTTAGAACTTTTGAATGCTCAAGCTTTCCGTGGAAAACGACACGACTTTCCATGCCAAGATCAACTGCGCGCTGCTTCAGCTTGGGAAGTAGCGATCCGTCGCCAACGACGGAAAGAGTTGCATCTGGAAAAGCTTGAAGTATCGCCGGCATGCTCTCGATCACGGTCTGGGTGCCCTTCTTTTCCTCCTGCCGACAGGCAATTACCAACTTGATCTCGCCGTTAGTAGGCAGGTTTTTCGGTTCAACACCTTTCAAATCCCCTCGGCGAAGCGAAGTCGAAAATATCCACTTCACGTTTGGAGCCTTGCTCGACGGCTCGTCAGCCCCTCCGCCGGTCGCAAACATGACGTTTCGCCCGCCGCCAAAAAACTCCATGCTCCTCTTCCATATATGTTCCGCCAGCGTTCGCTGAACCAGCCAATTTCCGCAGTGTCGAACAAACAGTGGCTTGCGCATCAACAACGCGAACGCCATCCCGATCGTCCCGACATCGCCCGGAATCGGCGCGTGAACAGCGTCGGCTTTCCTAACCTCACGCCAGATGAGAAGTCCGTTTTTCAGAAGCCATATTGGGAAAGCAAATTTTCGCCGCAACCCTTTCCCGCCAAGCTCGGTGAGTGATACGACCTTCATCTGATTCCCTTTCAAAGGAGAAAGCCCTTCCGAGTTTGTTGACTTACTCGGAACGAGCAAGACGGTATTATCGAAAAGCTCGGAAATGGCTTCCATCTGAAACGGAAAGCCTCCGTCGGTCGAGTATCCGGTTGGAGAGTCGGCACATGGCCAACACAGCTTATGGGAAACGACTAGTAGATTCATTGAAACTGGATCCTAATGCTCAACGCGATGAAGCGCTGCCAGTATTTTGCTCCGGTGAAACCTCTGATCTCCACTTTCTAAACGCTACCGAGAAAATTGCTTCAAATCGTCCAGCCAGCTCCTGAACATCGTCCCACCTCAGCCTTCTTATGGCCGACATTGAAATCCGAAAAAGCTCAAAAAGTTGGAAACGCCAGAATCGATACTGATGACGAAGCGTCAGCGGGCCTGAAACTTCTTTGAAGACGTAATAGTAGTTTGCAACGCTCTTATAGCCGATCTTGCGCCTTGTCGTCCGGCCTCCAGGCGCGCGAAGCTCCTCGCAAATCGCGTCCCCGCATTGAAGAAGCTCCCAGTTTCGGCCCGCACGCAAGGAAAAGTGGGCATCTTCGAGAACGCCATAGTCGCGAAAGAAAGGGTCGAAACGAAGTCCGGAATCAAGAACCTCGCGCCTCCACACCGCGCACGCGGTTGTCATAAAATCTACCGGACGCGTACCGGAAAATGGCGGCTGCATGCTGTTATTTATTGGATAGCCCGACTCAAAATCGTATCTACCGGGCTCGTAAGTCTTCAAAAGACGCAACCGCTTATACCAGCGCCATCGTTCAGACTCATTTACGTCGAAAAACTCATTCGAACGGTAGCCGACGATCCCGCCCACTTCACCCGCGTTCTCACGCTCCATCTGTTCGAGAATGTTCTTCAAAAAGTTGGGCTCAAGCCTGACGTCATCGTCGATGAAGGCTATAAACTTTCCCCGAGCTTCTTCGATGCCACGGTTCCGTTGAATGGCAGTCCCACCAGCAAAGCGGATATAGCGAACGCTGAACGGAAAGTCGTCACGCCGTTCATTCACCGATTGTTCCGTTGCTACTTCGTCTGCCGGAGCTCCGTCAACCAAGATGATCTCATCGGGCAATAGTGATTGCCGCGAGAGGTTCTCTAACAACCCAATGACTTCGTTCGGGCGAAGGTAAGTCGGGGTGACGATGGAAATAATCGGCGTTGCCATCTATTAATGCCTTGTCTTCAGCCTGCTGATCGTCGTTAGGCCATCGGCTACACGCTGGCCAGACCTTCCGTCGAGGGTTGATCCAAACATATTTTTCATTAGGCTTTGTCGTTGCGAGCTTAGAGTCTCCGGATTGAGCAAACTTTTGTTTATTAAGGCATCCATCTCCTTGACGTCCCAAGCAACCTGAACAGCACCGCTGTCAACGACCGGTTTATAGTGATCGAATTCATAGTAGTCCGCGTACGATAGCTCTTCGAGCGGAACCGACGGCGGATTGTAGCCTACATTTATCGTCGGCTTATCAAACATGCATAGCTCTAAGGAAACGGTTGATGCTACGTTAATTCCAAGTTTGCAGTGGCGAATTGCGTTCACGAGGGCACTCGCATCATCTTCCTTTGGCGTTAACCAGCCGCGTTCCCATTTCGGGTCAGCGAAAATAATATCTCGCCGGCGATTTCGCAATTCGTCAAACCGGCCTGTTAGATCCTTCGCATACACTCGCACGAGTAGCTGAGGCCGCTTCTCGCCGGGATACGCCGAGAGCATATTAGCGATCCCTTCGACAATCTCGGGCTCGCCCGGCATATGATTCGGCATTCCGGTCGTGTACAAGACAAGGTCCCGATCCGGATCGGCGCCGATCTGCCGACAATAATCTTCTCGCGTGAGGTATGTTTCTTTCCTAAAGTGCAGGTCAAACTGTGGCGTGCCGGTGACGAAAACATTCTCCGGTTTTATCCAGTCATACATGTCTAAAAGCTTCTGCTTCAAAGCTTCGTTCCAGACAAGAAAGTAGTCATACGGCAGCGAAATGCGTCCCTGAGACGTAAGGTTGTCCCAACTGAAGATAAACGTTGCAGTAGGGATGCCCAGCCACTGGGCAGCCTGAACAGCCTGGATCGCATTGCGGCTATGCACGTGAGAGCCGTTGAAGACGAGAGACGGGTTCAGTTTCTTTAGGGTTAACTCGTAGTCTTTCGTTTTGCTCAGCAAGCGGCTGGAAAGCCTCTCGGTTTTCTCCAAAAATCTCAGACCGGCTCGGCTCGCAAAAGGATAGCTGAGAATCTTCTTAGTGCTTCTCTTCCACCTTTGCGACAACGTGATCGCTTCCGCATCCCTTAGACGAGAACGTTCGCGTGCAGCTCGTGACCATAGCCAGCGATTGTGCGACACCTCGAGCATCTCTCGCTGGAACCTTACGGCCCAACGCTCGTCGTGTTCGACCAATGGGTAAGTGTCTCCGTACTTGCTCGAGAGAAGTTCATCAATTTCACTTTCCGTGTTGACGGTGAAAAGCGTCACTTCGGTGCTCTTCGCGATCTCATCAAGCACTCCGGTGTAGACGAAGTTTCGGATAACTTCGCCGCGGGGAATCAGAACGACAATTCCACCCTTAGCCGTCACAGTGTCGGCCTTGTCCGCAAGCAGCGACCTGTCTAATAACCCTGTCTTTTCCATTCTTTGCTGAAAGCCTAAGGCCATCTATGTTAAAGCTCTCGTGCGGTCTGGATATTCTTCAGCATCGTTCCGGTCCACAATTTGTTCTGTTTGAACCTCACCCAGCCGAGCTTTTCGTAAAACTTAATCGCTCCGTGATTTTTCGGATTGACGGTCAGATCCATCTTCGAAAAGTTGTCTTCGACCGCGCCTTTTTCGGCATCGGCCATAAGGACGTGCCCGATACCGAGGCCTTGACGGGACGGATCGACGGCGATCGCAAGAATCCCAAAACTGTCGACCGCCTTTTCGGGAGGGTTGGAAGCGGTCTTTCGCTTTTTGGCCTTGAACCGCTTAAGAATTTTCAGCCCTGACCTTAACTTCTCGATGAAAACAGGATCGGTCAAAAGCCAAGGTCTAAGAGCGAGTCGTGCGATCAGGAGTTTGCGATTATTCGAGATAAATCCTGACGTGCTCGCGTGAAAAACTCCAGAGACGCAAAATCCGGCGCAGCGTCCTTCGACAAAGGCGCCCGTGGCACGCACGATCGGATGCGGGCCGAGTAAATGCCACCGATAATATTCTTCAACTATGCTGCCTCCGAGCTTTGTCCACGCGCTTTCGGGAAACGCCGATCGATGAATTGCCGATATCTCCGCAACACTGTCCTCTTCTAGGAATCGCAACGTCACCTGTTTCGGCGAGGGATCGGCTGATTTTCCTACTTCCTCGACAGGCTTAGTTGGCACGGAGTTGTACATGTTGATTTATGTGACTCGTTACCTGTTCGGTAGTTTGCTGCATGGCGTAAATTCGGCCGAATATCTCTACGGATGCTAGTTTGGCAATGAAGTAGGGATCCTCTGTCTGATGGATAAAGTCCTGAACCCTATTCGATAGGCCCAAGCTTTCGGCGACCCAACCGTTTCGGAAGAATCCTTCTTTGATCGAGAGGAATTTGTGTCCGTACATTGGAAAGCCTTGCTTTTTCTTTCTAACGATTTGATCGGGCAGATAGCGTTCAGCCGTCTTACGCACTATCCATTTATCCACGAGAAATGGGTGTTTGTAATTGTAGAACCGATTCGTTCTGCCGATCTTGTACTTTGAAGGGAGATTGATCGCGAACCGGACAATATCTTCGTCCAAAAACGGAAATCGGGCTTCGATTGACGACATCATTCCCATTCGATCGTTCCTGTGAAGCAGTGTGATGAGATGTTCCCGCAGCATTTTGATCGTCATGAACTGCTCGCGTCGGTTTCGTTTAGACAGTCCGCTCAGCTTTTCGTCGGCTCTCTTCTCGAGTTCCTGAAGCTCAAATCCATGAACGAGTTTGTTAATAAACGAAATTGGCGTGTGGCCGTTGCTGCCAAAAACATAAGAGTGGAGCTTCGGGTGTATTTTGTAGACCGTCTCGATCATGTTCTTTGGCATCGAGGCAATGGCGTCGTATCGCCGAGTCAACAACTTGGGATAACCCAGGAAAAGTTCGTCGGCTCCCTCGCCTGTGAGCACGGCCTTCACGTTTGAATCCCGAGCTAGCCTCGCAACGTTAGAAAATGGTAGGGCATTGACATGAACAACGATCGGGCAATCGTAGTGATAAGTAACTTCCGCCCAATCGCGGAGCATCATCTCCGGTTCGAAACGATACTCGTAAATTTCGCCCGCAATATGTTTCGACAAGGCCTCGACATCGCTAAACTCCGAATACTTCCCGACGACATTCGCCGTAAAAAGCTTGATATTCGCGTCCTTCTTTGCAGCAACCGACGCGATCATGCTTGAGTCAATTCCCCCGCTGACGAACGCTCCGACTGGAGCGTCGCTGACCAACATCTTTCTAACTGCCTCGGAAAATAGACCGTCAAAATGATCGACTATTTCATCGGAGCCCTTAGCATCCAGCTCGTTGTAATAGTCAATGTCGAAATCGTCGACGACGTCATAATAGGAAACCTCTTTGGCAAAGCTGTTTCTTTTGATCTGTAGATACGTGCCGGGCCGAACGGACTTAACATCGCTAAACAACGTGTACTCGGCGGACTTCTCCGCCATGTTGTTTACCGCGAAGAGTGTTCTTACCGGATCGGGCTGAAGTGCAAGCGTACGTGCGATCGCCTTTATTTCTGAGGCCCAATAGAACGCCCCGTTCGACTCGTGATAGTAGAGCGGCTTGATCCCCATCCTGTCACGGGCGAGCCAGAGAGTTTCTTCGACTTGATCGTAAAAGGCGAAGGCAAACATCCCTTTCGAGGTGCTCAGGCACTTATCTATACCTTCGTGGATCAGGGAATAAAAAAGCACCTCCGTATCCGAGGTAGTCTTGAATTCGACATCGAACTCGTTTTGAAGGCGGGTTCGATTCTCTTGAAAGTTATAGATCTCACCGTTGTAGATAAGGCAGTATCGACTATTCGAAAATGGTTGATTCGCCGCTTCGGATAGATCAAGTAGACTCAGGCGATTATGAGCGAAGGCAACTTTCCCGCGCAGCTCGAAGCCGAAATTGTCCGGCCCTCGATGAGTCATCGCAAGCCCAAGCTGTTTGGCCGTCTCAAGCGAAGCGTCCCCGCCGCCCCTCTGAAACATTCCGGCTATTCCACACATATCAGACTCTCGCCTTCCTCGCGGCCATAAAATCCAGAATCCCTTCTGCCATGCGCTCGCCGCATTTCCCGTCTGTGTAGCCGCAAACGTGTTCAACCATCCATCGTCGTTCCTCTCGGTGCAGTTCCGGTTTGACCAGGTAGATTTTTATCGCTTCCACCATTTCATTAAAGTCGTTTACGAGATATACTCCGCCCGATTCGGCAATGGGCTTGAAATGAGTCCACTCATGGTTTATTTCCTTAATGAGTTGTTGATCCGGCTGTCCCGGCTGCGGATCGAAGTCAAGATTCACGACGGGCCTGTCGAAAATAGCGGCGTCTATGGTTACCGTAGACGACAGATTTACTACCACGTCGGCGTGCCTGAAAGTATTGATCCACTCTCGCATTTGACTTTCATCCTGCGACCGTTCGCCCACGCCTTTACCTGCATTTGGAGATTGCTGCAGCACGACACGCGGCTCAAAGGGTGCAAAAAGATCTCTCATCTCCGCGTTATCGTGAATAGGATGGGGCCGCACCAGTAGTTGAACGTTTCCAAGTTCACCTGAAGCTATTCGCTCCGCTAAATGCAAAGCTCCATGGTGTTCCTTAAGAAAGTTTGGTGATCCGACGGCATACACAATGATGGGAAGAGCCGGATCTAAGCCTTGAGACGCACAAAACTCCTCCCTCGAGACGTGAAACTCTTCGCGACGTACCGCGTCAAACTGCGGTGCTCCGATGACATAAACCGGGCGTTGTGCCGTCTGCGGGTAGAATTGTCTCAGTTCGCACTTCGCACGCTCATTCCAAACAATGTAGCCGTCGTAATTGAAAACCATTCGGTTTTTTGTAGAGATGTTGTCCCACGAAGGAATATAGGCGAGCACCTGTATTCCCAGCGCTTTTGCAGCAGAGAAAACGGCAGGCTGTTCGAACTGGAAAGGGCCAGTTAATACGATGGCGTCCGGCTTACTACTTTTCAATCGCGCTAACGCTTCGTCGGAGCGGGAGTAGGAAGTCAATGATCTTTCCAGACGGCTTTCGAAAGGTCTTTCGAGTCTTAGCGCGGCCAGAAGGCGAGCAGGCAATTTTAATCCGAGCATCAGCAACGAAGCCTGCACGTCTCTGCGATGCCGCATCATGCTCATTCGACTCGGCGGACGAAAGCGAAAATCCCAAACATATTCGTTCAGACGGCGCACGAAATTGTGTCGGAGCTCGCGAAAAGGTCTAACATCGGGAAAAGATCGGACAGTGAGGTTTCGTTTCGATCGAAAAGCTGTTTCATCAAGGCTCTCAGGCGAGGCAGTCCAGATCTCAACATTTGCCTCGCGCAAAAGACGATCGACTACACCCGTATAGCGAAACACCCGATCCACTAACAACGAGGTAGAAAGAAGTAAGACGTTAAGGCTAGGAGCCGAAGCCGAGCCGTTCCGAGCCGCTCCGGAAGTCTCGGCAAATTCGTTCGCTTGAGGAACGGTAACAGTTGAGGTGTCAATCAACACTGCAGTGCTCTTCGCTGTCGCTCACTTAGGGATGATGTGTCGAGTGACGCCGGAAATTTGATGAGCCTTTTTGATTCGGAGGCGGGGGACGTATACATTGAGGTGAACATTATGCGGTCTTTCGTTCTCGCTTCTCCACCCTTATGGTAACCGCGAGTGTCCGCAAAAATGATCGTTCCCTTTGCACCGACCGCTCGCATCCATCGATCCTCCGGGTAGGCTGCCTTCATCTGAGAATCGGTGGACCGGCGAACGCCCGTCTCTAAAAAATGTTCGGGATCGAGCGAGCGATACTCGCCTTTCTTATGACTTCCCGGAGCATACGTGAACGGCCCCGCTCCTTCGTCAACATCTTCCAAATAGAGGAATACCTTGAGGATGTAGTTGTCCTCGCGGTCGTAATGCCACAGCTGCGACTCTCGTGAGGAGCCATGCGACGCGAAGGTATGCCAAACGTTGTAGTAACGAAGCTTCACGTAGAGTCCGAAATAGGCGTCGGCGATTCGCAACAATGACTCGTTTAATGCAAAACGTGCAAAAATGTCTTGAGCGTCAAATCTGACTTCACCACCCAACATTTCCAGATTGAATGTTTTACTTCCCAACTCATTTTCGTCATTCGCCTTTGCTCTGAGGTCCGAGAGTATCTCGGATCTAGTTGTTGCCATATCCGACACTACAGAGGCCAAGACTTGAAAATCCTCAGAGCTACCAAGCAATTTGTCGATCGAAGTTACGGCTATTCCAGAGTGATCTAGTTGGGTTAGAATTTCCGACTCTTGTTCGCTAAGCTTGGCCCCAGACTGCCGATTAAAAGCCATCGTGGACGAATAGTTCGACCAATAACGCCAAATCAAATCGGTTTTCTTAACTTTTTTAACTAACGACCGAAGGCCACTTTTCATGGTGCAAAAATTTGTTCAGCGGCTTTTACAAGACATAGTTCGAGATTAACGAATGAAGAGGCCGCAGGTGTTGATTACTGATCTCCGCGGGTCCACGTCGAGTCCAAATGATACTTTCCCCACTTAGGATTCAGGCGAAGGTCTCCGTGCCTTCCCGGGGAAGGCGTAACTTGAAACGAACCGCAAAGCCGGGGGAAGTCTACATTCCTGCCACCCGCCGCAATGCGCGCACTTACGAAATATCGGCCCGGATACAGTCCGACATTGTCGACCCTTGCTCTAACTGAAGTACGGCCATTCACCTTGCCGATTCTCAGCCCGTCATGTTCGGACCGTAAGTGCATAAGCGGCTCGCCAGCCGGGTCGTGAATGATGACTTCAAAAAGAGGGTCGATCAGCTCACGGTTGTAGGTCGTCTCGAGATCGAAGCAGATGGTGGTTCCAATGGGGAAGATTCCGGCTTCTTCACCGTCGGCATTTAGGAACGCCATCCGGCTCAGTTTTGCAAAGCCGTTGCCGGTGCGATCTTGCCACTGAGTTAAGTCAACATTTGTGGCGACTCGGGTTTCAGATAAATATTCGCTTACGACGCTTCCGGGGGCGCCTACCTTATGAATGCTGCCGTTTTTCAGCATTATGCATTCTTTGCATATCTGTTGGATGGTCGACATGTTATGGCTGACAAGTAACACGGTTCGCCCGTCTCCTGCCACCTTTTCCATCTTCCCTAAGCATCGCTCTTGAAACGCCGCGTCACCAACGGCCAGAACTTCATCCACGATCAATATTTCGGGATCCAGATGGGCTGCGACGGCAAACGCGAGCCTCACCCACATGCCGCTGCTGTAGCGTTTTACGGGCGTGTCAATATACTTTTCGAAACCGGAGAACTCGACGATCTCGTCGAATCTATCCCTGATCTCAGCCTTCGTCATTCCATAGATCGCGCCATTCAAAAAAACATTTTCGCGACCCGTGAGTTCGGGATGAAAGCCAGTCCCCACTTCAAGCAGACTTGCGATGCGGCCCTTGACGCGGACCTCTCCGGTCGTGGGAGCGGTGACGCGCGAAAGGATTTTGAGCAGCGTGCTCTTACCGGCACCGTTACGGCCGATGATCCCTATGACGGCTCCTTTCTCTACGTCAAAGGAAACATTTTGCAATGCCCACATCTCATCCGATCTGGCGGCTTTTTGCTTATCAGCACCCGGCAATAGATCTACCTTGGCAAGCGGATCTTGCCTTCCAAGCAGACGTGCCATCGAACTATTGATGTCATCCACGAGGCGCCTGCCGCCGATGACACCGAGACGATACCGCTTTGAGAGATCTCTAACTTGAATTACAGTTTCTGACATTTTCTAAACGCGCGACCTCAAACGGTGTCCATGAAGGTCTTCTCTACCCTGTTAAATAGAAGTATTCCAACGGTCATTATCACGAGCGTCGCGACGGCTGAATAACCCAGCATTCCCCAACTCACAGTACCCGTTCCTAAAAAGGCATAACGAAAAGTTTCGATGAGCGGAGTCATCGGATTCGCGATCATTATCCAGCGGTATTGTTCGGGAATGCTCGACAGCGGAAAAATGACCGGAGTCGAATACATTAAAAGTTGCGTTCCAAACTGAACTAGGAAGCGCAAGTCCCGGTATCGAGTTGTCAGCGAGGAAACGATTATGCCGCTGCCAAGCCCAAGTCCCGCCATAAGCAACAGCAGCACCGGAAGCATTAAAAGCATCGAATTCGGCTGTATATTGCTTCCGCGGAACAGGAAGTAAAAGTAAAAGACAAGAAAAAGTCCAAACTGGATCGCGAACTTGATCAAATTCGAAATTACTATCGAGATAGGGACCGAAAGCCGAGGAAAATATACTTTCCCAAAGATGCTCGCATTGGCGTTGAAGGTATCAGACGTTTTTGTCAAGCACTCGCCGAAATAGTTCCAAGCTGTGATCCCGGACATGTAAAAAAGTATCTTCGGAAGGCCGTCGGTCGATATCTTCGCTAGATTTCCAAAAATTATCGTGAAAGTTAATGTTGTCAGCAGCGGCTGGAGAACGAACCATAGCGGACCAAGAACTGTCTGCTTATAGAAAGACACAAAGTCGCGTCGAACGAACATCGTGACGAGATCGCGGTATCTCCATAGGTCGGCCAAGTGTAGGTCGAACCAACCAGTCTGTGGCCTTATTATTAAGGTCCAGTCATCAGCTTCAGCAGAAAGAGCCTTCGCTTCCGAAGCGGATCCGAACTTTTCAATATTTAATGTTGTTCCGTGTTCTGACATTCGTTCTCGTAACGTCAATGTACCGCGTCTTCCTAATTTTCAGCTTGCGGCAAGGCTCCGTCGATCGCCGCTCGAATTCGCGGCCGAGGCGATAAGCCCAAGGCTGATCCATTGCCAAACAAAAAAACTGTTGTCGCCTTTACCGGCCGAAAAATCCTTCCACGAAGCTCGCACCGCATCCCGGTCGAGCCATCCGGCGGCGAGGCTATCGAGGCCCGTTTCGATCTTCTCGTTTGCCCACTCGTTAAGCTCGCCGCGAAGCCATTCGCGTTGCGGAGTTTGGAGCGGGCGTTTTGGTGCTTCCGACACACCGTTCGGGACCAGCTTTCGCGAGATTTGCCGCAGCATCGCTTTGCGAACTCCGCCGTTGATCTTTCGCTCCGGCGGCTGGCGTAGCGCCAATTCAAACATCCGATGGTCGAGGAATGGTTCGCGCAGCTCCGTCGAATATTGCATTGATATGCGGTCGTTGAACCGCATTGCTCTCGGGATCTTTGTAAACCTCGTGTCTCTGTACTGAATCCCCCTCAGCCTATCGGGATATACGTCGGGCACGTCAAATTTTTCCGCTAACGCTTGAAATTCAGGCGTCAGGCATTCGGGCTTAACCGGCCGTTCGACGGTTCCCTGAATCAAGCTCGCGGAACCGCCGGATGCGGTCTCGAAATAGTCATATCCTGCCCACTGCTCATCCATTCCATTTCCGTCAAGCAATACGGTAACACCAGCTTCCTTCGCGGCCTTAAATACCTGTGCGTAAGCCAGCGTCGGCATACCACCAAAGGGCTCGTCTTGGTGAAACTGTACTTTCTCGGCAAGCGACGGAACCTCTTTGGCGTACAAGCGACAGTCCACAAGCTCGTGGTTCGTTGTCGCGAGCATTTGCTCGACCCACGGCAATTCGTCGTAATTCGCATCACCGGTCGAAAAAGTAAATGCTTTTACGTCCGAATCTTCACCCTGCACGTCATGCACCAATCCAAGCAGCGTCGAAGAATCGAGGCCGCCGCTCAGATTTATGCCGACCGGCACATCGCTGCGAAAGCGAAACTTGACGCTCTCTCGCATAAGCGAAAGGTACTCTTCGGCGACCACATCGTCTGAACGAAGGTCAAACTCGATGCCTGATTGGTCGGCTACGTCGTACCAACGCCTTATAGATGTCGAGTTGTTCTTCCATTCCAGAAAATGTCCGGGCGGCAACCGATCGATGCCCTTCCAAAATGTTCTCTCGGAATGGTCGTAATGCCCGCTCGACAGGTAGGTCGCCCACGCGGATTCGTCTGGCTTTCTCGGAACGCCCGCAGCGTGAATCGCTTTGATCTCGCTAGCGAAAATCAACGTTCCATCGGCCTTCCCGTGATAATAAAAAGGCTTAACGCCAAATCGATCGCGGGCCGCAAATCCACAATTCTTACTCACATCCCAGATCGCGAAGGCGAACATACCTACTAATCGGTCCAGACAGGCGGTACCCCAAACCTGATAAGCTGCCAGCAGAACTTCCGTATCGGTCCGCGTCTTAAATTGATATCTATCCTCAAGTTCTCTGCGTAACTCAAGGTAGTTATAGATCTCTCCGTTGTATGTAATCACAAGGCTTCCATCCGAACTGAACATCGGCTGCCGTCCGGCTTCGGATAGATCGATGATGCTTAGCCGATTGTGGCCAAGGCCCGCGGTCCGGCGATCGTTGGCGTACGTGCCCTCGCAATCGGGTCCTCGATGCTGCTGCGAGTTAACAGCGGCTATTAAATTATCGGAAGTCCAAGACTCGCCGAAAACGCCAACAATTCCACACATACAATTTCAAGCGGACAAGTGAAAAACAGGAACAATCCGAACGCACCTCCATGACGGCCGTTCGAAGCAGCTACCGTAGCTGACTTGGGCAAGACAGCGGTTGCCCCGTTTCGCTCTTGATCCGTCGGGCCATTGCCATTCAAGTTTTGCTTGCCTGCGGCCCGGTCAATACACACCGCGAGCTTCTCGGCCAAGACGCCTACATAAGGCTCTGCCACGACCGATCCATGATGACCGGGAACGTCGTGGATCTCTAATTCCGAGGGTATTCCGTCCCATCCCAACGTTGGATCTGGAACGATCCCCAAGGGCTGATTTAGCGCTCGAAAGAGAGTGATCTTCCCGGAAAAGCTCCGGACTTTGTATCTCTCAAGCGACTTCTCGATCTGATCCTCTAGCTGAATATATTCTGCCGATAGCTCTTTATCCGCGTTGAATCTCGCGTTGTAGGATTGGGCGGCTCGCCTAAACAGATGTCTCTTCTTCCGGCCGTATCTTAGCTTCAGCTTCGCGAGCTTTTGAAGAATATAAGGAAGCCTATGCTCACTAGCGAGCCCTAAAAGACTGTCAAAATGATGCTGAATCCTTCTGGCGCTTTCGTAAATCTTCGCTTTGAATGGCGTAGTCCCGGCAAGAAGCTGCGGATAGGTCGGAGCCCCCGTGTCCATCAGGGCAAGTAGCGCAACATCGTCTCCCTGATCGCGAAGTTGTTGAGCCATCTCAAGTGCGACGACACCACCGAAAGAGCTTCCACCAAGGTAAAAAGGCCCCTTCGGCTGGACTGACCTAAGCTCAGAGATGTAGAAGGTCGCCATCTCTTCGACAGTTTCGTGAGCGACCT
Organism: uncultured Acidobacteriota bacterium; assembly: GCA_902826795.1. Taxonomy (GTDB): domain Bacteria; phylum Acidobacteriota; class Blastocatellia; order Pyrinomonadales; family Pyrinomonadaceae; genus OLB17. The sequence continues at coordinate 19,784 of CADEGD010000046.1, read as the reverse complement.
GTCGCCCTCCTACTCGGCGGGCCTGAATTCCGAACAAGGGCTGATCTGTTCCGAGATGCTTCGCCAGGTCGCGATAAAAAAGCACGTTCCCCCCTCCAGCGTGAATGCAAAAGAGCGGAGGCTTCGTTCCATCCGGTTGAATCGGAACAATCGATGTCTCAGGCTCGTGCCAAACGTCCTGACGGATAATCTCCGCTAGTTCCTCGATCGTGCCCGCCGTAAAAAGGGTTCCAAGCGGAATATTCTTTCTGAACTTTGCCTCAACCTCTGCAAACATTCTAATTGCTTTTAAGGAATGCCCGCCGAGGTCAAAAAAGTTGTCTCGAGTGCCCACATGTTCAATCTCAAGCACGTCCTTCCATATCTCGGCGAGAGTTCCTTCCGTGTCGTCTTTTGGCGAACCATGCGCTGAGATAGTCTTTTTTGAACTCGAGCTACGGGCCGCCAGCGCGACTCGATCGATCTTCCCGCTTCGCGTGGTTGGCATCCGGTCAAGCTGTACAAACCTAGACGGAATCATACCCGCAGGTAGACGTTCGGAAAGAAACTCTCGAATCTCCGCGACTGTGGGCACTCCGTTATGTACTGCGGGTGAAACACGCCTCTCGAACAACCGCTTGTAAAAGCCTGATCTTTCCTTACTAGGCTCGTGATGAAGCGAATCGTAGTGAAAATGAACTGAATCGCCGGCTGCCTTGCGGAGAACGCCGTCAATCGAATAATCGGGATTTATTCCGTTGCTCGAAGTCGATCTGCTTACCGTTACATGTAACTCATCGCCCGAAGATACGTTGACCCCTGGATCAAACGCGGGGAAGAACACTGGCAGCCAACTCGACTCTTCGTTGAGGCTATCTATCTGAAGATCCTTTGCGGTAAACAAATTCAACCAGAGTAGAAACCCATCAATCCTGCCATTCCGCTCGATAGAGATCGTGAGGTCATGACACGTCTCCGCGTCGAGCTTCTTGGAAAAGTCAAGATCTTCAAAAAGATAATCGGCCGACAAGTGCTTAGCAATGTTTCGTGGTTTCAGCGATACACGCAGATCAAATGAGCAGCCAACATTTTCAAAAACCTTTGAGGCATACCTGCTCGACAGGGCGGAAAATTTCGGACTGATCACCAGGTCGTCGGGAAGCTGGACAGCTGCAAGCTTTGTAACGCACCTTTCTGGTATCATCACGCCGTCTGGTTTTAAAAACCGCCGCGCATCGTTTAGCACGGGAATGGCTCCCTCAGAACTGCCGATCGTGCCGATTATCTCTGAAAGGCAAACATCAGCCTTCTCAGGTATTTCTATTTGCGACGAAAAGCCGTGCAATAGCGTGATTTTATCCGCGAGGCCCAAACTATCGATCAGATTTTGAGCCTCGTTGAAGGACTCCTCCATCACCTCAATTGCATAAACATGCTTTGCTCCGGCGGCAACACACATTCGTGCAAGGATAATGTCACGACCCGTTCCTATTTCTACTACAACCTTGTCATAGACCAGCATTTCGATCGCTGATTTGTACCGACTTGTACGCAAGGTGTCGGCGCTCATCGCGTAGTACATTAGGTCATCGTAAACAGGATATTCCCCCATAGATGGCCAGACTTCTACATCGATAGGCACCTCGGGAAATGCTCGACGTTTCGGCACGAAGTATCCTACGATCTGAGCCTCAGTCGATTCGGTGTTTGAGGGTACAACCACGGCCTCCTCGATGTCTGCGTGTGAGCCGATCACTTTCTCTATCTCACCGAGTTCAACTCGAAAGCCGCGGATCTTGACTTGGTTGTCGACACGGTCGAGGAACTCAATATTACCGTCCGGAAGAGTTCGGACGCGATCGCCGGTTCGATATAGAACGGAAGCAGCCGTTTCGTTGAGGTGATTCGAAACGAATCTTTCGGCAGTCAATTCCGGCCTGTTTAGATAGCCTATGCCAACACAGTCACCGCCAATGTAAAGCTCTCCCGGAACTCCCAAAGGTACTGGCTGCAGATTCTTGTCGAGAACGTAAACGTGTGTATTGTCGATCGGTTTCCCGATGGGTACTAGACCGAGTTCCTCTTCTCGATCAGGCGGCTCGAACACCATGGAAGTTATTGTTGTTTCGGTGAGGCCGTATGCATTCAACCATCTGACGTTTGGCCCGGCGATTCGTCGCCACGAGTTATAGTCTTCGGCATAAACGCGCTCGCTTCCCGTTACAATGAGTCGAACCGTACTGGGCATGCCGTAGTCTTTTCCGCTCATGAACGCGGTCCATTCTCTCCAGTAGGAAACGGGCAGGTTGACCACTGAAACGCATTGCTCTGTCAAAAATTCGGAAAACCTGGCTAATGAACTTTGAGTGGCGGGCGGCAAGATCACGACGGCGGCGCCGGAAAGGAGCGTTGGAAATATTTCCTCCGCCGCAACATCGAAACTAAAATTGGCAAACTGTAAAACCCTGTCGGACAGACTAAGCTCGTAGCGCCTCGATATAGCGACCGCATGGTTAACCAAGGAACGATGCGAGATCAAAACACCTTTTGGTTTCCCTGTCGAGCCCGACGTGTAGATCGCGTAGGCTGGTTTTTCGCTCGACGTTTCCGCAGTCGGCCGCGAATCCTCGAAAGCGGCAATGCTTGCTGAGTCCGTGTCGAAGCAAATAACATGCGGGAAACTTCGCCGTAAATCTTCAGCGTATTTTTCTTGCGAAAGCACGACCGACAAGTCCGCATCGCCTACGACATAATTTAGTCGCTCCGACGGGCCTAACGGGTCGATCGGAATGTAGAAACCGCCCGTCTTCATTACGCCCAATGCGGCTACTATCATTTCGATCGTCCGCTCGGTGGCGATTCCTACTGGCTCCCCTGAAACCAACCCGCTTGCCAGCAGGTAGTTCGCTAGCTGGTTCGCTCTTCGATCAAGCTGGGCGTATGAAACCTGCTCGTCTTCAAAAACGGCCGCAATAGCGTCCGGCGTCTGCTCCGCACGCTGTTCAAAAAGCCGGTGTAGACACTGTTCCGACGGGTACTCGACCGATTCACCTCTCCAACTCTCGAAAAGTCGGCTGATCTGGTCGGCGTTCATTAGCGGAAGGCTTCCGACAGGCGAAATCTCATCTGCCACAAGACTTTTTAGCAGCAGCAGCGTCATTTGGCCGGAAAGCACCTCGACATCTTTAACCTCCAGAGACGAACTGAATATCCAGTAGCATCTGCCGTTCGACAACGCGAGCGTCAGATCGCCGTCCACAGATGCGAGGTGGGTTTCGATACCATCCAACTCCGAAAAAGTCACCGGCCAGCTGATGTTCGAGATAGCGTCGTCGGAGACAAGGCTCGGATATCGCATCGCCGCGTCACGCAGATAAGTTTTTCTACGCCTCGCCTCAAAAACTTCCCGCTCAACGGAGCTCACCAAGTCCTGCAAAGGTGCCCGATCATCGACAGTGATCTCTAACGGCAGGGTCGTTGCGAACAAACCGCTCAGATAGGGATTTTTCTCATCCAGATCCTGCGCCTTGTATCCGATGGAGAACCGGCCTTGACCGGAAAGCCGTGAAAGCAGAGCACCAAATGCTCCCAGCAACTTGGACCCCAGAGCAGCTTGATCGACTGTCGCGAGAAACTCCGTCGGCAGCTCAAATTCGCACACGTTGTAATCGACCGTATCATCCAACGAGCCCTTACGCGCATACGGTACAGCAACCCGGTTCGCCGCAGCCAATTTATCGACCCAGTAGCGCTCGGCCGCCGCTGTTTGTTTTATCAACTCATCGATTGACCCGGCCGTGGCTTCTTCTAAGCCCTGGAGCACTTGTCCTTCTCGAAGATCTGCTCGCTGGCGAAGATCTGCAATTGCAATGGCAAGGCCGTCTACCGTCGATATTGATCTGATCACGACATCTGCGTCGCAAGCACTAATTTGCAATGAGTCGTGATCGACACGGACAATCGTTCCCGGGCAGCCCGTTGGACGCGAGTCAAGAACCTCGATTTCATTTACTACAAAGAAATCAGTTCCGACCGAAAGCTTCGCCTTTCCGAGTTCGTTCGGATGATCGCCGAAGTCGAGGGCTCGGACGAGCCGTGCTATCTCTTTTGCCGAAGAGTTCCAACTAATGACGCAGACGTTGGGCGGACGCTTGAAACGCGGAAAGAAGGAGCGACCATCTGAGTCTTGTTTTACTAGATCCAGTCGACCGCAACCTAAGTCTTCGACGAGTTCTTCAAAGGTCTTTACAGCCGCCTCAAAGCATTTTGTGTTTAACGAAAAAGCGGTATCTTGGTCGGAGATCGCGACTACGCCTTGCTTGGCAATATCACCGGCATCGACCTTATCGACGATCAGATGCCATGAAACGCCATGCGATTTTTCGCCATTTAGGAGTGCCCACGAAGTTGCGTGTGTGCCGGCGTAAGACGGAAGCAGTGAGTCGTGATAATTAAATGCCTGTTTTGATGCGGTTTCAAGGATCTCCTTGGTCAGTATGTGCTCGTTATTGATGCTAAATAGGTAGTCTACGGATCCGCTAAAGCCATCTCGATAATCTTCGACGGACTCAAAGCATCTGATCGAATTTTCGTCTGCCCACTGAATCACGCTTTCGTCGCTCGAGACGATCGCATCTACAGCATGCGCTTTTCCGACGAGGATCTCGGCGCAGCGAATTGGAAGCGACCCATGTCCGATGATTGCGGAAGAGAACCTATCTATTTCTTTTCGAACTACCATTGATAGAGACGTGCTTAAGTCGGGTTAACTAGTGGGGCGACTTTCTCAAAAACCAAACCTATGGTTTTCCAATCGCAGTGAAACGATGCCTGCAAAATACTGTCGATGCATGAAGCGTCCTTGTGAATTAAACGGTTCATGCATTAGCTTTCAGCTTCCAAAAACGGAAATTTTCGATCGGGCCCTCGTGTGCGAGAGCACATTCGAAGTCGTCGTTAATCCGAAACGTTCTCAACGACCATTCCCTTGATCGACCTGCGGCAAAGGTCTTAAATGCCATCTTAGAGAGGCTAAGGTTCGCGACCGCCAATTGAAGTTCCTCAGGGCTGGACAGCCCGTCGCCGAACGCTTTCAGCAGTGCTTCTTTCCGAGTCCAGCCTCCAAAGAAATGTTCAACCAGCTCATTTCTCGGAAGAGTCCTCATCCGGGACACCTCTTCTGCCGGAAATATGCTTGGCGCAACGCTGAAAACGTCGAAATTCTGATTGATGAATTCGAGATCTACTCCGATCTCTCGATCAAACGCGACAGCAATGACGGCGACGTCTTTGGAATGCGAGACATTGAAACGTATCGGATCGGACGGCGTAGAAAGGTAAGGCTTTCCGTATTTCCGGACCGAAAACCTTATCTTCTGCGGTTCGATCCCCAGATATCCGCCCATGATATTTCGCAGTTCGGCCCGGCAAGCAATAAAACGGTTTCTGTCCTTTGCAAAGACAAATCTGTTCGCCCGCTCTATCTCATCTGAGGATAGACTTTCAATCAGTGATGCCGTACTTTCGTCGTCGCGGTCAAGCTCTACCTTCCAAACATCGACATCACCTGTCGCTAATGAATTCGGCTCGGAAGAGGTTTTCCAACCGCGATGCGAGATGCTTGTAGTCGTCTCCAGGGCTCGGCGGGCTGATGAACTGCTGCTGAACATTTCTATCTCAAACACTTGCCATCTGCGACGGATAGTTTGCCGTCGCGAGTTTTGCAGGTTCGGTTGATTCAAATCTTTTCTTGAGGCTTAGAAAAGGCCGTTCTAGTAAATAGTAAGACGCCGTTGCGATCAGCAGCGTCATTGTGAAACCTAAGATCGAAGCAAAGATCGGGCCTACACGCGCCTCGAGAAACTTCCGTGAGGCTTCAAAGATCGGAAAATGCCAGAGATAAAGTCCGTATGAGATTTTCCCGATCCACACCAACGGCGAGAACTGAAGGCAACGCGACACTACGGACGGGAAAAGCAGCACATCAATGATCAGTACTCCCGACAGCACCGCAACCAGCGTAAAGCCGCCGTTGTAAACGAACCATTGATCGTGCCTCAGGACTACAAAAGAAATTAGAATGAAACCTAACCCGACCAAGGCAAGTGGATGCACAATGGACTTTAGCCACACGGATTGTTTAAGGTGCCCGCCAGAAATCAACAGTCCGGCCACGCAGCCGATGAGGATCTCATTGGCCTTCGTATCGGTACCGAAATACATTCTGAGATATGGAACTTCTGCGTGCCACATCCACACATTCACGGCAACAGAAGCGAGGATCGCCAGTCCCAAGATCGAGAAAGCAAAGAGTCTGCTTTTTAGGTGTATCAACCCGATCAGGATTAACGGCCAAATGATATAGAACTGCTCTTCGACCGACAGCGACCACGCATGGCTGAGCGCTCCGATACCCGGAAGATTTGGTGGAACCTGAGCCCAGTTCGCGACATAGAAAAGAGTGTATAAAACTCCCTTTAGCGTCACCGTTGCCTGATCTTTTGACTGAAAGACAACCGCGTAAACAACACAGGCAATTATCAAAGCAGAAAGGGCAGGAAGTAATCGAAGAGCCCTTCGCAAATAGAAATTTTTCAGGCTGATCTTTGAATTGCGAAGAAACTCTTGACACAGAAGTGTGGTAATCAGAAACCCACTCAATACAAAGAAAATGTTTACCCCGAGGAATCCGCCCGACAGGCCCATGTGGCTGTTGAACGCGATCACCGCCAAGATCGAAACGCCTCGCAACCCGTCAAGAGCCGGCGCGTACCCGAGATCGAACCGCCCTTGATCTTCGCCTTTCTTAACCGACAACAAACTCAAAAAAACTACAGTCGCTCCTTTAATACAGACGCCGAGAAACGAACACGCGGTTCCGTGACAAGACTGCCGTGGTCACCCTTCACTTCGTGGATCTCCAAATTCCCTGTCACAAATTTCGACCAGCCCAAGGTGTCGTCACGCTGAATCCCTCGCATTTGTCTGGTTGCTCGAAACAACAAAACATGCCCGTCGTATTGCTTCGGATCGTAAGCTTTTACACCGACCGCGATCGCGTTTTGAGTTATGGCCAGCGCGTCAGGCAGCGGACGGCCCAACCCTTCCAGTACGCTGCGTTTCAACTTCCTTCTGGTTTGAAGATAGGTTCGACGGACCTGATTGCGGGCCTTCGTCATCTTGGCTGCGAAATACCCCCACCGCTTCCCGGATTCCAATAACGAAATAGACTCGACATGGTGATGCAGACGATCCAAGAGGCCGACGGCCTTTGTTACGGTTTTCGACTTCTTGCTCACCTTCACCGGATAGCCGGGAGCTCCTGTATCGAACATGAAGACAAGGTCGACCTCGTGCCCACTTTCCGTAAGCTGTATAGCGGCTTCGTACGCGATAAGGCCTCCGACGGAGGATCCGCCTAAATAGTAAGGCCCTTCGGGCTGTACGTTTCGAATTTCTTTTATGTAATGGGCCGCCATGTCCTCGATCCGGTCATATGCGGATTGATGTCCGCTAAGGCCGACGGCCTGCATTCCATAGCACGGTTGATTTGGCCCCAATCGGGCCGCCAGATCTTTATAGAAGAGAACGTTTCCGCCGGCGGCATGCATCAGGAAAAGCGGCGGCTTCGAGCCATTGGCGTTTATTGGAACCAGCGAAGTCCATACGTCTTTTGGCTTATGCTGCCCGATCACCTTCGCAAGTTTTGAGATCGTGCTTGAAGTAAAAAGAGTCGCAAGTGGAAGTTCGATACCAAGTTTCTTGGATATTTCGTCGAAAAGTTGAGCAGCCAGAAGGGAGTGTCCGCCGACCTCGAAAAAGTCTGCGTCTGGATCTGCGGAGTCAAGATGAAGTACATCTTGCCAGATCTTTGTCAGCTCCTCTTCGATCTGTTGATTACCCGAAACGATGATCGCGGGTTTCGCTGCTGGAGATAGATCCGTGACCGAAGCGTTCTGCGCATTCGCGTCTTTGCCAGATCTCAAAGGAGTCGTCCACGGAAGCATTTCCGAAATAGACCGGTCGGTTTCGAGCACGGCGGCTTGCAGGATCGTACGCATATCCTCAAGCATGAATCGCACGGTTTCCGCGTTGAACAGATCGGTGTTGTACTCAAGTTGCAACCGTGTACCTTCCGCTCGTTCAACGACGCCTAGAGAAAGCTCGAATATCGAACCCGGGCTAACCGAACGGATCGGCGTGATCGACAAGTTTTCAAGTTCCACCGGCTGCATGAAGGCCGTCTGAAAGATGTACATCACCTGCAGCAGTTGGCCTCCCCTTTTTCCGTTCACCGAGGGCCGCAGGTTTTCTACAAGCTTTTCGAAAGGAAGGGTCTGGTTGCTGAATGCTCCCAGAGAAGTTTCCTTCACCCTCTGAAGCAGCTCAGCGAAAGTCATTTCCCCTGAAAGTTTTGTTTTCAGCAGGAGTGTGTTGGCAAAAACTCCGATCAATCCTTCGGTTTCGCCGTGTTGCCTGTTCGCCGTCGGTGAACCCACAAGAATATTTTCTTCGCCGCAATACCGATGGAGCAGTATATTCAGCGCCGCCAGAAATACCATGTATGGCGTAACTTCCTCGCGTTGGCTAAGGGCCTTGATCGCCCGATCCAAGGCCGCCGGAAGAAGGAGAGACTCAATGTCGCCAAACGAAACTCGGTTGTTGTTTCTAGGACGATCCGTCGGAACCTCAAGGGCCGGAAGTTCGGTTCCCAACTGTTCTTTCCAATATTCGAGCTGGCCCTCGAAATCATCACCCGTCAGCCACTCCTGCTGCCACGCGGCGAAGTCGGCATACTGTATGGGAAGTTCGTCGTAAGGAGAGTTGATGCCCTTCGAGAAGGCGTCGTAGATCCCGCCGATATCACGCACCAGCACCCCGTTGGACCAGCCATCGCAAATGATGTGATGCAGCGTGAGCAGAAGTATGTGGCTCTTTGCCTCCAACCGGATAAGCTTCGCCCTAAACAATGGGCCTTTTACCAGATCGAACGAGTGATGAGCTTCGTCGATCTTGATCCGATCTGCCTCGCTGTCTTTATCGGCGTGTTCGCTAAGATCTACCAGATCGAATGCGGCTCTTTTATTCGACGCAATAATTTGAACCGTTTTTCCGTTCTCGCGTGAAAAAGTCGTGCGTAAAACTTCATGCCTCGCGACTATCTCGTTCAGCGTTCGTTCCAGCACTTCGACATCCAAACTGCCTGAAAGCGACAACGCAAGCGGCATGTTAAGCGATGTGTTTCCAGGCTCAAGCTGATCGAGGATCCAGAAGCGTTGCTGGGCCACGGATGCAGGCATCACGTAGATCCCATCAGTCGCTGTTTCGACCGTCTCAAGCTGGGCCTCAAAATTCGCAGGCGAGAAAGCGGCGGTCATGTTAGATCGTAGTTCGTTCATCGCTAATAGCTATCAGTTTGAGTGGGCTGAACGCTTGATTCGATTCGCTTCACGCAATACGCGCGGAATGCTCGGAACGGCCATCGTTTTTTGAAGCGGCATACCATCCGCCGTGACGGCTTTAACAATTCCCGACACCGTCCGATGTTCGAAGACCTGCTTCGGAGTGATCCTAAATCCCGATTGAGTTGCTCTTGTTACGATCTGGAAGATCAGGAGCGAGTCTCCGCCGAGCTCGAAAACGTCATCGTTAATTCCGACCTTGTCGAGCCGCAAAACCTTGGACCATATCTCGCTCAGCTTTAACTCTTCGTCGTTCGTCGGCGGATCGTAGACTCGGTCTTGCGACAAAGTCGAGGCATCGGGGGCTGGGAGCGCTTTTCGATCGATCTTGCCGTTAGGTGTCAGAGGCAAATTATCCATCATCACGAACGCGGCCGGGACCATGTAGTCGGGCAGTGTCGTGGATAAATGCTTCCTAAGGTCCGCCGTAAGGTTCTGGCTCGAAAGCTTATCTGCCGGGTTGTTTCCGTATTCGTCGATCGGCTTTAGAACGGGCGCGTGACGGAGCGGAACGACGCTTTCGTTCTCACCTTTTCGGAAAACAGCGTCGAAATATCCGCTTGCACCGTTACCTTCTGCGCGAATCTCCACCACGTAGCCGAGAGCATTCGCCAAAGTCCAAATGTCTTCGGGATGTACGCCAGGTTCAACAGACTTGAGCGCCTCGTGAAGATTGGCGACGGAGCCGCTCAACGTTGCGGTTGAAATCAGTTTTTGTGCCTCGACGTACTTTCGTATCCGCGCGTTCGGAACGTCGGCGATGCATAAAAGATCTGGGCGACCGACCTCCAGACGTTCGCGGAGAGCATCGATCGCAAGGCCGGACGCTCCCCAGCCGAGCCAGTCATGGTCACAATCGGCTTCCGACTTTTCTCCGACGCTAATTGTTACGTCGTAATGATACTTGGTCGGTTCGTTGTCGATGCGGCCCCTTCGAAGTTGCACGTCGACGTTACCGACCGACTCTATCGTTTCCTGAAGGGTAAAGAAGAAATCGGGATCTATCGTCAACTCGCTTTCGAGCTCGATTCGCTTGCCGACTCTACGCTTTAAGTCGCTTAAAGAGGTTGAATCGCTCGATCGCGAGAGCATCGCGTCGATGTGATAAGTCTCGAGCAATGCGAAGTTTTGAACGTCGCCGATGTAGATGTTTCCACCGGCTTTGACCATCCTGACAGCACCGTCGATCACCCGCTTCAGGTAGTCCATGTTGGGGAAATATTGTGCGACTGAGTTAATGATAACCAGGTCGAAAGATCGCTCTTCGAAGCCTTCGAAATTGTCTGCCGGACGATGGATCAGCTCAACCTTTTCAGTGTCGATCGACGCCCCCGCAATTCGCTGCCGGAGATTCTCCAAAACCACGGAGGAATAATCCGTGCCGACGTATTGTGCACCCTGTTTCACGAGCGGAAACATCAGCATGCCAGTACCGCATCCGAGTTCGAGAACTCTCCCAGGTCGCCAGTTACTTAGGCGTTCGACGACCGGATCAAGCCACTCCCGCATTTCGGCCTCGGCGTCGGTTACGCTGTCCGTCCACCGGATCACGTTGAGGGTCGGATCTTCCTGAACGTTGGTCCAATCCTTCTTCTCGTCGATGGCCGCCTTGTAGAGCAAGTCCCATTGTTTTTCCCAATAGCTGTCCGCGTCGCCAAGCTCGCTTGTCTGCGAATTTGTCGATCCGTGACCGCCCGCGGCAACGATGTAAGCAGCGAGCCGCTTGTCGCCAACACCAAACTCGTGCGTTGCGACGACCGCGTTCTCCACCGCCGGGTGTTCGCGAAGAGCGGTTTCAATCTCGCCCAGCTCAATGCGATAACCGCGAACTTTTACCTGCTGGTCGATGCGTCCGAGAAACTCGATATTTCCGTCTTCTCGTCGGCGCACGAGGTCACCCGTTTTATAGATCCGCTCTCCGTTCAGAGATGCGAACGTGATGAACTTCGCGGCGGTCAGTTCCGCTTGATTCAGATAACCGCGAGCAAGTCCGTCACCGCCAATGTGCAGTTCACCGGCAACACCGATCGGAGCCGACTGAAGGTTCTTGTCGAGTATGTACAACTGAGTATTTGCGATCGGCTCGCCCAGAAAGATCGGCCCGTCTTGCGACGTGATCCTGCTCACCGAAGACCAGATCGTCGTTTCCGTCGGGCCGTACATATTCCACAACGAGCCGCATCGCGAAAGCAGATCGCTCGCCAGGTCACGCGGAAGCGCCTCGCCGCCGCACAAGATCTTGAATGTGCTCGTCCCTTTCCACCCGGCCTCCAGAAGAAGACGCCAAGTCGCCGGCGTAGCCTGCATCACCGTTGCACCGCTTTTATCCAATAGACTTGCCAAAGCATCACCATCTGAAGCAACATCGCGGCTAGCAACGATCACCTTCGATCCGGAGATCAGAGGGAGGAAAAGTTCCAACCCGGCGATGTCGAACGAAAGCGTGGTTACTGCGACCAAAACATCTTCGGCCGAGATTCCCGGCTCGTTCTTCATTGAGCAAAGCAGATTAACGAATGCTTTGTGTTCGACCTGAACTCCCTTCGGCTTCCCTGTCGAACCGGACGTGTAAAGGATGTAAGCGAGACGATCTGAAGCCGTGTCGATCTCGGGCTTAATGTTTCCACAAGCGGCAACTTTGTCCCATTCGATATCGATGCAGATCACCTGCTCAACTTTGTCACGCAGGTCAAAGGCGAGGTGAGCTTGCGTGACTATCGTCTGCAATCCCGAATCCTCCAGCATCGCGTTTACGCGTTCGGCAGGAAACGCCGGATCGATCGGAACGTACGCAGCACCCGATTTCATGATGCCAAGCAGGCCGATCATCATATCGACCGAGCGTTCAACGCATAGCCCGACCAGCGATTCGTTCTCGACGCCAGTGCTGCGGAGGTAATTGGCAAGCTGATTCGCTTTAGTGTTCAACTCCAAATACGTGAGGGTTCCGTCTTCTGCTTCAACCGCGATTGCATCCGGCGTGCGTGCGGCTTGTTCCTCGAAAAGTTCGTGAACGCATCGATCGTGCGGATAGTCGGCGGCAGTCGAATTCCACTCAACAAGCTGTCGATCTAATTCAACGTCATTGAGCAACGGAAGATGAGAAACCGCCTTATCGGAGTTTGCGACGGCTCCTCCCAATATCGTTTTGTAATGCTCAAGCCAACGCCGAATCGTCGAGCCGTCAAAAAGGTCGCTGTTGTATTCGCAATCGACAACAACTCCCCCATCCGTCTCCAGCATGTTGAAGTAAACGTCGAAGATCGCGTAAGCCTTTTTATTTGTCGAAACCTCGACTTCGAGGCAGCCCATTTTGAGGCCCTTAAATCCTGAGCGGTCTATGTTGAACATGGCCGAAAGGAGTGGCGGCCGGCTTGGGTCACGCGGAAGCCCGAGCCGCTGCACGATCAAACCGTAGGTAAAGTTCTGATGGTCGTATGCATCCAGGACTCCTTTCTTCGTACGTTTGAGATATTCCGCAAAGGATTCTTCGGCCCTTACCTCACTTCGTATCGGAAGCAGATTCGCGCAATGGCCTACAATACGTTCTTCTCCGATCGCTGACTGGCCGGCAGCGGGCACGGCTACGACGATGTCGCTTTCGCCCGAAAGACGGCTGAGAAGAACGTTGAATCCTGCCAGCGTCGTGCTAAACAAGGTCGCACCGTTCTTTGCTCCGAGCGCTTTCAGATCCTTACAAAGCGATTCGTCGAGCACCATGCTTTCGACGCCGGCAACAAAGGTCTTGTTTGACGGACGCGGCCGATCATAAGGCAGGTCAAGGGCGGCGGGCGGCGTAGAAAACTCCTCAAGCCAATACTCTTCGGCGGCCTTCCCTTCCGGCCCGAACATTTTCTCCGAATCCCACTTAACAAAATCGCTAAACCGCCCGGCGGCGGGAAGCTCGCTGCCGATTCCGGCAACCTCAGTTCCGTAGAGCTGACACAGCTCGTCCAGGATCACCGCGAACGACCAACCGTCGCACACGATGTGATGCCCAACAAAGATCAGAACATGCAGTTCCTCTTCCAGCTTAACGAGTTTTACTCGGGCGAGCGGACCAGTGGTCAGGTCGAAAACAGTGCTCGCCTCGGACTTTAGAGCCTCAGCTAAATCGGCATCTTTTCCTGCCGCGTCGCGTGACGAAAGGTCGACTTGCGAAACAACTATCGTTCCGGTTGCGTCGATCTTCTGAAATTCGCCGGCGGGATGAAACGTCGTGCGGAGAGCCTCGTGCCGGGCGGTCAGCTTGTCGACTGATCTACTGAAAGCGTCAATATCAAGCCGCCCTTTGATATGTGCAACGACCGAGTCGTTGTAGGCAAGGGCGGCCTCATCACCGAGCAGCGACGCATGCCAGATCTCTTTTTGTGCCTCGGTAAGCGGTACTTGAATTACCCCCGCCTCCGCGGATTCGGATACTCGTGTCGACTCTTCGACAGGTTCCGCGAAGAATCCGCATTTCTGCATTTCCGCCACGCACTCTTCAAAACATTGAGCGACAAAATCGAGGTCTTCTTCCGTGTGGGCCGTCGTCAGGAAGCAAGGGAAATTCTCCTGAAGGTGCACGCCTTTTTCCCGCAGCATGTAGTAAAAAAGGCTCGCGAATCTTTCCTCAACCGGAAAATGAATGTAGAAGATCGACGCAAAGTTCTCGACCGTGACCGGCACGTGATTTTTCTCGAAGCACGCGTTGATCCGAGCAACCAGGCGCGCGGCTTTTTCCGCGAGCTGCTCCTGAAGCTCCGGCCCCTTTTCTTTAATGTGAGTAAGCGATGCGTGCGCCGCGGCAAGTGCGAGCGGATGGCGGAAGAAAGTGCCTGCGTAAAAAGTAACGCCCGCTTCGGGCACGGACTTGTCGCCATAGCTCCACGGCCCGCCGTCCAATGCGTTCATAAACTTCGAACGTCCGGAGATGATCCCGATCGGCATACCGCCGCCGAGAACCTTTCCGTAAGTAGCAAGATCGGCGCGAATTCCGAACAGCGCCTGTGCACCGCCCGGGTGACTGCGAAAGCCGGTCACGACCTCGTCAAAAATCAACGCTGCTCCCGACTTCTCCGTTATCTCACGTACCTCTCGCAAAAATTCGACCGGACGTAAATTCGGATGTCGGCTCTGTACCGGCTCGACAAGTACGGCGGCAATCTCGTCGGCATGCTCACGTATCACCTGCAGTGCCTCATCGGTGCCGTAGTCAAGCACGAGAATGTTGTCGACGCTTTCCTGAGGAATTCCCGGTGCGACCGGAGCACTTGAAAGATATCCGTCCGCATTGTTTGACCTGACCAGAACCTCGTCAAACCCTCCGTGATAATCTCCGGCAAAGGTCACCACAAGATGACGTCCCGTCACGGTTCGTGCGAGCCTTAACGAGCCTTGAACGGCTTCAGATCCGGTATTGCAGAAAGTCGCCCGATCGTTTCCGGTTAGCTCGCAGATCAGGCTGGCGACCTCTCCTGCAAGATCGCTCATCGGCCCGATCTCGTACCCTCGGTGAAGCTGCTGCTCAACCGCCTTCGATACAAATTCCGGTGCATGGCCAAATAACGTCACGCCAAACCCGTTGAGAATATCGACGTACTTGTTTCCGTCAATGTCCCACAAGTTCGCACCTGATGACTTTTCGACAATTATCGGATAGATCAGTTCTTTCCACTGCGAACGAAAACCGGACGCGGCACGCGGGTCGGCGAGTACCGAGCGATATTTTTGCGTAGTCGCCTTCGACTTTGCCGTGCGGGCGGTGTAGCGTGCGATCAACTGATCCAGTGACTGCTGTTGTCGCGGGGTCAGCGTGCCGCCCTTGCCTTTTTCAACTGGCTTAAATGGAGAAAACGGCTTCGCCTTTTTCACTGTTTCAGAAGCTGCTGCGGCGGCGGGAGCTTTGATGAGGCGTCGTTTTTGTTCGTTTGAGTTCGCTGGGGTCGGGGACGATCCGTTAGCCTCAACGTGAGCGCCATTTGGGCCTAGGCCGTTACGCACCGCTTCAAGCTGCTGGGCCGCCAGCCGCGACATCGCGTCGAGTTGCTGTTGGATTATCTTTTCTATCGTCGCCGTCGAAGCCGAACCGTTTCCGTTAGTCGCGACAGCAACCGGAATTGCCGAAGCAGCCGCGGTCTCTAAAATTTCTTCTTTAACTGCAGGTTGCCTCGCGATTGATGCGGAACCTATGGCTGTCTGCACATCCGCCGGAAGATTCTCATCGATAAATTCCGAAAGCGTTTCTATCGTAGAAAGCTCGTCCAGCATCTGCCGAAACGCCACGCTCACGTGATACTTCGATTGGATCGACTGGCTCACCTGCGTAAGAAAAAGCGAATCGAATCCGAGTTCGAGGAACGTCGCCGATTCGTCCATGTCAGACGTTTCGATTCCTGAAAGATCCCGCAAAAGCGCCTTCAACGAATCCGCGACTTCCTGCCGCCGATCGGACTGAATAGTCTCTACCGCGATAACTGACATTTCTTTCTCCAAAGGCAACCCGTTCTTAAGCTCGTTTCGAATTTCGAGTGCAGGTTTTGCTTTAACGTGGACAGCTTGGTCTGACGTAAAATTAGAAGCCGCGTCGACCCAATATCGCTTCCGCTCGAACGGATAAGTCGGCAAGCTCACCCTCGCACGCTGTTCGTTCTTGTAGTAGCCGTTCCAGTCGACTTCGACGCCTTCAGCCCACAGTTGACCCAAGGCCGAGTGCATCGAAAGATGATCGATCTCCGGGGTACATTCGTCGCCTAACGACGAAACGACAGCGTGACGAGACTTGTCGCAAGACTGTCGGATAACACGTCCGAGCGTTTGTCCCATACCGACTTCGACAAAGATCGCGTCGCCATCCGCCATCAGCTCCTTCACTCCGGCCGCGAACAAAACCGTTTCGCGAAAATGGCGTGACCAATATTCCGGATCGACCGCTTCGCCATCCGTTATCCATCGGCCCGTTAGCGTCGAAACATATGGGATCGTCGGTGCCGACAGCCGGGCTTTTTTCATCAAGTCGACGAACTTCGGCAGAACGGGGTCGATCATCGACGAATGAAATGCGTGCGACGTTTGCAGCAATCTGCCCGGGATACCCACTTTTTCGAGTTCTGTTCGGAGCCTCGCGATGGCATCTTTTGGCCCCGACAGCACACAAAGATTTGCGGCGTTTACCGATGCGAGTGAAATGTCGTCACTCACATACTTTTCAGCCGATTCCGCGGGCATTCTGATAGCGAGCATCGAACCGCCCGGAAGCTCCTGACTCATGCGGCCTCGTTCGGCCAACACCGTCAACGCGTCCTCAAGCGAGATAACGCCCGCCAAACCCGCCGCGGCATATTCGCCCACGCTGTGACCGATCATCCCGTCAGGCCTGACGCCCCAGCGTTCCCACTGTTTCGCCAGTGCGTACTCAATAACAAATATCGCCGGTTGAGTGATTGACGTTTGATCGAGACGTGATTTCGCTTCCTCGAATTTTTCCGGTGATGGATACAAGATCTCGCGGAGGTCCGTTCCAATAAGCGGCACGAGAAACTCGGCACAGCGATCGATATCGGCTCGAAAGTCGGACTCGCTTTCATATAGGCCGCGAGCCATATTCACCTGCTGTGTACCTTGACCGGGGAAAACAAAATACACCGCCGGACGCGACGAACGGACCCGCGTCGTCTTCATCCGTTTCGTATCTTTTGAAGTAAGGATCGCTAGAGCATCCTGCCCGTCAGTGCAGGCAAGCGAGCGGCGATGTTCGAACTCTCTACGGCCTACCTTTAATGTGTAGGCTGCGTCGGCGATATTGGTTTCCGGATGACTTCGCAAAAATTCGGCAAGGTTATCCGTCGCAGCGTCGAGCGCGGATTCCGACCTTGCGGAGAGCACCAGCAATTGTGTCGGTCGCGATGCCGACGATGCGGCTTTCGGCGCTTCTTCAAGTACGACGTGGGCATTCGTCCCGCCGACGCCAAACGAACTCACACCGGCCCGCCGCGGAGTTTCACCATTCTTCCATTCCGTCAGCTTATCGACGACGTAAAAAGGACTTTCCTCAAGACCGAGTGCGGCATTCGGCTTCTCAAAGTGGATCGTGGCGGGAATAACCTGTCGCTCTAGTGCTAAAGATGCCTTGATTAAGCCCGTGACACCGCTTGCTATCTCAAGGTGCCCGACATTGGTTTTTACCGAGCCGATCCCGCACGACGCCTCATCAAGGCCGTCTCCAAACGCCATCTTCAGGGCCGCAACTTCGATCGGATCGCCGAGCGGCGTTCCCGTCCCATGCGTTTCGATGTAACCGATAGTGCTCGGCTCGACACCGGCGAGTGCCTGCGCGGTCTGGATGACTTCGGCCTGGCGTTCAACACTCGGAGCCGTGTAGCCGACCTTCTGCGATCCGTCGTTGTTGACCGCCGAACCCTTGATCACTGCGTAGATATGGTCGCCGTCAGCGATTGCGTCTTCCGCTCGTTTTAGCAGGACCACACCGGCTCCGCTGCCAAAGATCGTCCCACTCGCCTTCGCGTCAAAGCTGCGGCAGTGACCGTCAACCGCCACCATGCCACCTTCCTGATATTGATAGCCTCTTTTTTGCGGGAAAGTGATCGAAACGCCGCCGGCAAGCGCCATGTCACACTGGTAAGTCAGCAAGCTTTGACATGCCTGAGCAACGGCTACGAGCGATGTCGAGCACGCCGTTTGGACCGTCATGCTCGGGCCGCTCAGGTTGAGCTTGTAAGAAACCCGCGTCGACAGATAGTCTTTGTCGTTCCCGAGCACGACGTTGTATCCGCCGACCTGATATTGTCCGACAAGCCCGTTAATGAATTCGCGACTCTCGCATAGATTTGCGAGCAGATACGAGTTAAGGCTTTGTCCGCCATAAACGCCTACCACACCGCCGGCGTAGCGATCTGGATCGTAGCCGGCATCTTCGAGCGCGTTCCACGCACATTCGAGAAAGATCCGATGCTGCGGATCCATCAGCTCAGCCTCCCGCGGCGTTATCCCGAAGAAGGGTGCGTCGAACAGATCGACATCGTCCAGGATCGGCCTTGCCTTTACGTAATTAGGCGCCTTATGGAGCGATAACGAGACGGCATGATCACATTCGATCTCGTCATCGGCAAACCGCGTTATCGATTCAACTTCGCCGACGATGTTCTTCCAGAACGTCTCGACATCCGGAGCGCCGGGAAATCGTCCGGCCATCCCAATGATGGCGACAGCTCCAAGGTTTTGTTCGCTCGTGTGGTCGCTCATGTTACTAACTGCCTCCATTGAGCATCTGCCTTCGGCGGGAATAGGCATCACGTTGGCGTGCCGCCCGGCTGCGTAATTCGGTGGTGTTTGCGTGCGAATTGTCTGAGCCGATCGAACGTGCCAGCGATCTCACCGTTGGGTTCTCGAACAGCGAGACCATTTTCAGATCCGAACTAAAGTCCTTTTGAAGTCGATTATGAAATCTTGCCAACTGAAGCGAATCGGCTCCAATGTCGAAAAAATTGTCGGTTGTTCGAACGAGGTCGATCCCGAGGATCTCTTCGAGGATCGCGGCCATCTTTCCCTCGGTGTCTTCGCTGGGCTTGTTCGATCGTGATCTGTCTTGCGCCGATGACTCGCTCAGCTTGAGCAGTAAATCTCGATCGACCTTGCCGTTCGCGGTTAGAGGTAATGCTTCGATCGACGTAACTACCGCGGGTACCATATAGCTAGGCAGGATCTTTGACAACCGATCTCGCAATTGCCGTACGTCGACGGCGAGGCCACGGTCCGCTACGACAAATGCGATCAACTGTTTCTCGGCCGCCGAGATCTCTTTGGCGACCACGATCGCTTCGCGAATGCCGTCTTGTGAAGTCAGCGCGATCTCTATCTCTTCAAATTCGATCCTGAAACCGCGAATCTTAACTTGCCGATCTGCCCGGCCTAAAAACTCAATATTTCCGTCCGGCCTAAACCGTGCGAGATCACCAGAACGATATAGTTTTGCCGACGGAATCTCGCCGAGCGGATTTGTAATAAATCGCTCAGCCGTCAACTTTTCATCGTTCAGATAGCCGCGTGCCAGCCCGGCTCCGCCAATGTAGAGTTCGCCGGTCTCGCCGTTTTTCACCGGCCTAAGGCTTTCGTCCAAAATGACAACTTGCGTATTTGCTATCGGCTTTCCGATCGGGATTGACCGTCCGAGATCGGCGTCGCGAGCGATCTTATACGTACAGGTGAAGGTCGTGTTTTCGGTCGGTCCGTATCCGTTGATCAGGTCGCAATTTAAATTCTCAAGGACTTTCCTAACGTGCGTAGCGGACAGCACATCGCCGCCGGCAAGCAGTTGACGCAGCGGCCTTAGATCGTCGATCCGCT
>CADEGD010000045.1 GCA_902826795.1 uncultured Acidobacteriota bacterium | reverse complement strand
ATAAACTAAAGGAGAAATAAGAGACTTTTATGTCTACGTTTACTTGACCACTTCATAGTGATTATCCTCTTTTCCGAGAAGTGTAACACCTGAAACGCGGGTACGGATTGGTTCCGGGGCAAATGTATCAATCAGTTCAAGAAAATTTGCTGGATCGTCCTCGCCACCGCGGAGTCTCACAATTCCAATGGAAAGGTCTTGATCAGATCCCGATGGGAACAAAAGATTTCCATTCCCAAATTTTTCACCATTGGGTTTTCCCCATCGCCAGTGGCTATGCAAACACTCCGGACATCCCCCGGCAATAAATTTGCTCAAATTTTCAAGAGTAACGGGTTCCGAGACTTTGCTTCGGTATGTCTGGTGGATGTTGTCCCATTGACGGAGGTTCTTACCCCTTGAGGCGACGTGGGATAGCTGTTCTGTATATAGAGGATTGAGTTTTTTTGAGAACAAAATGTCGTTACCGCTTGGAAAACATCCGAGCAAAAAAGGGCTGTTGTCACAGTCTTGAAACAAACCCACGGAGTTTCTCGATCGTCCATTTACGTTGAAATGATTTCGTTGAGCAACATTAATATCAGCTACCGTCTCGCCGTTTACCCCTCGAAAGGAGTAGATGGCTGAAGCCTTCCATCTACTGCAGGATGTTGAAAGGTGCCCGGTAGTGGGATCAGGGGCACAAACGCCCCAGAAATCCTTTCTCTCAAACTCGTAAATCTGCGTGATGCTTAGGCAGCTTTGGGATGTTGCGGATATAGAGTCGATCGCATACGTCGCTTTTACAACTAAACGGTCAGCGTCGATTTTCGGCTCGTAATAGACTAATCGGCTTCGAAGCGGACCTCCAGTGTCGGCAGGTCTCAACTCGCCACGCTGAAAGCCGGATTGGTTGGTCGTGAGCTGGTAATAAGGTACGCTGATACGCTCCGCCATAAGACGGCCTTTCAACTTCACATCTGTAAGAACGAGACCGTCGTCGTCTGAGACTTCAGCGTCCATCGTCCAATCATGGCTGTTAATAATCTGCGGAACCGGACGGTCAATCGGCGGTACATTACAATAGTTGGGCGGCGGGTTTTTGCCGGCCCGAGACGAATTAAGCAGCTTGTGAACGCTCAAGCTTTGAATTGAGAAAGCGAATTCGGAATCGTCACTTTTGACTTTAACTCCGGAAATTTTTTTGCCCGAGAGATATGCTGTCGCAGCACCGCCTACCAGTCCGCCGTTTCGATAGACCGGGTAAAAGTCAACATTGAAAGGCCGCCGACCACTTTCTGTGATTGTTAATGTCTGAGGGTATTTGCCGCGAAACTCTATCTTTCGACCGAGAACCGGCTGGGAAAACTCGGCCGTGATTTCATCGGATGTGCCCGCACAATAGGCTTGTTGCCCATGGTTCGTAGCCAATGGTGCCGTACCCAAGAGTATTCTGGGAACACGTTGAATCCTCATAATTTCCCCCCCCATCAGCCTGCCACCATTGAAAGTGGCAAAAAGATTCGGGTCTATGTTGGCTCTATTGTTAGTCCAGCCGTTCGCCGCGTAGGCAATCTGAGTGTAAGGTGGTGATGACGCAGAAGGTACGTCGCTGCATGACGGACAATGCCAAAAAGAGTGAGGCCATCGGTCGGTGTACTCAAACGTCCATACTTCGAAGGGACTTTGGGCACAGATCGACAGAGATCCGATAAAAAATACGAGAATCGAAACGAAGGCGGAAGAAGCGATTTTCATTATTGTAAAGACTGATTAAATCTGGTTAGGCACGAACACAATATTTCAGTTAGATCTTTGTGTCAATAGCTTTTCTAGATTTGCCTACGATAATGACAAAAGCTGGTTTCAGTTCGACGAGTTAAGACACGGCTTCACTTTTCCCGCGGTCGTTTTTATCATTGAATCATGACTCAAAGGTCGTTCTTTGCTCTTTTCACAATCCTCGTTTTTTGTTTTTCCACTATGGCTGGCGAAATGTTCTCCCTTTCGGGTGAACCGCTTATCCGCATCGGCCTCTCGACCAATTCGAGTTCGGTTTCGATCACGACCGGCGATTCGTCGTTAGTAGCCTATTCGCCTGACGAACAGTTGAGAATGCTCGGGTCAAATCGGATCTCAGTCGCGGCACGGGCATATCGACCGCCTCAGGTTGATCAGTTCAGGTTCGAGGTGCAAGGGCTTCCGACCGCCGACGAGGCGAACGAGATTGCGAAGGACATTCGCGAGGCCACCGAAGAATCGGCTCTTGTTAGCGTCGATAGTGCGACGAATACTTGGAAAGTTTGGATCGGAGGTGTGTTCGATTCCGTCGAAGATGCGGAGCGATTCAAGAACGCAATGGCGGAGAAAGGGTTCGACGATCTGATCCTCGTCAGCGAAAAGAAGACGGTACTTTCGGACGAAGCAATCGCTCTATCGCAGCAGAATCGAACCGCGGGGAAGTCGCAGGTTCGTAGCCTTGTAAAAGCTACCGGCGAGACCGGCCCGTCAGTTGGTCCGGCAGTCGTCGATCCCAACCTTCGCGAAGTTATCGTGAACGGGCCAGTCGAAACGGCCAAGTACACTTCGCTAAAATCTGTCTCTTTTGGATCGCTCAACGAGCGCGCGAATCCGGTGCGGCTTAACGGCAAAGCATATCGAGGCAAGATCGAGGTCTTCGTAAACGCGAAAGGATCGCTGACCGTTGTGAACGTCGTGCCGCTTGAAGAATATCTGCTTGGTGTCGTACCGGCCGAGCTCGGCCTTCCGCACATCGAAGCGCAGAAAGCTCAGGCGATCGCCGCCCGCACTTACGCGGTCGCCAACATCGGCGGATATGGCACGCAAGGCTTTGACATGGTTCCAACCGTCTGGTCGCAGGTTTACAAAGGCGTTTCGATCGAGACGGCGATGGGAACGCGAGCCGTACGCGAGACCGCAGGTCAGGTCGCTACTTACAACGGCAAGCCGATCATGGCTTACTTCACCTCGACGTGCGGTGGCCGTACCGAGAACAGCGAGAATATTTTTGATCACGCCGAGCCTTATCTTCGCGGTGTGGAATGCTCGCTTGAGGGCCAACGGCACTTCGATCCGTTCATGATCAAAACGGCGCGGACGCCCTCGAAATTGCGAGACGACGCAAACCTCGAGCTCGTTCGGCTGATGTCGATACTCGCAGTGAATGGTTTTTCGCTCACGACAAATCAGATAACTGACGACTGGCTCGAAGATATCCCGACCGATGGCGAGATGTCGAACTGGATGAACAACCTCGCGTCGAAGTTCGGAAAGGTTTTTCCAAACGTCAACAAGGACACTGCAAAACCAATCGAACTCGCCCGTGTTCTCTCGTCTTTCATCTACACGCCAGGAGCACCGGACACGCTACTCAGTGATTCCGATATTAACTATCAGCTTGCGTTCGATGACGCTGCTGAGATTCCGAAAGAGCGGCGGGCCGACATTGCGATGCTGATGCGCGATGGCTATTTCACACTTCATGGCGACCTCACGCTGAAACCGAATCGCTCTTTATCGCGTGCAAAAATGCTGCGGTTGATAAGACAGATCTACGAGAAGAAAAAATGGATGCCCACGCTGCAAGCAGGCACGACAAAAGCGACGGTCGACGGACGGTTAATTTTAAGGAACGGCAGAACTGATCGACAGGTCACGATCCGTCCGGATGTTTTCCTCTTTCGCAAATTCGGCGACCAGATGTATCAGATCAAGGAGGCCGCGCTCGTCGGTGGCGAGAATGTGAGATTTCTCACCGATGCATCAGGTGCCGTCTGGCATCTTGAGATCGAACCGACCGACCTACCCACCGTCGCCGAGAACATGTCACCATTTACGAATTGGAGCACAACCATCGGTGCGGGTGCGCTTCAATCGAGACTGTCGAGATACGTCCGCGGCATCGGTACGCTCTACGACGTGAACGTCAAGCAGAAAGGTTATTCGCGTCGTGCGGTCGAGATCGAGATAATTGGATCTAACGGCGTGAAAACTCTCAAAGGCGGCAAGATCCGCTCAGCTCTCCGTCTGAAGGAACAGCTCTTCGTCATCAACAAGCGTTACTCGGGAAATACCGTTACGAGCTACACATTCACCGGTCGCGGTTGGGGGCACGGCGTTGGCATGTGTCAATACGGAGCCTTTGGCATGGCGAAAATGGGTGTCAAATCAACGGACATCATAAGGCACTACTACACCGGCGCAGAAGTTACCAAAGCATATTGAATCTCGTATTTTTCCCAAGTTCGGTGCAAGAAACCCGCCCACGGAAAGTTCTTCTGAAACGGATATTTTTTTATTCGTTGTGTCGAAAACTTCAATCTCTAGAGCTAAACTCACACAAATATGAACAACAAGAGTACTTGTATCATCCTGTTACTTCTCACATCGGCCGCCGTCGGTCTATCCGCGTGCGGCTCGTCGACATCGTCAAACGCGTCTGAAGGAAAGGCTGGAAATCTTGCCGAGGTGACGGCCGGCCAAGGCAATACGAATGCGAACCTCGTCAACACTGAGGTAGCGAACACTACCTCAACGAACATTTTCGCGTCGTTTAAGCAAGACGAAGACTACGAAGCCATCGTTCGTCCGCAGATAGTCAAAGACGGATGGCAGCCAGCTCGGACAAAAGACGGCGACGATAATTGCGCGAGCGGAATACCCATCTGCAAAGAGTTTCCCGAGCTTGAAGCCGGCCCATCGTCACCTCGAGGTGATGCGATCTTTCGCTGGAAAAAAGGTGACAAGGTTGTGAATGTTTTTACCTACGACAATCAACTTTTTAACCGCTACGAATTTGAGACGGCGGCATCTGCGAAAGATCCGGTGATCTCCGGCACGTACACTTATCGCTACACGGAAGACTATGGTGGCGACATCTCCTTTTCCTTTGGCGAAAAGGGCCAAGCATCGTTCGAATGGAATCAGGAAGACGTTACGTGGAAAGGCTCCGGCACGTGGAAGTGGGACGCAGCGAAAAAGCAGATCACCGCCACAGTCTCTGTCGAGCCTGATGTTGAGACGGAAGAGGTCGCGGGGAAGGAAATGCAAAACCGCCAAGAGACTTACGTCTTTGAAATGTCAGGCAAAGACCTGAGACTTGTCGTCTCGCCCAACGAAATGTCGCCTTACAAAGGCAAGACGTTTCGGAAGAGCAAGGCAAGTTAAATGAACGCCGTATCCCCTTGCGGCCGCGAACGAAATAAATTAAACAGGAAGTCACTTAAACTTTATGGGACAGAGATTTTTGTGCACCATTGTCGCTGCCGCTCTGTTGGCAATGTCGATCTCCGCTGCGGGCTGCGGAGCATCTTCATCTTCAAACAAGTCGCCTTCTGGCGGGGTCGCGAGTTCGGGCAGCCCTACCAATTACGCCACGGCAACACCAGCCAGTACGAATACCCAGTCCGTTTCGCCGGCATCGGCGACCGCATGTACCGTGGCTAAGGCTCCGATTCTTCAAGGATTCTTCCTAGGTCAATCGTCGGAAGAAGTTGCCTCACGCGTCAAAGGGTTTGTTGCTGCTTACATGGACGAAAAAGAAGGCAATCTCTACAAAAAAGAGGTCAATTTCGTTTTGCTGACCTACGGACAGATCGTAAACAAGTTCGGGGAAACAGAAGGATTTGAGGACGTGAGCCCAATATGGCATTTCCTCGACGATAAATTGGTCGGCCTCGTCGTCAGATATACAGACGACGGAACGAGCGACATCAACGAATTTGTGAAAAAAATGGCAAAAGCAAACGGGCTTCCCGAAACCGGATGGAAGTTCAAGCGGGAAGAGCAATCTGCCGAACTCTCTTGCACCGGATTCGACGTAATTGTCTCAACTCATCCTCAAAACGGACCGAGCATCATGCTTTTCGATACGGCGGCCGAGAAGGAAAAACAGCGTCGAATGAAAACGCAATAGTTAAAAATGGCACCGGTTGGCATCTCTGCGGTCGGTGCATGATCTTTGATCGCGGAGACTATGTTCGAAAGATAAAATCAGATTCGCGCCAGCGAGAGACGTTCTGAGCGATCAGCCGATTCCAGCGAGCTTGAGCCGTTTGATTCATTCCGTGATTCGTTTCCCGGTCGTAAAGGCAGTCGCGACCGGGAACATTTATCGCATACATCCGAGCGTTACTGATCCCTTGGTCGACCGTCGAGTTGGCTAGCGTCGTAAGCTCGGTCGATGAACTCGCCCTCAAGGCTAGCAACGCAACTTCAAGCTCCCGAGCGAAAAGGCCCATCAGATCCATATGG
This sequence comes from uncultured Acidobacteriota bacterium, assembly GCA_902826795.1. GTDB lineage: Bacteria > Acidobacteriota > Blastocatellia > Pyrinomonadales > Pyrinomonadaceae > OLB17. The sequence goes on along the minus strand of CADEGD010000045.1, from coordinate 29,470 downwards.
CCCTGCTCATGCTGCAGGTAGCGAGACTCCTGCCCAGCCGGTATCCGTGAGGGAACATATTCAAGTTGGTTTATTTGAAGCCTCACATCCACCGACCGGAAAGAGTTTCCGTCCGGTTGGCGAAACGAAGTGCCAATATAGAACATTATCGAAAGGCCGACTCGAGCGACGATCGCATGTCCGTTTAGCGCCCGAAGTTGTGTTGGGCCAGGGTTTGCAATCGCCGTGAAATCGGTCCAGGTAAGGGTTCGCGGCCAGCCTGTCATAACGAAGTCATTCCTCTCTCGGTGAACCATTTTAGAACACTTCTTAACTTCCGACGCGTCTCATTCAAAATTTTGCTTGTCCCGTTAACAAAAAGTTTGACGTCGTTTTAAGCATTGTAGTTTAATGGACTTAGCGTATTTCACTGCGCTGAAGTGTTCGCCCGTCACCGTCCGAACGTCACTCGCCTCAACAAGATGGCCTCCAGCAGTCCACGCAGAGCATTGCTATTCGTGTATCTTTTGCTCGCCGCGGCAGTCGCCGTTGCGGGGCAGTATAGATTCGACACATGGACGACTGACAATGGCCTGCCGCAGAACGGAGTTCGACAAATAACCCAAACGCCCGACGGCTATCTTTGGTTTACCACCTACGACGGGCTTGTTCGGTTTGATGGTGTCAGGTTCAAAACGTTCAACATTGGGAACACTCCCGGGATCATCAACAACAGGTTTACGAGCATCTTCGCCGACACTGACGGAACGATCTACGCCGCGACAACCGAGGACGGAAACGTCACGGTTGTGCGAGGTGGAGTTTTCACTTCATACGGATCGGACGAAGTTCCCGGGCATTATATTCAGGTTATCGAACGGGGCCCCGACGGTCGCGTGCGGTTCCTGTCGGAAGACGACGATCGTGCGGGAAAAACCTGGTATTCGCTGGATAGTGACGGATTCCATTTTATCGAGAAAGCCCCGCAGCCGAGCGATGGAATTGAAATGAAGGGCCCGGACGGCGCGGAGTGGCGAATCGAAAAGGACGGCGTCATCGAGCGAAGAAACGGAAGCTCGATAAAGATAAAGCTCGATCTTGGCAGGCTCGTTTACACACCTTCGCGCTTCTTTGATCGCGAAGGGAACCTATGGCTCGGCGAAGAACGTGTTTACCGGATCAAGAACGGAGCGGTCGAAGTGTTCGACGAAGACGACGGTCTTCCGATCACCACTGTTTACCATTCATTTTGGCAGGAAGAGGACGGCAGCGTCTGGTTCAGCAGCGGCGGAGGCTCGTCATCCGGAATAGGACTTGTTCAGGTCCGGAACGGCAGCGTCAAGATCTGGGATCGGGATATTCGTGGATTCTCTGTTGCGTCGGCGTTTGTGGATCACGAAGGAACGGCATGGCTTGCGACGACTCGTGGACTCGTTCGCCGCCGCCGCCAGATAATCGAAAGCATCGCTCCTAAGGATGGCGACAAAGGAAATGAGATCTACCCGATCTTTCGAGATTCCAGCGGTACTGTTTGGGTCGGCTCGACGGTTGGGTTGAGCATCGTTAAGGACGGGTTCCTTCATCCGGTGCCGATCGAACCCGAAGATTCGGGCGTCGACGTATCGAAACGATGGCTTCCCGGACGAATGTCAGTTCAAAGCATCTGGGAAGATAAGAAGGGTCAGTTGTGGGTTGGCATCAACGGAGGGCTCTTCATCGTAAGAAATCGTCAAGCCAAAATGATTTACCAAGGAGGTCATTTTTTCGCTCTTCACGGCGATCAGTCTGGAAATGTCTGGGCTGCGACTAACAAGGGGCTCGTAAGATTTAGAGACGAAGTTCCGGTTGCCGAGTACAAGACAACGGACGGCTTGCCGAACGAGTTCATGACGGTCATCTTTGAAGATTCCAAGGGTACCATGTGGTTTGGCGGGTATGGTGGTCTGAGCCGGTTGGTCGATGGACGGTTCGATAATCTTACCGCGGCGGACGGCCTCGTCGGCGACCACGTCAGAACCATTTTTGAGGACAGCGAAGGCGTGATGTGGGTCGGCACATACGATCAGGGTTTAAGTCGCTATAAGGACGGGAAGTTTTCAAACTTCGAACAGAAAGATGGATTGTTCAGCAGCGGTGCCTTCGCGATCGAGGAAGACGGTTTCGGCTCGTTCTGGATCACATCCAACCAGGGCATCTATCGCGTAAGAAAAAAGGAACTTGATGATTTTGCCGAGGGCAGGGTTTCAAAGATAAGTTCCATAAGTTATGGCCGGTCGGACGGGATGCTGTCGAGCGAGTGTAACGGCGGACGGCAGCCCGCAAGCTATAGGGACGATCAGGGCAGATTCTGGTTTCCGACGCAAATGGGAATCGCGATCGTTGATCCGAGCGCCGAAAGGCCCAATCCTTTTGCGCCTCCGGTAGTTTTCGAGGAAGTGCGCGCAGACCGGCAGTCGGCACCACTCGCTGAGAGTGTCCTTCTTGCTCCGGGCGTACGCGACCTCGAAATTCAATATACAGGCATCTCCCTGATCAAATCCGATCAAATCAGATTTCAATACAAGCTGGAAGGCCACGACGAAGAATGGGTCGATGCGGGCTCACGACGTGCGGCTTTCTATTCGTACATTCCTCCCGGCCGGTACAGCTTTCTCGTCCGAGCGGTAAATAGCGATGGGGTGTGGAGTGATCCGACAGCGATCAAGATCGAACTTCAACCGTTTTTCTACCAGACAAAACTGTTTATCGTATCGTGCGTGCTGATCGGAACATTACTGCTCTTGGGGGTTTGGAAACTCAGCGTTTACCAGCTAAGGTCTCGCGAACGAAGGCTTGCATTGCTTATCGAAGAGCGCACAGCCGAGCTCGCCCGCGTTAATCAGCACCTCGAAACTCTAGCCAACTCCGATGGCCTGACCAAGATCGGTAATCGACGACGCTTCGAAAGCTTCTTATCGGACGAATGGCATCGGGCGGTTCGCTTTCGAACGGAGATATCGCTAGTGATGATCGACATCGATCACTTCAAGCAGTTCAACGATACATATGGTCATCAAGCTGGAGACGAGTGTCTGCAAAAAGTGGCGGAGGCCTTTGCCGAGGCGATAAAGCGCCCGACAGATCTGGTCGCAAGATTTGGCGGCGAGGAGTTTGCTCTCGTTCTCGGAGGTACCGATTCTGACGGGGCTGTGAAGATCGCCCAGGAAGGTTTAGAGAATCTCGGACGACTGGAGATCAAACATTCTTCCTCTCCGATAAGCGACATGCTTACCGTAAGCATGGGGGTCGCCACGGTTTTGCCCAGGATGGGTTCGACCGAGGCCGATTTGATCAAGGCTGCAGACGAGGCTCTTTATCAAGCGAAAAAGAACGGCCGTAACCGCATCGAAATATTCGACGAGATGTCGCATGGGCCGGCCAATGCGATTCGCGCGACTAAGGAACTTTTTAACGTCTTAAACTAAGCCGACTGGTCGTTGGCCAGCAGAGTGATCGTTGGGTTCGTCTTTAGCGCTTCGTGAACAGATGAGACGACCACCGAACCTTCACCTACAGCGGACGCAACTCGCTTGATCGATCCCGATCTGACATCGCCGACCGCGAAAACATTCGGCTGACTTGTCTCGAGCGGAAACGCCCTGCGCTCGACGCCCTGTGCGTCCGTAAATTCGCCGCCGCAGATGATAAATCTGTTCGCGTCGAGCGCGATGCAGTCCTTTATCCAACCGGTGTTGGGCGAAGCTCCAAGCATCAAGAAAACGCTGCTAATCGGTTTGTTCTCTTCGATTCCGGTTGCGGTATTGCGCCAGCAAACGGATTCGAGATACCCGCTTCCGGAAAGCCCTACGATCTCGGTCTCGGTGTGCAGAGTTATCCGGTCCGATGCATCGATCCGGCTTATCAGGTAATCGGACATCGACGATGCAAGCTCTTTGCTCCTGACCAGAATGTGTACATGACTGGCGGTGTGCGACAAAAATACGGCCGCTTGTCCTGCCGAGTTGCCGCCGCCGACAACGATAACCTCTTCGTTGCGACAAACTGCCGCCTCGACCGCCGTCGCTGCATAATGTACTCCGTTGCCCTCAAAACTCTCTAGGTTCTCGACGTCCAGTTGACGGTAACGCGCTCCGGTTGCAATGACTACCGAACGCGTGCGGATCGGCGTGTCGTCGTCTTCGAGCTCTATGCGATAAGGGAAAACGGAACAGTCTATCCTGCGAGCCGTACGCGGAACTGAAATTCGTGCCCCGAATTTCTGCGCTTGAATGCGTGCCCGTCCCGCGAGTTCCTGGCCAGATATTCCGGTCGGGAATCCGAGGTAGTTCTCGATCTTCGAACTTGTACCTGCCTGACCGCCGGGCGACTCCGACTCGATCACGCATGTCTCAAGACCTTCGGACGCCGCATAAACCGCTGCCGCAAGCCCAGCCGGGCCACCTCCGACTATCGTGACATCGAAGGTAACGTCCGCTTCGATCTCCTCGGCGAACCCCAGCATTTCGGCGACCTCGCGATTTGTCGGATTCTGTAAGAGCGTCTCGGCGGCGTAGAGAACGAACGGCCCGTCGTCTATCTGCAGCGACTTGCATTCGAGAATTGCCCGACCTTCTTCATCGTCGTCCGATACGAGTTTTACCGGGAAGCCATTACGGCGAAGGAAGCGCTGAATCCTAAGCGAATCACCCGACCTCGCCGGTGCGAGCAGTATAACGCCGGCCTGCGAATGCGCGATAAATCCGGAGCGGCGAAGTATGAAAGCACGCGTGATTATTTCTCCGATGTCGGTCTCGGCGGCGAGAAGTTTTCTGAAGTCGTTTCGTTTTACTCTGATCACTTCGCCGTCCGCGCCCATTCGCCCATCGACGAGTATCTTCTGGTTGTTGAACAGGTCGAGTTCGCCCGTAAACTGATTCTCGTAGTGCGTAGTGATTACAATACTCGCGCCATATTTTGCCGGGGCAACGATCTCGATGCATCCTTTCAAAACGACGAAGAAATCGACCGATCTATCTCCGCGGGTGAAGAGGATGGAGCCGGACGGATGCTGCTCTACTTTTCCGAAGCGCTTTACGGCTGCGATTTGTTCGTCGGAAAACTTCGGAAAGATCTGCGCTTCGCGAGCGTAAGGATCCGAAAGATCGACCGAGGCCGCCGGTGGACGCGTGAATTCTTCTCGATTTTCCATTTCTGTATCTACAGCATATTGCAATGAGTTGACGAAAATCCAGTAGTAAGATCGCCGCTTAGTTTTGGCGACGAAACTCCGCTACAATCAATCAAAAATGACGACCATTCGAATCCTCATTCTTACGCTTTTTCTCGCTGCGGGATTGTTTCAGCAGGCATTCGCACAAACCGCGGCAAAGGGTTCCGAGACGGCAAAGGCAGGGTTTCGCAATGAAGCTGAGATCGCGGCGAAGTTCAACAACTGGCAGGCGGATCAGGACGCTCGTTTATGGTTGGCGGCGATGGGGTTTGCCCCTGCTCGTGTCGAGTCGGTATCGGCGACGCGTCCGCACGGCGAAAAGAGTGATGTGGAGGTGACGGTAAAGGCGGGCGGCGTGACGTCCGTAAAAGGGATCTCTATAAAGCTGGTGAGCAACGAGACCGGCTTTAACCAGATCGACAAACGCTGGGTCGCAACCTATGCAAAGGTGTGGAAGATGCCGCCGAATGTGGCGGAGTCTCTTAGATACTTCGTAGGCGAGGTCGCTCCTAGCAAGCCCGTCCGAACGGCCGGACGGATGTACCTGAACGAACTCACGAAAGACCAGCAGCAAGCGGTGATCGATTTCTTCGCGGCAAACAAAGACATGATCGCGTCGGACCTGTTCGAAGGTGATGGTGGCCACGCGGCCGAATGGTTCCTCGTCGCTTATCGTGCATCGGATAAACCGCTCTGGGCTTTTCGCCCCGCTGCCGATGCGGTCAAATTCTTTGCCGAAGGTCCCGTCGTGATCACGCGTGCCGGCAACCTGAAGATCGGTCGAATTACGATGCAGCGAAAGGGCGGCGACGGTGGCCGAGAGACCGCCAAGATGCTTCAGTTCAAAATCAACCCAGCTCTGTTAATCGATCGTGAGTGAAAAGCCGCGGATGCCTTAGCTTGCGGAACGAACCGGTCGATCACTCATTTGAAACACGAGCTTTCCGCCCTGCGAGATCTCATTGAAGGTGACGTGTCGGCGATTGAGCGGACGGCCGTTGAGCTCAACGCCGGAAACGTAAACATTCTTCTCGCTCTGGTTAACTGCTTCGATGTTCAGCACTTTACCGTTTTCCAATTTCAACGACGCCCTCTTTATGACCGGGCTTCCGAGCGAATATTCGCCCGAACCGGGAGCGACCGGATAAAATCCGAGCGCCGTAAAGAGATACCACGCCGACATCTGGCCGCAGTCGTCGTTGCCGCCGAGACCGTCCGGCGTCGGGCGATATTGATTCTTCAAGATCATCCGAACGCGTTCCTGCGTCTTCCACGGGTCATCGGTCCAGTTATAAAGATACGCCGCGTGATGAGCGGGTTCGTTGCCGTGAACGTAGTTGCCGATGATGCCCTCACGCGTAACGTCCTCGGTCTCGGCGAAAAACTCGTCCGGCAGATGCATCGTGAACAGCTCGTCCATGTGCTTTGAGAACTTCCCCGTCCCGCCCATCAGCTCGATCATCGCCGACGGGTTATGCGGCACATACAAACTGTAGTTCCACGCGTTGCCTTCGATATACCCTTGGCCGTGGGTCGAGAGCGTATCGAAATTCTCACGAAACTTCCCATCTGCGAGTTTTGGCCGCATAAAGCCGGTTGACGGGTCCCAATGATTCCGCCAATTCTCCGACCGCTTGATGAACTCCGTGTAAAGATCGTTTCGTCCTAACTTCTTCGCCGCCTGTGCGATCGCCCAATCGTCATATGCATATTCGAGCGTCTTCGAAACCGACGACGAGTTCTTGTCATCCGGCACATAACCCATCGACATGTACCACTCAAGCCCGTCGTAATACTTTGTCCTCGCCGTCTGAGCCGATGCCTCAAGAGCCTTCACCGCTTCCGGTCCGGTCAGGTTTCCCGTCACGATCGAATCGGCGATCACCGACACGCTGTGATATCCGATCATGCACCAATTCTCGTTCGCGTAATGCGACCAAACCGGCAGCATCTTATGCACGCTCTGATCGTAATGAGCCTGCATCGACCGCACCATATCCCGGTTCCGCGTCGGCTGAATAATGTTCAACAGCGGGTGTAGCGCCCGGTAGGTGTCCCAAAGCGAGAAGGTTGTGTAGTTGGTAAATGGAACGCGGACATTCCTGTCCGCATTTTCAGCTTGATGAAGATTCTGATCGAGCCCCTTATACCGCCCATCGACATCCATATAAACCGTCGGCGACAAAAACGCATGGTAAAGAGCGGTGTAGAAATTCACCATCTCGCCGTTGTCGAGCATAGTCACGGCGATCTTCGAAAGCTCCTTATTCCATTCAGCCTGAGCCTGATTCTTTACCCGCTCGAAATTCCAATCTGAAATTTCAGATCTCAGATTCGCCGATGCACCTTCTGTCGATACCGGCGACAGCGCAAACTTGATCTGCACCTGTTCACCGGCAGATACGTCGAAATCGAAATACGCTCGGATCTGCTTACCGGCCGCTTCGGGGAAATTCTTAGTCTGGTCAAACTTTCGCCAGAAGCCCTGATAGTCCTGCTTGCCGAAATTCTTAAAGCCGTACGATTTGAACGGCTTCGAAAATTCCATCGCGAAATACACCGTCCGCGTCCGAGCCCAGCCGTTGGTCTGCCGATAGCCCACGATCCGCCGGTCACCCTCGACTCGCACAAACGTCCACACGTTCTTGTCGTCGTAGTTATAAATGCCATGCATCAGATCGAGGATGATGTGAGCATCGCTTGACGCCGTCGGGTAGGTGTACCGATGCATCCCGACACGCGTCGTGGCCGTCATCTCCGCCAAGATGTTGTGGTCGTCTAGCTTGACCTTGTAGTAACCCGCTTCAGCGGTTTCATTCGCGTGAGAGAACGCTGACCGGAAACCGCTCGCCGGATCACCCTTCTTACCCGGCTCTAGCTGCAGCGGCCCGACCGTCGGCATGATCAGAAAATCGCCGAGATCGGTATGACCCGTCCCGCTGAAGTGCGTGTGAGAAAACCCGACGATCTCTTTATCGTCGTATTGATAACCCGCGCAATATTTGTACGCATCCTTGTTGTAGACGCCGTTGATGTTATGCGGCTGCTGGTCTGTATCCGGCGAAAGCTGCACCGCCCCGAAAGGCACCGTCGCACCCGGAAACGTATGCCCCATCTTCTGCGTACCGATAAGCGGATTTACCCATTTGGCATATCCCGGAGCCGAAGTCTGAGCCTGCATCACAAGACCGCACACCGCGATCAACATCAACATTCTAATTGTTTTCATGGCAGTAAAGTTTGCAGGGAATTATCGCAGATGTTTTGCTAAGGGCGGAAACACGACCGTAAGGGAGTCTGGCTATGGAAGATCGGTGAGTCTTATCGAGGCCGCGAACAACACTTGGGCGAGATAATACAAAGGAATGCCCCACATCTTATTCGCGACCGAGCGCTCGATAAACCTGTCGCGAGCAACGGAGATATCGGAGATCGCGAACATTCCTGCGGCAACTCCGATAAGCGGCGAAAGCGTTGCGGCTGCAAGCGACACCATCACGGTAATCGCCGCCGTGTAAATGAGCACCGCATATCGGTCCGCCCCGGCCAGATACGTCCACAGCCAGCGGATCAGCAGCACCGTTACGATATTCCAGATAAACAAAGCACCGACGAATGCTGTCGGGTCGAGGGGAGCCCCGCGAATGCGATGGCATAAGCGACATGTGCGAGCAAAAAAGCTGCGATCCCGCCGAACAGGGCACGCTTACTCCGCCACACAAGCGATACGTCGCCGATCCAGCTAAACGCTAAACTCACGACGACCAGGCTGCCGTAAAACGATCCAGCGAAATTCCACAGCCCAAGCGCGAGAAACGAACTGCTTGCCGCAACTTTGGTCAAAAGAACATAGCCCTTGCCGCCTTTCCACTCTGCCGCAACATTTGCGAAAGCAAACAAAAGACAAAGGACTCCGAGTAATATCGCGGTTTGATTCAAGGTAGCTGCAGACTCCGTTTCGTCCTAGCGATCCTAGTCTGAATTATCGAACCTTCCGAGCTTTGAAACAAAACGAATGTTGGTATTGCTATTCAACCGAAATATCGACGACCAACACAACCTGCGAGCGAATTGTCTGATCACCGGCACGAACCGGCGTCATCGGTTTCCGCTCAAATTCAAGCCTTGCGACGGCGTTAGCGGCTGCGTTGCTATAGCTTGCCTCAACATGAGCCGGATCTATCCCGCCTTCGGTCGATTGCACAACGCGGACGATCTTGCCGTTCATCGCTGTAGCAGCAGCTTCGGCCTTTGCCATTGCCTGCTTGGCCGCAAGGGCGAGGGCATCGCCTTGAGCCGGGCTAGATTGGCCGACAACGAATTGAATTCCATCAACGCTATTGGCGCCAGCCGCAGTCGCCGCATCGATGATCGTTCCAACGCGATCCATCTTATCTATCGAAACTGTAACCGTGTTTCGTACCTGATAGCCGAGAATCTTCGGCATCTTGCCAGAGTAGTAATCCTGCTCAGGATTCAGGCTGTAATCGCTCGTTTTGACTTCGACCTTCATATCGGAAGCCACAGCTTCGACAGCCTTCTGCACTGCTTCGCTCCGACGGGCATTTTCTTGCTGAGCCTCGACCGCCTGTTTGCCTTGCGTAACAACCGCAAAGGTCACTACCGCCGTGTCCGGTGCGACCTTCGCCTCCGAATCGCCAACTACCGTTACGCGCGTCAGCCGGTTCTCCACCGGCCGATACACCCAGATCGCCGCCGCCATCAGCACCAGAAACATTCCAAGCGCCGCAAACTTCCAAGTGTCTTTATTCATTTAGGGTTTTCTCCTTAAGGAACTTAGACAAGAACGCCCAGAGAATGTTCCGCTTGCAAAAAATTGTTATTTCGAATGTCCCAGAGCAACGAGCATTCCCTTCACTCTCCGCTCAATCTCATCCCGCACTAAACGAAACTCCTCGGACGGCATATTTTTCGGATCGGGGATCTGCCAGTCTTCTCGTACAGAAGCGCGGATGAAGGGGCACTCGTCACCGCAGCCCATTGTGGCAACGAAGTCATAGGTGACGTCGGATATTTCGTCGAGCGATTTCGAAGTGTGAGTCGCGAGATCATATCCGATCTCTCGCATCGTTTCGATCGCCTTCGGGTTCACAACGCCCGATGGACGCGAGCCGGACGAATATGCTTCCACATCATCGCCGCCATGCATGCGCGCGAACGCCTCGGCGATCTGGCTGCGGCACGAATTTTCGACACATACAAACAGTACCTTCTTCATAGATCTTTCTCCGCGAAAAGCCATCCGAAGACGAGGTAAGCTACAAACGCGCCTATGATCTGACAAGCAATGAACGCTGGAACGTCCGCCAACCGTATTCCCGCAAAAGTATCGCTGAATGCACGGGCAAAGGTGACAGCCGGATTTGCGAATGACGTTGACGACGTAGACCAGTAAGCCGCGGAGATGAATGCCGCCACGCACCCGGCGATCACTGGCAGCGACTGACGGCGAACCGCGATTATCACACCGACCAATCCAAAAGTCGCCACGAACTCGCCGAGCCACTGGCCAAATCCCGTCCGAACTTTCGTCGATGCGAACACCGGTGGCAGATCGAACATCAGATTCGCCATCGCCGTTCCAAGCAAGCCTCCGGAAAACTGTGCGGCTAAATATCCGAGAGCGTTCTTTAGGCTAATCTCGCGGCGCAGCAGATTCGCCAACGTTACTGCCGGATTGAAATGCGCTCCCGATATAGGTGCAAAAGACACGATCAAGAAAAATAAGGCGGCGCCGGTGGCGGCCGTGTTTGCGAGCAACGCAATTGCGACGTTCCCGCCGGAGAGGCGCTCGGCCATTATTCCCGAACCGGCGACCGTACAAACTAACCCTGCGGTACCTATAAACTCAGCCGACCACCTTCGGATCGTTAGCATGCTGGGGCTCCCGGGCAGCATGCGGTTCTGAAAACATACTGGTTCTTCGACTTATCGAGCTTGATAACAAGTTCTTCCCATTGATCTTCCATCAGCTCGTTAAAGCTTCGGTTTGAGGTAGTTCGACACCGCCCCGGAATCGCGCATCGCTTTAACCGAGATTTCTGTTTCCCCGTAAAGATGGGCTTTAAGTTCATATCACCACCTCAATTCACGCGCAGCATGAATTTCCACCTGATTTAACTGCAACGCTGAAAGCTTTCGCCTGCCTCTCGCAACAGGCGCCTTCGCCTTCCGCCGGAGCCGTCAACTCGCATCCGCAGTTTGCCGAATTTGGAGCAGCGCTAGCTTCAATAGCAATCGGAACGACGCAGCATGATTTGTCTGCCGCACCTTCCACATTCTCGCCGAGATTGTCTTCGATCACTGTAAACACTTCCCATTCATTGCCGTCCGGATCATTTACCCAGGCTTTGTCTTGCAGAGCGTAGCAACAAGTCGTTTGAATCTCGTCCCTCGGCACAAGCCCTTTCTCCTGCCACGCGTTGCGGATCGAATTAACATCGTCGGTCGTCGCGACCTGAATGCCGAGGTGCGACAAAGCTCCTCGATCGCCGAAAGGTATCTCGTTGAGCGTCAGATTGAGCGGCGGGTTCGCCACATCGAACTTCGCGTAGCCGGTGCGAACCTTGCTCGGCTCGATCCCGAGCATGCTCTTGTAAAAATCGATGCTGTTCTCTACGTTGCGGACGTTTAGAGCCAGGTGTGCTTTCAGTGTATCTACGTTGAACATAATTGCCTCCAAGAAGTATAATCACAATTACGGCTATCCATAATTGAGAAGAGTCTATTCCAGAAAAACAATTATGTCAAGACATAATTGTAATGTGATAAAATATTTTTGCTTATCCCTTATTTCGGAGTAAGCGGTAACGGTGAGCTATTAGAAGAAATGTCGAAGACGAATGGATTCAATTCTGAGCTATTTTTCGCGGCCTTGGCTGATAAGACGCGGCTGCGTCTGCTGAACCTGATGCGGAATGGTGAAGTGTGCGTCTGCTTTTTTGCCGAGACGCTGGATACCAACAATCCGAAGATCTCGCGCCATCTCTCTTACCTGAAGCGAGCCGGCTTAGTTACCGCCCGACGCGACGGCAAATGGATGCATTACAAGATAGCCGAACCTACAGACAAAGCCGCTGCCGAGGTATTCGACGCCACAATGAAAATGCTGGCGGCGGACCCGGAAATGAGTCGAGACCTCAAACAACTCGCTAACGTGTGCTGCGTCCTGGACGCTCCGGTAATGATCGGACGGAAGAAGTATCACGGCGTTGAGCCCGAGAAAGCCCGCTGAAGGAAGCTGAATACATCTCTCTTGATCGGCTGAAGCATATCGCGTTGCTTGGCAAGCTTCGTCTGCGACATTCGCTCGGCCTTTCTAGGATCGAAATAATATGCCCGAATAGGATTGAACCGCGTATAAACTCGCGCCACCATTCGCGTGAATCCTGGATTTTGCGTGCAGAAATCCTTAACGTAACGATATGAGTCAGTGCCGCTTTGATAAAATTCGAACGAGCCGTCCAATTCCTTGTCGATCTCGAAATGCCTGGTGTGAGAAGCTCGAACGCGCCGTCCGATCTCTGACGCGTAAATGCCTTGTACGATGACTGCGTTGACCTCTTCGGTGGTGTTGTACAGGGCAAACCCCTTTCCCGTGCCGATCGGACGAAGTTTATTCGAAACCATTCTAAAGGCGTGAACCAACTCGTGAAGCAACACCTCATGACCCTCGATGTGTATCTGGCCGAAAACCTTATACTTAGCTTCGCATTTGTGTGAAAGGTCATGATTCTCGGGCGAGTACCAAACAGTCGGTCCGGTGGATACATTCGATTGTTGACCTGGAGGGATGTAGTCGTCACTGGGCCATGTCCCTTCTCCACACTTTCCCGTCAGCATAGGCTGAATTATTACTGGAATTCCATGCCACCTGATCGAGTTAAGCAAAGCTGAGCCGATCTTAGTCGCAGCGATTCGTTGCAGGTCGTTCCTAACCGCGCTTTCCCACACGAGATCAGGGGCAGGGTTTGGAGAAGACGGAAGCGTAGGCCGATGCGGTTCCGCCACAAGAAATATGTTGTAACTTTCCTCAAATGCCGCCATGCCATTTCTCCTCTTTGCTCGCGTTTCGTCTCGATCTCACGCGTCTTGCTTCCTATTTTGTTTAAGCTTTTCATGCAAAAATCTTTCACCAATCCGAGCGGAACAATCGCGGACCCTCACACTAATCACGTATAAATGAAGGAGCATGATCTCAGCTGGCTCATCCATATATGCCATCTCAGGTCCGACTGCTTCGGGCAAGACAGCCCTGGGCGTGCGGCTGGCTCGTGAAGTTGGTGGCGAGGTGATCAATTTCGACTCGGTGCAGATCTATAAGGGAATCGACATCGCTACGGCAAAACCTTCGGAGAAAGAAAAACAGGGCGTTCCGCATCACCTTATCGGCTACGTCGACCCGAACATCAATTACACCGCGGCCGATTGGGCGGCGGACGCTACGGAGAAGATTGCCGATATAGAGTCTCGCGGAGCCGTTCCAGTCCTCGTCGGCGGCACGGGCTTTTATCTTCGTACTCTCCGTCAGCCGCTATTCGAAAGTCCAAAAACTGACCTGAGCCTGCGAACAAGGCTTAACCAAATTGCTGAAAAGAAAGGAGTTTCACATCTTCATCAGATGCTGGAGCGGGTCGATCGTGACGCGGCAGCGAGGTTGTTCGCCAACGACGCTCCGAGGGTAATGCGGGCACTTGAAGTTATCTTCCAGACCGGCGAACTCTTCTCTCAGCAACAGCAGAATCGAGCCGACCCGCCGGCATTTGCCTCTCGCATTCGGCTTTTTGTCCTGAATCCGCCTCGCGACGCGTTATACGAGAAAATAAATCTCCGGACTACTCAGCACTTCAACTCGGGACTTGTGGACGAAGTGAAACATTTACTCGCGGCGGGCGTAAGTGATAGAGGCAATGCACTTGGAGCCCATGCTTATCGTCGAGTCTGCGAGTTTTTTAGGGGCGAAAGAACGTTGGAATCCGCGATCGAAAAATCGAAGCAGGACGTTAGGAACTACGCTAAGCGGCAGTTGACTTGGTTTCGCCGTGAGCCCGACGCAATCTGGCTGGACGGATTTGGCGACGATGATGCGACTTTCGCGGAAATGTGCAGAAAATTGTACTAATCTGTTAAAAAAAGAATTTCCTTGTTAGGCAATAACTTTTTGTCTATAATCGAAAGTTCAAATTCGTAAGTCAAAGAAAACAAACGAGAAAATGTTATGGAAAAATCGACGGCCCAGAACATTCAAGACGCCTTTTTGAACTCCGCCCGCCGCGAAAAGGTGACCGTCGTAATCCATCTCCTGCAGGGTTCGACATTAACGGGTCGCATCAAAAGCTTTGATAAATTCTCCGTGATGCTCGACATCGGCGGCCAGGACGTACTCATCTTCAAGCACTCCATTTCATCGATCGCTCAGGAAAAAAGATCGGACTAATCCAGTTTTGGCGGGAAAATTCATCACTTTTGAAGGCATCGACGGCAGCGGCAAATCAACCCAGCTTCGCATACTTGCCGATCATCTTCGTGAAAAAGGTGTTGATCTGCTCACCACGCACGAGCCGGGCGGCACTCCCTTGGGGAAAAGGCTACGCGCGGCTTTTCTTGAGACCGATGAAGAGGTCGCGCCGATGTCCGAACTGCTGCTCTTTGCGGCGGATCGCGCACAGCACGTCGAAACACTGATAAAGCCCTCGCTTGAGCGGGGGCGAGTCGTGATATCCGACCGATACGCTGATGCGACCTTCGCTTATCAGGGAGCCGGCCGTGGTTTCGATGAGAAAGTGGTCAATGAGGTGATCTATCTTGCAACGGGTGGCCTGAAGCCGGACTTGACCGTATTTTTCGACATAACGGTGGAGACGGCGATAACCCGAATGAGCGAGCACCAAGGTGAGGGACGTGTGCACAACCGCATGGACCGCGAGACGACTGAGTTTTACGATCGAGTACGCTCGGCATATCTGGGCGTTGCCAAGAGCGAACCTGATAGATTTAAGACGATCGACGCTAACGGTTCGATCGAGGACGTTCAATGTTCGGTCTGCGATCTTGTCGAAGGCTTTCTGAATAGCTAGATTCTGATGTTCGACAAACTCATAGGAAACGACGACACAAAGATTCTGCTGCAGAGGCTCGCGGCCAACGGGCGAGTGCCGCAATCGCTGCTGTTCGCGGGTCCTGAAGGCGTCGGGAAAAAACTTTTTGCGTTCGAACTTGCGAGACTTCTTCTGTGCGGCGATGGCGGCTGCGGAACCTGTTCGGTATGTAATCGCATCGGCGTGTTCGACATACCTAAGCCTGAGAAAGGCGAAGACTATGACGCTGTCTTCCTAAGCGATCATCCCGATGTCGGGATAGTTTTACCCTATAAGCGCAATCTCCGCGTCGGTGCGATACGTGAGCTGGAACGCGAAGCCCACTTCCGTCCGTTCGAAGCAGATAAGCGGATCTTCGTGATCAACGACGCGGACAAGATGAATGAATCGTCGGCGAACGCGTTATTGAAAACACTTGAGGAGCCGCCATCGACGACTCATCTCATTCTTGTCACTTCCAGGCCCGATGCATTACTACAAACGATCCTCTCTCGATGTCAGGTGATCCGATTCGCTCCGGTCTCCGCGATGGCCGTCGAAAATCTTCTTGTCTCGACCGGTAAGTTCACTTTGGAAGATGCGTCCTTAGCGGCGCGAGTCTCAGTCGGCAGCGTTGGAAAGGCATTGGATGTCGACATTCAATGGTTTCGGCAAACTCGGGATTCGATGTTTGAGATCGTTAGATCAGCGATGGTCACGGGAGATGTCGCATTGATGCTTCAAACGAGCGAGCAAATAAACGATGCGAAGAACAAGGACCGCTATGAGGACACGATCGCTATCCTGGAATCTCTCGTCCGCGACATTTTTGCGATCTCGAAAGGCAACGATCGGAATTCACTTTCACACGCCGATATTGCCGATAGCTTGTTCAAGCTAGCTGGAGAGGTAACGACGTCAAGGATTGAGCATTGGATCAATGAGATTGAGGAATTACAGTTTAACTATTTAGTGAACATCAATCGAAAGATTGCGACGGACGGGCTGTTCGCGAAAATGGCCGCTTGAAACTTTTAGTGGAACAATTCGGCCGAGATGGTGTCTAATTGCGCTTAATCAGTTTTATAAACCGGCTAAAAGGAGATCTACCGATGAAAACCCTAACCTTGGCACTTCTTGTTGCCGTTTGCAGCATTACCGCGCTTTCGCAATCGGACCCAAAACAGGTCAACGGAGGCGTTCTCAACGGCAAGGCGATGAGCCTGCCGAAACCGGAATATCCCGAGTCTGCGCGAAACGCCGGTCTTGAGGGTGCAGTTCCGGTTGCCGTCGTGATAGACGAGGCTGGAAATGTAATATCTGCCGTAGCTTCCGCTGAACCGCGTAAGGGCCGGAATGCTGAGGGCGACGAAATCGAGATTCCAGCCGCCGATCCGATTCTGCGAGAGGCCGCTGAGCGTGCGGCATGGCAGGCCAGGTTTAGTCCAACGACGCTGAGCGGCATACCTGTACGCGTCAGTGGCGTGATCGTTTATAACTTCCGGGCGAAGGGTGTTCCGATCTCGGATATGCCGTCGGGCGAGGGGTTAATGCTGAATGGCAAAGCCATTTCGCTGCCCAAACCTGCTTATCCACCCGCGGCGCGAGCCGTACGTGCCGGAGGCACGGTCGGGGTCCGGCTTGTTTTGGACGAGGAGGGAAACGTCTCCTCCGCCGAGGCGATCTCGGGCCATCCGTTGCTTCGTGCGGCCGCGGTCGATGCGGCCAGACAGGCAAAATTTTCGCCGACTTTAATAGATGGAAAGGCGGTGACGGTTAAGGGCGTCGTTATTTACAATTTTGTTCCGCCCGCACCGTTGGTGCAATAGGCGTCTTGTAAATCCCACGACGTCTAATTTTTTTGGCCGGATCTTAACAATAGCCGATTCCACCTTCCGATAATCCGAGATGAACAAGATCATCCACTTCCCAACGCTCTTGATCGCCCTGACAATATCTGTCTCAGCGCAAGTGGTTCCTCGCATTACAGACCGGCCGATCAAACCTGCGACGGAATCCGAATCGCAACTGTTTGTTGTGGGCGAGGTGAAGGGTACCGTTCCAAGCAGAGCAGTTTTTCTTCCGAAACCCGATTATCCGATTGAAGCCCGCTCGAGCGGATCGGAGGGTAGTGTAAGGGTTGAAGTGGACATCGACATTGAGGGAAATGTCAGTAAAACATCGGTAATTTTGGGCGCAAAGGAACTTCATTCGGTTGCAATGGATGCTGCGAGACGATCGAAGTTTCGTATCGAGAGAAACGCTGCGGGCGAACCCCAAGCCGTGTCTGGTGTGCTCGCGTATGAGTTCGTGATACGAAAGGCGACCTGGGCGACTGTGGGATGGGGACTCAGTGGCCTCGAGATGTTTCCCGCTTCGACGATCCCTATTCCCGCTGTCCGAAAGGCGTTCGAAGTTGATTGGCGGTCGGAACACGAATTGCTCGAAAAGATAGATGCTGTCCGAAAGATGACTCCGGAGGTGGGGCGTCCGGCCATAGTTCGAGGTTCTTCATCTGTGAACGTGGCTTCAGGCTCGACTAGACAGTCGATCAGCCGCGGCATAATCAACCTGCCACCCCCGCCACCTTCGGAGCTGAAGGTAGCGGCGACCGAATTGTTAACATTGCTTCGCGGCCGTCTTGTGGATAACAAGTTAGCGGCTTGGCAGTTCGAGCTAGGTATCGGACTCCGTAGGGCGATCGACGAGTACCGCAATCCGTACAAGACTGCTCAAGCAACCGCTACGGTCAAACGCCTGATCGAATCGGCACCGGACTCGGCGTCCGAGTCAACCCTGCAGAATCTTCGCGACCTCGAATCTCTACTTTCAACGGGCCGAAGCGTTAAGACGTTGGAGGCAATCTCGGTTTCGATCAACGCGATCCTTTCAGAACGATAATGCGATGGTCTAGACTAGTGACAGATGGAGAATGTTCAGTCGGTAATAATGGTCAATTCGGGGTCGGAGCGCATATATGCGGGAGCAGGAGCCGCGGCGATGGCTGTGGGCGTGGCTGCGGTGTGGTATTTCGAACCCGCTACTTCCGGCATATTTCCTGCTTGCCCGCTCTATTCGATGACCGGTTTCGCGTGCCCTGGCTGCGGGATGACTCGCGGATTTCACGCACTTTTCCACGGCGACATAGTAACCGCGTTAGACTTTAACGCTTTGATCCCGCTAGTCGCGATCTTCTTCGGCTACTGGTTCCTTTCGCTGGTGCTTACCGCGGTCCGCGGCCGGGGATTTGGATTCGGCAAGATGAGTGCGGGGCTGGTTGGTACGACGTTCATCCTTCTGCTGGTATTTGGAGTCGTCAGAAATATCCCCGCCTATCCGTTTACGGTGCTATTTCCTTAAGTGATCTGCACGAGTGGTTTTTCGGCCGCTAGCGACGTCGCAGACGAACCTTCCTTTCTAAGTATCTCGACCTCTTTTACAAACTCTTCGACGATGTCTTCGCCCGAAACGCGCCGCATCGGAACGCCGTCCTTGAATATCATGCCTACGTTACGGCCGAAGGTTATGCCAAGCTGAGAATCATGAGCTTCACCGGGACCGTTAACTGCACAGCCCATGATCGACAGATGCAGAGGTTCTTCCACATGAGCAAGGCGGCGTTCAACTTCGGTTACGATCTCGACGAAGTTATCGATATCGAGCCGGCCGCAGGTCGGACACGCAACGACAGTTACACCGCGCTTCCGTAAATCAAGCGACTTCAATATTTCCCAACCGACGCGAACTTCCTCATGAGGTTCTGCCGCGAGAGAAACGCGAATAGTATCACCGATGCCTTCGTGAAGAAGGGTTCCCAATCCGATGGCCGATTTTATCGTTCCGCCAAATGGCGTTCCAGCTTCGGTCACGCCCAGATGAAGCGGGTAATCAACCTTCTCGGCCATCAGCCGATACGCCGCTACCATGCGATTTACATCGCTTGCCTTCAGGGAAATCACGGTGTTGTCGAAACCGAGATCCTCAAGAATTCGCACGTGACGCATCCCCGATTCGACCATCGCCTCAGGTGTCGCAGAGCCGTATTTTTTAAGTAGATCCCTTTCGAGTGATCCGCCGTTCACGCCGATGCGGATAGGAACGTTTTGTGCCTCGGCGGCACGCACCACTTCGCGAACACGGTCGATCGAACCGATGTTACCGGGGTTGATGCGGAGCTTATCGATTCCCGCGTCAAGGGCCTTCAAAGCAAGCTTGTAATGGAAATGAATGTCCGCGACGATCGGCACGTTCGTCCGTTTGCGGATCTCGTACATCGCGGCCGCGGCGTCGTCGTCCGGCACGGCGATCCGAACGATCTCGCAACCGGCCTCGACCATCTGCTCGATCTGCCGCACCGTCGCGTCGATATCGGTCGTGTCGGTCTTGGTCATTGACTGAACCGAAACCGGAGCACCGCCGCCAATTTGTATGTCGCGAATCTTTACCGCCCGCGAAACTCGTTTCATAAAACACCTTGCCCGCGAATTACGCTAATATACGCGAATCATTTATCAGAATGAATTAGCGCGAATTCGCGTTATTAGCGGGCAAAACTCCTAAAAAAGCCTAGAAATATCCAGGAAAAGGGTAAACACCATCAGCAGCAAAATGATTCCGAGACCGGCGTACTGGATATATTCACGCACGGCCATCGATAGCGTCGCGCCGAACCACGAGAGAACTTTCTCGATGCCGAGAACCAGTATTTGCCCACCATCGAGCAGGGGAATCGGCAGCAGGTTGAAGATGCCGAGGTTTAGGCTAATCACGGCGAGGATCGAGAACAATCCGA
Organism: uncultured Acidobacteriota bacterium; assembly: GCA_902826795.1. Taxonomy (GTDB): domain Bacteria; phylum Acidobacteriota; class Blastocatellia; order Pyrinomonadales; family Pyrinomonadaceae; genus OLB17. The sequence continues at coordinate 9,393 of CADEGD010000045.1, read as the reverse complement.
CAAATCCCGCTTCACGGACAACATTGGCGATGATCTGGACAATGCCGACGGGGCCTGCAAGACCAGCATCGCGAACCGAGCGTTCCCCCGAAAACATTTGTCCAAACACACGGCCAGTCAACCGAAGGATCCGCATGTTCGACTCATATGCGAACGCCGCTGCACCGCCTGCACCAACCGGAACACGAGCAGTAGGCGTCGCTGCACCGAATCCAGCGCCAACGAGATATGTGCCGTTTTCATTTGGCTTTGCTTGGGTTGTGATTTCGACGCGTTCACCATTTCGTTCGACGATAAACTTGCCCGGAGCATCTTTATTTGCACGAATCTGATTCGTCAATTCCTGACTGTTTTTGACGGTTTGACCGTTGAAGGCAATGACCTTATCTCCGACTTGAAGGCCAGCTTGGGAGGCAGGCCCATCGGGTACAACGGTACCCGCAACAACCGATTCAACCCCGACATCGGGTTTCATCCCAATGTTTCCGATCTTGTTTCCATCAATGTTTTCTTCCGCCGGCGTGACGGTCAGGGGAAGTTTGCTGCCGCCGCGGTCGACGGTCATCTGAATCGGGCGTCCCGGGGAGATCAACGATTCGTCGCGAACCGCTTCCCATGTTGGGTTTTCAACGCCATCCATCGCGATAATGCGGTCTCCCGCTTGAATTCCCGCTACTTGAGCTGCACCGCCTTGGTCAGTGATACCAACGATCGGCGCCGGCATCGACGGAACGCCGTACATCAACGCGCCAAAAAACGGGATGCCCAGAGCAAGTACAATATTCATGAACGGACCGCCAACCATCACCAGGAACTTCTGCCAACGAGGCCGGAGTTCGTATAGCTCGGAGTCAGGGACTTTCTCGCCGTCCGACTCTCCGCCTTCAAGAGCAGCCGTAGCCTCATCACCATAGAGTTTTACGTAGGCCCCGAGCGGGATCGCAGAAATACGGTAATCAGTGTGCCCGACCTTAAATCCCCAAACACGCGGGCCGAGTCCGAAGAACGAGTACGCCTCGACTCGCATTCCGAGAATCTTCGCAACGATAAAGTGTCCGAACTCATGGATATTAATGGCGATCCCGAGAACGAAGATGACGGCTAAGATGACTAATAAAATATCGGGCATAATTACAAAAAAGACGGCAATTTCGTTAGAAACGTTCGGTCAAGCGAGAGTTGTAACTAAACTGCCGCAACCGATCGTTCAATCCTCATTATAGCGCGTGACCTGGCCCATTTGTCCGCGCTCAATACACCTTCGAGCGAATCTGCCGCGGTGGGCGAATGCTCACCCATTACCGCAGCGTTAATCTTCGCGATATTTGACAGTCCGACTTTACCGTCCAGAAATGCCTGCACTGCGATTTCGTTCGCCGCATTCAATACGGCAGGCATGGTTCCCCCCGCTCTCAACGCTTCATAAGCAAGGCTGAGACAAGGGAAGCGGTCGAAATCAGGCTCTTCAAACGTCAGTCTACTCAGACCGCCAAGATCGAGAGGGGCAAGGCATCCTTTCTCGCGTTCGGGATAAGTGAGCGCGTATTGGATCGGGTGCTTCATATCCGTGACACCCATTTGTGCTATTACTGAACCATCGACCATCTCGACCATCGAATGAACAACCGACTGCGGATGCACGATCACGGATATCTGACCCGAATCGAACCCAAAGAGCCATTTAGCCTCGATCACCTCAAGGCCCTTATTCATCAGCGTCGCCGAATCGATCGTGATCTTGTCTCCCATCGACCAGTTCGGATGATTCAAAGCTTCTTCGCGAGTTGCGGCAGCGATCTCAGCTTTCGATTTTTCTCGGAACGGTCCGCCCGACGCAGTAAGAATAAGCCGCTTCACCTCGGCGGATCGCTCGCCGCGAAGGCATTGATGGATCGCGTTGTGCTCGCTGTCCACGGGCAAGATTTCGGCACCACTCCTTTTTGCCGCGGCCGTCATCAACTCGCCCGCCATTACTAGAGTTTCCTTATTTGCCAGCGCGATCCGTTTTCCGGCCTCGATCGCTCTCAAAGTAGGCACGAAGCCGACGGCTCCAACGGTTGCCGACACAACTGTCTCGGCATCGTTATGAGTCGCAACGGCGATCATTCCATCAGCGCCGCACAAGATCTCAGGAATAGGAGCGCTGCTCTCATGCAGCCTAAGAGTCAATTCGTCGATATTCTCTTCAGAATCGACCGAAACAAGCTCAGGCTGGAACGTCGCGATCTGCTCGGCCAATTTTTCGATGTTTCGACCCGCGGCCATGGCTACGACGCGAAAGTCGCCGAGATGCCGGATTACCTTCAAAGTATTGCAGCCGATCGAACCGGTAGAGCCGAGGATGGAAATTCCCTTCATAAAAAGCAGCGGTTTGACTCGATTATCGCACGAATCGCATGTTTAGGCCGTCATTCTTTATCTTGGCCGAAATTCATCGCGGTCTGGATGCGATTTGTTTTCTCAATACCCGACGCCTGCTGATCGGCAAGATGTCGATTGTAATCAGCCGAGCGGTTTCGAGGTACGCTAAGCGTTTTCCATTCGGTTGACTTCAAGTGCTTGGCGAGGAAAACAAGCTGGCCGATGTGATAACTGTAGTGCGTTAGTTGGCGATTGATCGCTTCGACGATCGTGTGCGGCTCACCTCTTATCTTCACGGTTCGCGAAAAATCTTCTTCAGCTAGCTGTTCGAGAGCGTCGAATAGTGTCTGCCAGCCCGACTCCCAAAATTGCATCAGCGATTCGCGAGTATCCGCGATCATCTCAAACTCGGTATCGCGATTCCGGTCCGGCTTCTCTCCGTCGGTCGTTAGAAAATCACTCCACCGCGAACGCAGATTCCCGGCGATGTGCTTTACGATCACGGCGATCGAGTTCGATTCCGGATCGATGACGGCAAAAAACTGTTCGTCGCTAACCTGTTCGACCGAGCGGTCAGCAAGCAGCTTGTAGTTGCGAAAAGATTGGATCGCGTCTCGTCTGTAGTCGTTGATGAAGGTGTTCATTTCTCGGCCTTGTGGTCCTTCTGACGAACGATTGCCGCGACCTCTGCTGCGGCAGTTAGTTCGTGTCGCTCACCGGTTCTCATGTTCTTAAGTGCAAAGGCTCCGGCCGTTTCTCTTAATTCACAATAGAACGGAACTCCTATCTGCTTGGCGTACTTGAACTGTTTATCGATCTTGTCAGCCTGCGGGTATACGATCACGCGGATACCTTCGCCCCGCAGGTCATTAGCGAGTTTTAGCGATTCGCCGATCGTCTCCTCGCTCCAAACTGTTACCATCATGTCGGCTGGGATAGATTCAGCGATCTCCGGCGGGAACATCCCCCTTTCTTCCATCAAAACCAAGATGCGTTCAAGACCCAACGAAACTCCGCACGCCGGTATTTGCTCTTTACCAAACATGCCTATTAATCCGTCGTATCGCCCACCGCCTGCGAGGCTGCCCGGAAGGTCGGGAACGTTCACTTCGATGATCGCCCCGGTGTAATAAGAGAGTCCGCGAGCCAGACTCGGATCAAGTTGGATCGGTACGCCTTCAGCGAATCTGAGGATTTGACCGATCTCTGTCAGGACTTCGTCTCTGACAATGTTGATCAGATTGCTGACGATCGTTCGGTTGACGTCCTTACCCTCGCTGACGATCTTCTGCGTATGCTCAAATATTTCCAGAAGCATCGTTGCCGACTTATCTGAGACACCGCGGGTGGCTAGCTCAGACGCGACGCCGTCCGGGCCGATCTTATCGAGCTTGTCGATCGCAACGAGGGCGTCGCCGTGCAATTCGGACGGAACGCCAGCAGTGTCGAGAATGTCGGCGAGTACCTGTCGGTGGTTAAGCCTGACGACGAAATCGTTGAATCCAAGCCGCTTTAAGATCACACTAACGGCCGAGATTAATTCCCCCTCAACCGCCATCGAAGTCGATCCAATAGCGTCTACATCACACTGATAGAACTCACGGTATCTTCCTCTTGCCGGGCGGTCGGCGCGCCAGACGGGCTGGATCTGGTAACGCTTGAAGAACTTAGGAAGCTCGTTCTTGTTATTGGCGACGACACGGGCGAGAGGAACGGTCAGGTCGTAGCGAAGGGCAAGGTCGGATAGCTCGTTCAGAATGCGCGATTCATCTCGTTCTGACGGGCTAGAGCCCGCACTCTGAGCCAGTTTCTCACCTCGTTTTAGGATCTTAAAAATTAACTGGTTGCCTTCCTCGCCGTACTTGCCCATCAAGGTTTCGAGGTTTTCAACCGCGGGTGTTTCGAGTGGCTCGAAGCCGTAGGATTCGTAGACTTCCTTGATGATGTTGATGACGTAATTGCGTTTGCGTACGTCAGCAGGAAGAAAATCGCGCATCCCGCGGGCTGGGTTGGTCTTCGATGACATATATAAATCAAACAGGATGAACTGGATAGAAAGGATAAGGGCGGCGGATCGTCTTCATCCTGTATATCCCATTCAAAACTGAGTTGAAATACAAACCCGCTTGACTAGCGATATTTGTTCTTCAACTCGACATAATTTCGCCATGACTGCTCGAGCGAGGCGACCTCCTCGTCAACCAACTCCCTCTTAACCCTTGCAGGTGAACCGATCACGAGCGAGCGAGGTGGAATTTGCGTGCCGGGCGTAAGCAGCGAGCCGGCCCCGACTAGAGAATTAGCTCCAACTCGAACGCCGTCCATCAATATTGCACCGATCCCTATCAGACAGCCGCGTTCAACATGACACGCATGGAGCGTAACGCGATGTCCGACCGTGACTTCATCCTCGACGATCGTCGGCAAGCCTTTCGAACTTACGTGAACGATCGTCTGATCCTGAATATTCGATCTCGCACCGATGCGGATGAAGTTTACATCGCCGCGAAGCACTGAGCCGAACCAAACGCTCGCGTCCTCGCCTATCTCGACGTCGCCAATGATAAAGCAGCCGTCGCTGACAAACGCAGTCTCGTCGATCTTTGGTTCTATTCCGTTGAAAGACTGAATCATCCGATCAACCTCTACCGAGTTTCCGGCTAACGGCCCCGAAAACTTTCTCCAACTCGCCGATTCTCAACAACTTCGCCGCGATCAGGAACGTCACACAAGCGAGGCCGATCGGCACGAATGCCTCGACCAGCCTGATCGTAAAATGCTTCACCGGAAACTGACCAGTTAAATAATGGAAGCTAAGATACGCAACCAAAGACATAACCGCAGAGGCAACCGCGATCTTAAGGAAAGACGCGGCAATATCGCGGCCGTTCAGCCGCTTGATCTTGCCTCGCATCAACCAAGCAAGCGCAAAGAAATTGACCAGAGCCACGCACGACGTTGCAAGAGCCACGCCGACATGGGCGATTCCACTAGGCGAGGCCTCGGTCACGAGCACACCGGTCAGCACCTTCATCAAGAAATACGATGCGACGACATTTACTACTATAGATACAAGAGCGATCACCATAGGAGTCTTGGCATCATCAAGCGCGTAGAATGCCGGAGACAAAACCTTTATCGCGGCATAACCAGTCAAACCGATCGCGTAGCCGCTAAGTGCCCAGGCGGTCATTGGAACATCGGATTCGTGGAAAGCTCCGCCGTGAGAATAGAGAAGTCGAATGATCGGTTCGCCCAGCACGATTAGGCCGCACGCAGATGGAAGCGTCATCAAAAACACCAGACTGATCGACGACGAGAGGGTATTGCGAAAGTCCTGCATACGCCCTTCGCTTGCCATTCGCGACAGCACCGGAACCGATGCCGTTCCAACCGCGACGCCGAACAATCCGATAGGGAACTGCATCAGCCTAAACGCATAGCCGAGCCATGAGATACCGCCGTCGATGCCGGACACGAAGAAAGTGTTGACGAGCACGTTTACTTGGACAGCTGACGTTCCAATAATGGCCGGACCCATTAAAGCCATCACGCGTTTCACGCCGGGGTCGGTAAAGCTGATTTCCGGCAGGAAGCGAAATCCAACCTTGATAAGCGACGGAACCTGCATCAGGAACTGAGCGGCACCGCCTATCAGCGTTCCGATCGCCATGCCGACTATGGCCCATTGAGCGGAGCCCTCCGGCACGAAATCTTTGTCTATCGACGTAACCCAGGTCCCGCCGCTCAGCCAATACGCTAGGGCGAGTCCGAACACGATCGAACAGATGTTGAAGACGGTCGAGGCCGACGCAGGCACGCCGAAAACCCCCTTCGTGTTCAGCACTCCCATCGCCACCGCCGCGAGCGCGACAAGCAGGATGAAAGGGAACATTATCTGCGTCAGGGTCGTCGCAAGGGCGGCTTTTTCCGGCGAGAATCCGTCAGCGATCAGGTCGACAAACTGCCTTGAGAAGACGATGCCGATTATCGTGATAACACTCAGGATTACCGCAAGGCCGTTCATCACGAGGCTCGCCAGCCGCCATGCTTCTTTCTCGCTTTTGTTGATCTGGTAGTCGGTAAAGACTTTTACAAAAGCGGCGGAAAGGGCTCCTTCGGCAAAAAGGTCGCGAAGCACGTTGGGGATGCGAAAAGCGACCTGATAGGCGTCGTTGATAAACCCTGTGCCGAAGAAATGGGCAAACACCATCTCCCTTACTAGCCCGAGCACCCGCGAAAACATCACCGCGATCGACACTATCCCGGCTGACCTGGCGACGCTTCGATGCTTGGTTTCCGAACCCTCGGCCTCGACCGCCGATACTTCGATTACGGGGTCGGCGAGTTGTTCGGGTTCTTCGGCCTCGGGCGGTTCGACGGGATTCTTGTCGGGATCGGTCATTTGAAACGCAAAGCTAGAGTTTGCAACAAACCTCAATGCCGGACAAGCGAGGCCCTAAGAATCAAAAGGCCGCCCGATTACGAGGCGGCGTTTCGTCATAGATATTTCAAAGATCACTCTGTCCCGACGCTGGTTCCGGCCGGGTATGAAAACTTTGTCTTCGACAAACGATAGTCGAGCGAGATCGGGCTGTAGGTTATCGGGGCCGCGCCGCCGAACTGGCCCTGAATCGTCGACACGTACAGATTCTGGAACGCCCGGAATCGCGATACGCTGCCGCGTTGGTTGAAGATGACAAACAGCAGACGGCCGCCGCGAGTGTTAACTTCGCCAGCGAGAGCACTGACGCCGCCATCGGTATTGCCGAGCGTGCCGGTCTTGCCGACTACGCTGCCGGCAGAGAAATCACTGTCGAACCGGCCTTCGAGCGTGCCCTTATCAATACCAGCGACAGGCATCACGTCGGCAAAGGTCATCCGATATCGAGCCAAGTCGTTTCGCAGCACGCGGAGCAGCTTCATCATTGCCGAGGGCGTGACGCGGTTGACGCCGAGGCCGCTAGAGGTCGCGAGATAAAAATCCGACGGCTGAACGCCCGTGTTTTGCTGGACGATCCGAGATACGGCAAACGGGCCGCCGACGAGATCTCCGAGCCGCTCGGCAAGAAAGTTGTTCGAATAGCACATCATCGCCTTCACGACCTCACGCATCGGGGCTGATTCGTGCGAGAAGATGAGCTTTGCGTTGCTCGGCATCGACGAAACGTAGACGCTGCCGGTAAAGGTGACGCTCGGGGCGGCGACGGTCGTTTGACCGAGCTTGCCCGAATTGATCAGGAACGACTGCCAGTTTCGCGTGGCGGCTGCCGAACGCTTCGCGGCATCGAAGGTCGCGAACAGCGACTTGCTCGATGAGGCCGACGAATTCGTATAATTCATCGCGAAATTGTCGGTCACGACAAGGTCGCCTTCAATATTGCGGATGCCCATCCGGTTCAGCTCTTGAGCGAGCGCGACGGCATGCTCGAAACCGAATACCGGGTCGCGACCCGATACATATAAATTACCGTGGATGGTGCCGGTCGAAGCTTCCCACGAACCGTCCGTCCACACGCTCGTGGCAAAGCGGTAATCGGGGCCGAAGGTCTTGATCACGGCGTAGGTCGTGGCGACCTTGACGTTCGACGCCGGATTATACGGCAAGTTCGAGCCGCTTTCGACGACGCGTTCGCCGTCCAGCGTTTCGACCAAAACGCCCGAATAGCCGGGAATCGCGTAATTCTCAAGCACAGGGATCGTCGTATTGATCGGGCTGTGCGAGATGGCGACGGGCGTTACGATATCGACGCTGCTGGTCTTTTTAATGAGCGACGGCGAAGAGGCCGGAAGCGGCTTGGTCTCGGTCCGAACTACCTGAATATCCTGAAGTAACGGCTTGGTTTGGCCTTCAACAGATATCGAAAGGCCAAAAACAAGAATGGCGAAGCAATACCAACGGTAGTTTTTACGGTCCGACGTGGGCATTTTTGATCTTTTTTACGTTCCGGCTGGCGGTTCTGCGAGAGGTGCCAACCCGATTATACATACCTCGCTGCTATCTTTTCAATCCCCAATTTCCCATCCGGAAAACCGGTCAACGGATTGACGATGTTCAGATGGACTTTTTTCACACTTCGATGCTCAATATTTTTAACTACATCTTATAGCATCCATAACCTATGCCAATAGTGCCATATGCTCTACTTACTGCAGCTAAGTTGTTTGAGTCGAAACATTTCGCGGGGGTCAATTTGAGTCGTTTGACTCAGGATTAACGACTTACACGAACTTTCAACAACTTACGAGCAGACGGCAACCCCTTGTTCCGTTCCATTTCGCGTGAGGCTTATTTTGTTCCATTTGGAACACGGTCAACGACTTACACCAACTTTCAACAACTTACGGCCGCTCCGCACCATTTCGCGGAGTGCCAATCTGTCTGGAATGCTCGATTAGAACAATTGTGATATAGATGCTGACATCATCGGCGACGAGATCTCTCACTAAATGTCTCAGACTAAGTCTCATACTGTCCCGTTTTATCGCACCCTACTGCGCGTTCCGACCGGGCTTATCAAAGATCATCCGGAATTTATTCCGGGCTCAGTATATTGCCACAAATACAACATACGTGTCAATACATTTCGCTTGAGATCGGAATGAATATTTTGTACTTAGCAAGATCCGAGAGTTTGTTAAGTATAACGATTTTACTCAGCAGAGAAGGTGACTTGGGAATAAATCCTTAGCCTAAAAGACGCTGGGTGGGCGAACTCCCTAACGATTGCCCGTTTGCGATCGCCCGACCCTTTCCAGCCCTTCAACAAAATGCCCGTTCAATGCCTCAAGCCTTACTACCATCTCCAGGATCTCAACATCCCGCCTCCAACATAACCATCAAGGGTGTTTTACCCAGCCGATTATGATTTGTGCTTTCTAGACAGGCTTTTCTCCAATCTTTTGTCCTAGACCAATCAACCGCCGTCCAATCAACCGCCGAAAGGGGACATATCATCTGCTAGCTCAACCGGACATATAATGTGCTACTTACAATAGATAAAATTAGTTATTGACAACGTGACACTTGCA
>CADEGD010000044.1 GCA_902826795.1 uncultured Acidobacteriota bacterium | reverse complement strand
GACAATATGGACGGGCTCGCCGCTGGAATCACGGCCATTGCCGCTTCGTCCCTAGCGTTCGGACTCTATGCGAACGGCCAACCTCTAGAGCTTATATTGGTATCCGTTTTCATCGGTGCTTTGGTGGGCTTCTTGATTTTCAACTTCAATCCCGCGTCCATCTTTATGGGCGACTGCGGATCGATGTTCATCGGGTTCCTGCTTTCGACGTCGGTCCTGCTCGGGCAGTCCGGCGGAAGGTCGCGAGGCGTTTTCACTATTTTGGCAGTACCGGTTTTGATCTTGTTCGTGCCGATCTTCGATACGACATTCGTCACCGTTTTGCGAAAACTGTGGGGCCGTAAAGCATCGCAAGGCGGTCGAGATCATACATCCCATCGCCTTGTTGCTCTTGGCCTTTCCGAACGGTCGGCGGTGCTGATGTTGTTCGCTTTTGCGATCATAGCGGGCGGCCTTTCGATCGTGGTTGCGCAGCTTCCGCTTACGAGCAGCTTTGCTTTGATCGGGCTTTTCATCGCGGGATTAACGATCATCGGTGTTTATCTTTCGAAAGTGAAGGTTTACGACGAAACGGAAGAGGCTTTGGCCGCCGGCAACAGCAATACGGTCTTCGCGTTTCTCGTGAACGTTTCGCACAAGCGGCGAATCTTCGAGGTGCTGCTTGACGTGTTCCTGATCACCGTATGCTATTACGGTGCGTACGTTTTTTTATTTGGTACTTTCGAAAACAGCGGCAACTGGGACCTATTTCTCAACACGCTTCCCCTGCTGGTTGTTCTAAAGCTCTTCGCGTTCTTCTCGGTCGGCGTGTATCGCGGGCTGTGGAGATACACGTCGATAGGCGATCTTGTCGTTTACTCCAAGGGCGTATTGATCGGGAGCGTGCTGAGTGTCGTCGCGATCTTGCTGCTTTACCGGTTTGAAAATTTCTCACGTGCCGTTTTCGCCCTTGATGCGATCCTATTGCTGGTCGCTCTAGCGGGAAGCCGTATGGCTTTTCGATTGATTCGCGAACTCATCCCGCTTCCACATCAAGGGGTTGGGCGCCGCGTGCTTATCTACGGTGCTGGAGATGGCGGCGAGATGCTGCTTCGTGAGCTTCGCAAGAATCCGGAATGGAACTACAGCCCGATCGCATTTGTCGACGACGATCCGCTGAAGCAGGACAAACTGATCAACGGACTCAAGGTATACGACGCAAACGGTTCCCTTGCGTCCGTTTGCCGCGAACAGGATATTCAGGAAATCCTGATATCCTCGAACAAGATCAGGCCGGATGTTGTAAAGCACATCCGTGAAGTCTGCTCGGAAATAAACGTTCGCCTGATGCGCGCTCAAATGAAGATCGAACCCGTCGACTTCGAATAGTCCGAAGCCTTTCGATGCCGGTATCACGATTCACTTTTTCATCGCCGCTTCGACATTTCGCCGGGGCTGGGGCGATATTCACTTTAGCCGTGGGCACGATCTTCGTCGTGGCCTGGTCTTTCGGACACACTCTCGCCCGTAACTCCGATACGATACAGGCCTCGGAGTTTGCCGTCTCGATCTCAACCGGTAACCCACTTCCGCATTACCGTTACGCAGCCGGACTTGAGAAAACTTTCGATCTGGATTCGATTCCGCGTTCGCTCGCCGAGTATGAGGCGGCGGTTGCGGCGGCTCCGCATAACCTTGTTTACTGGATCGGTCTCGGCCAGGCACGCGAGCGTGACGGCGATCGGGCGTCGGCCGAACTTGCATATCGCCGCGCACTGGAGCTTGCCCCAAACTACGCAAGAACTCGATGGGCGCTCGGCAATAATCTTGTGCGGCAAGGGAAGATGGACGAAGGTTTTGAGTTGATCCGACGAGCCGTCGATCAAGACGCGGCGTTTGCAGGACCGGCAGTAACAGCGGCGATGCAGGCCTTTGACGCCGATGTAGCGCGGGCCACTTCAGCCTTGGGTTCGAACTCGGCTGGACAGGCCGAATTGGCAAAGTATCTCGTTAACGTGGAAAGATTTGACGAAGGCCTCGCGATTTGGAAAGCGGCAAATCTCGACCCGCAAGTGCTGACGATCCGCGATGTTGGGCTAACTATTCGCGCCAAGTTTATCGAAGCAAAGCGATTCCGTAACGCCGTCGCCGTTTCGGAATGGCTCGAGACCGACGAGACCAAGCGTCCGCAGATCGGCGAGATCTCAAATGGTGGTTTCGAAACAGGCATCGCGACGCAGAACGTCGATTATTTCGACTGGCATGTCGGCCAAACCTACCCGGCAATTGGCCTATCGGAAACACAGCCGAAAGAAGGACGCTACGCTCTGCTTGTTCGGTTCTCCACGCCATCAAGGCTGGATTTTGCCTCCGTTAGTCGAACCGTTGCAGTCGATCCTGCGGCATCGTATGAGCTATCTATCGGCTATCGAAGCGACCTCACGACACGTGCGGAGTTTCGGTGGGAAGTGATCTCCGCGGCTGACAACACAAGGCTTGCGATAAGCGAACCGCTCACACACCAGACTGGCGGATGGACGGAAACCCGAATACGTTTCACGGCTCCGTCCGGAACCGACGGAATTACGCTCCGGCTCGTTCGTGAGAAGTGCGAATCGGCGGCGTGTACGGTGGCCGGGAACATGTGGTTTGACGACATTAATCTTTCAGGTAACAAGCAACTTTGAACGACGCGATCGTGACAAGCGAAAGACGGCCAAGCAAGACGATCTTCGCCTTGCTTTTTGTCGTCGCGATATTCGCGGTGCTGCTTTACGGCAGCACGGACGTCAGCGCGCTGATACCGCTCGCGATCTTGACCGCGACGCTTGCCGGTATCTGGATAGTTAGATCGTGGCGGTCGGGCAGCTTTGAACTCAACGTCGATACGATACAGCTTCCGCTGCTGGCGCTTCTCGCTCTCGGGTTGGTCCAACTGATGCCGCTTGGCGATCCCGGTATTCAGCCGGGAACACTGACCGCATCTGCATCGCACGCATTGTCGATCGATCCGTTTTGGACGCGAATGTTTCTGATTCGCCTGGTCGGTTATATTCTCTTTTTTGCCGCGGCTCTAACATTTATCGATTCGGAGAAGCGTTACCAAAAAGCGATCGGCGTGATCCTCGTGTTTGGCGGACTTCTCGCTTTTGTGGGCATTCTTCAGAAGCTCACGAGTCCGGAAGCGATCTATGGCGTGCGCAAGCATCCGGGCGCGATCCCGTTCGGCCCGTACATAAATTCGCATCACTTCGCCTCGCTAATGGTGCTGATATCGGGCACTGCGATCGCCCATCTTTTGAGCCGGGCTGTTACGAAACAGATCAAACTTTTGATCGGTATTTCGGCGGCGATAATGGCGATCGCGGTTCCTTTCACAGGTTCGCGGGGCGGTGTGATCGCGTATTTCGCGATGCTCGCCGTCGCCGGAATCACGTGGTTCTATCGAGGTAAAAAGTCCGGACGTAAAGGCGTTGGGCCGCTGATCGCCGGTGGAATCGCCCTGGCTTTGATAGTTACCGGAAGCCTCTTTTATTTAGGCGGCGAGAGCTCGATGATGCGAGGATTTGGCATCGAGAACACGTCGGAAGATATCTCAAGCGGACGTTTCCATTTCTGGTCGGTCGCGTGGAAGATCTTTTTGGCAAATCCGATCATCGGCACCGGCCTCGACTCATTCGGAGCGGCCTACCCACGCTTCGATACTCAAAGCGGGGCGTTCCGCATCGAGCAAGCTCACAACGATTACCTTCAGATACTTGCTGACGGCGGTATCGTTGGGTTCGCCATCGTCGCTGCGTTTGTTGTGCTTTTGGTTTGGAAGGCTCTGAAAAGAATCCGCGAGGAAGAAAGTGAAACGATCCGGACGACGGTCATCGGCGGGCTTGCTGGATGTGTCGGCATCTTGGTCCACAGCTTTTTCGACTTCCCCCTGCGCACCGCTGGTAATGCGTATTTCTTTCTTCTGATCATCGCGTTGATGCTGTCGCCGGTTACATCCGCGATGTTCCGGTCTAGCGAACGCGGACGATCACGTCTTTCTTCCCGCACGGGGCTTTGAAGGATATCTGGTAAAGTCCCGTCTTATCACTCACCGACTTGATCACGAACATCACACGCCCGGCAACGGCCGGCGTATCCGCCTGAAGCTTCACCTCCACATCAACGGGACTGTTCGATGCGGCCGAAACCAGCCTGATATCTTCGCCATCTTCTATCGAAACCAGCATCGATATGCTGCCGCCGTTGTTGATAAGCGAGACGCTTTCCTGGCTAACACCGATCTCACACGGCAATAACTCTCCGATGATCGCTTTTCCTTCGACAATGCGAGGCCGGGCAGGTTCGCCTGATGCGGTCGGCTCGCTTTGAGTCACCGTAGGATCTTGAGTTGTTTTGGCCGCCTCTTTCGACTCAGCGGAGGACGCGTTCGGACGAGGCCTACCGGGAATCTGGATCACGACCGGTTCGAAGAGCAGTTTCTCCGGCGCCTTCGGCGTCGGTTTGAAAGCGGAATCGGACGAGTTCTTGGCAGTCTCAGTTTCTGATGGAGTTGGCGAAGGCTTTGTCTCCGCCGCCAACTCTTCGGATTTCGGTGCGGGAGAAGTCTCAGCCGTGGGCGATGCAACGGTAGCTAAGTTCGATGGTGACGGTTCGGGAGTCGGCGTCGCTTTTACGGTTTCGATCTCAGGCGATGGCGATGGCGATGGTTCAGGAGTGGGCGTCGCTTTTACGGATTCCATCTCAGGTGATGGCGAAGGTTCCGGTTCTGGAGTCGGGGTACTCTTTACGGTTTCGGATTCAGCCGGCGATGGTGACGGTGATGCTTCTGGAGTCGGCGACTGGGGCGGCGTTGCAGGTTCGGTCGAGGCCGCCGAGCTTTCGGCAGTTACCGTTGCTGATGCCGAAGGTTCGGGAGTCGCCTCCGGCTTCTCTGCAACAAAGTTGGGCAGCGGATTCGGCCCGATCTTTTCTTCCAATCCATCCCGCTTACCGTTAACCTTTACCCAAAGCTGTTCGATCAATAAATAGCGAGTAACGTTTGGCCGATCGATAGCATAGCTTGAGACCATTGCGTCGAGAGCTTCCTGGTCTTTTCCTTCCGCTGCGAGCGACGTGCCGAGATTCCACGTAGCCGAGCGCCACCACGCACTGTCTTTTGGCAGCACTGACAGAGCGCGGCGAAACCTGACCGTCGCCTCAGATGCCTTTCCCTGCCGCAGTAGCGCAAGGCCCGTCGTATCTTCAACCCGTCCGCGAATAAGCGCATTTAGAGTTTGCTTCGGCACGTCAGGCACCAGCAGAAAATCATCACGTGAGAACGAAATGTTTCTCGCTTCGTATAGCTCGCTCGCCATCACTGCCGCACCGGGATTTGCAACGTCTAGAGACCTGTCGAGTCCTGCGACAGCAGAAGAGACCAGCTTGCCGGCTTCGTCCGCCGCGATGCCATTCCGAAGCAGCAGGTCGGCAGCATAGAGCTTGCGATGCACCGACATATTGTCAGTGCCGCTCGCAAACGAGTCGGCAGCAGACACGATCGCCGGCAGATCTTTTGTCTCGGCGGAAATGCGTCCTGTCAGGTCGGCTAGGGCTTTGAGCCTTGCGGCATCTTCGGGCGAATCGGCAGCGGCGAGAATGAATATGCTCGCCCGACGCTCCATTGCGATCACGTCGGTGAATGAATCGCCGGTTTTTTCGATGCGTCCCCCAAGACGTGTGGAGATCGAACCGCCGGTTACCTCAAAGCTTTTGTTCAGCTCTTCGGCGGCTTCACGGAAAAATCCGGCTGCCATACGTGCCGATGCGATCTCGTATTGCAGCGTCGGAAAATTGCCGTACTTTCGCGCCGCAACAAGCACCTGCTCAGCCTCGACCGGCTTGTTTTGCAACATCAATCCACGACCTAGTGCAATATGAGCCCAAACATATCGCGGATCTTTCTCGATCGCCCGGCGGGCATATTCGACCGCTTTGTCTCCATCCCTGTTCGCGGCATACCAGTAGGCCGCACCGCCCAGCAGCACCACGTTTCCCGGAACTGCCGCGAGCGTCTTTGCCATTTCCGCTTCCGCATCGGCCCGTTTGCCGAGATCCAAGAGCGCCAAAACAAGGCCGGTGCTGGCCTGATGGTCTTTCTCATTCACCGCGAGGATGTCGCGATAGATCTTTTCCGCCTCGTCGGCCTTTCCAAGCGCCCGCTTCATATCCGCGAGCGACCGCTTCGTGATCGTCGATTCCGGATCGAGCTCGACGGACTTGGCGAACGAAGCAGCAGCGGATTCGAGATCAAAGTTGAGCCTATGTGCAGTTGCCAGCGTCTGATGAGCGGCGGCGTTCTTTTCATCGAGCTTTATCACCGCTTCGGCGATCCGTTTGGCT
Source organism: uncultured Acidobacteriota bacterium (assembly GCA_902826795.1). Lineage (GTDB taxonomy): Bacteria > Acidobacteriota > Blastocatellia > Pyrinomonadales > Pyrinomonadaceae > OLB17. The sequence goes on along the minus strand of CADEGD010000044.1, from coordinate 31,283 downwards.
TCGTCGCCATTCTCGGAACCCAAGTAAAAAGTCGAAAGCAGCAAAAGTTTGTTTGCGTCAGTCGAGATGTGGCTTTCGATCAGCTTTGCCAACTCTATGCCTTCAGCCTTATGTCCGCGCCAATACAGGTTGGCCGGGATCGTCGCGATAACTTCCGAAAACAGCCGATCGCCATACGGCTTGGGCGCGTTCTCAACCGCGAGTTTGAAAAGAGCAACCGCCGCCTCGGTTTCGCCTGCGGTTAGCCGAGCGTCCGCGATAGCGGCCCGCGAACCGACAAGCGATTCTTCGGCTCTCGTCTTAAACTCCGACTTTGGATATTCTGCGATGAATTTGACGAGGGCCTCCGCTTTTTCAACCGGTGATTCCAGAGCGACAGCGGCTTCAAACCGCGCTTTCTCAGCGGCGGGATCGGCTTTCGGCGTAGGCTCCGTCCGTGGAACAGTAGCGGTCGTTTTTTTAGGCGTCGAGGCGGGTCTGGGCTTTGGCTGACGGCGTGTTTGGGATTGCTGAGCAAAGATCGGCGATACGAGGGCAAGAAGGATCAGAGAAGCGCCGAAATTCCTGAGAGGCTGATTGAACACAAAAACTCCTGAGAAAGCTAAATAATAGCACGCATTGCATTTGCTCCCGCGGCCGAATTATCCTCACATCTGTATGAGCGAGCTTGACCGGCTTTGGTCGCAGATGCTGGACGAGGCGATGGCCTCTGCACGCGCCTCGGGCCGACACGACGTGGCTGATTATCTCGACCTCAAGGCCCGAAACGATGCCTTGCGCAACGCCGGAGTGCGATGGCTTTTCGAAAGTCTTATCGGCATAGCCGGCGAGGCGACGCGGCAGCACACAGCGATCACCATTGACCGTGACGACCCCCACAACTTCGCGCATCGCGGGGCAAACATCGCCGGCTCCCGGCTCACCTTCCGCCTCGGTGTGAGATGCCTCAGCGTCGAAGCCGGTTGGACTCGAACACCGGCCGACGGGTTTATGCGCGGCGGAGCCTTGGCGATCGCGAAAATTTCTCACTTCGGCATCGCCAAGATGAACACCGAGCTAATGCTCAAACCTGCAGAATCTGCTCCGGGCTGGACGGCATATTACGCCGACGGCGTATCAGTCGCCGCCGATGAAGCATTTTTACGCCAGCATTTCGCTGTTTTCACCGCGGCCTAGTGCCTGGTTTTTGTAATTCTTTTTCCATTACGATAAGATTTAGGATTGCCAACTTAGGAGCATTGAAACGAAAGTGAAAGCGGAGTTAGAAAAGTTAGTCGACCTACAGGTCACCGATACCAACATTCGACGATTAAAGCGATCGATCGAATCTTCTCAGGAAAGGCGTGCGAGTCTCGAACAAGAGTTTGAACAGCACGCCTTTTCTATTCGAGAGATCCAAAAACGGCGAGACGATTTGAACGCCGAACGGGCCGAGAACGAAAAGCACATAGCCGAGAACAAAACTTACCTCGAACGGGCGGACCGGAATCTCAAACACGCCCAGAACCAGAAAGAGTATGAAACTGCGATGCGCGAGATCGACGGGTTGCAAAAGCAGGTCGGAGTTCACGAGGCGAAGGTAGTTGAGCTGATGGCGGCGGCCGAAGAGGTTGAAACAGAACTTTCTTCACGAGCCGAAGAGATAAGTACGCTCGACAGCAAACGCGACGAAGCACTCGCGGCCTTCGAAGCCCAGATCGATAATGACCGGGCGGAACTCGAAACCGAAACATCCAAGCGTGAGTCGGTCTTCGTCACGTTGCCGGCTCAACTTGCAGGCGTCTATAACCGGCTTGCCCAGCGCAGCCGCGATGGCATCGCCGTCGCCGAAGTCATTAACGGCTCGTGTACGGCGTGCAACATGTCGCTGCGTCCGCAGATGAACGTTGAGGTTAAGAAGGGCAACCAGATCATTACCTGCGAAAATTGCTCGCGTATCCTTTATATTGCGGCGCCGAAGGAAGCCGAAGCCGCCGCTTCTTGATAGAAGTTTGTTGTCTGAATGGAAGTCGGGCTTCGACCCGATTTTTTGCGCTCTTGCTAGACCAGATATGTGGGATAATCGAAGTGGCGTCGACTTTCCACATCCTCAAGGCGCAACCTGCATATGAAAATCCTTCTTGCCGTCGTACTCGCTTTGCTATCCAGCGCATCTCTCAGCGCACAATCCAAATCCAACGCCGTCATCGAACAGGAGCTTCGATCGTCCGGTTCGAACGTAACCGTTAACTTGGACACAAATTCAAAGGTCACGACGCTCAGGGCGGTAGCCGAGAATTTCTCCGACGCAGACACAAAACGCGTCGGAGTAAAGGCGATGAATTTCGCCGTCGGGACACTGTATCCGGGCGACAAGATCGAGCGCTCACTCGATCCGCTGACGCTTTCTTTCTGGATAATGTCAGGCAAGCCGAAGTTTGGCGAAGACCAAAGCCTGATCGTCACAAGCGGTTCGGATCGTATCGATCTCGGTAGCGGCCGATACGTAGCTCGGCGAGATGGAATGGAATTTCTGAATTTTAGCCTTACCCGCGAACAGCTTGCGAAAGTTGCGGATGCATCGTCTTGGGTCATCGGCGGCCGGGAGTTGACCCCTTTGAATTCTCATCGCCTTCTACTCCGGACTATCCTTGCATCGACTCTTGTCCGCTAATTATGCGAAAGGCTTTCCGAGTTGTAACCGTAATGTTCGCGAGTGCGGCCGCCGTTTATATTCTGACGATACTTACTTTCGTACTTTTTTCAATCGCGAACAACGAGGACCCAAGACAAAGCGGATTCTTGATGCTTTCACCTTTGCTAATGGCCATCTTGGTTATGCCCATTCCCTCCGCTCCATTCGGCATCATATCGGGAGCAGTGATCTGCATATTTTGGCCGTATACGACCAGGTCGAATAACAATCTATTCAAAATGTCGGCTTTTATCGCAACGGGGTTCGGCCTCCTTTGGGTAGCGTGGATGACTATCGACGCAATGCAGTCGGAGCACGTCAACCTGCTTTCGTGGGACAGGCTTGCCACCACGGCAGCAATGTGGATGGTGTTTGTCCTGGCTAATGTAATTACCGTTTTGGCGACCAAAAAGATTTTTCGAGACTAAGCCTTTGACCACTCGTCGGCGATGTGGACGTCGGTTTTGATCGGGACACGCGATACGAAATCACGCCCGGCGTCGACCATTGCCGCGTCCAGTTTTGTCGCGATCGCATCGGATTCCGCCGCGTCACACTCGACCATTACCTCGTCATGAACGATATTTACGAGCTTACCTGAAGTGCCTCGGAGCGAATCGTGTAGCAATCGCAAGCATCGTTTAAGGATGTCGGCAGACGTGCCCTGAATCGGCATATTGACGCCGTAACGACGCGCCGAGCCGATCGACGCTCGATCGTTCTCGTCGTATCTGATCCGCAACAGGCGGCCTGATGCCGTCCTTGCGATACGATCGTCGAGCACCGACCGGCCGGCATTGCGAAGATATTCATCAAGCTTTCGATACGTGCCGAAATACTTCCGCATCGTATCTTCCGCGTCGGATTGCGACAGCCCGGTCATCAGGCCAAACCGCGACGCTCCGACGCCATAGACGATGCCGAAATTAAGGCGTTTTGCAAACGAACGCTGGTCGGCGGTTACGTCGTCAATCGGCGTGTTGAAAACCTGCGACGCCGTCATCGCATGAAAATCTCGCCCGCTCTCGAATGCCTTGATGAAATTCTCGTCGCCGGAGAAATCGGCCAGTATACGAAGTTCGATCTGCGAATAATCGGCGATCACGAGCTTTCGGCCCTCGGGAGCACGGAAACAGCGGCGATAAGCGGCTTCGTGAGGTATCTGCTGAAGATTCGGATTCGAGCATGAGAAGCGGCCCGTCGGCGCCCCGATCTGGCGAAAGTCAGCGTGGATGCGGCCCGTCGCCGGTTCGATAAACTCAAGCGTATTCTCGCCGAAACTTGTCATCGACTTTTGGGCGGCGCGATACTCAAGCAGTTTGCCCACGACGGGGTACTTTTCGGCGAGCGGCTGCAGCTCCCATGCGCGCGTCGAGTTTGGCATCGGCACGCCGAGGTTAACTAGGGCGTCAGTCACCTGCTGCTGCGAATCGAGATTGATCTCAGGCCGGCCGAATAATGAAGCCTGCGCAACGCCAGCGGATAGCAATTCCTGCAACTCATTCGCGGCAACCGCCTGTATCGCCTTCACCTTGTCCAGTTGCTCTCGCCACCGGTCCGTATCGAGAAAAATGCCGTTCAGCTCCATTTCGGCGATCGGCATCAGGCAATCGAACTCGAGATCGGCGACTCGGGTAAGGCCGTCAGCGCAAAGCCGGTCCGCCATCTGCTCATGCAGCGACAGCATCACCTGCGCGTCGCGGGCCGCGTACATTAACTGCGACTGCGAAAGTTCGGACGCGTTCCAATCACTCACCTGCTCGCTTTTGTCGAGTTCGATATCGGTGAAAAACTTTGCAACGTCCGCCAATGAATGACGACGGTCGCCATCGCCCGCGGCAATAAGGACGCTGGCGAGAAACGTATCGAAAACGCCATTTGTCTCGCAGCCGAGATGATGACGGACCCACTTCAGATCGAATCTCGCGTTGTGTGCGACCTTTTTGACCGCCGCATCTTCGAGCAGCCCGCGAACCGGTGCCAGGCTCGAACTCGCTCGCGCATCTTCACCAAGCTTGAATACGTCGAAGACATAGGTGCTTCGTCCCGTACTCAACTGCACCAACCGCAGCTTGCCCTTATACGGATCGAGCTCGGTCGTCTCGGTGTCGAACCCAAGCGTTCCTTCTCGACGCAATTCCTCAACTGCGCGCAAAACCCCATCAGCATCCGTTACATACTGAAATTGAATATCCAAACTTCTCTCCGGTGTCATCGGTGCAACGAGTATAGCACCAAGCTCGTATGAGGCCGCAGTCACTCGCGCTTCCTCGATACTTTTGTGATATAACCGCACCTAATTATGAAAATCGATCGACGCGACTTCCTGCTTGCCTCTTCGTCCGCAGTTTTGGCTTCGACTGTGGTGTCGGCTTCAACGAGTGAAGCTTTACCCGGATCTAAGGTTATGATCCCTCAATCGGCTGCTCCGATTAAGGCGACGGTTTACACGACCGCGAAAGATACGGATCAGCGCATGGCGAAGTCGGGCGAGGTTGAGTTCAAACCGATGGGGCAGCCGCTTGAAACGCAGACGTGCGTGTTCATCGATCCGCGGCAGACGTTCCAGTCGTTCCTCGGCATCGGCGGAGCGATCACGGATGCGTCGGCCGAGACGCTCGCGAAGATTCCGGCGGCGAAACAGCAGGAAGTCATCGACGCCTATTTCGACCCGAACAATGGCATCGGGTACACGCTCGCGCGTACGAATATCCACAGCTGCGATTTTTCGAGCGGCAGCTACACGTACGTCGACGAAGGCGATAAAGAGCTGAAGACCTTCAACGTCGAGCACGACCGAAAATTTCGCATCCCGATGATCAAGCGGGCGATGGCGGCGGCCCATGGGAAGATGAAGCTCTACGGCAGCCCGTGGAGCCCGCCGGCCTTCATGAAGGATACGAACAACATGCTGCGCGGCGGGAAGCTCAAACCCGATCACTATCAGGCGTGGGCGAACTATTTTACGAAGTTCGTGGCGGCTTACGAGAAGGAGGGAATTCCGATCTGGGGCATCTCGATCCAGAACGAGCCGATGGCGACGCAGAAATGGGAATCGTGCATCTTCACCGGCGAGGAAGAACGCGATTTTCTAAAGAACAACCTCGGCCCGACGATGCAGAAGGCCGGGCTCGGCGGCAAGAAGATCATCTTTTGGGACCACAACCGCGACCTGATCTACCAGCGGGCGAGCACGATGCTGAGCGATCCGGAGGCGGCGAAATACGTCTGGGGGATCGGCTATCACTGGTACGAACCGTGGAGCGGCGGCGACATGATGTTCGACAACGTGAAGCTCGTGAACGAAACATTTCCCGACAAGAACCTAATCTTCACCGAGGGCTGCGCCGATTCATACGACGCGTCGAAGGTGAACGATTGGTCGCTTGGCGAACGCTACGGGCGGTCGATGATCCACGACTTCAACAACGGCACCGTCGGCTGGACGGACTGGAACGTGCTGCTCGATGAAAAGGGCGGGCCGAACCACGTCGGGAATTTTTGCTTTGCTCCGATCCACGCGAACACGCAGACTGGCGAGCTGACCTATACAAACTCGTATTACTATATCGGACACTTTTCGAAGTTCATCAAGCCCGGTGCAAAACGAATCGCCGCGTCGCCAAGTAGAAGCTCGTTAATCGCTACTGCGTTCGCGAATCCGGACGGCAAAATTTCAACGGTCGTTATGAATCGCGGCGACAAGCCGGTCGAATACTTTGCGTGGCTCAACGGCAATGCTGTGGCGGTCACGAGTCCCGCAAGGTCGATCCAGACCCTCGTTTTTTAAGAACTCGCGAAATCACGGACTAAGAAGTTACTTGCCTTGCGCGACGGATGGTTCCATTCCTTGCAACTTGATCACACGATTAGCGGCAGGGCTTCGCAGGAATTTGATCAGGGCCATTGCAGCTTTCGAATGATTTGATTTCGAGCCGATTCCGGCGACGAAAGAAATCTGCGATTGGATCTCCGACGGGAGTGGACCAACAAGCTCGACTCCAGGGGTCGTCAAGATTTGGGTGATCACGACGATGCCGAGTTCGACCTCGCCTTTGGCGACGAGTTCGCAAACGATATCGGTTTCGGGGCGCGTTGTTTTCGGTTTGATGGCGTCCGCGATTCCGAAGCGTTCGAGCAAACCGTCCATGTAGAGGCCGCTGCCGATCCTTAAGAAAGCAATCGATTTCGCTTCGAGCAAAGCCTTTTTGAAGGCAGCGACACTTCCGATGTCGGGTTTTCGCGCGCCGGCCCTAATTGCAATGCCGATTCCGGAGCGGGCGAGCTCGGTACGCGTCTTCGCGACGATCCTGCCGTTTTTGATCCATTCATCGACGGTTGCCGAAGCGCTGATAAGCAGATCGAACGACTCGCCCGAATCGTGACGCCGGTTAAAGTCGGATGGCAGTCCGCTGACGACAACTAGTTTATGACCCGTCTCCCGTTCGAATTGCGGACCGATCTCGGCAAGCACCATCGCGAACGCCCTCGCCGTCCAGACCTTGATCTCGGCAGCGTTAGCGGCAATCGGTAACGCGAGAACGACCGACAAAGCCGCCGCCATCATCGGAACACTGAGTGTCCTTTCGTAACTAAACATTCGTATTTTCGAGCCGCTGCTTTACTACTATTCTTGCGATTCTTTTTAAAAGAGACGCGGAAGCGCACTGTCATCGGCCATCGAGCATGACATAATTGTGTCATGTCCCAAAAGATGCCGGCAATATTTTTCGGTCACGGAAATCCGATGAATGCGCTCGCGGATAATATTTATACGCGGGCGTGGGCGGAAATGGGGCGAAACATTCCCAAACCGGAAGCGGTGCTTTGCGTGTCGGCACACTGGTACGCTCCGGCGGTCGCCGTGACCGCGATGGAGCGGCCACGGACGATCCATGACTTTGGTGGATTCCCGCGGGAGTTGTTCGAATTTCAGTATCCGGCGCGCGGTTCGAGAAAACTCGCTGAGCGAGTGTCAGAGCTGCTCGCCGTCGACGTGATAATGGACAACAGCGGATGGGGACTGGATCACGGAACGTGGTCGGTGCTGTGCCACGTCTTTCCCGATGCAGATATTCCCGTCGTGCAGTTATCGATCAACGAGACGCAGCCGGCACCATTTCACTACGAAGTAGGGCGGATGTTAGCTCCGTTGCGCGATGAAGGCATTCTGATCGTCGGCAGCGGGAACCTCGTTCATAATCTTCACGCCTACGCATGGGGCGACCAGTCTCGCGAAGCGTTCGATTGGGCGATGCGATTTGAGCAGAAAGCTCGCGAGTTGATGCGATCGGGTGATCACGAACCGCTGATATTTTACGAGGCGATGGGCAAAGACGCCCTGCTTTCTGCTCCTACGCCGGACCACTATCTGCCGCTGTTGTACGTTCTTGGAACTCAACAAGCGGAAGATGCTGTCACCTTCCCTGTCGAAGGATTCGACGGCGGCTCGATATCCATGACGACCGTACAAATCGGCTGACTATTTTTTCACGGTCACTCGCAAATAGTTCGCCGGGATCACGGTACGATCCGGTACGTCGCTGCGATTCTCTTTCTCGAAAAGTTCGACTAGTTCGGCTTCGAATTCTTTCTCCTTCCCGTTGGCCCGTGCCGCGTCGAAGGCGTTCATCGTCGGGCCGTAATAGTCGCGAAATGTTTCGACGAATTCAGCCGACGTTCCCGCAAAATCAAACGTAAATGTTCCTCGTTCGAAGGATATATCTTCAGGCGATGCACCGGCGGCAAGGAAACGTTCCCTGACTTGGCCTTCAACGCCCCACGTCATGGGCGAGACGAAGCCTTCGGGCGGAGGTGGGGTGTAGTTCGAAACGATACGAAGCACCTGCGCGATCAGCGTCGGATCGCCGGGAATCCAGTTGCCCATAAATATCTTCCCGCCCGATTTCGTTACGCGCATCATCTCTTTTGCCACGTCGAACGGACGCGGCGCGAACATAGCGCCGAACATCGTTACGATGAGATCGAAACTTTCATCGGCGATCCCGTCGAGGTTCGAAGCGTCGCCCTCTTCGAAACGAAGTTTCGTAAGGCCAGCCTCGTTCGCTCGTCGATTGCCGGCCGCGACCAGGTTGCTGGCGATATCAACTCCTAACACTTCCGCTCCGAGCTCGGCAGATGGCAACGCAGTCGTACCGTCGCCACAGCCAAGGTCGAGTACCTTAATTCCAGGCCCGACGTTGAGACTCTTCGAAACCGCCGCCCCGCTTTCACGCATGCTGTTGGCGATCTTGGTAAAATCGCCCTTCTCCCAAAGGGCTTTATTTGGATTCATCGCTGTTTGCTCTGTCATAGTTGCACTTAACCTCATAAGACGTTGGTCGTCGATTAGTTTCATTATCTTCCAAGCAAACCTAAACGTTTTTTCCGGCAGTTTGCGGACACACGACCCTTTGCGTTCGACTAACCTTTACGTAAAACTACTTGTTTATGACTGTTCGAGTTCGTTTTGCCCCGTCGCCGACGGGTTATCTTCACATCGGTTCCGCACGTACGGCCCTATTCAACTATCTCTACGCTCGCCATACCGGCGGCAAGTTCTTACTGCGTATAGAGGACACCGATCTCGCCCGCTCGACGGAGGAATCTACGCAGTCGATCCTCGAAGGGCTTGAGTGGCTGGGCTTTGCACCGGATGAAGAGATCGTTTTCCAGTCGAACAACGCCGATAAGCACCGCGCGATCGCTGTCAAGCTGCTCGAAGAAGGCAAAGCTTATCGCGACTTCACGCCGAAAGTGTCGGAACAGCCTGCGTCAGCGGCCGGCCGGGAAATTAGCGTGAAAGACGCGATCAAGGAGCGAGCCCGGGCTGCTGGCGATCAGAAGAGTATGCGGGACAACCCGTTTCGCGACATCACCGAGGTCGAGGCGGAAACGCGCATCGCCAATGGCGAGCCTTTCGCGATCCGGCTGAAGGTAGCGGAAAACGGTAAAACCGCGTTCGAGGACGGAGTCTACGGCCTCCAGGAACGCGATTACGCCGAGACCGAAGACCTCGTGCTGCTCCGCTCGGACGGCCATCCGCTCTACAATCTCGCAGTCGTTTGCGACGACATCGAGATGGGCATCACCCACGTCATCCGCGGTCAAGATCACCTGACGAACACGCACAAGCAGATCCTCATCTATCGTGCATTAGGAGTTGAACCACCGATCTTCGCCCACCTGCCGCTCATCATGGCGCCGAACAAGGGCAAGCTTTCAAAGCGAAAACACGGTGAGGTCGTCTCGATGACGACGTATCGTGACGCCGGTTTCCTCGCCGAGGCATTTCGAAACTTCCTAGCACTTCTCGGCTGGTCTGCAAGCGAAGAGCAGGAGATCTATTCGATGGACGAACTGATATCGAAGTTCTCGCTTGAAGGCATTCATCGCTCCAACGCAGTCTTCAACTTCAAGGAGAACGATCCGCGACATTGGACCGATGACAAGGCGATGTGGATGAACGCCGAGTATATCCGCACGATGACGCTGGCCGATCTGATTCCACATGTGAAGGCCGAACTAAAGTCTGCGAAGCTCTGGCGAGAGGAATACGAACCTGATCTTCGAGCGGTTGTCGCGACCGTTCCCTCAACCGAAGCTCAGTCGTTCGAAGCCTCGACCGAGATCGCGGATCGGCCCGAGACGATCGCTATCGAACCGCTTGAAGTCGGCACGTACGATTGGTTTCTCCGGACGATCGACGCCATCCGAGCCCGGTTCTTTACGCTTAAAGACTTTTCCTCTCAAGGGCGTGCATACTTTAGCGAAGACTTCGACTTCGACCCGGCAGCCGTCGCTAAGAACCTGACAAAGTTTCCCGAACTCAGGGAATGGCTACCGCAACTCGCGGATCGATTCGAGTCGGAGTTTCAGGCGGAAACACGACCAGTAGGGAGTGTGCCTTCTGACGGGTCGGACGGTTCTCTGCCTTTCAGTGAAGCCAACATCGAAACAGTCGTGAAAGCATTCACCGAAGAGAAAGGCTTTAAGCTCGGCGTCATTATGAACGGAGCACGAACAATGCTAACGGGTGTCGCCGTCGGCCCGTCAATGCTCACCGTTTTCGAGATCATCGGCTTCGAACGAACGCTGATGCGGCTGAGAAGTCAGGTGGCTTGGAATGATTGATCTTCACCGTGCTTGATCTTGTCGGACCTCGCGTTATCTCGTTTTGCGAGAGCAACGAAAGGCATAGCCAGCAGCTGCAAGGCTGACGTGGCAACATAGCTCGCCGGATATCCCCAAACCTCGGCGACTCGGCCAAGGCCGGGTTGTGAGATTACACCGCCGAGCGAAGCTAACAGGTTATCGGCTGAAAGGACGGTCGCGCGTTGTTCGGACGGCACAATGCCGTTGACGTAAGCCTGACGAACCGGAACCGACGCCGACCACGCGACCGCCCAGATCGCGAGGAAGACCAACACCAGCCAAAAGTTTCCGACCAGACCGATCACAAGCAACGCCACCGAACTGATCACTACGCTCGCCATAAGCAGTGACGTTCTAAGGCGAAAGATCCGGCTTGAATATTTCACGAGCATGCCGCCGACGATCTGGGCACCGGCAACGATCGATGCGGATACGCCCGCAACCGCATAGCTGTTCGGATCGCCGTAAAGCTCGAGAAGATACGGCTGCATTGCGTAGAAGCCAAAGATGCCGACGCCTCCGCTGAAAAGCCCGGCGATCATCATCCAGCGGATCGGTGCCGAGCGATAGCCGAATTCGATCGAGCCGGAAACGATATCGCGGACTTCGTCCTTAAGAGACGCTCCCTTCTTAGCCTTAAAACCTTCGTCGTGCATAAGGAAAAATGCGAGGGAGAAGGTTACTAAGAGAGCGGCGATGCGCATTAAATATGGAACTCCGAGATTGGTGAATTGAGCGATCACACCGCCCGCGACGGTTCCGGTAAGCATCGCGACGCCCGCCGCGATCGAGCCTTGAGCGAACACGGGATCGAGATCGCCGTCATAGCCCGCCGCTTTCAAGCCATCCACTAGCCAGGCCTCGATCGCCCCGGAAAAGAATGTGAATCCAAGTCCAAGGAAGGCCGACACGACGGCCCACGCCCAGAATGGGCCTTTGACCTGCCACAGCCACAGATATAGAACGGTCGTCACGAAGAGCGTGCCGGTGCCGAGCAGAAAAGACGTCCGTCGCCCGCGCGTGTCGGCCACAACACCGGTAGGCACTTCGAAGATGACCTGCCCAACGGTGAAAAAAGCGTTAGCCGCAAAAGCTTCCGTGATCGAAAGCCCGGCGTCGAGCAAGAACAGCGTGTTGATTCCCCAGATGAAGGACGACGCAAACGTCGAAAGAAGCGTAAGCGAAATATATGTCCGAACTATTTTTGTCGCGGCGTCGTTCATCGGTTTGAACCAGATTACAGAATTTACGCACGCAACGTCACTCGAAGGATTTGCGTCCGCTACTGTGCTAAAGCTCGATTGTCTTCCGTTTTACCGGCGACGAAAGCACGATCGCTGTCGTCGTAATCCCGTAAGGCGTAAGCTTGTCGATAATTTCCTGCAGATTCTCGACCGATGCTACGGCGACTTTCATGATGAATGAATCGCCGCCCGTACCTCGATGGCATTCGAGAACTTCGTTAGACTCTTGGGCGACCTCGATTATGTGGCTGTAGTCGACTCCGCTAATACTCATTCGAACGAACGCCGTGATAGGCAAACCCACCCTTGCGGTATCGATGTCGGCTCGGTAGCCGAGGATAATTCCCGCATCCTCTAGTTTTCTTACACGCTCTATTACGGATGGCGTAGTTAGCCCGACGCGGCGTCCGAGTTCCGCATAGCTCGTTCGGGCATCTTCCTGCAACTCTTTCAATATCTTGCGATCTATCTCATCAATCATTTTCTGAACCAGACTTCAGTGCTCACCTAACAATATAAAACAAACCATTAGATCAAACTAATAATGTAAGGCAAACATGCGCAATTTCGTCACGATGGTTATTCAAACGAATTATCGTTTCCATTAGAATTAGCTAATCAAAGATGTCTAACTTTTATTAGCCGTCATCAAACACATGCAGGGAGCCTCATTGATGCTTACCGAGACCTCGACAAATACTGATACCACCGTCAGCGTGGAAAATATCCACGTTCCTGACGCTGATCTGCCCGCCTTTACAGACATGCCGTTCGAGGACATCGAGGAACTTGAGCTTGATCATCCCGGCGCGAGCGACGAAGATTATCGCGCTCGGCGCGATCATATTGCTGCATGCGCCAAGAGGTTTCGTGAGAGCGGTGTGATCACCGATGTCGAATATACCGGGCAGGAACAGGGCATATGGCGGCATGTCGCGCAGCGCCTTGAAGAGCTTCACCAGAAACACGCGTCACCATTTTATCTTCAGGCGAAAGAGCGCCTCGGAATATCGAACGACCGGATCCCGCAGCTTTCCGAGATGAGCCGTAAGCTAAAGGAGCTGACCAATTTCCGCTTAGCCCCGATCGAAGGCCTTGTCGACACAAGAGCTTTCCTGAGCTGGTTATCGTGGCGAACGATGCTGTCTACGCAATACATTCGTCATCATTCCCGGCCGGAATACACGCCTGAGCCCGACATCGTCCACGAGGCGATCGGGCATATCCCGATGTTTACGAACTCAAACTTTGCGGACTATTCGCAGTTCATCGGCCACGGAGCACGGGTAGCGAACGATAAGCAGTTGGAAGAGCTTGGGCGATTGTATTGGTTTACAGTCGAATTCGGACTTGTAGAGCACGAAGGTAACGTTAAGGCTTACGGAGCGGGACTGCTGTCGAGTTTTGGCGAGCTTGAGCACGCATTCTCTGACAATGTCGAGCGGCGGCCTTTCGATCTTGAACGGGTGATCAACACGCCCTATGACTACAGCGAGATGCAGCCGATCTTGTATGTCGTGCCGTCATATGCGGAACTGAAGGAAGTTACACGCCGGTACATAGAAAGCATCGCGAGCCGATCGTAGAGACGGCCCGCGATCTTCGCGGGGACAAAGCTCATATCCTTTCGATTAGTAGTTATAAAGTCGTTTTTTGAAGCAGATCTTTGACAATTTCGTGTAGTTCGAATGGATCGTAAGGCTTGACTACGTAGCGGGTAGCTCCCGCAGATGTAGCCTCCTGAATGCTCTCGTTGTGCGCGGCGGCTGATGCAAAAATAATAGGAGTATCCGGACGTTTCGAGCGAATCTCTCGACAGAGATCGATGCCCGAACCGTCCGGCAGCCAGTTGTCCAGCATATAAATGTCGAATTGCCGGGTCTGGAAGTGCGGCTGCGCATTAGCGAGGGTGTGCACAACCGTAAGGTCATAATCCGCAAGGACGATATTGAGGATCTTGCAGGATTCAATATCATCCTCAACGATGAGAAAGCTTTTTTGCGCCATTGAAAAAATTGCGGATTTCTACCCAGTGTGAGACCTTCCCCGGTGATCGATTTTGATTGGAGAGTGTTGCTAGCGTAGCGAAATCAGACAGCGGCTGTCTGTCGGGTTCCCGACATAGACGCATCTTTTTTCGATGAGAGAAACTCGGCGAACTCCTGACGGATAAGATGAAAGCACTCGCACGAGTTTAGGTGGAGCCGCTCGAGGTCGAGAACCTCGATCTTGCCTCGACTATAGTCGATGACCCCCTCACGTTGAAGCGAGTTTGCTATTACCCCAATGCTGGTTCTTTGAACGCCGAGAAAATGCGCCAGAAACTCTTGGGTAAGCTTTACCTGACGGTTCCCCGAACGTTCACACATAACGGCGAGCCAGCGGCACATGCGCGATTGGATCGAGTGGAAGTGATTGCAGACGGCAGTTTGAGCCAGCTGCCGGATCTCGACGTAGCTGTAGCGAAGTACGGCATCATGAAAGACGCCGCGTTGGGCAAAAAGCTGAAGGACGCGGCCGGTGTCGACGACGTAACCTTCGGTAGGTGCCTGAATTAGTGCCTGATAAGGCATCGAGTTTTTGCCGAGAACGAGCGGCATGCCGACCATGCCTTCAAATCCGATAAACCCGATCTCGACCGCACCGCCGTTTTGCGTTTCGGCAAGCAGCGAGATCATTCCATTGTTTGGAAAATAACACCGTTTCAGGGCATCGCCCGCAAGTGCTACAAAATGGCCGACGGGAAACGAAACTAGTTCGAGGTGCGGTTCAATGAATGCTCTTTCATCCGGCGGCAGAATAGAAAGAAGCCGGTTCACGGACGGTGCAGGTTGTGCGGGAGCATCGTGCATACTTGTATTCGTCTTGGGTGTATCATACTCCAAACTAAGAAGCAATTAGAAGAAATGTTGGAGGCAGCGATGGAAGACTTGATTTCGATAGATCCTAAAGTAATGGTTGGTAAGCCCGTAATTAGGGGTACGAGAATAAGTGTCGAATTGATTCTCGAGAAGTTAGATCGGGAGAAACAATAGAAGATATCCTTCGCTCTTACCCGCACTTAAATCGCGAACAGGTTCTCGCTTGTCTTGAGTACGCACATAAGTCTATGAGTGCTGACTTTGTTTTCCCGCTTGCACGCGAAGCAGCATGAATCTTCGTGCAGATTAGAGCGTTACTCCGGTCGGAATTAGAATAAGAAAATATATAGAAGTAACAATGACTGAAAAGAATCCACTAGGACTTAAAAAGATCCATCACGTTGAGTTTTACGTCGGCAATGCGAAGCAGGCTGAGTTTTTTTATCGCAAGGCGTTCGGGTTTTCACGGGCGGCGTATATGGGGCTTGAGACTGGCAACCGCGAGGTGACGAGCTATCTGCTTCGGCAAAATCGGGTGAACTTTATCCTCACCACGCCGCTCTCTCCGGAGCATCCCGGAGCGGAGCACATCAAGCAGCATGGCGACGGCGTACACGACATCGCCTTTCTCGTAGAGGACGCCGACCATGCATTTCACGAGGCAGTGAAACGCGGTGCGCGAGGCGTCGAGGAACCGCACGATCACGGCGATGAAAACGGCGTCGTTCGTCACGCATCGATCGCTGCATACGGCGACACGATCCATTCGTTCCTTTCCTACAACAACAATAACGGCCACAACTACTCCGGCCCTTTCCTTCCCGGATTCGTCGCGCAAGAGGTCGCCGGTAACGAGGTCGGCATCCAGCTTGTCGACCACATTGTCGGCAACGTTGAGCTTGGCAAGATGAACTACTGGTGCGATTTTTATCGCGACGTGATGGGATTTGAACGCTACATCACGTTTGACGATAAAGACATCTCCACCGAATATTCGTCGCTAATGTCGATCGTGATGAGCGACGGTGGGCACAATATCAAGTTTCCGATCAACGAGCCCGCCGAGGGCAAAGGCGGCAAATCGCAGATCCAGGAATACATCGACTTCTACCGATCTGCCGGTGCACAGCACGTTGCACTGCTCTGCAAAGACATCCGCCATACGGTCGCAATGTTGCAGGCAAACGGCGTGGAGTTTCTTCGCGTGCCGGACACTTATTACGAAGAGATTAAAGACCGCGTTGGAGCGATTGATGAGGATATCGAAGATCTTAAAAAACTCGGCATCCTGGTCGACCGCGACGACGAAGGCTACCTGTTGCAGATCTTTACTAAACCCGTCGAAGATAGGCCCACAGTCTTCTACGAGATCCTCCAACGCAAAGGCTGCAAAGGCTTTGGCAAAGGTAACTTCAAGGCATTGTTTGTCTCGATCGAGGAAGAGCAGAGACGGCGGGGCAACTTATAGAAAATTGCCCGCGAAATACGCGAAATAAGGCGAATATTTTCGGGGCCTTTAGCGTTTTTCGCGGGAGATCATTGCTATGGGAATTACCAGGCCGGATGTACGGGCGATGCGGCAGCTTCTCGGTGTTTTCGCCGACGCCTTCGAAGACCACGAATCCTACCAGTCCGCGGCACCATCTGACGAATATCTGACAAAGCTGCTGGCGCGTGAAGATTTCATTCCGCTGGTTGCCATCGTTGAGGGAAAAGTTGTTGGCGGGCTCGCGGCGTACGTACTTCAGAAGTTTGAGCAGGAACGGTCGGAGATTTACATATACGACCTCGCGGTGCTTGAATCACATCGCCGGCAAGGCATTGCGACAGGGCTGATCGACAAGCTGCGCGATATCGCCCGCGAGATCGGCTCATACGTGATCTACGTTCAGGCCGACCCGCCGGACGAACCGGCTGTAAAGCTCTACGAATCGCTCGGCACGAGAGAAGACGTTTTTCACTTTGATATCATTCCGTAAATGCACCGTCGAACTTTTATCAGGGCGGGCGGCACTGCTGTCCTGTTGGGGCTAACTTCAACAAGCGGTTCGGCTCATAGTTTCCAAACGACCAATCGTCCTCCTATCGCGGGCCGCAAGTTTGTGAGTGAAAGTGTCGAGGGGAAGATCAGCAATATCGCGGGCCGACTCAAAGACAAAGAACTCGCCTGGCTTTTCGAAAACTGTTACCCGAACACGCTCGACACGACCGTGTTCACCGGCACCCGAGGCGACAAGCCCGACACATTCGTCATCACCGGAGATATCGACGCTCTCTGGCTTCGCGATTCGACCGCGCAGGTAACGCCGTATCTTCCGCTTGCGAAAGAAGACGAGAAACTCCGGCTGATGATCCGCGGGCTCATTCATCGTCACGCCTATTCGATCCTGCTTGATCCATACGCCAATGCCTTTATGCAAGACCCGACGAAGGTCGGCTGGGAATCAGATCTGCCGAAAAACAAGCCCGGAATTCACGAACGCAAGTGGGAGGTCGATTCGCTTTGCTACGCGATCAGGCTCTCGCATCAATATTGGAAAACGACGGGTGATACCTCGCCGTTCGATGACGAATGGCATCGGGCAATGAAGCTTGTCGTTTCGACATTTCGCACGGAACAACTCAAAGACGGGCCGAGCCCTTACAGATTCGTCCGGCGGACAACCGCGATGTTCGATGCCCCTCCGTTTGGGGGCGAAGGCTATCCGCTCAAGCCTTGCGGACTGATCCGCTCGGCGTTTCGTCCGTCGGACGACTCGACGATCTTCGGGTTTCTGATCCCGTCGAATATGTTTGCCGCCGTCGAGCTTCGACACCTTTCCGAAATGGCGAAGTCGATCGTTGAAGACGAGGAATTAGCCCAGTCGTGTTCGATGCTTGCGAATGAGGTAGAAGGGGCAATAATGCGGAATGCGATATCCGAACGAAGCGACTTCGGCCGCGTTTTCGCATATGAGGTGGATGGATTTGGCAATCGTTTGTTTATGGACGACGCCAATGTTCCGAGCCTACTTTCCATTCCTTACCTTGGTTTCCGACCAGCCTCTGGCCCGATAGTTAAAAACACGCGGCGCCTCATCCTTAGCGAGGCGAATCCTTACTTTGCTCGCGGTAAAGCGGCTGCCGGCATCGGCAGTCCGCATACAGGCCGACGCTCGATCTGGCCGATCGCCCTGACGATGCAGGCGCTTACGGCCGAAACTGATGCGGAGATCTTCGAGTGTATTTCTACGATCAAGCGAACTCACGCCGGAACCGGATTCATGCATGAATCCTTCGACCCGGACGACCCCGCGAAGTTCACACGGAAATGGTTTGCGTGGGCGAATACTCTCTTCGGTGAGTTGATCGTAAAAGTTGCGGCGGAGCGTCCAAAACTGCTCGAAAAGATCTACTAATGCTCATTCGTAAATATACAAAGAGTGATCTTGACGATGTGGTTAGTATATTTCGCTCGAAAATTCCGAAATATTTCAGCGAGGAAGAAGAGCCGGGCCTCTTCAACTTTATTAACGAACGGCTTGACGACTATTATGTTGTCGAGGTTGAAGGCGGAGTCGTCGGAGCGGGTGGGATCGCGTTGAATGAAGATGTCGATCCGCAAACCGTCTCGCTGTGCTGGGGAATGATTCGCGAAGATCATCTCGGCACAGGCCTCGGAAAAGCTCTGACTGCGTTTCGAATCGAGACCGCGCAAGAGAAGTATCCGGGTCTTACGATCACGATCGGAACGTCGCAGCATACCGAAGGCTTCTACCATAAGTTCGGCTTCGTCACCGTCGAGCACACTGTCAATGGATACGGCTCGGGAATCGATATGTGCCGGATGCGGTTGGATGCCTAGTTGAGCCATTCGTGACATTAGCGTAATTCGCGGGCAAAATTCTTTGTAATGGATCCCAAATATCAGACAGGTTTCGGAAACGAATTCGCGACGGAAGCGGTCGAGGGAGCGCTGCCTGTGGGGCGGAACTCGCCGCGGAAGGCTCCGCTCGGGCTATACGCCGAGCAGTTTTCGGGTACGGCCTTTACGGTTCCGCGCAGTCACAACAAACGAACGTGGACATACCGCATTCGGCCGAGCGTACTTCATAAACCGTTCACCCAGATCGACCGCGGCATGCTTCGATCCTCGCCCTTCGACGAAGTCGTGACGACACCGAATCAACTTCGTTGGGATCCGCTTCCGCTGCCAACCGAGCCGACTGACTTTGTCGACGGCCTCACGACAATCGCAGGCAATGGCGACAGCTTCTCGCAGACCGGCATCGGCATCCATATCTACGCCTTCAATAAAGGGATGGGTGACCGGTATTTCTACAATGCCGACGGCGAGATGTTGTTCGTGCCGGAGAAAGGCAGGATCGGCTTCTTCACAGAGCTCGGCTATTTGCAGGCCGGAGCAGGTGAGATCGTCTGCATCCCTCGCGGCCTAAAGTTCAAGGTCGAACCGCATCCTGAAGACAAGGAGCTTCGCGGTTACATCTGCGAGAACTACGGCGCACAATTCCGGCTTCCGGACCTCGGCCCGATCGGCGCGAACGGCCTGGCTAACCCACGCGATTTCAAAACGCCGGTAACGTGGTATGAAGATCGCGACGCGAAATGCGAGATCGTAGCTAAGTTCGGTGGAAATTTATGGTCGTGTGAGATCGATCATTCTCCGCTGGACGTCGTGGCATGGCACGGCAATTACGCTCCGTACGTCTACGATCTTAAGAATTTCAACACTATCGGCTCGATCTCTTTCGATCACCCCGATCCATCGATTTTCACGGTGCTGACATCGCCGTCGGGCGAGCCCGGAGTTGCTAACTGCGATTTCGTCATCTTCCCCGACCGATGGCTCGTAGCCGAAGATACATTTCGCCCGCCTTGGTATCACCGCAACGTGATGAGCGAATACATGGGCCTCATCTACGGTGCGTACGACGCGAAGGAGGAAGGCTTCGTTCCCAGCGGCGGATCGCTGCACAATCAGATGTCAGCCCACGGCCCCGACCTCGATGCGTTCGAGAAAGCCTCCAACGCCGAACTCAAGCCGAATAAACTAAGCGGCACCCTCGCGTTCATGTTCGAATCGCGTTACATCATCCGCCCGACGAAGTTCGCGATGGAAACCGCGCAACTTCAGCATAATTACTCGGACGTGTGGCAAGGACTGAAGAAGAATTTTAGAAATTAGCTAGACGACAACCGCGATCTGATCCAGCGACTTTCTGGATATGTCAGGCACTCTAGCGTCAGCGGCGGGATAACCAACGGGGATGAGCACGAAAGGAACTTCGTTCTTCGGCCGGCCGAGTATTTCCTGAAGAAACTTCATCGGAGACGGTGTGTGAGTCAGTGTAGCAAGCCCCATATTATGCAGTGCTGCAAGCAAAATCCCGACCGCGATTCCCACTGACTCTTGCGAATAGTAGGTCGGTTCAGTTTCTCCGTCTTCTTCGACGGAATTGATCCTGAAAACGACGATCAGGTAAGGAGCGATCTCAAGAAAGGGCTTGTGCTCGTCGGTGCCCAGCACTGCAAGCCGCCGAAGCCATTTCTCGCTCATCCGGCCGTTATAACTTTCGTGCTCCTCTTTCTCGGCTGCCTCGCGTATTTTTCTCTTTACTTCCGGATCACGGACAATCACGAACCGCCACGGCTGCATATTTGCACCTGACGGAGCCGTTCCCGCAGTCGCGACTGCTTTTTCAATCAGTTCGAGCGGAACGTTCGCACTCGAATAGTCGCGCACGGTGCGGCGAGAATTCATCAGCTCTAAAAACTCATCCGCACGCGAAAGCTGTTCCTCAGCCGGCACAGCGTGAAAGTCGAGCCGTTTAGATTTCGGTTGCGGAAGGCTCATTAAAATGATCGTCAGATGGTGTTAATTCGATTTAATTGTCGCCACATGTTTGAGTCGCGGTCTGCTCGGGTAACTACCTCCGATGCCGATCTCGTCACACTGATACATTACTTCAACTTTTTAGTCCACGCGATCAGACTTTCCAGCATCTCTTTGACGATGAATCGCGTGGCATCATCAATTAGATTTCCGTTCTCGTCAAACTTTGAGGCGCAGTTTCCGATCATCACTTCCGGCTTGTTGATCGGGAACATATTCAGAAAGACCATCATCTTACGCAGGTCGTATTGCGCCCGAGCAGTCGCGATACCACCGACGGAGGCTCCCATGATCGCGGCGGGCTTCCCGTCCCACGCGCTTTGGCCATACGGCCTTGACGCCCAGTCGATGGCATTTTTGAGCACGCCGGGAACCGAGTAGTTGTATTCGGGCGTGGCGAACAAGATCGCGTCGGCGCCTAAGATCTTCTCTTTGAATTCCCCCACGGCGGCCGGCGGATCTTTGTCATGATCCTGATCAAACAACGGTAAATTCCCGATCCCGCAAATCTCGATCTCCGCCTCCTCAGGGCACAGCTCGATCGCGGCCTTTAGAGCACCGGTGTTGTAAGATCCGTTTCTTAAACTTCCTGATATTCCCAGTATTCGTAATTTTTCTGCCATATAAAGATCCTCGTGTCACCATCCTAGTTTAACAGTAACTAACCGTCACCCGGCCTTCCCAAGGTTCGCGTTCAGTTCGTTTAGCTGCTTGGTCAGGTTATCGATCTTTTCGAGCACTTCGCGCTTAAAGCGGGCGTCTTTTATCTCACCCTTACCTTCGACAAGGAAAGTTCCATTCGGGTCGAGGACGAGGCGGTCGATGTCGTGACGGTCGTCAAGACCGTTCTCGTGCGCGATGATGTCGATGTCGGATTCGGTCATTAGCTCGCGGCTCATCTCTTTATGGTCGATCTTACCGCTATCGATGATAGTCACCGGCTTTCCTTCGATCACCGTTTCGATCTTGCTGTTGCGAAACTTGAAGTAAGCGATCAGCGAATTAATGCCAAGCAACGCCGCCGCCCCCACGAGGCCGCCGACGAGCGACGTGTCGTTGCCGATGATCGCGTTTTGAACGGTGTTAGAGAGCGATAGAATAACGACAAGGTCAAGTGGATTGAGTTGAGCAAGTTCGCGCTTCCCTACAATTCTAAGAAGTACGATCAGCGCGATGTAGACGATGACCGGGCGAATGATCTTCTCGGCCCAGGTTACTTGGTCGGGCTCGAGCAAAAACATGTTCTGCCATGTTGAGCCGTCAAAGAATGCCAGCAATGATGTGATAAGCATGAGGACCTCCAGCGTTCGAAATGTTGTTTCCGAGTTTAGTCCTCTCAGTGCTAAACGAAGAAAGGCCGCCTCGCAAAAAGGCGACCTTTCAAATTACTGGCGGAGACGACAGGATTCGAACCTGTGGTACCCTTTTGGAGTACAACGATTTAGCAAACCGCCGCTTTCAGCCACTCAGCCACGTCTCCGAAATTTGCCCGCGCCGCAACGAGACGGCACCGGGCAAGAATTAATTCTAACCGCAAGGCAAACTTTGTCAAGGCAATTGCATCTGACTGCCTAAGCAAAGGTGCCTATTTACGGCTTGACACCATTGATTTTTGCCTCGAAAATACGAGAGTTGCTCGGACTATGTCCAAATTCAGCCAGATGACCTCAGCCGCTGTTCTTTAACGGGCGGTTGAGAACTGTTTAATGCGACGTTCCCTTGATCAAAACTTTGCTATGCGTGCCGTATTGGCCTTGGCGCCGATGCTTGCCGTGATCGTTGCGGGCATCACGCCGGCGACCGCGCAAACAACCGGCGTCGCCGTGATCAAGGGCATCGTCCGGACGGACGGCGGGCCGCTTGCCGATGCGACAATAGCGATCTTCAAAGCTGGAACCGCGACGCTTCTTAAGCAAGTTCAATCGGCAAAGGATGGCAGTTTCCTCGCCCGCATCACGCCTGGCCGCTACACGGTACTCGCGGTCGCTCAGGGCTTCAACCCCTCTACGATTGCTGAGGTTGACGCGCAGCGTGCTTCCGAACTTACATACGGTTTCAAACTCGAACGAGCCGGCAGCGGCAACACGCTTCCCGAGAAACGCCTCGACCGCAACAATCCGAAATGGACTCGACGCGCATCGGTTTTGAGCCGGTCGATATATCAGAACTCTGAAGGCGAAGAAGTGGTCGCCGAAGCGGATGGCGCGGAGACCGTAAGTCCGGAAGCCGACCGCAAGTCGCAGACGGTTACGGAAACATACTTCGCCAATTCCTCCGAAGGAAATTTCGTCGGCGTAAACTTTGCGACGTTCCTTCCCGTTACCGAGAATGCCGAACTCGTTTTAGCCGCTCAGGCCGGAGCCGGGTCGAACGCTCCGCAGCGATTCGAGACTCAGGCGAGGTTCCGTCCGAACGATACGCATCAGATCAGGGTTAATACTTCGATCGGAAAACTCGCGAAGGTCCAGCGCGATTCGGGCTTTGAGACGCTTAATCAGGTCTCTCTTCAGGCCACCGACGAATGGAAGGTCCGCGAGGGCGTCGTGCTTGTTTACGGCTTCGATTACGCGAGATTTTTCGGCGCTGGTAACGACTTTGCTATTAGCCCGCGGCTCGGCTTTCAGTACGACATAAACTCGAAGACGCGTCTGCGAAGCGCTTTCACGACGCAGACGGAAGACAAGGATTGGTCTAGGGCGATAGCTCTCGAAGATGCTCAGGTAATCTTCCGCGAACCGATCGCGATAGAAGATGTTTATATCGAGAACGGCAAGCCGGTAATGAACCGGTCGAGCCGATTCGAGATCGGGTTTGAGCGGGTTCTAGACAATAGCTCAAGCCTTGATCTGAATTTCTTCGCCGATACGACCTTTGCACGCGGGGTTGGGGTTGCTTCGATGCCTCTCGCAAATGCTTCGTTTACGGTTGATGAATTCACCGGCAATCAGCAAGGCTCTTCTCAAGGCCTGAGCTTGGTTTACAGCCGCCGAATCAACGGCCGCATCAGCACCAAAGCCGGTTACAGCTTCGGCCGCGGCCAGAGCCTTTCGCCGAACGGCATTTCAAATCCGTCCGACCTGTTCGAAACCGGATTCTTCCAATCGTTCTTCGGCCAGATCGATGCGGACTTCAAGACCGGAACGAATATCAAGACCGTATTTCGCCTCTCGCCGGACGCTACGGTGTTTGCGATCGATCCGTTTCAGGGCAAGCTCGCGATCTATGACCCGAGCATGAGCGTCCTGGTTACGCAAAACCTTCCGACCCTCGGCCTTCCGATTCAGGCCCAGGCTATCGTTGATGCACGCAACATCTTCGATTTCCAAACGGCGATCAACGGTGATGACGGCGGCGTAAAGCTGACCGGCCATGGCCGAACCCTTCGCGGCGGCATCCTCGTTCGATTTTAGAGTCGCATCCGCTATTCCTTGTCTTTCAAAGCTTTAAGCCATTCTCCGAATTATTGGATTGATTCATAGATTTATGGATTTCACAGGGCGATCCGAAAAAAGTTCGCGGTAGTGATCGTCCTAAAGCTTTCCGCCTTAATGACTTATAGTCGGTCAAAAGTGTCGCGGGGTTGGAACAATGCTTGCGTGTTTATTCCGATGCGGTAGTTTGTCCACGCGATGAAGGGAAAGGTCCTTACAAGTTGGAGTTTGATCTGGCTGGTCTTCGCCGTGCTGCTCGTTGCCGGCGGTGCTCTGAACCTGTCACAAAGGGCATCGCGCGCCCTGCCTCCGGCTGACGGCGTGTTGTGGACTCAGCGGGCGGACGGGATCTATGCGGACAAGGTCGTCCCCGGGCTGGCAGGATCGCGGGCAGGGATCTCTTCCGGCGACAAGCTTCTTAGCATCAGCTTGGACGGCAAAACGCTTGATCCGGTAGTTTCGTTAGCCGATGTGCCGATGTATCTTGACGCGGCCGGCATCGGCGGCACCCTCACTTATCAGATCGAGAAACCTTACTCTTTCTCGAACAACATCTACTTTGCCGACCTCCGTAATCTAGACTCGCTGCCCCGTTGGACGCCCTCGATCGTCTTTCTCGCGATCGTGGGAATCATGTGGCTCGGCGTCGGGATATTCGTGTTGTTCAAACAGGGCAGCCGTTCACCGTTCGTACTTCATTTCGCAACACTTTGCCTCGTCGCTTTCGTGTTTCACGTCTATCACTCGCTGGGGCTGGAACAGGATATCGACGCAGCAGTCGGCCTGATAGACGACCTGGCCCTTGCTTTCTTCGTCCCGATATTCGCGCATTTTTGCCTTCGTTATCCGGTTCGCAGTCAGGTGCTGGACGAAAAACACTGGAAGACCTACGCGCTATACATTCCGGCTGTGCTGCTGTCGCTGACGTCGCTCGCCATCTATCTTCTTCCGCTGGTTTTGCCCGCTTCGGCCGGAACGGCGATGAACCTTTTTGTAGCGGCAAATGGTATCGTTCCTGTTCTCAATCGGGTCCTTTTGTTCCATTTCGTTGCGGGCATTACGTTCGGTTCTGCGATTCTGCTTTGGCGTTTCTTCACAAGCGCTCAGCCGCTTGTGCGTCAGCGTTTGAAGTGGGCGATGCTCGGAACGTTGCTGTCCGTAATCCCGATCGTCGGTGTTCATATCGCTCGCCGCTTCGTTTACCTGCCTGACGATACCTTTACCGTCGCGTTGACTACGCTGCCGCTCGCGTTGATACCGCTTAGCTTCGGCCACTCCGTTGTTCGATACCGCCTGATGGATGTCGATGTCGTCGTACGCCGGGCTCTTGTCTACGCATCGACCACGATCCTGATCGCGATGATGATCGGCGCGGTCGCCTTGGGACTCGTCTATCTCGCCGTCGGCAGCGACCTGTCGACGACAGAGATAACGCTTCGAGCTCTCATCGCAGTCGTCGCAATGGCCGCGATCGTGATGCTCAGTGAACCGCTGAAGAACTTTCTGCAGGAGCGGGTCGAGCGATATTTCTATGGCACGCGATATGACCTGCGCAGCGGCCTGCTCGATTTTGGCCGAACGCTTTCGGCGAGCACGGCAATTGATCCGCTGCTCGACGGCCTGACCGAACGGCTTCAACAGGTGCTGGACGTTGAGAAGCTAGCGGTTTTTACCGAGAACGACGACCGGCCGGGCGAATACAAGATCGCAAAGTCTGTCGGCCTGAGCGACAGCTATCGGATTCCCGCAGACTTCAAGCAGATGATCCGCCAGAAGTCGGCCGAGCAAGGAATAGTTCGCGCCGACGAGCTTGAAGTAGCCGACCCCGAAACTTCTATCGCGCCGACCAGCGTTAACGGAAATAGCAATGGCCATCGCCACTTCGTCCGGCAGGAGCTGCACTATTACGTTCCATGTGTCGTCCGCAGCAAGATGGTCGCTGTGATCGGCCTCGGCCGTGCGAAAGACGGTTCTCTGCTGTCTTCAGAAGACCTTGAGATCTTGAAGACCGTTTCGGGCTACATCGCCGTTGCGATCGAGAACAGCAGTCTCTACCAACAGCAAAAACGTCAAACGGACGAGCTTTCGCTGCTCAAAGAATTTAACGAATCGATCGTCGAATCGGTCAATGTCGGGCTGCTGGCGGTCGACGAGCACGGCGAGATCACGCGGTGCAATTCCACCTTTGAAGACATGATGGGAATGGCCCGCGACGAGGTTGTCGGCAAGCAGTTCGAGCAGGTTTTCGATGAGGGATTTGCCTACAATCTGAGCAACATCCTCGGCAAATCGAAATGGCATTTGACTGAGATCCGCAACGCGTACAAGATGCACGCGACCGATGCGAAAGGTAAGTCTTTGATGCTGAACGTAGCGATCGCTCCGCTGCGTTCGGTCACTAATTCGCAATCGGGCGCGATCGTCGTTCTCGAAAATGTCACCTCGAGGATCAAGCTTGAAGAAACGCTTCAGCAGAGTGAAAAGCTATCGAGCATCGGCCTTCTCGCGGCCGGCGTTGCTCATGAAGTGAACACGCCGCTAACCGGCGTTTCTAGCTATACTCAGATGCTGCTGGGAATGGTGCCGGAAACCGACCCGAAACATGCACTGCTTCAGAAGATGCAGCGGCAGACGGACCGGGCAAGCAACATCGTAAGCAATTTACTTAACTTTTCGCGTATCGGCAGCGTTACCGAATCGACCGAAGTAAACATCAACCGCCTGCTTGACGACACTCTTCAATTGCTTGAACCGCAGATACGCAAATCGAACATCGAGATCGTAAAGGATTATTCGGATGAAATGCTTCCGATGTTCGGAAATGCCGGAAAGCTGCAACAGATATTTACTAACCTCATCTTGAATGCTCGTGACGCGATGACTGGCGGTACCGGCAGGATAACCCTGCGGACCCATCTTGTTGACAGCGACGAAGTGAAGATTGAGGTTACCGACACCGGTCAGGGAATTGCTCCGGAGAATCTCGGCAAGATCTTCGACCCCTTCTTCACCACAAAGGGCGTGGGCAACGGAACCGGACTCGGCCTTGCGGTTAGCTACGGCATTGTGCAGGAACACGGCGGAACGATCGAAGCTTTCAGCGAGAACGGCAACGGAACTACCTTTATGCTTTCGTTCCCCGTCGCTTCAAGGATCCGACATCGAGCGGTCGGCTAAGCCGATACCGGCTGATGATCGCGAACTATCTTTACCGCATAGATCGCCGCACCCATCGCAACGAACATTACCAAAGACGCCGTCCAAAACGTCCGCGTCACGGTCACGTCATCGACCTTATTTAAGGCGTTATTCAGAAGTAGCCCACCCACGGTCGGCCCGATTGCCCGGGCAAGGCTCGCACCTGATTGCATGATCCCTAGCGACACGCCCTGACGATCTTCCGGCGAGATCTTCGACGCCAGGCTGGTAAGTGACGGCGACGCGAAAGCATTTCCGATCGAAAGAAACGTCGTCGTAATTAGGAGCGCGGTTAAACCGCCCATTGACGGCCCGAGGAATGGGAATACAGCCAGGCTCGCCGCCATTAATAAACACCCGATCACCGTCAGCCGCGTCTCGCCGATCTTTTTTACCAGTGTGTGAAAAAGAAAACCCTGCCCGATGATCGCGATCAGGCCCACGAAAGCGAATAAATAGCCGTTCTGCTCGGCGTTGTAGCCATATCGATATGCAGTGAACAACACGAATGCATAAGTCATTATCGAGAACGCTGTGATTAGCAAGAAGTAGACAATATTCACCGTCCCGAAAACCTTCTCTCGCAGCGACGCAACGAGTTCGACAAAGCGGTTCCGCCGCGGTCCAAACTGTTCGACGCCGCCGGGTTTCACAGTCTCGGGCAAGATAAAGTAGAGCGCTATCGCGTTCGTCAGCGACAGTCCCGCAGCAAAGTAGAACGGCACATGCACGCCGTATTTACTCAAAATTCCTGCAAGGGCCGGCCCGAGGATAAAGCCGAGGCCGAACATCGCGCCGAACAATCCCATTCCCTTCGCCCGGTTTTCACGAGTCGTTACGTCGGCGATATAGGCCTGAGCCGTTGAGATGTTTCCGCCCGTGATACCGCCAATAATGCGTCCTGCGAATACGAGAGCGAGACTTCCCGCGATACCAATTAGGTAGTATCCGACCGCTGAACCGATCAAGCTTACAAGCAGCACCGGCCGACGCCCATACCTATCCGAAAGCCGCCCGAGTATCGGAGAAAAGAAAAACTGCATCCACGAATAGATCGAAAACAGCAGCCCGATCTCAAACGGCGTTGCGTTATAAGGCGTTGTTTCGGCGTAGAAAGGAAGTATCGGGATCACCATCCCGAATCCGATCAGGTCGATAAAGACCGTCACGAGAATGATGATCAGCGGCGGTGTGAGCAGCTTGTCGCTAGTATTCGTCGTCGTGTAACGCGGCATTCTTATCGAGTTTCACACGCAGAGGGGTGTTCGGCAAGCACCTAAAAGATCGCGGAAATTTTAGCAAAGTTTGCGGACGTAGTAGAATCAAATCACTTACTCGGAATCCTATGAAAACCACACACCTTTCGCGCCTTCGGAGCCTGACGGTTCTCACGTTTTTTGCCGCGGCACTTCTATCGGTTATGTCAAAAGAAACACCAGCTCAAGAACGGCCAAGCCGAAATCCGAGGCCGGCGCAAACGCAGGCGTCGACGCCCGACATCGCGTATACGGTTTCGATGTCTAAGCCGGCGACGCATCTGCTCGAGGTGGAGATGCGGATGAAGTGGAGCCAAATGCCGGACAAGGCCGAGCTAAAGATGCCGGTTTGGACGCCGGGCAGCTATCTGATCCGCGAATACGCCCGACACGTGCAAGACTTTGCGGTAAAGGACGCGGCTGGCAAGTCCCTCGGCTGGCGAAAGATCAACAAGAACACGTGGCAGGTCGATTCGAAAGGAGCCGGCGAACTCGTCGTGACATACCGAGTTTATTCAAACGAGCTTACCGTCCGAACCAATGAGCTAAACGACGAGCACGCGTTCTGGAACAACGGAGCGCTTTTGATGTTTCCGAAAGGCCAGCTTGCCGCGGCTTCAACGGTCAAGGTCAACCCGTTCGGTGATTGGAAGGTCGCGACCGGCCTGCCGAAGGTCGCGGGACAAACCAATACGTTTCGATCTCCGAACTTCGACGTTCTCTACGATTCGCCCTTCGAGGTCAGCAACTTCAACGAGATCTCCTTCGAAGTGCTTGGCAAACAACATCGCGTCGTCATAACCGGCGACGGCAATTACGACCTCAAAGCGATAGCTCGCGATGCAGCAAAGATATTCGAAGAGGGCAACAAGATCTTCGGCGAGCTACCCTACGAAGACTACCTGATCATCGTAAACACGCGCGGCGGCGGCGGACTCGAGCATCTGAATTCGACAGCGTTGCAATGGAATCGCTTCGGCTTTAAGCCGGCAGCACGTTACCGCGCGTTTCTTTCGCTCGTCGCTCACGAGGTTTTCCACCTTTGGAATGTTAAACGGATTCGCCCGGATGCTCTCGGCCCGTTCGATTACGAGAGCGAGAATTACACGAAGCTCCTCTGGGTAGCCGAAGGGACGACTTCTTACTATGAAGGCGTGATCCTTCGCAGGGCTGGGCTTACATCGGCGGACGAGATACTCAACGCCAAGGCCGGATCGATCACCGAACTTCAGAACCGCCCCGGACGCTTCGAAACCAGCCTCGAAGAAGCTAGCCTTGACGCCTGGATCAAGTATTACCGTCAAGATGAAAACTCGGCTAACAACCAGATCTCTTACTACGACAAGGGCGAGATCGTAAGCATGATGCTCGACCTTACGATCCGCAGTGCGTCCAACGGTGCTAAGTCACTCGACGATGTAATGCGATACCTATACGACGAGTTCTACAAAAAGAATAGTAACTACAGTCCTGCCGATTTTCAGAAAGCTTCCGAGATGATGGCCGGCAAGAGCCTTCAGGATTTCTTCGACAAGTATGTCGCAGGCGAGGCCGAGATCGATTACGCCGGTATCATGGCTGGGATCGGTATCAAGGTCGAGGTCACGCAGCCCGGCCGCAATCGCGCTTATATCGGTGCCGACACCGCCGAGGAAGCCGGACGCCTCACGATCCGCACGGTAACCGCCGGAACTCCCGCATACGAACAGGGATTGAACAACGGCGATCAGATTGTCGCGATCGACGGTTATCGGGCAAGCAGCCAGTTCATGCAGACCTACATTGCCGATAAAAAACCGGGCGATACCGTCCGCTTGACACTGTTCCGCTTCGACAAGATCCGCGATGTCAATTTCGTCCTGGGCGCCAATCTGCGGACCGAATATTCGTTCGCTCCGGTCGATTCGCCGACCGAACAGCAACGCAAACTCTATCGCGAGTATTTCAAAAGTGAACTATAAGCTCGTCTTCGCTCTTGCCGCATTCCTGCTGATCGCCGCTTGCTCTACTGAGAAGATGCCGGGCGGCGGCGGACTGCCGGCTTCGTTGAAAGACGTTCCGGCCGTGCGGCTGAACTTTCGGTACGAACCGGATATTCCGCCGCCGGAGACTACCGAAAAGTCCGGAGCTGAAGAACGTAACGCTGCCGTTCAGGCTGACTTCGACCAAAACCGCATCGAGGAGATCGTCGACCGAACCGTTACCTCGCCTGACGGAAAACGAGTCGCCGTTGTCTATCATCAGTCGACTGACCTGCCCTCGGAATTTCGGCTCGATATGTACACGGCGGATGGCAAGGTGTTAAGAAAAGTTACGTCGGACCTGATGGCCGTACATTTTCCGGATACGATCCGCTGGTCGCCGGATTCGACATCGCTCGCATTTTTGGCAATGCTTCGCGGAGCATCTGCAGAGCCGGCACTCGACGATCCCAACAAGGTCGAGCTCGTTCCTGCCCCTACACCAACCCCGGACGCGAACGCGAATGTTAACGCTAACGTATCACCATCGGCAGATGCGAACGCTAACGTCGATGTAAACGCAGCCGCTCCGGTTGTGCCGACACCAGAGG
>CADEGD010000043.1:16276-37814 GCA_902826795.1 uncultured Acidobacteriota bacterium | reverse complement strand
TTTGCTCCATTCGGAACAAGTTCTAAGACTTACAAGAACTTTCAACAACTTACAGGTGCTTGAACTGTAAGTACGGGTCGTATTTTCAAAGAGCTGGCCGGATAGGCCGAGCAGATATAATTCCACAGATGATACAGCGTGTCAATAACTTTCTCGATACAAAGACACAAAGAAAGCTGTCCAAAACAATGTTTCAGACAGCTTCGATTTCAATTTTTTTCTCTCTAAAGGTTAGAGCAGTGAATCAACTTTCTTTCCGATCGGAACGGTAACGTCGTATTTCGGATCGATACCGCCGAAGGCGTCGCCAGACTGATTGCCGTTCTTGTCTAGAACGATAAATGCCGGAAGCTGGTCGACAGCAAACTTTCGCATAACACTCGCACCGTCCGAATCACGCAGGATGTTCACCGTCAGGCGGTTGGTCGCGGCCCACTGCCGTATCTGGTCGTCGGTCGCATGATTCTTGGACTTGGCATTCGTCGAGTCAGTCGCGATGAAATAGATCGCCACGTTCTTGCCCGCATACTTTTTAGCAAACGCATTCGTGAACTCGGCCTGCTTGCCCGAGAGCGGAAGCCACGTTGCACCGATCGCCAACAAAACGACTTTGCCCCTTTGAGCCTGCACATCTACCGAACCGCCGCTTAACGACGGAAGCAATGTCTGAGCGCTTGCCGCGGAGAAAGCTCCAAATGTGATAACGAAGACCGCAAAGATTTTGGTCAGGGTTTTCATAATGTTAAGGACCGCTTCCAAAGGCGATCCACGTCGGTTAGATGCAAGGGATATGCCATCTACTGTCCCGCGTTGAGCGCAACGTTGTCTATCAGCCGAACCTTTCCGAAATAGACTGCCGTTGAAAGAATAACCTCTCTATCTTCAATCTTTTCAACAGGTTCGAGAGAGATCGCATCAACCGCCGCTATATAGTCGATGCGGGCAAGAGGTTCGCTTTCGAGAGTCTTTTGCACGATTCCGACGAGTTCCGACGCGTTTCGTGTGCCGGCGCGGAATGCGAGTTTGGCTTCGCGTAACCCCTTGTAGATTATCGAGGCCTTTTCACGTTCTTCGGGCGTGAGATTTTCGTTGCGAGATGACATCGCAAGTCCCGATTCCTCGCGAACGGTCGGGATCACGACGATCTCGGTCTCGAATCCGAGATCCGTGGTCATTCGCCTAATGACTGCGACCTGCTGTGCGTCTTTGGCTCCGAAAAAAGCCAGATCGGGCCTGACGGTGTTGAACAGGATCGTAACTACGGTCGCGACTCCGCGAAAATGCCCGGGCCGAGATGCTCCCTCCAACCCCTCGCTTACACCCTCGACATAAACGTAAGTCGAGAATCCTTCCGGATAGATCTCGGATTCTTCCGGTGCGAATATGTAGTCCACTTCGTATTCCGCGAGCATCGCCGCGTCGCTCGTGAGGTCTCGCCGGTAACGCAACAGGTCGCCCTTGTCGTTGAACTGAACCGGGTTTACAAAGATCGAGACGATAACGATGTCGGCCGACTGGCGGGCTTCCTTTACGAGCGTGATATGCCCGGCGTGCAACGCTCCCATCGTTGGGACGAACGCCACCTTCTTGTTATCCCGCCGGAGCTTCCGCGAGATCGAAAACATCCGCTGTCTACGATTTATGATCTCCATTTTTGCTATCCAGATCTAGAATTCTCTGGCGATGATGCTTCTTATTGAACTTTCAAGCGGGTCAATACGGTTCTTCACCGCGTCCCAAACAAGATCTGTGTTGACCCTAAAATAGGCATGTACCAACACATTGCGGAATCCCTTCAGTGCGGCCCATTCGACTTCGACATATCTCGACTTCAGTTCATCGGAGATTCGCGTCGCGGCCTCGCCAATTATCATCAATTCCAAAGTATGGAACTCCTGACGGAGTCGACAGCGGCAAAATCGTCCCGTTCAAGTCCAGCGGAAAACATCTGTATGGCATTACAAGCAGATTGTATATCCCGTAAGTACTCTTCGTCAGTTCTCATACAGGATGACCGCTTCCGAAAGCACGCGTTCTCGAAGACTGGGACGCAAATCGTTCTTAGGTACCAGATCGACTTCGGAGTGAAGGAGATCTTCAAGCACGACTTGAAGGTTTGAAAAATCGAAGAGGTCGATCTTTGCGTCAGGCGCAAAATCTATTAGAAAGTCAAAATCGCTTCCATTGTCAAAGTCCCCTCGCGCCCGCGATCCGAAAAGGCTCAACTCTCTTACTTTATATTTTTTGCAGAGGTCCACGATCTTCTCAAAGACCTCTACGGGTATTTGTGCATTCACGCTTTCATCTCCTTTCTGGCCTCTTCGGGAAAGCCATACGACTCGGCCTCGCTCGGATAGTTGCCGGTCTTTACGTCGTCCATCCATCGGGTGATCGCGTTGGTGATCACTTCGCTAACGTTTGCGTATTGACGGACGAACCGTGGTTGGCGGCCGAATGTGAATCCGATGAGATCGTGCAGAACGAGGACCTGAATGTCGCACGCGGCTCCGGCTCCGATGCCGATGGTTGAGATCGAAAGCTCATTGGTGACGATCTCGGCAACTTCGCGTGGCACCAGTTCGAGCACGATGGCGAACGCTCCTGCTTCCTCAAGCATCTTCGCATCTTCGATCAGAGTCTTCGCGGCGTCGGCGGTCTTGGCCTGAACTCGATAGCCGCCCATCTTGTGAACCGACTGCGGCGTCAGCCCGACGTGGGCAACTACCGGTATCTCTTCATCAACCAATCTCTTTACAAGCCCAACTCGGTTTCGACCGCCTTCGAGTTTCACGGCTTCGGCTCCGCCATCTTTCATCAGTCGAAGGGCGTTTCGAACGGCCTCATCGTCTCCCGTATGAAAGCTGCCGTACGGCATATCCGAAATGATGAGTGCCCGGTGCGATCCTCGTTTTACAGCTTTGGTCGCCGAGCAGATCTCATCGAGCGTCACCGGTATCGTATTTCCGTAGCCGTGGATGACGTTGCCCATGCTGTCGCCGACCAGAATGATGTCTACGCCGGCTTCGTCGACGATGCGTGCGGTCGGGTAATCGTAAGCGGTCAGGCAGACGAGCTTCTCACCTTTCTCTTTAGCTTCGCGGAGAGCGGGAACGAACACCTTTTCCGGTTTGTCGGGCTTCAGATACGCCATAAATTGTTAATAAGAATAGACCTAATCCCGAAAAGTCCAAAGCGTGTCAGGCCTTAGCGTCGGCCTTAAGCCCCGTGGGATTCCACCGCACGACCGACGAAACATCTTCGCAATCGTGCAGAAGCGTTCGGACTTCCTTTCGTAGTATCGGGTGTACAAAATGCGGCGCGATCTCGTTCATTGGAACCAAAACAAATTTTCGTTGATGCAGTCTGGGATGTGGAACCGTGAGGAACGGCGAATCGGTGTGGACGGTGCCGAAGAAAAGCAGATCGAGGTCTATGGTCCGCGGCTTTTTCTGAGATTTGTCGGTGCGGCCCAGCAGATATTCGATCCGAAGCAGCCTCGCCATCATCTGCGAAGGCGTCACCGCCTCGCTCCTGATCTCGGCGACCATGTTTAGGAAGTTTTGGTCCGTTTCTATGCCGACCGGCTCGGTTTCATATACCGGCGAGAGCTTGGTTACGAGAAAGCTCGCCTCGATCAGCCCGCGAACGGCATAGAGCAAATTGCCGGCACGATCACCGAGATTTGAGCCGATGCCTACATAGGCGATGACGCGTTCTGATTCCACGGGCGGTTATCTGAGGCCAGTACTACGTTGATAGAGCAAGCGGCGAATATTGTCAATTTCGGAACAATGCAGGTAGGACCGGGATAGATATTGTGTCGCGTCTTGTGAATGGTACAACAGGCGGTGGTGTAGATATTTACATTGAGCCGGATTCGTGGTTCAATTTGAAAAAAGGCGACAGGCCTTGAGATTCCAGTAATGTCCTACGGAGGGCATTCGGGCGGGTGCTAACGGCGACTCGTCTTGACAAAAATTACACGCCGCAACATATGGCCAGACGACGATTTAGACACAGTCAGCGTTTCGATCCATCGGCCGACCGTTCCCACGAAGAGTACCTTTTTTCTCAACCGGCTCAACTAACATCTAAAACCGAACTCTTACGCCTGATTAGAGGCGGCGAGGATACATATCTCGAACTCAAGGTTCGCTTGTCTAACTCCGAGCGGATCACGCAGGGAATCGTCGCGCTTGCAAATACGAACGGCGGCACGATCATTTTCGGCGTCAACGATCAACTTCGGATAGAAGGTGTCGCAAATCCGGAATGGGTTCAGGAAGAGCTGGCGCGTATCTGCCGCGACGAGATCGTTCCGCCGATCATTCCGCTTATCGATACGATCGCGTTCGACAGCGGAAAGCGGGTCGTCGCGTTGGACGTCGAGCCGCGTCGCAAACCATACAGAACTCGCGAAGGCCGGTTTTATATGCGATTCGGCGCAGAGAAACGCGAAGTCTCGCGAGAGCAGCTTTCGATGTGGCTCGACGAGATCCGTCCTCTCGCTTACGAGAACATACCTCTGTTTACGGCGGAAGAAAAAGATTTCGATGACGGCCTTTTATGGAGTTTTGCCGGCTCTTTCGAGGATGTTAGCCCGACGATCAATCTTTACCAGACCGCGGATTTTCTCAAGAAAGATCTCATCCTTGCTGTGGGCGGTGCCGACGATTTCTTTCCGACCGTTGCGGCACTGATGTTGTTCGGCAAGAACGACCGAGTGCCGCAGTTGTTTCCGCGGTCGGTCGTAACTGTCGCGCGGTATTCCGGTGAGAACGGCGGTGCGCAACTTGTTGAGAAGCTCGAGGTGAAGGGAAATCTTCACACGCAGTACGAGGCGATCCTGGCGTTCATCGAGCGCTATTGCGACCTCTCAAAAGACAAGCCGGCAAAGCGTGGCCTGCACCTTGTCGGAGCCCCGGTTGCGGCACGATCGAGCTATCATCTTTACGCCGTGAGAGAGGCATTGTCGAATGCGCTGATACATCGCGACTTCGCTTTACGCGACATCCCGACTCGCATCACGATCTACGACAACTTCATCGAATTCGTGAACGCACGCCGTACTATTGGCTTCGTGCCGCCTGCCTCGCGAGCGATACGATACGGGATCACGCAGCGTCTTAATCCACAGATCGCTTCGATCTTTTCGCGGCGCGAATACGGCACGTCGATCCCACGAGGCGGATTGCCGATGATCCTGAAACAGTCCGAACGGTTCGCCAACCGCCGAGCCGAAGTTTACACAGCAAATGACGAGTTCAAGCTGAAGCTTTACGGTGCTTAATTCAGTGCTAGATTCGGGCCGTAATTTGGTAGAATGTTGTTATGAGAATCACTCGCGACATTCAAAGCCTCAGCGACTTCAAACAGAACGCATCAAAGTTCGTAAAACAGGTTCAAGAAACGAAAGAACCGCTCGTCCTTACAGTCAATGGAAAACCGGCGGTTGTTGTTCACGATGCTGAGTCGTATCAGGCATCCGTCGATCGAGAAGAAAGGTTGGCTGAAGTCGCATTGGTCCGACGGCGTCTGGATGCTTTGGCGAATGGTGCAAAGAGAATTCCAGCAGAAGAAGTATTCCGAAAAATAGGTAAGAAATATGGAATAAAGTTTGAGAAATAGTCAGATGCTTCAATACAAAGTTACCTTTCTGGCTGAAGCATATGACGATATTATCAATTCATTCGAATGGGGAGTGTCGAGATGGGGCGACGAACTCGCTCAAAAGTGGCTTAAAGATCTGTACGAAACTATTTTCTCCGTTCTTGAGACTTCACCATTGGGATGTCCGATTGCTCCTGACAATGACGAGTGGGATTTTGAGGTTCGAATGTTAGTGTTTCTCAGATATCGCATCCTCTTCACTATCCTTAACGACGAGAAAGAAGTTGTGGTCGTAAGACTTTCCGGCCCATACTCGGCAACTAGCAGATAATCGAGTGTCCTCACAAATTCGCATCGAACGGCAAACGGTCTTTGTTCTTTCAATCATTGTTGGAGTCATCTATTTTTTCTCCAATCCCAAACCAAACAGCTACTACGACTATACCTTCCGGGTCGCCGACAACCTTCTCCGAGGTTCGATCGGGTTCTCGGATAAACCACCAAACTGGCTGAACGAGTTTGTACCGTACGACGGGCTCTGGTATTCGGTGTTTCCGCTCGGATCTGTCCTGTCGATGGTTCCGTTTGCTCTGCTAAAGGTTATCGGCGCAATCAATGAG
Source organism: uncultured Acidobacteriota bacterium (assembly GCA_902826795.1). Taxonomy (GTDB): domain Bacteria; phylum Acidobacteriota; class Blastocatellia; order Pyrinomonadales; family Pyrinomonadaceae; genus OLB17. Next base: position 31,584 of record CADEGD010000043.1, on the reverse strand, counting down.
ATGCCGGCGGCCGTCATCTATGCACTCCTTGCTGGAGTTTGCTCCTTGTTCCTCCTCAAGATCGGGTCGAGGTACGATCTGCCTTCTTCGCGCATTGTGCTGATGGCGGCGGGTATCCTCTTAGGCACGTTTACGTGGACTAACCTGACGATGGGAGGAGCATGGCAGCTAGCTCTTGGATTTGCGATGGCAGGCGAGTTAGGGGCGATATACTTCACGGTTTATGATCGCCGCCCCATTCTCGCAGGCGCATGCTTTGCGCTGGCGTTCGGCAACCGCACGGAGATATTGCTGACAGCACCGATCTTTTTCTATCTATTGACTCGAAAGACCGAACCGCCCGCGTCAGCGGGTGGCGAGATAGTTGCAAACGAGCAGCCACCTTTTTACACAGGCGGTTCTGCCGTGGTTCGTCGACTAGCTGCGTTTTGCATCGTGCCGTTCATCCTCGGCGTCGCAACACTGATATATAACTACGTCCGGTTCGATTCGTTCACCGACTTCGGCTATGCGCGCATTCCCGGCGTGCTCGAGGAGCCCTGGTATAACCACGGGATCTTTTCGGTCTGGTACATTCCGCGGCAAGCGTGGGAGATGCTATTGAAGCTGTGGGAAGTTAGAGACGCATTTCCATACGTCGTACCGGATGGCTTTAGCTCCTCGATCCTGCTGTCTAGCCCGTTCATCCTTTTCGCCCTTCGAACGGGTTCGCGAGACAAAGCGTTGAAATACTGCGCCTGGACCGCGATCGCGATCATGACTCTCCTGCTATGGATGCACGGAAACTCGGGCGGATGGCAGTTCGGATATCGTTACTGGATGGTATGTTTGCCGTGGCTTTTCGTCATCTTACACGAGAGCTCGCCGAAGAAGATCTCGCCGCTCGAGTGGGCTGCCTACATCTTTTCTTTCATCGCAAATGCTTACGCCACGTGGCTCTTCCATTGGACGACCTACCTCAAACCTTAAAACGTGCTTCACTTCGCGCTCTTTGTGTCCTAATCTTTGTGTTCTTTGTTTTGAAAATTTCTTAACAGAGAGCGCACGAAGGTGAGGACACAAAGAGCACAAAGGATCGATCTCTAATGTTTCTCGACTTATCCCCATTAAGAGTTTCACGTGATTACCGGCTGCTGTTTTTCGGCCAGTTGATCTCGTTCTTCGGTTCGATGATGACCGTGATCGTCGTGCCGTGGCAGATGTATCAGCTTACGCAGTCTTCTGCGATGGTCGGATACATCTATCTCGTAGAATTTGTGCCGATGGCGATCCTTGCGATCGTTGGCGGTGCTCTTGCCGACTATTTCGACAAGCGGACGCTGCTTCGCTACACCGAACTCGGACAAGGCCTTGCCTCGGCAATATTGCTGATCAATTCGCTGCTGCCTGATCCGCAGATCTGGATACTTTTTGTCTGCGTTGCTGTCCACGCGGGGCTCGCAGCGATCCAACGTCCGGCGTTTGAATCCTTTATCCAGAAAGTCGTTCCGGCCGAGCATATGGCGGCGGTGATGGCACTGAACTCGATTCGTTGGAGCATCGGAGCGATCATAAGTATCTCGATCGCCGGTGTGATCGCGGTAACACTTGGGCCGGCTATAGCTTATGCGATAGACCTAATTACTTTTGCCGGGACTATCTACGCGGTTTATGCGATTTCCGCCGTTCCGTCGCCTGAAAATGCCGAGAAGCCGAGTTGGGCGGGAATAAAAAAAGCCTGGCGATATGCGTTCTCCCGACAAGAGCTTTTGGGAACATATTTCATCGACATAGCCGCGATGTTCTTTGCCATGCCGCAGGCTTTGTATCCAGCACTCGCCATTTACTACGGCGAGAAATATGTCGGGTTCTTTCCGGCAGCGATCGCGGCGGGTGCTCTAATCGCAAGCCTCACTTCCGGCTGGACGAAAAAAGTAAACCGGCACGGTGTTTTGGTGATCGGCGCGGCGGCGTTATGGGGACTTGCGATCTTGTTCTTTGGCATGGTGGATTCGATCGTGCTCGCACTCTTGTTTCTCGCACTTGCCGGATTCTTCGACATGATCTCGGGCATTTTTCGCGGAGCTATCTGGAACCAGACGATCCCGAATCACCTTCGCGGCCGGCTCGCTAGCATTGAGATGATGAGTTACCTGACCGGCCCGATGCTGGGAAGCGCGAAGATGGGAATCGTCGCCGAGAAGTTTGGGGTTCGATGGGCACTGATCTCGGGCGGCATTCTATGTGTCGTGTCTGTGCTCGGCACCGCGCTTTTTCTTCCTAAATTCTTTACATATGACGGCCGCGATGGAATCAAGCAAAGAGAGCTTGAAGAGGCCGAGATGGCTGAGTTTCAACGGCTGTCGCGATCTGAGTTTTGAGGTCGAGAAATGCCCTTGACACAAGCAATTGCTTGATGGTATATATAACCACTCAGTTATTAAAATGATGAGTTATACATCTGTCCAATCTAAAAGACTAGACGCCACATTCGCGGCACTCGCCGACCCGACGCGAAGGGCAATACTTGCGAGGCTCGCAGGCGGCGAGGCGTCGGTCAACGACCTTGCGAAGCCGTTCAAGATGAGCCAGCCTGCGATCTCGAAACACTTGAAAGTCTTGGAGAACGCCGGGCTGATCTCTAAAGGGCTGGACAAGCAACGGCGGCCGCGACGGATTGAGGCTGCGCCGCTGAAGGTCGCGAATGAATGGATAGAACGATACCGGCAGTTTTGGGAAGTCAGGTACGACAATCTCGATTCGCTGCTGGAGGAAATGAAGATCGAAGCAAAAGGGAAATCGATGTCGAAACTAAAGGAGAAAAGGAAATGAAGGTCACAGTAGAAGCGAAAGGCGAGAACGAATTAGTGATTAGCAGGACATTCAGCGCACCGAAAGAGTTATTGTTTAAAGCTTACACGGAATGCAAGTATCTTAAACGCTGGCTGTACGGGCCGGAAGGTTGGAGCCTCGCCGTATGCGAGATGGATCTCAACGTCGGCGGCAGCTATCGGTGGGTGTGGAAGAAGGACGATATCGAGATGGGAGCGGGCGGCAAATATCGTGAGATAGAGCGGCCGGATCGGATCGTCTGTACAGAGCAGTTCGACGATCCTTGGTATGAGGGCGAGGCTATCTCGACCGTAGTATTAGTTGAGAGCGGTGGCGTCACGACGCTGACGAACACGATGCAATATGTCTCCAAAGAAGCGCGTGATGGAGTTCTGCAGTCGCCGATGGAAGAAGGCCTGTCGCTTGGCTACGACCGGCTTGAAAAATTGCTTGCTGAGACGAACCAGGCTGCAGGTTCGGGAGAATAAAATCGATGCACGACGAGATTCAAAACTTCAATAACGGCCTATCGGAAAGCGATCGGGCGATCTGCAACGTGCTCGCGGCGGAGATCGATCGCGGGCTGTCGAAAGCGGAAAGCAAGATCTGGCATGCACATCCGGTTTGGTTTCTCGACGGCAACCCGATCGTCGGATACAGCAAACAGAAGGCTGGAGTTCGTCTAATGTTTTGGAGCGGTGTGGATTTTGGCGAGGAAGGCTTGAACATTTTGCCGAAGAAATTCAAGGATGCTTCGATCTTTTACAACGATGTTTCCGAGATCGACACGAAGGCCCTGAAGCGTTGGCTGAAGAAATCCAAGGAGATCCAGTGGGACTACAAGAACATCATTAAGCGAAAAGGCAAGCTTCAACGGCTCAAGTAAGGCCGTCCGAAAGTTGATGTTAACATTAAGAGGTTCTTCGAAGGGTCGAAGAGCCTTATCTTTATGCCGATACTTCGAAAAAGGGAGATCGAGAATCTCGAGCAAATGAACGGGGAAGAGCTTCAGGGCTTTCTCGATACGCTTCCGGCCGGTCAGGAGACGGTCAGCGAACTGCTAGATTTTCTCGAAGACGAACTCTACGACGCCGAGTGTAACCACAGCCTTCAACTATCGATGAAGTTCATGATGGACCGCAAACTCGACTTTCCGAAATTTACGAGTTGGCTGAACAACAACGGCGGATATTGCGACTGCAAGGTGATGGAACAGATCGCTCCGATCTGGAGGAAGAAGTTTGGCGATGATTAAGGCAATAGGTTGCGTTCTTTTGTTATCCGCGGCTTCGGCTTTTGGACAGACCGGATCGACCATGACGGTCAAGGTCTTTTTTCACAACGAAAAGTTCAATCCGAATCAGATCGACTGCACTAAAGTTTTTCCAACTACCAGGAAGATACCGAGAACGAAAGCGATCGCTCGTGCGGCCCTCGATGAACTATTCAAAGGGACAACGCAGGAAGAGGAAGCGAACGAGTTTGGTTCGTTTCCGCCCGAGAACACGAAGGACATCGTTAAAAGTCTCAACGTGAAAGGCGGCGTGGCTTATTTGAATTTCAACAAGACGGTTTACGAGAAACTTGGCAACACTACGTCCAGTTGCGGCAGCGGATTTTACTCAACGATCGACGCAACACTGATGCAATTTCCGTCGATCAAAAAGGTCGTCTACGCGATCGAAGGCAGCACCGCCGATTTCTACGACTGGCAGCAGGTCGGCGAATGTCCGCATTCGAAACGACAGTGTGCTGTGAGCAATTTCCGCTAAACGGCCCTGTTTTTATGGTAGATTGAGTTGTGCTGACCGTTACCGAACATAAGTACGTTGTAACAGACAAGAAGATACTCGGGGGTGAACCTGTGATAAAGGGAACTCGAACGCCCATACGAGCTATCGTCGAGATTTATCGTCTTGGCACGCCTCCCGAAGAGATTCCCAGTCACCTTCCTCACCTCAGTCTGGCTCAGGTATTTGATGCCCTGAGCTTCTATTCGGACAACAGCGACCTCATCAACGGCTATATAAAGAGCAATCAGGTGGATACAACAGCCGAACTCTCTCTGAATGAGTGACGGTCTATTCATAAGTCTTTACTTGGATGAAGACGTTAGCGTACTCGTCGCCGCAATGATCAGAGCTCGAGGATTCGAGGTGCTAACCACCGTCGAGGCAGGGAATCTCGGCGCGAGTGATGAGGAACAACTTTCTTTTGCTACATCAATCCGGAGCGTCCTCTTAACGCACAACAGAGTTGATTTCGAGAAGCTTGCAGTTCAGCGATTTCAGACAGAGATAGCTCATCCCGGAATTGTAATCGCTGCTCGACATCCGCCGGGCGAAATTGCTCGCCGATTGCTTCGCTTGTTAAACGAGGTAACAGCATCGGACATTGCCGATCAGGTGCGTTACATCTAAAGAATGTTTTTAAGGAATGTCCCTGTGTGAGAACCCTCTTTCTTCGCGATTGTTTCCGGCGTTCCGACAGCCACGAGGTTTCCGCCGCCAACTCCGCCTTCGGGGCCGAGGTCGATGAGCCAGTCGGCGGTCTTGATCACGTCGAGGTTGTGTTCGATCACGACTAGGCTGGCGCCGTTGTCGATGAGGGCACGGAACGCGGCAAGCAGTTTGTTGATGTCCTCGAAGTGGAGGCCGGTCGTCGGCTCGTCGAAGATGAACAGCGTCTTCGAATTCGAGGTTTGGGCAAGGTGTGACGCGAGTTTCACGCGTTGAGCTTCGCCACCGCTGAGGGTCGTTGCGGACTGTCCGACCCGAAGGTATCCCAATCCAACCGCATCCAGAACCTTCAATTTATTGACGATCTTCTTTGCGTCTTTGAAGAACAAGATCGCCTCGCGGACGGTAAGGTCGAGAGCCTCGGCAATGTTCTTGCCCTTGTATTTGATCGCGAGAACTTCATCGCGAAAGCGCGTGCCGCGGCAATCTTCACAGGTCAGTTCGACATCCGCGAGGAACTGCATTTCCACGACGACCGTGCCGCTGCCCTGACACGTTTCGCATCGACCGCCCGGGACATTAAATGAGAAATGCGACGATGCAAATCCTTTTGTCTTCGCACCTTGAGTCGCGGCAAACACTTCGCGGATCGCGTCGTATGCTTTTATGTAGGTGACGGGATTTGACCTCGGCGTGCGGCCGATAGGAGATTGGTCGACCAGCACAATGTCGTCGACATTCTCGCCCCCGCTTATCTCTTTGAAAAGGCCGACGTGAGAGTTCCATTCACCTCGCTGTTTCTTGAGTCCCGCATACAAGACGTCGTGGATCAGGGTCGACTTGCCGGAGCCCGAAACGCCCGTGATGCACACAAGCATCTCAAGCGGTATCTCGACCGTGACATTCTGCAAGTTGTGCTCGCGGGCACCGACGATCTTGATCTTTTCCTTACCGGGTTTGCGGCGTTTCTGCGGAACTTTTATCTCGGCGTCGCCGCGAAGGTATTTTGCGGTGAGCGACGTTTTATCTTTTAGCAGCGCATTGAAAGAGCCCTCGAACACGAGCTCGCCGCCAAGTTCGCCCGCAAACGGCCCAATGTCGATAATGTGATCCGCGGCCCGCATCGTGTCTTCGTCGTGTTCGACGACGAGCAGCGTGTTGCCGATGTCGCGAAGATTTTCGAGGATCTTTACGAGTCTTGCGTTATCACGCGGATGAAGGCCGATGCTCGGTTCGTCAAGGACGTAAAGCGTGCCGACCAGCAGCGAGCCGAGATTGGTCGCAAGTTGTATTCGCTGAGCTTCGCCGCCAGAGAGTGTCGCCGCAAGGCGGCTGAGCGTCAAATATTCGAGGCCGACATCGACGAGAAACTTCAACCGTCGACGGATCTCAAGCAGAAGTTTTTCGGCGATCTTTTTGCGCTCTTGCGTAAGCTCAAGTGAATCGAAAAACGCGAACGCGTCGCTGATCGAGAGTTCCAGTATCTCGGGAAGCGATCGCCCGCCGATCTTAACGTCTCGAGCTTCCTGCCGCAGCCGCGATCCGCCGCAATCGGGGCATTTCGTATAGCCACGGTACTTCGCGAGAAACACGCGAACGTGCAGCTTGTATTTCTTCGTCTCAAGCCACTGGAAAAATCCTTTGACGCCTCGCCAACCCTCATCGCCGTAGATAATGCAGTTCTGCTGAAAATCAGGCAGATCCGCGTATGGGATCTTCGTATCGATATTTGCCGACGCCGCGTATTTGAGCAGCTCCTTCTGCGCCCATGCGTGTTGTGGACGTGTGAACGGGTCGACTGCCCCATCTTTGATGGACAGCAGCGGATTTGGGATCACCAGGCCGTAATCAACGCCGATCGTATTGCCGAATCCCTGGCATGTCGGACATGCGCCGAACGGCGAATTGAAACTGAAAAGCTGCGGTTCGGGCTCTTCGTATCTCGTTCCGTCATACTTGCAGATGTAGCGATCCGAAAATTTAAGGATGACAGGTTTTTCGTCCGCTCGATCAGCTAGTGGAACAGGCTGGAAAGCCTGTTCTACGACCGCCGCGTGTCCCTCGCGGAAGCAGATCTCCAGCGAATCGACGAGCCGTTGTCGAATATCGGCACCGGCTTTCAGTCGATCGATCAGCACGTAAGTCCCGGCAAAATCCGCAAATGTGTAGTCTTCGGGCCGAGCCAACTCGATCGTCTCGCCATCTCGGAAAAGCCGCGAGAATCCCTGTTGTAGCAGCGACATTAAATAGGCCGAGACTGACAAGTCCGCAGCGGATGTTTTTGACCTGGCTTTTTTCGCCGTCTTTACTCCGTTTCGCGAAGCATCTTCAAGAATCGGAAACAGCACGTAAAACCGCGTTCCTTCCGCCAGCGTTTCCAGGATCTCGTCGGCGGCAGACTCAGGTGAGTCTTTTTTTACTTCCCGTCCGCAAACGTGACAAAACGTCTGGCCCGCACGAGCATAAAGCAGCCGTAGGTAATCGTAGATCTCGGTTTGCGTTGCGACCGTCGACCGGGGATTGCGAGTCGAATTCTTTTGCCTGATCGCGATCGCCGGGGCGATGCCGTTGATCTCGTCGACGTCTGGCTTGTCCATCCGTTCGAGAAACTGGCGAGCGTAGGCCGAGAGCGATTCGACGTAGCGACGCTGTCCCTCGGCGTAGATCGTGTCGAACGCAAGCGACGATTTGCCTGAGCCCGAAACGCCGGTGATTACGGTGAGTTTATTGTGCGGAAGCGAGACAGAGATGTTCTTGAGGTTATGAACGCGGGCACCGCGAACCTCTATCGCTTGTTCTTTCTTCCGGGCAGGCTGCATAGAGCAAATTTCGGACTAGTGTCGAAACCTTCATTCTAGCAGGTTGTGTCAGGCCAACAAACCGCTCGGTTTGGGCCGGAATGTTTGACACTCGCGCTAAAATAGGCTGACTTACCTCGGAGGATCGTTTCACATGAAAGCTGTTCGAATGTTGCCGGTCGCGGTGTGTTTGTTTGTGATGTCGATGGTCGGAAGTGCTCAGTCGGATCCGCCACCGCCACCGTCTCAGCAGCAGGGACCAGATTCCGTTCAGGAAAAACAGGCTTCGCCGTGTCCACAGGTTGCGATCCAGACGGTGACACCGAGGGCGATTCGGGAAGGGCAGCCGGTCAGCTTTATCGCCAGGATCTCCGGAGGGGACAAAGCCGTTACTCCGAGCATTGTTTGGAATGTGACGGGCGGAGCGATCCGCGACGGTCAGGGAACTACGAAGCTTGATGTCGATTCTACGGGAGCGGGAGCTTACCGCGAACTCGTCGCGGAACTGTGGATCGGGGGATATGCGGCGGAATGTGTCACCCAGCCGTCACCGTATCGGCTTAGCGTAATTCCGCCCGCCTCAAAGATCGACGAGTTTGGACAACTGCCTCAGGAATCGGAAAACGAGAAGCTGGCTGCGGTAATCCAGTCAGTTCAAAATGGAAATGACAAGATAGTTATCATCGGATACGCGGGTCGGACGAGCGAGAGGATGTTTGCGAGCACGTCGCTGCGGCGGATGCGCGATCAGATCGTGAAGTCCGGATTCCCAGCGATCCGAATCAGCGCGTTCGACGGCGGCTTTCGCGAGCAGCCGGCATTTGAGGTTTGGATCGTGCCTGATGGAGCCGAGCCGCCTAGGCCTACGCCTACGATCGATCGAAAAGAGATCGTGTATCCACCCGTCATCAGAACCCGTCCGGTACCTCGACGGCCCTAGATACTAGTCCGGCAGACCGACGATACGCGGACGAGTTGCACCCGATCCAGGCCGGATCGGACGAGTCGCGGGCGTCTCGGCTACGATGACGGCTCTCGGCCTTTCCTTTCCTCTCGTTATCACAAGCGTCGATGGAACTATCGGAGAAGATTTCCGTGAGCTTGATCTGACCGGCACCATCTCATCTTTCGACGCGCTCGACCTTGTCGGCGTTGTGTCATCGGAAGCGGCCGATCGCGGCGGCTCGACGGCTTTTGCTTTGACTATGACCGGCTCCTCTTCATCCGTCGAAGCCTCTTCGGGAATTTCGACTGGCTGTGCCGGAATATTCACCACCGCCGGCTGCGGCTCGATCCGATCGGTTCGCGATGATTGGGAGGGCATCTGAACTTGCGGCCGTCGGGCCTCACCGATGTAGCCGCCATTATCTTCTCCCAACGCCGATCCGATACGAAAGATCCCGAATCCGACAACTGCGAGAGCGACAATGGCCAAACCGTAAATCGGAGCTTTCCCAAGATCGCGGCCGGTGGATTGATAGCCTGAGAACCCTGAGTGTCCTTTATACTCGGCTACGCGATCAGCTCGTTGTGTTAAGAGAGTCGGCAAAAAGGCGAGAGCGAAAGGTTTGCTTTCCGGGTTTTTCGGACGATCAAGGTCAACCTCGATCCGCTCGACCGGCGGCCGGACGTGCGTAATTTCTTCCTCCGAATCAAACGTAGACAAACGAGCTTCACGAGCATCCTCCACGGTCGGGACGTCGTCGGGCTGCTGCCAATCGATCGTCGTTGGCAGCATCGGCGTTTCTTTTGCATTAGTAATCTGTAAATGCAGACGCTTTTTCATTCCTTTCAAACGTGAACGCTTTGGGATCGGTTGTACGAAAGGTATCGGCCTCATGACGTTGACGGTATGCACGGCGTGAGCCTCGGGTTCAACAACCGGAACATCGCGAATCGGAGGCTTCTCGATCACCGGCTCAGGTAAGGACGGCTCGCTGCGAGTATCGAACGCGGCTACCGCGTTGAATACCTGCGGTCGGCTCTCCACTGGAACAATTGCGGGACGGACGACATCTCTCACAACAACAGCCGGAGGCGGTGTTGCGACGTGAGTCGCGAGCTGTTCGATGTGCCGCATCTGGCGGGCAAAGAGGTCGGCGGTCGACTGGCGGAACGAGGGCTGTTTTTGAAGAGCCTCAGACAGCGTATGAGTAAGCAGCATCCTGAGGTCGAAATTCTCGATCTTTATCTCGGGTGGTTTTTCATGCAGATGCTTGTCGATCACCGCGGCGGCCAAATCGCCGTCAAACGGCGGGTGATCCGACAGAAGCTCGTAGAGCAGCAGGCCGAGGCTGTACACGTCCGACCCTTTTACGTTTTCGCCCTTGAACCTTTCCGGCGCAAAGTATTTGATCAAGGCTATTTCGGAATCCATCGAAAACCGGTTTGCCAACACGCCGTCCGCGACTGCTGATCCAAGATCTATATCGTGAAGTTTGACGGACAAGTCATCAGTTCCGCCGCCACGCACCGAAATACTGTCCGGAGCGACGGCACCGTGCAAGAGTCCGGCGGCGTGGATAGCGTGTACGGCTTCGGCCGTCTGTCGTGCGATCCGGATCTTGTCGAGCAGCGACAGCGACCTTTCGGCGATAAGTTCTCGAAGCGAGGTTTCGTCGAACGCTTCCGTTACGGCGTAGGCAGTCTCGTCGGGCAACTCGCCTGATTCGATCACGGCCGTGATGTTCGAATGGAATAGTCCCTGAGCCGCTGTGGCATCGGCTGTAAACCGTTTTGAAGCAGGTTTTACGAGAGCGAGTTTACACTCTCGGCCAGAGTCGATATGCCGAGCGTGAAATATCTCAACAGTGGTGGTAGAACGAATTCGTCCCTCAATGGCGTAACCGGAAACGACGTCGACCGAATCCGGCACATTGTTAAGTATTCCGTTACAAATTTCTTGACTATTATCGTGAACGCGATCGCAAACTGCGCAGATCTTCATGATTCCCCCTTTAAGTGTTACGCCCGGCAAGGGTCGGCAATTGTTCCGGGTCAACTCAATACGTTTGGGGAAAGTTCTACGGAAGAGAATTTATAAGCGGGCACCGCTATATTCAATTTGAATACTACTTTAGCGGCAGGTAAGTCAAGATTTTTCCGGCTGGCCGGCGCTAACGGTCTTTGCGTTTTCTTCCTTTTCGCCCTTAGCCCGGAAGAAGAATTTGAGATAGTCGTACATCGACCAGACCGCCATCGCCACTGACATCCACAGAGCTCCGCGACCGACGAGGTAGCCAAAAACCTTCCAGTCATTAAGCGTCAGCGATAGGGAAGTGAGATTGGCGAATGCCTGTCTCACCTCGGCAACCTCCCAGAACCGGAGTGCCGGAAAGTCTTCGCCAAAGTTCGATACCGGCGGATTTCCGGCAGCGGCGGCCACGAGCAATGCTACGATGGCAACGCATTGCGCCCACATTTTGACCTTGCCGCTAGTTTGGGCTTGGATGACGATTCCTTCAGACGCCGCGACCGACCGCAATCCTGTAACGATGAACTCGCGCCCGAGGATGATAACAACCGCCCACGACGGAGCCAGATGCTTTTCGACGAGAACGATCAGGGCTGCCGAGACAAGAAGCTTGTCGGCGATCGGATCCAGGAATTTACCGAGGGTCGAAACTTGATTCCGGCTTCGGGCGAGGTGTCCATCAAGGATGTCAGTGAACGACGCGACGAGGAAAAGGATTATCGCGAGTACATAGCCGCTGATGCCGAACCACCTATCCGCGACCGGAGTGAGCAGCACGACCACCAGTAGCGGTACGACTACGATCCTGGCAAGAGTAAGATAGTTAGGTAAATTCACGAGTAACTTCCGGGCACTTTAAGTTTAGGTTCGCGCGGTGCTAATCGCAAGAATAACGCACCCAAACGTAAAAAAGGCCGGGCGATCAGACACCCGGCCATGAGAACCCATTAACAGCTTTTAGGGTAAGAAATTGAGAGTGCCGCTGGCCATATTGAAGTTATTGATGTTAGGGAATACCGTCTGGAGCGTCGTCGCATCCTGCGGAAGTCCGTACCACCTGGCCAGAGTAGCTGCATACTGTTCAACCGATGTCGAAGGTATCCAGCGTCCGCGGGCTCCCGAGCCGCCGTCGGCATCGTCGGTTCCGTTGAACGCAAGGTTCGGGTACGGAGTACCGTTAGATGTCGGAAGGCCGTAGAAATCTCCGCCGAGAACCGAGCCGCCGATGACCATAGCGTGATTGCCCCACGCATGATCCGATCCAACGCCCGATCCCGAACCGGCCGGATTAAACGTTCGACCGAAATCGGAAAGCGTGAAGAGCGTCACATCGTTTTGAACGCCCAATGCGACTGTAGCGTCATAGAATGCCCGTGCGGCCTGGCTGAACTGGGTAAACAGGTTCGCATGTGCTCCGAGTTGGTCTGTGTGAGTATCGAAGCCGCCGATGCGTACGAAGAAGATCTGCCGGTTCATCGTGAGCGACGACCGCATCTGGATCAAACGGGCGACCTGTCTCAATTGCAGACCGAGACTCGTGTTCGGGAATTCGACCGCAACTTCCTGCGCTCCACCGAACGCCGCATCCGCCTGCATCGCCGTTTCCAGCACGTTCGCCGATGCCTTAACGAAGTTCGCGTTGGAAAGAATTTCCTCAGCGCGTATCTGGTTGAAGGCGGTTCGACGCTGCGTTCCGCCGGTATTGCCAAAGCCTGCCGGGCTAAGAATGGTTCTTAGGTTCGGCGTCGGCAAGGGGTTAGGTAATTGGCCGGGCGTCGTACTCAAAGTAACCGAATTGGCCTGGCCGATCGCGAGCGGCGGGCTCTGTTGGGCAGCCGTGAAGATCTGCGATCCCGAGATCGAGGAAACCATCGGTACCAGTCCACCGAGATTCGGAGGATCCACACCAGCCCTCATCGCGTCCGCTATGCGGCCGCCCCAGCCCGTAAAGATCGGGCGGTTCGCGTAAGCATTTTGGTTTTGATTGGTCTGGTCGGAGTGAGAGTAAAGCTGATACGGTTTCGGGTGTGACGACTGGCCCATCTGAGCTTTCGTCGTGGGCCTCACCAAGGTACCCACGTTCGGGACGATCGCCATCTTGCCCGACGTGTAGAGTTCGTGGATACCGTTGTTGATGATGTTGTTGTTGATGTCCCTCGTCAAAGCTCCGAAGCGCGGATGCAGGCCGTAGGTATAGCCGGCGCCCATTCTCGGAACGTTAATCGCGAGAAGCGAGTCGGCGCCCGTACGCGGAAGGGCAAGCCCCTGCGTACCGCGTGCGGCAGTGTAAGTACCGTAGTTACTAATTCCGGTGGTTCCAACGGGAATGTCGTGGATGGGAACGACCATGTTGTTTCCGTCATTACCTCCGTCAAAGTAACAAAGCACCAGTGCCTTGTAGCCGGTAACGGCCAAAGGATCTACGGACTGAGCCATCGCGTCGACCAGGCCGAAGTGCGTCATCTGGGTTGCGAGCGCGGTCATGCCGAGCGCACAGCCTGATTTCTTTATGAATTCTCGTCTTGATTCTTTCATGCTGATCACCTCTGTACCTGAAATTGCGATGAAGTCGCCACTAGATAAACCGCCTGCCGAGCCCGTTGTCGCGGGTTCGTCGTAGCGATCGCGTTGACAGCCGTTAGGATCGAGTTTCTAGTCGCGGATGTCATTGTTCCGTGCAATAGCCGAGTGTTGAGAGTGTTGAGAAGGCGATTGCTCGTCGTGTCCGCTGCCGCAATAGCCTCAAGCTCACGGATGTCCAGCGAAGTGCCGTTAGGCGACGTCTCAGCATTGATTCCCACCGCGTTGTCGTTCATCACAGATGTGTTGGCGAAATTGAGCCGTGACACTGCGCTGCCGCTTGTCATTAACGCGAATTCAGGTCCAAGAAGAGACGTTCCCGGAATCACGTAATCGGGCGGAAAGTAGTTGAAAACGGTCGGCGAGTAGAAGACGTTCTGGCCAAGCGGCGAGGTACGTGCGTTGACGACGCCGTCGCTCAACCCGGTGAAGTTGGCACCTGTCACGCCGACCTGGCGATACAGATTGGTCAGCAGCTGAACGGGCTCGCGTAGTTTGCCGTAGTTTGGATCGGTCTTCGAATCTCCCCGAGCTTCGGGGTCGAGAAGGATCGCCCTTACGACAGCCTTGAGGTCTCCGCGAACTCCAGAGCCGTTGTTATTGAAGACCCCGGATATGCGGGAAACATAGGCCGGCGAAGGATCGCTGGTAACAAGATGCTGAATGAGTATCTTGCTGACGAACGGTCCGACATTCGGATGGTAGAAGATGTTGTCCAGCGTCTGGTCAAGCGACGTGGTTGCGTACGTGCCGATGCTTGTCAGCGTATCGTCGCAAGTACCCGTACATGCCGCGATCGTCTGGTTCGGAGCTCCCGAGTAATTGAAGAGCGTCTTTGCCGTCAGGTCGTGACGATTGCTATTTAATGATGTGATCCCAGCGTTAAGGATCATCGGATCTTTGTAGTTAACAACGCCGACAGCCGAGCTCGGACATCCCGTGTTACAAAAACTCCACCCGGTGAAAACCTTGGTGAAATTGTTGATCGTGTTCTGATCGTAGGTTGGGATCGGATTGTTGCTGCCGTCTCGCTTGAGCGTCCCATCCTGATTCAATTCGAACAGGCCGACGGAGAAAAGCTGCAATATCTCTCTCGGATAGTTTTCGTTCGGGTTGTTTCGCGTGCTTCGAGCCATGTCCAGATAGTTGCCCATACCCGGATTGAGCGTCATCTCTTCCATCAGATCGCGGTAGTTGCCAAAGGCGTTTTTGGACAGCACCTTGTGATACGCGATCATCCAGCTGGACTGCTCATTGGTGATACCGGACTGTACCCATATCTGGCCGAGAGCCCAGGCGACGCGGTGGCGAAGCTGAGCATCGCCATACAGAGCTTCCTGGAAAAACCAGTTCTGCAACGGGTACATCGAGTAATGGTTACGGATGCAGGCTCGATAGACGGCCGTATCGGCGAACGGGCCGCAGCCAGTCGTGACGTCGCTGCTGTCAGTATTTTTCAGAGGGATATCCGGATAAGGATATGCCGGCGACGGGTAAGGTTTGTCAAACTGCTCTGCCAGCCACACTCGAAGCCCGAGCCGGCGGATGCGGGAATCAAGCAGCTGGGTCGGGCCGAAGGTCGCCTGCTCCAGCATCCTGATGCGGTCGCCCGAGTATTTGTAGCCCACACCGACGCTGCTCAGCGACTCGGCTGCTTCCGGAGTTTTTTCGATGCTGACGGTAGCA
>CADEGD010000043.1:0-16266 GCA_902826795.1 uncultured Acidobacteriota bacterium | reverse complement strand
GCTCTTAATTTCAGAAAGCGAGGAACTCTTTAAGCCTTTCTCTTCAGAAAGCTTTCCACCTTTGCCGCCGTAACCGAGAAGGAGTTCGTTACTCGACATTCCACGCCACGATAGTCTTACGATCAGGTCGCCAAGTTCGATCGGCTCCTGCCAATATCCACTCTCGTCTTTAAGCCTGAACGTGATCGAGTATACGTCAGGCTGTCCGGGCACTCCGCGCATATCGAGAACCGGGAACTTATAAGTTCGTCCTTTCTCATCACGCGCGTAGATGCGGAATGCGTTCGCGCCTTCATCTTCCATCAGGCCAATGTTCGTAACGAACATCACTGCATTTCCGCCAGGCCTGAGCGTTTCCGCCGCTAGCCGTCCGAAAGTGTGATTTCGCGAACGCAGTGCTTGATAAGACAAAAGACGCGGTGAACCTTCGACGCTTATGATCACAGGCGTCGGAGAATTAGGGTCGGGATCGCTTTGAGCGACCACAAACAGTGGCGATACGGCAAGAAGGGCCGCAGCCAACCAGAAAAACGAAACAGGGCTTCTCCTGTACGAGAACATACCTGACCTCCCGGCTAATTGCTCAAATTGTTTTAGACAGAGAACCGATGTCGTGTCGATCGTGTGGAAATCTAACGGCGCAAAATAACGTTGAACACGCCTACTATAACAAAATTGACAATCTTGGCAAGCCTTCAGGATTAATTTTGTATTCGATCAGACTGACATGTCCGTTAAGACGCTGAACTCCATCAAATAGTCGAAATTTAGCGCAAGTTTGTCTTGCCATTTTAAGGCGCGTAAGATGCGCCCGATGCCAATTGAATTCACGATCGACACGCCGCCGAACTTCGATCTGGAAATTGCCGTTCGCGGTCACGGCTGGTATGATCTCGCACCGTTTTTCTGGAACGCCGACGATCGAATCCTGACTTACGTATTTCGTTCAGACAACGGGCGAGGAGTTTCCTCAGCACGCATCGATCAGCAAGGACGGCAGCTTGTGGTCTGGTCCGAAAGATCTGCGGTCGGCCGAGACAAGCTCAAAAGGGACGTTCGTCACATATTTCGGCTCGACGATGAGCTGCAGGATTTTTACGACCTGGCGGCAAACGTTCCCGGAGCCAGATGGGTCACCGATCGAGGTGCCGGCAGGCTACTGCGTTCGGCCACCGTATTTGAAGATATGGTCAAAACCCTCTGCACCACGAACTGCTCATGGGCTCTGACCCGCAAAATGGTGCAGAATCTTGTCGAGAAACTTGGCGATCCCGCCGGACGCGGAGCGAAGGCGTTCCCTACGGCTGAGGCCATGGCTTCCGTTGACGAAACGTTTTACAGAAACGAGATCAAGGCGGGTTATCGCTCACCGTTTTTCGTAGAGCTTGCCGAACGCGTCGTTAAAGGCGAGATCGAGCCGGACTCTTTCCTGACCTCCGAGCTTCCGACGAGCGAGCTTAAAAAGAATATCAAGGAGATAAAAGGCTTTGGCGACTATGCGGCGGATAACCTTCTAAAGTTGCTGGGCAGAAACGACGGCCTCGCGCTTGATTCCTGGCTCCGCGCCCGGTTTTATCTCAAACACAACAAAGGCAAGACCTGTGCGGATAAGAAGATCGTCAAACACTATTCAAAGTACAAACAATGGCAGGGCTTAATGATCTGGTGCGATATGACCGAAGACTGGTTCGACAAACTGTCATGACGGTTCCTGTAAGTCCTTTTTGCACAGCAAATTAGTAGAAAATATCTCGGCTTTTCTCGGGTATGTTTCGTCTTAATACCGATCGGGTGATCCTTTCCGGTCCCGGTCATTGCATTGTTTTTGTGGACGATGGAGGATAAGAAAAATGAGAAAGCTATTTTCAAAAATTACACTGGCCACGCTTGCGTTGACGGTCGTTTCGATATTTGCAGCGGATGCCAGCGCACAGCGAACTCGCAGAGAAACTCGC
Source organism: uncultured Acidobacteriota bacterium (assembly GCA_902826795.1). GTDB lineage: Bacteria > Acidobacteriota > Blastocatellia > Pyrinomonadales > Pyrinomonadaceae > OLB17. Next base: position 14,311 of record CADEGD010000043.1, on the reverse strand, counting down.
GGCCGCATGATGACCAAAGCTCAAGTACAAACGGTTATCAAACGCGTCGAAGACCGCGTCGATAATTTCGTTTCAAAGTATGACAAGGCGCTCGACAGAAGCCGTCTCGACGGCTCAAGCCGGGAAAACTGGCTGATGAATCGTGCCCGCGACCTTGAACGCGCGACCGACGAGCTTTCGAGCGAATTCGACCGCCGCGATGCATGGATAGAAAACAAAGAAGAGACGCGGAGGTGCCTTAACATCGCGAGCGACATCGACCGAAACATGCGGAACTATAGATTCGGTTCGGCGGCCGAGTCGAATTGGGGCCGGGTTCGCTACGAGTTGAATACGCTCGCGGATATATATAACTTACCGCGTGTCGGCGCCGCGGCCTATCGGTAAAGCGACGTGTTAGAGATTCAGGGCAGACCGCGAGTCCAGCGGCCTGCTCTGTTTCTATTATGTAGTAAACTATCTGTTAGATTTTGGCGTAGAGACTATAGGATGATCGAAACCGGACGGCTATTACAGGACCGATACCGCATTGACCGACAGATCGGGCAAGGCGGAATGGGTGCCGTATACGTTGCGACCGATGAACGTTTCGGCAGCGTAGTCGCCATCAAAGAAACGCTTTGCATGGACGATAATTACCGCAAAGCTATCGAGCGTGAAGCCCGGCTTCTAAACAGCCTTAAGCACAACGCACTTCCGAAAGTTACCGACCACTTTCTCGAATCGAACGGACAGTTTCTCGTCATGGAGTATATTCCGGGCGAGGATCTGTGCTGCATTCTCGAGGAAAGAGGCGAGCCGTTTGAGGTCGATCAAGTAATGGAATGGGCCGACCAACTTCTCGAGGCTCTCGAGTTTCTGCATAGCCAGGAGAATCCGGTAATTCACCGCGACATCAAACCGCAAAATCTAAAGGTAACTCCGAAAGGTCAGATCATTCTTCTCGATTTCGGCTTGGCCAAGGGGAACGTTACCGGAGCGGGGAATCAGACGAATTCCAAGAGCATTTTCGGTTACTCGAGGAACTATGCTTCGCTTGAGCAGATACAGGGAACTGGAACCGATCCGAGAAGCGATCTGTATTCGCTAGCTGCCACCATTTATCACCTGCTGACGAACGTTGCTCCGGAAGACGCGTTAACGCGAGCGATGAGCGTGCTGACGCAAAAGCCGGATCCGCTTGTGCCCGCGAATCAGATCAGGACTGAAATCCCGGCCGGAGTCGCGGCGATACTTCACAAGGCGCTGGATCTCGACGCGGCTCAACGCCCTGAAAGCGCGCGTGAGATGCGTGAGATGCTTCGCTCTCAGGAAGATTACGCGGGACTTTCAGTCAATACCGTATCAGTTGCCCGTTCGAGCACGGCAGACATTTATTCCCAGCCGACGCAGTTGATGCCGCAAGCGACTCTTCGCGGCCAGCGTTCGACGAACGGAGAAACCAACGTCGTTGATGAGAGGCTTTCGCAAGTCACCGCTCTTCGTCCGCTTGTTCAGAAAAACACAGGGCCGGTCTCTCAGGGCGTGCTTGATAAAGGCCGTTCGAAAAAGCGGGCCGCGCTTGCCGTTGCTGCTGGGCTGATCTTGCTCGTAGGAGCGGGAATCGCCGGTGGTATCGCTTACAGCGAGATGTCGCGGTCGGAATCTATAGCCGAGCCGAGGCCGATATCTGAACCGGAAACGCCTGTGGTATCGACAGTCTCGGAGGCTCCCGCCCAAAGTGCAGAGCCGGAGGGAACCGAAGCAGCCGCCGCCGCTTCAGCAGCCAATACTACTACCCAATCCAAATCTGATGCCGCAACCACGACCAAGAAATCCGGAGATCAGGCGAAGCGGTCGGCCGCGTCAGAGAATGAAGCCGACATCGAGAACCTTGTTGGGCCGGATGACGAAGTGATCGTGAAAGGCGACGAGATCCAGGTCGGCAAGGTTCGCATCAAGGACGGAAAGGTCTACATGCCCGATGGGACCGTTCACGAATCTCCGCAGCGACCGAAAAATCCGAACGTTCGTCCTCCGCCGCGGCCGCAGGTTCGCCTGTCCGAAGAGCAGATTCGCCGCCTCACTCCCGAACAGCGGCGAAAGCTCCGGATAATGCGGGAAAGATATCCGGAAACCTTTCCTCAACCGACGCCATATCCCGAACAGTAAAAAGCCGCTTGTTCAGCGGCTTTTTGTTTAGTTCTTATCGGCTTTCAGTTTCGTATGGTCCAGCTTTTCTATCGGGAACGAATTCTCGACGAACTGAAGGTGGAGCCTCTGTTTGCCGTCGCCCGCGACCTGATGGTTACAAACGACCGCGAGGCCTGAAAAATCGTACTTCTCGCAAATGAACTTCACGCGGTCGCCTACGCTTACATCGAGCGATGAGAAAACCGCGGCTCCGTTTCGACTAATATTCTCAGTTGACGTTTTCTCGCCTTTAAGTGCGTCGCGATGTGCGTCAATGAGGGCGAGATAAAGATCGACACCCGTCCAATATCTGAGGTGGCGGCGAACCTTAAATGGCGCTCGAGCCTCGGCGATCTTCCAAAGCCCGTTCTCGTTCATTCCGCAGATCTTGTAGTTCTGCTTCGGATTCTCTTTGTAGCTCTCCGGGGCGTGCTTGCCGACGAACGCAACACCTACGTGATAACCCGACAAGCCCTCGCCAGACAGCGGCTGGCAATGCTGAACAAGGCCGAGCACGCGATAAAGGTCTTTGTCGTGGTCATAGCATCGAAGTTCGTCTGGCAAGGGAAGCATCACCGCGACTATCGTTCCAACCTGACACTCACGAGCGATAAAAAAGCCGGCTCCCGTCGCCGATACGCTCGCAACCTCTACAACCTCTTTCCACGTCGTGTCGGGTGTTTCCTTTCCCTTTACGACCGCCTGCATCGCAAGCGATTCGACCTGTGCCTTTGTTCTCAGAACATCGGGGCTAGCTGACATTGTTTCCTCCAGCGCCATAACAAAAACCTGCCTGTGGGGTCGCGATCACACGATTCCTTCGAGAGGATAAAGGTGATCGATGAATTCAAGGTGAAGCCTGACAATCCCGTCGGCTCCCAAGTGTCGTCCGCGGACGATAGAAATGATCGATAGGTCGTGTCTTACGCTCTTAACGCGTAGAAACGCTCCGTTGCCGACGTCAAAGGATGTGAATACCGCCGCACCGCCGACGCTGATATTTTCAGTTACGCTGACCTCACTTGCTACAACCTCGCCGTTTTCATCGAGCATCTCGATCAGCAGAGATTCGGGGATGGCGAATCGAGTGTGACGGCGGAGATATGCCGGAAGATCTGCCTCGTCCGGGTTTGGGTCCGCATCGGTCAACTGCCAGAGGCCGCCGTCTTCCCGCTCGGATAGGTCGTAAAGTTTGGCTGGGTTATCGGCATAAGTCGATGGAGCACTTTTGCCGACGAAAGCGACTCCGACCGCATAGCTTTCCGCAGCCGGATTATCGCCGAGCGGCATGCATCGCCTGACAAGGGCCCAGATCTTGTATTGCGGCTCCAGATAATCGTAACAGCGAAGCTGACGCGGCATCGGAACGCTGATCACGAGAAGGCGTCCACGCTTTACGGGACGCTTCAGGTTAAACGCCGCGCCGAACGCCGAAACGTCTTCAAGCCGCGTGACTTCGTTCCACGAAAACTTGTGATCGACCTGCACCTCGACGCGTGCGGGCAGTGAAAGAGAGTATCGCTGGATGCGACGGTTATCTTTATTGACTACGGTAGATGACATTCTCTGCGAAATGGGACGCGGGATCCGAGAATAGAGGCAAATTGCTTGATTTCCTGGGAATTTTGGCCCGGATATGGGCCCGTCAGGTGAGTTGCGAAATAGGCTCTACGCCTGTAAAATTAACGATAACATCAACGGCAAAATTATTCCAGCACTTTTTTACTGCATTTGCCCGATCACATCTATCCGTGTCAAAGACAACATTTCCCTAAAGTATTGAAACAATGGATTCTTCATTAGAACGCAATCAGATAAATATCGAAGACGAGATGCGCCGGTCGTACCTCGACTACGCGATGTCGGTCATTATCGGCCGTGCATTGCCGGACGTCCGCGACGGGTTGAAACCGGTGCACCGTCGCATCCTTTACGGCATGTACGAAGCCGGAAATACGGCCGGAAAACCGTACAAGAAGTCTGCACGCGCAGTCGGTGACGTGATGGGTAAATATCACCCACACGGCGATTCGGCGATCTACGATTCGATCGTCCGAATGGCTCAGGATTTTTCGATGCGCTACATGCTCGTTGACGGGCAAGGGAACTTCGGCTCCGTTGACGGCGATAACCCGGCTGCGATGCGTTATACCGAGGTCCGGCTTCAGAAGTTGACCAATGAAGTTCTGGCGGATATCGAAAAAGAGACCGTCGACTTTGTTCCGAACTACGACGATTCGCTGTCCGAACCGAGCGTGCTTCCTACGAGGATCCCGCTACTGCTGGCGAACGGATCTGAAGGAATCGCGGTTGGCATGGCGACCAAGATCCCGCCCCATAACCTGACTGAGCTCATCGACGGTACGGTTGCGATCATCAAGAACCCCGAAATGTCGATCGACGATTTGATCAAGATCATTCCCGGCCCTGATTTTCCGACCGGCGGATTCATCTATGGCCGCGAAGAGATCCACCGGGCCTATCGCACCGGCCGCGGAATCCTGCAAATGAGGGCAAGAGCGGTCGTGGACGAGATCGGCCGCGGCGAGAAGACGCGCAATGCGATCGTCATTACTGAGATCCCGTATCAGGTAAACAAGGCGAAGCTCCATACACACATCGCCGAACTCGTCAACGAGAAACGGATCGATGGCGTGTCTGAAGTTCGCGACGAGTCGAATCGTGAGGGAATGCGGCTCGTGGTCGAACTCAAGCGCGATGCTGTCGCTCAAGTCGTCTTGAACAAGCTCTACAAACTGACCGCGATGCAGTCCTCGTTCGGCATTATCAACATCGCGATCGTCCGCGGACAGCCTCGCGTACTCAACCTCAAGGAGATCCTCGAACACTTCATCGAGCATCGCCGCGAGGTCGTTCGCCGCCGAACGGAGTTTGAACTTCGCAAGGCTAAGGCACGGGCACACATCTTGGAAGGCCTAAATAAGGCCATTGACGCGCTCGATTACATCATTCCGCTGATCCGAAATTCGCGCTCGGTCGAAGAGGCGAAGAACTGGCTTACTGCCAACTTTGTAGGTTTGGATGAGGTGACGAAGTGGCGGGGAATAACGGGAGGAAAGCCGGAAGACGCGTTTTTGAAAGATCTGCGAAAGGTAATTGCCGACATCGGCTTCTCCGAGATCCAGGCTCAGGCGATCCTCGACCTCCAGCTTCGGAGGCTGTCGGCTCTCGAACGTCAGAAGATCCTCGACGAATATGAGCAGATCATCAAACTCATCGCGGAACTCGAGAACATTCTTGCAAACGAAAGCGTGCTGCGTGAAGTGATCGTTGGCGAACTGCAGGAAGTCAGGAAGCAGTTTGGCGACGCTCGCCGTACCGAGATCATTGACGCGGGCGTTGAGCTTTCGATCGAAGATCTGATCAAGGACGAAGACGTCGCGATCACGGTTACGAAAGCTGGCTACATCAAGCGTACGCCGGTCTCGACCTATTCCCGTCAGGGCCGGGGAGGCAAAGGCCGGTTGGGAGCAACGGCGAAGAACGAAGATTTCGTCGAGCACCTTTTTGTCGCGTCGACCCACGCATTCCTGATGATCTTCACGGATGACGGCCAGGTCTATAAAATCAAGGTCCACGAGATCCCAGAAGCTGCTCCTGCAGCTCGCGGCAAAGCAGTCGTGAATCTCGTTCAGCTATCAGGCGAGCGAAAACTCGTCGCTACGATGCCCGTTCGAGATTTCGGGGAAGAGACGTACCTCACCTTTGTGACGAAGCTCGGAGTGATCAAAAAGACCTCGCTGGCCGATTTTCAGAACATCCGTGCGAACGGCATCAACGCCATCAACATCGACGAGGGTGACGAACTGCTCGAAGTTATCCGCACGGACGGCAAACAGCAGATCTTTGTCGCCACCCACGATGGCATGGCGGTCAAGTTTAACGAAACCGACGTTCGCCCGATGGGCAGGGCCGCTCGCGGAGTACGCGGTGTGAATCTTCGAAAGGGCGACTACGTCGTCTCGGTCTGTGCGGTATCGCAAGAGGGAACCGAGAGGATGCTGTCCGTCTCGGAGAATGGTTTCGGCAAGCAGACGCAGGTAAACAGCTACCGGCTTACCAAACGCGGCGGCATCGGCGTTATCAATATGAAAACGACCGACAAGACCGGCAAGGTAGTTGCCGCGTTCCCGGTCGAAGACGACAGCGAGATCATGATCATTACTCAGCAAGCGAAACTCATCCGCCTCGGTGTCGACAAGATCCGGGAAACCGGCCGCTCGGCTCAGGGCGTCACACTCATCAAATGCGGCGACGACGACCTTGTAACCAGCGCCTCACTGCTCGCGGTCGACGCTGAAGAAGAGGAGTAGACCTAAGTAGGAATTCAAACAGGATGTCGAGGATAAACAGGATGATTGATCGCTCGATCATCCTATTCATCCTGTTTTAATTTCTGGTTTCTATTCGAAGAGTGATGGAACACTTGGCTTTGCCGCGATCTCTAGGCCAAAGTGTTCGTAAGCCAATCGCGTTGCCATGCGGCCGCGGGGGGTGCGGTTGAGGAAGCCGATCTGGAGGAGGTATGGCTCGATGATCTCTTCGATCGAATCTTTTTCTTCGTGCAGTGCGGCGCAAAGGGTGCCTAAACCGACCGGGCCGCCGTCGAATTTCTCGATGATCGTCGTAAGGAACTTGCGATCCATCTCGTCGAGGCCGTAGGTATCGACCTCCATACGATTGAGAGCGTCGTTCGCCACGTGCTCGGTGATCGAGCCGTCGTGGTCGACTTCGGCGTAGTCGCGGACGCGTCTCAGCAGTCGATTGGCGATACGCGGAGTCCCACGTGAACGGCGAGCGATCTCGTGCGAGCCTGACGGGTCAATGCCGACGTTCAATATCCCGGCTGACCGCTCTACGATCTGCTGCAGCTCGCCGATCCCGTAAAAATCCAGATGGAAGATGATCCCGAACCGCCCACGCAGCGGAGCCGTGATAAGACCCGGCCGCGTCGTCGCTCCAACTAGCGTAAACTTCGGCAGCTCAAGCTTGATCGATCTCGCCGCCGTCCCTTGCCCGATCATCAGGTCCAGGCTGTAATCCTCCATCGCCGGATACAAAATCTCCTCGATCGCCGGATTCAGCCGATGTATCTCGTCTATAAAGAGCACGTCGCTTTCTTCGAGATTCGTCAGTATCGCTGCAAGGTCGCCCGCCTTCTCGATGATCGGCCCCGCCGTCGTCTTGAGAGCCGATCCCATTTCGTTCGCGACGATGTTCGAAAGCGTCGTCTTCCCAACCCCCGGCGGGCCCGTCAGCAGAATATGATCGAGTGCCTCCCGACGCTTGAGCGCCGCCTTCATAAACACGCGAAGATTATCCTTAACCTTCGCCTGCCCGATATACTCCGAAATAGACGCCGGCCTCAACGTCGCCTCAAAGCGCTTCTCTTCGGAGGTCAGTTCTTCGTTTCTGATGTCGACTGCTGCTGTTATCACCAATTCAGGGTTTACCTTCAAAATACTCAGTGGACAGGTCTTCAACACTTTGCGTGCTCTGCGTCTTTGCGAGTAACTTCTTCGTCAGACACAAACCAAAGAAGTTTCACGCAAAGCCGCCAAGATCGCAAAGAGTGGACTGGTTTACTTTCAACGATTCGAAGTCCACACGCCAACTCTTTGCGTGCTCTGTATCTCTGCGTGAACTTCCTATTCCGGCAACTCGTTTACCACCCGTCGTATACCATCCTTGATCAGGTTCACGTTGAAGTTTATCAGCAGACCTAAATGTATGTCTGTCAGCCGAAGATAAGTAAGAAGTATTTTTGCGAAGATCGGAGACAAAGCATCAACGGATTTACACTCGACGATCACCTTACCATTTACGATCAGATCCGCTCGAAACCCGATTTCAAGCTTAACCTCTTCGTAGTAAACCGGGATCGGACGCTCCATTTGAACTGTAAGTCCGCGCTTCTCCAGTTCGTATTTCAACCCTGCCTGATAAACCGTTTCGAGAAGGCCCGGACCAAGCGTGTTGTGAACCTTAAAGGCACAATCGACGATGATGGTCGCGATCTGGTTTTCTGTCATATTTCTTTAGGAAGTCTCACGCAAATGCCCGCCAAGACCGCAAAGAGAGGCTTTGGTTAACTCACGGGTATCTATTTCAACGATTCAACTCTTTGCGTGCTCTGCGACTTGGCGAGTAGCTTCTTCGGTAAACCTCGATCAAAGAAGTTTCACGCAAAGCCGCCAAGATCGCAAAGAGCGGTCTGATACCCTTAAAAGACTCAGGTATGGCACTCAACTCTTTGCGTGTAGCTTCCTTCGATTTCACCTGTCGATAGCTCGCAAGGAGCAAAGAAAACTAGAAAAGCAGCTCCTTACTCCACAACGCCAGGATGTCCATCGAGAATGCCACAGCGCAATGAAGTATCAATCCCAGCCAGATGCTTCCGTTCTTGTATGAGAGCCAGCCGAGAAATATCCCTGCGGCGATCGCGGCAAGCGTTTCGGCGGGCGGCTTGCTGAAATGGATCATGCAATAGGGCACGGTCATCACAAAGATCGAATACAGGCCGAGCGACCGTTTCAGGCTGTGAACAAGAAACCCGCGAAAGAAAAACTCCAGCCCGAAAAACTGAACGAAGTATATCAGTTCCCAGATGAGCAGCGTCTGCCCAATGTAAGGCTCGCCGTTGTAGATGCGAAGGAAAGGATATTTCTCCGCAAAGCCTTCGGTCAGCGACATCAGATACGTTATCGGCAGCATCACCGCGACGCATGCCGCGAGCAGTTTGCCGAAACCCGGTTCGATCGCCGCCTTCAAACCATAGTGGCTCAACCGCTCGCCGTACCAATACTTGATTGCGACGATCGGGGGCACGAAGTAAAAGAAAGTTACAACTCCGACCCACCATCCGAGCGCCGGCAGGTTGTTGTCGTTCGAATAAGCTACCCAATTGCCGAATTCCTCAAACCGCGTGCCGGTCAGAAACCTTGCGACTGCCTCCTGATTTTTTAAGTAGAAGGTCGCTGTCAACCCGACTGCCGTATAGACCAAGGCGAACACAGCCTTGCGGTCGAGTTTCGAAATGTCGCTGCGGATGTGGTCGAGTATTTCGAGCATCAGAAAGGTAAGAGTGACGCCTTCAAGCGTTATTCCGGTGAAGAGAAACGCCTAAAGGCGTCACTCTTACTTACTACTTCGCCAGTCGTTGGAGAGCCGCCTTAAGCATCTTTTGCACGCTCGGCTCGACTCCGTCCTGTCGAGCCTGAAGCAGAGCTTTCTCAGCAGCGTTCTTCTGATAACCGAGATTGATCAAAGCCGACAGCGCGTCGTCGAAGACACTGTCGCCGCCCATCGAAGCGGCCGCCGCCATCGAGGCCTCGGCAGTCACGCCTGATGCCAATTCATTGATCTTGTCACGAAGTTCCACGACCAAGCGCTCGGCGGTCTTGCGTCCGACGCCTGGGATTGCCGTGAGCTTCGCAAGGTTTTCGGTACGGATAGCCGCGACGATCTCGTCCGCATTCATCCCGCTAAGCATCGCGATTCCTGATTTCGCCCCGATACCCTGAACCGAGATCAGCTTCAGATAGATGTCCCGCTCGCGGGCGGTCTTAAATCCGAATAGCTGGATCGCGTCTTCGCGGACGTTCGTATAGATCCGCAGCTGCACATCCGAGCCGAGTTCGCCCAGCTCGGAGAACGTCGAGAGCGGTATCGAAACTTCGTACCCGACGCCGCCGACATCGACGATCACCGAGTTGGCCTGTTTTTCGATTAGTTTGCCGGAGAGGAAAGCTATCATCGTTTCACACGTGAAACGTCATTGTAGTCCGAGTCTGTTCAGGAAGCAAAGGGCCGATTAAGACGAGCGAAACCACTTACGCGGCCTCGTCCAAATGAAAAAGCTTTTCGTAGAGAACGAAACGCGATAATATAGGTGTACGGAACAGTCTGGTGACCCATCGGTTTGCAACCCGCTTGAAACCGAATTCATCAGACCACCGTAAACACAATCAAGAGGTGAAGTAATGTCCTACCTGCAAATTTTCAAGCGAATCATTCCCTTCTTCCTGACGTTTGCCGCCGGCCTGCTTATCGCAAGCATATTCGTACCGATAACCGCTCCGAGCTTCCGCAACGCCGACCGCGGCGGAAGATGGCGTCAACACAAAGAATTGAAGCGCGAGAACTATAACCTTCGCCGTGAAAATGACAGGCTTAAGCAAGAGCTGGACCAGTTGAGGTCGAATGCCGATTGGAACACAAGCACTCTGGGGTATCAGGTGCCCGAGACGCGAGTCGAAGTCCCGCCTCCTCCGCGAGCCAAGTAGTAACTTGTCACTGTTTTCTCCTTTGAGGCCATAGGTTAACGCTGCAGTGTGTTAATCTGTGGCTTCCTGATTGAAGGGGTAAAGAATATGACGCTATTACGGCTTCTTGCGTTGATCACAACGTTCTTACTCGGGATTACTACCGTGTGGATTTTTTCAACCGAGGCTCAACTTGAGACTACACCTCCTGCCCCTGTGAATCATCAGGAAAGCGGCTATGGGAGAACGGAGGCTGCGGAATTTGACGTGCTTCCGCCTGGACAGCGAATTGTCACGACCCCTCTCAGGATAATCCACAAGGAGAAGGCTCAGTACACAGACCTCGCTCGGTCAAATGGAATTCAGGGAACTGTAACTTTGCGGGTTACTTTCTTGGCAAGTGGCGAGGTCGGAACAATATCAGTCGTTAAGAGCCTGCCTGATGGGCTCACCGAACAGTCAATTGCCGCTGCTCGCCAGATACGTTTTGAACCGGAGATGGTTGGCGCCGTAGCTAGAACGACGACTAGGCCTGTTTCCTACACTTTCAACATCTATTAATGGACGAACAACAGGCGAGAAAACTCATCATCGAGATTGGCAAGCTCTTGTATGAGCGTAGCTACGTCGTGTCGTCGGACGGCAACGTCAGCATTCGGCTGGACGAAAACACCGTACTTGCGACGCCGACGATGACCTGCAAGGGCCGAATGACCGAGGATTGCCTCGCGTTAACGGACATGGACGGCAAACCGCTGACGGACAAGAAGGCCTCGTCCGAACTGGCGATGCACCTGCTGATCTACAAGATGCGGCCCGATGTAAGGGCCGTCTGCCACGCTCATCCGCCGCACGGGACGGCATTCGCAGTTGCCGGGCTCGCGATTGACAAGCCGATACTCTCCGAGGTGATCCTCACGCTCGGCTGTGTTCCGCTAACCGAATACGGCACGCCCTCGACCGACGAACTGACCGAGGCGATGAAGCCCTACGTCGCACATCACAACGCACTTTTGATGGCAAATCATGGAGCGGTCGCATACGGTGATGACCTCTGGCAGGCGTGGGACCGGCTCGAAACCCTCGAACACACCGCGAAGATCGCGATCCTTGCCAAAGCCCTCGGCGGTGCAAATGATCTGCCGCAGGATGCCATCGAAAAGCTCATAAACATCCGAGAGAAAGCTGGGTATCTTAAGTCGAACGCCCGGTGCCAGGCCTGCGGATACCTTCACGAAGCCAACATCTCGTGCGACCTCGATGTTCAGTATCCTTCGTCAAACGGCAGCAGCAACGGTCAGAAGATCTCGTTTACTAGGGAAGAATTGATCGATCTGCTTGTTCAGGCTCAGTCGCTTCCGAACTGATCCGATCACATAACGTCAAGCGAATATGTCCGAAATCGCCGCGTTTGCACTTTCACGGCGCGCGGTTCAAAATTACTCAAGCAATCTCATCCAAGATTTAGGAGCAAACAGCTAAATGCAGGAAGCATTAGGAATGGTCGAGACCAAAGGTCTCGTTGCGATGATCGAGGCGGCCGACGCTATGGTCAAGGCTGCTAACGTGCAGCTTGTCGGATATGAAAAGATCGGTGCCGGGTTCGTTACTGCCATTGTTCGCGGTGATGTAGCCGCGGTAAAGGCCGCCACCGATGCCGGAGCCGCCGCCGCTCGCCGCGTTGGCGAACTCGTCAGCGTTCACGTAATCCCGCGTCCGCATTCGAGCGTCGACGAGACGCTGCCCGTGGTGATGAAGTAGTTTCAAGTTTCGGGTTCTGAAACAAATATGAACCTGAAATCTGGAATTGATAACCCAACATGATAATAGGGCGCATCCTTGGCACTGTCGTCTCCACGCAAAAGGACGAACGTCTGCAGGGCAAGAAACTTCTTATCGTAAAGCCGATCAACCTCGATGGTAGCGATCAGAGCGGCTATGTGGTCGCGGTCGATACCGTCGGCGCGGGCTTTCACGAGAAGGTGATCGTCGTCGGCGGATCTTCCGCACGTCTCGCCGAGGGCAATAAGGACTGCCCGGTAGATTCCGCGATCATCGGCGTGATAGACACGATTGACGTCATCCAACCGCAATAAAATGGCACTCGCCGACAACAAGACGACAGCCCTCGTAACTATCCGCGTAGTTGTCGCGGCGATTATGTTCGTACACGGTGCGGCTCGGATCAGCTTTGGGACCGTTGGCGGATTCGGCGATTTCCTCGGGTCGCAAGGAATTCCTCTTGGATTCTATGTCGCCTGGGGAATTACGCTTTTCGAACTTGTCGGAAGCGTACTTTTAGCCGTCGGATTCTATGCTTGGATCATAGCCCTGATATTTGCCGTGCAGCTCGCCGTTGGGGTCGCAATGGTCCATTACCGGGAAGGCTGGTTCGTTGTGGGGCATGGTCGAAACGGGATGGAATTCAGCGCGTTGATGATCGTCTCGCTACTCGCGATCGCCTACGCCAACTATAAGAAGTAATGCAGCTCGCCCGCGTTATCGGGACGGTCGTGTCGACCGTAAAGAACGAAGCCCTCGAAGGCCGAAAGTTCCTGCTTGTTCAGACGCTCGATGCCGATCTGAAAGACAAAGGCCAGCCGCAGATCGCGCTTGATGCGGTCGGTGCCGGTGTCGGTGAACTCGTATTCTGGTGTCGGGGCAAAGAGGCTTCATTCCCATTCAAACGCGACGAAACTCCGACCGACTGCACCATCGTCGGAATCGTGGATTCCGAAGCTCATGTTTTTAATCAGTCTGGGAAGTCTTGAAAGTTTAGGAAGTCCGGGAAACGAATCCCGGCCGACTTTCTAGACATCCTAGACTTTCTCGACTTCCAAGACTCATATGCTCATCGCTAAAGTCATCGGCAACGTCGTCGCCACACAGAAGAACCAACGCTACGAGGGTTCGCGTGTAATGCTGTGCCGTCAGATGACTCCCGAAGGCGAAGATATGGACTACACCTGCCTGGCTCTGGATTCAGTGAATTCCGGCCCGGGCGACACCGTGATCATCGTCCAGGAAGGCTGGGGAGCTTCAACTGCCTCGACCGGCCGACCCGGTGCCGCGATCGACTCGGCGATAGTTGGGGTTGTCGACCGCATAGACTTGATCTAAGTCGTTTTATTTTCTTCAGTGGATAGTGACAAGTTGAAAGTGAATAGTTTTTCACTACCCACTTGTCACTATCCACTATTCACTGAAGATAGAGACGTATGAGTAACAGTATCGCTTTGGATAAAGCTATCAAGTTCGCACTCCGAATCGTAGGGTTATACAAATACCTGACCGAGGCGAAGAAAGAATTTGTCTTGTCAAAACAGGTGTTGCTTTCGGGAACGCATATCGCTAAGCATGTGAAGTCAGCATTGCACTCACGGGCTCAAAACGGATTTTCGATCGAGATGCATAAGGCACTGGAAAAGGCGTTAGATACTGAGCTTTGGCTTTTGTTATTGCATGAAGGTGAGTTTGTTAGCGAGGCACAGTACAATTCTCTAAACGAAGATTGCGTTGAGATGATAAAGCTGACCTCTTCAATCTCGAAAACGTCGAGTGAAAATGAGCTCTGAAGTGTTAGCAAGGAAGATCGCTGAGATGTTGGATGCCGAGCGTCCGGCGGTCGATCTGTCGGGAATCGAAGCCAGTCTGAGCGCGATATATACACGTCTAGATAAGCTTGAATCGGGATCCCAAGCTCCGCATTCCGCATTCCGCATTCCGCATTCGGAACACCCGTCGCTAGACAAACTAGCTATTGCTGAGGCGATCGCCGATCAGATATTAGGCGGTGGGGGCAAAGAAAAGGCCTGCACGTTCGAGCCGAACGGCAAGCCTTGTGATCATTGCTC
>CADEGD010000042.1 GCA_902826795.1 uncultured Acidobacteriota bacterium | reverse complement strand
TCTGCTGAGCTGAGGGGTCGGCTTGGAAAAACGGCTCTTCCTTGAATCCGAGCAGGCCAGCCGTCAGTACCGCAGGAAACGAGTTACGCGTCGTGTTGTAATCGGTCACAGCCGCACTGTAATCGGTGCGGGCAACGTTGATGCGGTTTTCGGTTCCCGCAAGCTCGGTCTGTACGTTCATGAAAGCCTGATTGGACTGAAGCACGGGATATGCCTCCTGAAGGCTCAGAAGCCGCCCGATCGTGCCGCCGAAACTGTTCGCAGCCTGTATGATCTGCTCGCGTTGCTCAGGGGTACGGTCACCGCCTTCGCCGGCGGGTGCTTGCTGTTGTGCGTTCAATAATCGTGAACGAGCTTCGGCGATTTGGCCGAACACTTCCTGCTCCTGAACGCCGGCCATCTTCGCGGCCTCGACTAGGTTCGGAATAAGATCGGCTCGGCGCTGAAGCGAACTTTCAACGTTCGACCACTTTCCGCGAACGTTTTGCTGCTTGGCGGTTAGTTCGTTGTAGCTGCAGCCGCTCAGGCCAAAAGCCGCAAACATCGCAATACTCAAAAGAATAAGTCTTCTCATTTTTTCTCCCCCTGACGCGTACCGCTTAGGCGGCCGCTTCTTTCCCTTTAACTGCATCTACGGAATCTATCACTTTCTCGATCTGCTCCATATAATGGGCGAACAGTTCGTTGGCTTTTTTTTCGGTCAAAGTTTCAGCGAAATTTCTTTCGCGGATGTTAAATATCTTCTCGAATACGCTTCCATCAAGGCCGAGTGTCTCGACCGTCAGGGCGACTATCTCATGCTTGGTCGCGGGCGGCTGTATACCGTAAAGCAGCAGCACGGCCCGAAAGATCGCCGAGAAACTCGCTAGGCTCTCACCCATCAGCTTCGATAGTCCTTCGACGGACGCGGACGCCGGAATATATTGCCGCCGAAGCAGTAGCAGTTTACTTCGTAACTCGTATTCGGTCTGATGACGAAGGAATGCGTCCGAGATCTTTAACCCTGCAAGTACGTCTTCGCCATACAGAACCTTGTGAGCAACGTCCATCTGGTGAAACTCGATCGGGAATACGTCGGCCGCGTTTTGGAGTTCCGATACAGTAAAGTAAACCGGTACCGGATGGCCCATTCGATGCCACTCGCGGACACAAGCGTGAGCGTTTCGCAGATCGGAAGGCGTGATCTTTTTTAGGGCGATCAGGATGTTGTAATCGGACCGCTCGGGAATAAAATCGCCAGCCGCAGCCGATCCGTACAGCGTAACGGAGGCAAGGTTCGAGCCGTGTGTGCCCTTAAGATCGTCGATAAATGCCGAGAATTGATGCTGCATATCGTCTACCAATCGCCTCCGGCTCCGCCACCGCCAAAATCGCCACCGCCGCCGAATCCGCCCCAATCCGATCCGCCTCCGCCGCCCGATGACCAGCCAGATCCCCAGTCGCTCGACGAAGACGACGAGGACGAGCTTGAGCCGATCGCGTTTCCGATCGCTGAGCCGATGATCCACGGCAGGGCGTCAGAAGCACCACCGCCGAATCCGCCACCGCCCCAGCCTTTCTTGCCTTTCCCACCGCCTCCGCGGTTGGCAAAGATGATGATGAGTATGACGAAGATTATCAAAAGACAGCAAAAAGCGGAATATGCTGCTTGCCCGCCCGACATTCCGTCCTCGACTCCCGACGGCACGGGAGTCGGCGAATCGGCGGTGCCGCTCGACCGCTTGTCAATCGCAGCAATGTAGGCCTCGATCGTATCTTCGATTCCTTTGGCGTAATTCTGCTTGCGAAACTCGGGAACGAGGTATTGACGCTGAATGCTCCCGACGAGACCATCCGGAAGTTCGTCTTCAAGATTCCGGCTAACCTGCGTAAAGTATTTGCGGTCGGCGACGGCTATAAAAAGCAGAGCGCTCGGATTGTCATCGCCTTTGGCTCCAACACCCCATCCGCGAGCAACCGCGAACGAGTAATCGAAGATCGGCCTATCGCCGGTCGTGTTGACGACGGCCACCGCAAGTTCGATGCCGGTCGAACGCTGATACTCAATTAGCCGCTTGTCCAGCCTGTCTTTCGTAGCCTGGTCGATGACGCCGGCGTAGTCGTTAACAGGCCCGGTCGGGGCAGGCAGCGGCGACGTATTCTGATTCCATTCGGTTTGGGACGACGCGGGCAAGGCCGCCAGAAAGAGCAGGAAAGCAGCTGCAACAGAAGCTAATTTTGCCGAGGCAAAGTATCTTATCATTCCGTGTAGCTTAATTCTGTCAAATCATAACCAAATACGAAAGGATGTTTAGCGGAGTTCCGAGCTTTTCGCAATCGCGGTAACCTTGGCACGGAAGATACGTTTCAAGAGCTTGACGGAGCGGTTTGCATCAACGTATGCGGCCAACTGCTCTTCGCTTGCCGCGTCGCCCGGCCACGGGAGTTCGGCCTCAGATTCATTCTCCGTAAAGTCTGGAATCTGAATGTTAAGCGGTGCACGAGCAGGAGCAGCGGCCGCACCAGATCCGTTTGCAACGGATGCAGCAACCTCTCGCTGCCCGATCGCACTTCTTATCAACTTTGTTGCATTAAGGATCGGACCCGTGTTTTCGTCAAGAATTTCGAGCTTCCTATCGAACTGAGCATCGAGTGCCTTGTCGTCAAAATGCTCAAGATCTTCACTTGCGATCGGAGGAAGTTTTACAGGAAGCGATGCGACGAAACTCAGATCGTCGTATGCTGTGGCCCTCACAGCGGGAGGCTCAATCGGAGCCGGATCCATCTCGGGAAAATGATCCGGCTCTACCAGATCTCGATAGCCAATACCCAAGTCGGGCTCCTCAAGCCCGGTATCCGCTTTGGTGGTCGTGTTTTCCGAGGGCGTGACCGCAGGCGATATGACCGGCGTGGTTACAATAGTGTCAGATTTTAGAGTTTTTTTTTCCGAGTCGACGGTTGCCGCCATCGCCGCAGAATCGGGAATCGTCACACCGGTCAGCCGAGCTTCAAGGCTGCGCAGCCTATTTAACACGTCCTCAACCGCACTCATCTTCCGCATCTCGATCAGTTTCACGAGGCCGATTTCAAGCACGTATCGCGACTGCACCGCATCTTTCAGTTTCGTCTCTGTCTCGGCGAGGGCGTGGAAAAGTCGCACGAGGTCGGCTTCCGAAAAGCGCTCGGATTGAGACTTTAGCGCATCGGGAAGCAGCACGGAAGTCTCGACCAAAGCGGTTTCGCCGCCCGAAACTTTGAAGATAAGCAGGTCACGTAAAACGGCGAGAATGTCGCGGCAAAAGGTGCGAAGGTCCTGTCCGCGATCCACCAGTTCGGCGACTACATCAAGAGCCGCTTTTGATTCACCGGTCGCGAGCGAGGCGACGATCTTTTCGATAACCTCACTGCCCGCGAGCCCGAGGGCTTTCGTCACGTCGTCCGAAGTGATCGAGGTATCGGAAAAGCTGATTACCTGGTCGAAATTCGACTGAGCGTCCCGCATTGAGCCCTCGCCAGATCTAGTGATCACTTGAAGGGCCGCATCGTCGATATCGATCTTCTCAGCATCGGCGATCAAACGCAGCCGCGAGAATATCTGAGCCTGCGGGATCGTTCGGAAGATGAACTCCTGCGAACGCGATGTGATTGTGTCGGGAACTTTGTGAAGCTCCGTCGTCGCCATTACGAAGACGACATTCGGCGGCGGCTCTTCGACCGTTTTCAACAAGGCGTTGAACGATGAGGTCGATAGCATGTGAACCTCGTCGATGATGAACACCTTGTAACGGTCGCGGGCGGCGGCGACGTTAATGTTCTCGAGAATAATGTCGCGGATGTCCTGTACGCCGGTGTTTGAAGCCGCGTCGAACTCGATGACGTCCATCGACCTGCTTTCGGTGATCTCAAGGCAGCTTGGGCAGATGTCCGCGTCGCCAAACTTGCAGGAATCAGGATTTGGGCCGTCGGTTTTGTGGCAGTTCAGAGCTTTTGCGAAAAGGCGAGCAGTAGTAGTCTTTCCAACGCCGCGAGCACCGGAGAACACGTACGCATGGTGCAAGCGCCCGTGTTCGATCCCGTTACGCAGCGTGCGCGTAATGTGATCCTGGCCGGTCACTTCGTCAAAAGCCTGCGGCCGCCATTTTCTAGCGATTACCTGATAGGACATCGTAATGCGATGAGGTAATTGTAAACTTAACGCGTTACCTAGTCGATTCGGCCGGTGTAATTGGCGAGATGATTGACCATTTCGTCGAGCAGGTTGGTACGGATCGAGGTCTGAGCAACGCCGTTGACGACCATCGAGAATACCAATTCCTCACCCGCAGCAGTTTTTACATATCCGGACAATGCGGATACCTGATCGATCGTCCCGGTCTTTCCGCGGACATTGTTATTCGCCCGGGTTCCGCGAAATCGATTGCGGAGCGTACCATCGACGCCGCCGATGGTGAGGCTATCGCGCCAGGCTTGCGGATATTTGCTCTGCTTCGCCATGTAGGTATAAAGCTGGACTACTGATGAGGGCGTAATTAGATTGTGACGCGAGAGGCCGCTGCCGTCGTATTGAATGATCGCGTCGGGTGCGACGCCGATCCCGGTCAGGAACTTCTTCACGCTTGCGATACCTAGCTCGGCACTGTCGGCAGTCGAGACGGTTGTTCCGCCACCGGGAGCAACGGTTGAGTTTCGATCTAGCTCACCGAGCGTCCACAGCAAAGTCTCGGTGTACATGTTCTGGCTCGGCTTCATCGTCTGAGCCGCGATCGTCGACATCGGAGCCGATTCGACCTTGAGGATCTCGACTCCCAAAGGCATCGATCCGTCCAGGCGTTTCTCGTATCGATGGCCGCCAACCGCCGGAATGCCCCGCTCGACAAGCCGCTGACGAAGCAGGGCCGCAAACAATTCCGCCGGTCGTGAGACGCTCACTGCTCCGCTAAAACCTTGATTTCCCAAGGGCAGCGATCCGGAAAGTTCAAGTACGTTCTGATCGAGCTTTTTTTGAATACGAAGTGTCCGGGCCGATCCTGCTCCCCCGGTCATACATCCGTTTACGACACGAATCACAGGGTTGAACGGCACGATCTTTACCGTACAGCTGTATCCGGCAGGACCGGGGATAACACTAAGTGCGATGGTGCTGTCGTTGATCGGCAGTGCCGAAACTTCTGCGCCGTATGACCACTGCAGATCGTCCCACTCCCATCCTTGCGGAATGGCGAATCCACGAAAATAACTGTCGTCGCCGACGATCGAACCGTTGATCTTCTTGATGCCCGCCGCGATCATCTTATCGACTAGCGGATCGATGCTCTTCATCGGGTCGTCCGAGCCGTTGAAACGTGTTGAGATCGAAACGTCACCTCGACCAAAGACGACCAGATCACCGCTCAACGTTCCGTCAGCGGAAAGGGCCGTCGGCGAATAAAGACTCGTCACGAACCGGTAATCCGGACCAAGACGATCCAGCACCGCGGCCACCGTAAAGTTCTTCATGTTCGATGCCGGCATGAAATACTTCTCGGCGTTCTGGTCAAAGACGACCCTGCCGGAAGCAAGTGAAGTGATCTTCACGCCGATCGAGCCTCGCTGCACATCAGGCTTTGCAAGACTCTGTCGCAGGCGAAACTGAAGATCGGTTATCGTCGAGCCCGAGGGTGCAGGCGATGGTGCCGGCGTTGGCGTAGGTGAGGGTGTTGCCGCTTGGTTCGTCTGGCCGAAGGCAGTGGCGGCGGACAAGAAAATGAAGAGGATAAGTAACGAAAAAGAACGTAACTGGACCATATTTATATTCTATCTGTTTCGCCGCTCCGCATCGAGAATTCGGCCTGAAAAGACAAGAGCCGAGATGTCTCGGCTCTTGCGAAAAATCCCTTAACCAGAACCTACGGGCCTCCCGGAGCAAAGAAGCTCATATCGGTTAGATTACCCGAGGGAGTGATCTGTTGCGGGGTGAATGTGTAGTTTTTCTTGAAAGCCGAAACAGTGTAGGTTTGGTTCGACAACACGTTCTCAAACTTAAAGTAGCCGAACGTGTTGGTGTAGACGGTTCGAACCTGACCTTGCGAATCCGTAAGCGTCACGCGGCCGTGAGAGATTCCCCGGTTCGTCGTCGTTACGCGACCTGAAACGGTGATGTTAACCGACGCTGCGGCACTCGGACCGCGCACGGCTACAGTGATCGGCAGCCCCGTTTTGTAGAAACCCACAGTAGCGTTTACAGACTGCGGCGGCCGGTTCGACTCGAACCGGAAGTTATACATCGTTCCCCATCGGATCGCGTTGGCATTCGCGTTCTGAGCAAGGGTTTCAGTGGCCCATGTCAGTGATACAGCGTTTTGAGTGGGTGTCCATGGCTCGTCGCTATAGCCGGCGTTACCTACGGTTCCGTCATTCGCCCATCCTGGCTGCTGAGGCGGAGCGTGAAACCCGATGTTCGTTACAGTTGCTCCGTTTCCGATCGGAACGGAAAAAGACCTGATCGCACGATCGATGTTTTGGTTATAGACCGCATACTCATAACGCCATACGCCCGCTGACGGATTCGTTACCTTGTATGCAACGATCCCAACCCCGTCGACGCCCTGTTCGGGGATGAGGCTCATCTGCGTCGAGCCTGGCCAGGCCGCGATAGCTGGTTTTTCCCTCTGCGTAGCCTCAGAAGGAGTGAAACTAAAAGGGCTGCCCGAACCTGAAACCGCGTATTTGCGGTACGACACATTGTTATACATGTTGCACTGCGTCGGGTTCGCCTGACACCAGACATATTCGTGCGGAGTAATGTACTGTGACTCAGCGTAATAAGTAGCGCCTGTGTTCAGACTTGGCGTAAGATCGCTGACCTTTGTAAGGATCTTGTGGGCAGGGCTAGTGCTTCCGCCTATCGTGTGCGTATGTCCAGCATGATTATTGTTCGGCGTAGCTGAATCGTTACGCGGAAAATTTCCCGTAAAAGGATTGATCCACGCCCGCGATCCGAGATTTGGTCCGGCGTTCAAGCTCGATGAATAGGGATCCGAGCATCCGGAGCCGAGACGACTGCCTCCGACTCCGTTACAGCCGAGGTTGCAGATGTTCTGAGTCAACGCCGTGAATCCGTGTTTTACTGCCGACTGGCCGATCTGCTCAAAGCGTTCGTCGTTGTTCGCTCCGCCGCTCATGCGGTACATGTTCTGCGGAATTACGGGATGATCGTTACTGGGATTGGCATTCCAGTTCAAGTCGACCGTGCCGAAATTGCATGAGTCGGTACCGACTGCCAAACCAACGTAAGTGCCGTCACTGATGCCAAACTGAGCGAGTCCATTCAGATCGCCAACGACAACGTCCGGCCCGGGTACGGATCCGGACATTTTTGAAGCCGGCAGCGATTCGGAAACGACCTCACCGTCAGCGACCTTCGTTACCTCGATCACACGCATCGAAAGATCCAGCGACAGTTCACCAACGACTCGGCCGGCATCCGTTCGTCCGAGTTCTTTGGCATATTCTTCTGACAGCAGGAGGCGGCCACCCTTGATCGACAGGAACCGGCCAACCGGTTGATAAACGAATTCGTATCCTTCTACGTTGAAGAAAGCAAAGCCTGTCTTGGCATCTCGAATAACCAAACCGTAATGGCTGCCGAACGCACTCGAATCGACAATAAGCTGTCCTGCCGAGCGGCCCAGCCTTCCGGGCAATGCTGCATTGGCATCATTGATCAGCGGTAGCGAACTCGGAAGCAGGCCGCGAAACTCTTCATCGGTCGCGATCGCCGTAAAGAACGAATCCGTACCCGCCCGGAACACACTCGTCGTCGGGATCGGCTGATCAACTCCGCTGCCGTTCAAAACCGCAGTATCCACCGTGACTGAGATCGTTCCGCTCGAGGCGGCAAGTTTCTCGTAACTGCTCGTCGTTGGCGGTGGCTGGCTTTCAGGTGAGAGATCTCCACCGCCTGTAAAGCTTGAGAAAAAGTAGAGACTTGGAAGAATCGCAAGCAGAATGAGTTTGGTCATAAATCTCCCGAGATCGAATGAACTTAACTTCGAGATACTAGACTATTGTGTTTGTGGTTTCGGGAACCAGTACATTCCTTTTACACTGTTTTCGACCCTTTTTTCAAGTTTTAGAATTTCATGAAAACCGGCTGCGAGCCAAAACCAGAAAGATCAGGCCGCGGAAGAAGCCTTCCAGTGCTTAGCGCGACGGCTTCTGAGGGGCCGTCGAACGTCGGGCATTCCCGCATGGCGTGGCGTCGAGCCGCAGTTCTCATCGCCCTTCACGTCGTGATGGCAGTACACATCGTTCAGTGGAAATACGCCGGCGAAACCGTTTCGCCGATCGAGCCATCCGAAGCGATGCACACGTTGCAGACGGGAGCCGTGAACGCGGGATTCATTTTCTTCTCGCTCGCGATTCTGGCGACTCTTATCTTCGGCAGATTTGTTTGCGGCTGGGGTTGTCACGTGCTCGCCCTTCAGGATGCTTGCGCATGGGTGCTCAAAAAGATCGGACTTAAGCCGCGTCCGTTTCGGTCTCGAATACTTATCTATATACCGCTGATCTTCGCGCTCTACATGTTCGTCTGGCCGACAGTGGCTCGTTGGATCGTCAAACCTGCATCTGAGCCGCTGATCCCGTATTTTACGAATCACATTATCGTCACCGATTTCTGGGCGACTTTCCCGCCTGTTTGGATCGCCATCCCATTCCTCTTCGTCTGCGGTTTCGTCACCGTTTACTTCCTTGGTTCGAAAGGTTTCTGTACTTACGGATGTCCATATGGAGGGTTCTTCGGCGTTGCCGACAAGATCGCTCCGGGACGAATCCGGGTCACGGATGCATGCAATTCCTGCGGCCATTGCACCGCGACATGCACGTCGAACGTGATAGTCCACGCCGAGGTCAAGCAATACGGCATGGTCGTCGATCCGGGCTGCATGAAATGTATGGACTGCGTTAGTGTCTGCCCAAACGATGCATTGTATTTTGGATTCGGAAAGCCATCCTTTCTTGTCAGAACCGCGAGCGATAGCGACCAGGTTTCTAAAAACTATTCCATCACCTGGCCGGAAGAGATCGCCGGAGCTGTAGTATTTGCCGCCGCGTTGTTCGCTGTTTGGGATGTATATCAGGTCGTCCCGATGCTGATGGCGATCGGCATCGCGATCGTAAGCACATACCTGTTTCTCCGGCTCTTGAGGTTGTTTCGGTCGACCGATCTTTCGTTCTATCGATGGAATCTCCGCTCGAAAGGTAAGGTTACTCTCGCGGGGTGGATCTTTACGGCCTTTGGGATTATCTGGCTGGGGCTCAACGCTCATAGTGGGTTAGTAAGATATTTTGAATCGGCCGGTGCAAAGGCTTTCGAATCCGTGACGCTTCCAGACGAACTGGCATTGTCCCAACCAAATCCGCAGACTTGGCTGCGTCCGACCGATAAAAATAATGTCGAGCAAGGCCGCGACAGTTTTCGAAACGCCGATCGGATAGCTTTGTTGACCAACGTTCCGGCGATCTCAAAACATGCGTGGCTGGAATATCTTTCGGGGAATTCAGGTACGGCGATCGACCTTTTACAGCGAACATCTGAAAAGCAGGAAGGCCAGGCGAAAACGCTGAGCCTTTACTATCGAGGCGCGATCCTAAATCGGCTCGGACGGCCGGGCGAATCGCTCGTCGACCTCGAAAAAGTTGTCGCCGATCAGCCGTCCATGGCAGTCGCTTTCGAAGAAAAAGGCGAGGCGCTATGGCGCCTCGGTCGGCGGGCCGAAGCCGTTCAGGCGTGGGAGTTGGCATCCGGCAAAAATTCAAAAAGCGTGCTCGCCAACTATTTTCTATCCGGTGCCTATTCCGCGGGCGGTGATCCCAAACGAGCATCGGAATTCGAAGCAACGGCGGCCGGAAATTCCCCCGCTGACGCATACTTTTTTTGGATGATCGGCCAGCGTCTGCAAAATCTCGGCATGGCGGAACTCGCCGAGAAAAATTTTGACAGAGCGATCGCACTCGACCCGCAACTGAAGGCTCGCCGGCTGCTCGACATACCACCTGCCCGGTAATGCGTATGTTATGGTTTAGGCGTATGGGACAGATCGTTATAGACATTCCAACCAGAAAAACCCGGCGGTATGTGTTATCAAATGTAGCTGAGGCCGAAGCCCTTCTTGAAACTTTGGAAGATTCAGCCGTTCGCCTCCGAAACAATCGAGCGAAACTCACTCGTCAGCAAATGGAAGACATTCGCGACGGGCAATCGGCAGACCGTGTTGTAGCTGAGTACGAGCGTACCGGCGTAAGCTACACGGTTGATGACCTTCGCAAAAAATTCGGTCTATGAAATATTGCGTTGAGATTTCCAAAGAGGCCGCCCGTTAGATTTCGAGACTATCAAAACGCGACAAACAAAATATCCTGGACGCAGTCGAGGCTCTAGGAAACGCTCCACGACCGCACGGGTACAAAAAACTTGTCTACTACTCCGAGTATTTCCGGTTTAGGGTAGGAAATTATCGGATCGTATATCAAATACAAGACAAGACGCTGTTTGTCTTCATCGTGGAAGTAAAACGAAGGAACGAATCAACATACTAAGACTTCCATCACTTACACTTCGAATAACCGCAATCGCGACAGAAGTCACACCCTGAGGCGTGTTCAAGCTGGCCGCGGCACTCGGGACATTCGCCGATCAGCGTGGACATTTCGTCGTAGATGTTGTCGGTAATAGCTGCCGATGATTGCATCTTGCTGATCTGACGTGCGGACGCGGGCAGATTCTTCAGTCGCCGATCGATCACGAATAAGCATTCCGCGACCGCTTGTTCGGGCGAAGTCAACAGCCGTTCGTTGAACCAGACGGCGTGAGTTCCAGTCACCTTGTTGAGGCTGCGTGCGACCTCCTGAACGTCGAAGCCGCCGCGAAGCATTTTTGAGGCTAGCAGACCTACGCCTGCGCTTATCGGGCCTGCGACGAAGATCTCCAGAATTCTCTCCCCATCGTGGTTGACGGTTACGTATAAGTTCTGATTCTCGAAAGCGATCCGCCAGGTCGAGCCCTGCAGTTCACGCGGACGCTCAACACGTTCTGTCGTGGTCGTAGGAGTCTTGTTAGACTCCGACGAACCACCCGCTACCGCAGGTGGTACTGACTTCTGCATAGTATTCAAAACCTGCCCCTCGCGGCTGCCGTCGCGGTAGTAGCTGACGGCCTTGCAGCCTAGTTCGCGGGCGAGATGGTAAAGTTCGTCGACCGATTCGACCGTGTCGTTCTTAGCGCCGTTACAGGTTTTGGAGATCGAATTGTCGACGTGTTTTTGGGCGGCGGCGAGGACTTTTACGTGCTGAAGCGAATTGATCGACATCGCTGAGATAAACTCCTTCGGCAACTCGTCTTCGTGCTCGACAACATACTCGGCAGCAAATTTGATTGACTCTTCATCTGTCTGGTCGACTTCGATACCGAGAGCCTCAGCGGCCAGCGTATGAACATAAGTCCGCGTGCCGAGCGTGTCCTGTCGAACATAAGCCCATGAGAAATTAGGCTCGATTCCTGACGAGGTTTCGGCGACGAGCGAGATCGTACCGGTCGGGGCAATAGTTGTTACCTCGTAATTTCGTGGCGTCAACGGAACATCTCGTGAGATACCGACCTCGTCATAGAGAAATTTCGCATACGATTCGCGGTTCTTTTCGAGTTCGGGAAACACACCTTTCTCCGCGCCGATCTGCATCGATGCCATCCATGCTTCGCGGCGGATGAATTTCATGACCGTTTCTATAAGGTCGAGCGATTCGTCGCTGCCGTAATTGATGCCTAGCTTCAGGCAAAGATCGGCGAATCCCATTATTCCAAGCCCGACCGGCCTCGTTCGCTTAACGACATCCTCTATCTCCGGCAAAGGGAAGTAGCCTGCGTCAACGACATTATCGAGGAACCGTGTCGACAGCCGCGCAACCGACCCGAGCCGATCCCAGTCAATATTTTGAACGCAGAGATCCTTGTCCGCCGAAGATGGAACGCGGACATTCTTGTCCGCATCCTCGCTTACAAACTTTGCAACGTCGATCGAGCCAAGATTGCAGGAATTGTTAAAGTGAAGCATCTGTTCGCCGCACGGATTACACGCGAAGATCGGCCCCATCGAGGCCTGCATGTGATTGTGGCGGTTAACTTCGTCGATGAAGATGATGCCCGGCTCGGCGTATTTGTGAGCAGAAGCGATGATACGATTCCAGATGTCGGGTGCGTAGACCATTCCCGGAAGCGGCGGTTGTTCGATCGTGCATTCGGAAAGGTCGGCCGACTCGAACGCGAGTTTGTCGGCGAAGGTTGCCGTGCTTCCGTCAGCTTTTCGGTACACGACGTAATCCGTACCCGTCACCGAATCGAAGATCGGATCGTTCCAAGGCTGACCTTCGAACTCGGTTTGGAACCATGTTCGTCCGTCAACCGCATCCATGAAAAGGTCTGTAACGGTGACCGAGATATTGAAGTTCGTCAGGCTCGTCTGATCATTCTTGGCGTGGATAAATCGGAGCACGTCCGGGTGCTTTACAGACATGATCCCCATATTCGCTCCACGTCGAACTCCGCCTTGCTTCACTACCTCTGTCGTCTGGTTGACGATATTCATGAAACTAACCGGCCCGCTGGCGACACCTCGAGTTGAATTGACCATCGAACCCGCCGGCCGGACGAACTCATACGTCATCCCCGTTCCGCCGCCGGTCTGGTGTATCACCGCGACGTTCTGAGCGTGCTCCATGATTCCTTCGATCGAATCCGGAACATTCAGCACGAAACAGGCCGCGAGCTGGCCTTTTGGCTTTCCTGCGTTTACCAGGCACGGCGTATTCGGAATGAACTCGCGGGCGAGCATGACCGCTGACATCGCTCGCGAGAATTCGATACGTTTTTCCGGGTCCGTTTCGGCTGTCGCAACGTGTCCGACCACGCGTTTCACGATGTCATGCCACGTCTCATACGGCTCGCCCTTTTCATCTTTCGCCGAGTATCGCTTGGCTACAACCTTTTGGGCGTTCAGACCGAGCGGTTTGAACTGGGCCTTAAAGTTACCTGCGATCCCGCTCGCTCCGAGGTCTTCGGTCGCTATCATTTTTTCGAAGGCAGTAGACATCTCGATTTCTCCAACTCTATTTTACCAGTTCATCCTTCGCTTGCGTCTCGTAAGTTGTTTGAGTCGAAACATTTCGCGAGGGTGATCTTGAGTCATTTGACTTAAGATCTAAGACTTACACCAACTTTCAACAACTTACAGCCAGTCTCAGTACTAACTTCTCCACAGGCGTCCCACAAGTTCTCACTCTTGAATCGGGACGTAATTTAAACCCATCCTCACCTCTCGGGTTTCAACGATTAACCCGAGCGACAAAGCCCGGGCCGCCTGAATTCAGATGATAAGTGCAACTTTTGAAGATCGCAGGAAAGGGTAAGTTGGAGTAGATTTGATGCGTTCTTTTAACTGCGAGATCAAAAGGAGCACATCATAAGCTATAAATAATTTACACCGGAGCAAAGCAAAGGTACCAGATAGAAGCCGGCTTGAGAATCGGAATGAAGCGGAGCGAGATCGCAAAGAGATAAAGGTACACCGATCGACGGTGACGCGAGAGATAAAGCGAAACAGCACGCGGTATAGATACAATCCGAGCTGGGCGGTCGCGGTGGCGATGGGCCGGCATGCGGGAAAGCTGAAGAAGCGGATCGATCACGATACATGGATGAGAGTGGAGTCGCTGCTCGTACGAGACTGGAGCCCGGAGCAGATATCAAGAGGCTCAAGCTGGAAGGCTGTGGGTGCGTGAGCCACGAGACGATATATCTTCATATCTATAAAAATAAAGCGGCGGGCAAGATCGTGTTGATTCCTTAAGCTAAGCTTTCTTCGTTTTAACCTGCAATTTTCCGCCAGATGTTCGTTCACCTAAGTATCGGCGTCAAGGCGCGTTCAAGCCCGAATATATATTTTCAGGTGAGCGAACGCTTTCGGCTTTGACCTGCATCAATATTGGAAACAAACAATATGAAAAAGCCCGCATTTCTCCTGACGGTAGTTTTGTGCTGTGCAAGCGTTTTCGGCCAAGAGAAAACATTCTCGCCTGAGATCAAACGCGTAGCGGTTTTTAAGAACGGTTACGCTTTCACTTACCGGGAAGGCGAAGCTAGTCCGAATGCAAACTGGATATACACGACGAACACGCCTGTTGGAGTGTTGGGAACGGTCTGGGGCTACTCGACTTCACCCAACGTTAAAGTCGACCAGTTGCTCGCATCTGAATTCTTGAGTTCCACCAACACGGAAAGGGTCGAAGATATCGCCGAGTTTCTGATCGCAAACGAAGGCAGGCGGATCCGATTCGTTGACGATTACAACGCAAACAAGGTCTATGAGGGAACGTACGAGATCATTAGCAGGTATCGCGGTTTTCAGAACGAGACTAACGCCGAAGGCGGATATCGCGGACGGTATGACCTGGGCCTGATAACCTTGTCTGTCAAGACAGAGAGCGGAGTCATGCTGTTGCCGGCCGCGTCTGCGCGAAAGATCGAATTTCTGGATGCCCAGCCAAATATGCTCAAGCCGAAGAAGGAGAAACTTGTAAGGCTCGGGATCAAAACTAGCGGGGCGAAGGATGGACAGCCCGTGAACGTCGGAATCGCGGCTTTGGAACGCGGGATTCGCTGGATACCGGCGTATCGCGTTGAGGTAAAGGGCAATCCGATCAAGGAAGCAAAACTTGAGCTTGAAGCGAACGTGGTCAACGATCTTGCGGACCTAAAGAACACCGAGATCAACTTCGTCGTCGGCGTTCCGCATTTTCTTTTTCAGGACACTGCTTCGCCGCTTTCGATCAACACGGCCTTTGCGGGAGTCTCAAGTAATTTCGATAGCGATAGGCGACGCCGCGATATGTCGAACGCGATCAGCTCGCAGGTGATGACGAGTGCAGAGTCTACCAGCGTTGACGACGCCTCGCCGACGATCGAAGGCGAAGAACGCTCGACCTCGTTTTCGGCCGAGCAACTCTATCTTTACCAAACAAATCTTCTCGCACTAAAAAAGGGCGAGCGGGCGACCACGCGGCTCTTTTCGTTGACCGTTCCATGCAGCGAAGTTTTCGAATGGACGATCAACGATGTCGGCGATATCCAGCAGCGCTACCTTAATCCAAGTTACTCTTCGCAGCCGATCAACTCGCTTCAGGATCTGACGACCAAGATCTGGTACGCATTACGATTAAAGAATACGACCGGAATGCCGTGGACGACGGCTCCGGCGATCAGCTTTCGAGATTGGAAACCGCTTGGCCAAGATCTTTTGAAATTTACGGGAATTGGCGGTGAAGAAGTGCTGCGCGTCACTCCGGCGACGGAGATTTTGGGTTCGCACTCGCTCGAAGAAAAGACGAGGACAAGAGAGAAGCTTCGCGTAAACGGATACGACGCCGAGTTTGACCTGGTGACGGTCGAGGGCACGCTGAAGATTCGTAACGTGCAGAAAGAGCCTGTCGAACTCGTATTGACGAGAAATCTGGTCGGGCAGGTTGAAAGTGCGAGCGATGAAGGAAAGATCACAAAGAGCGGCCTAAACCTACAGAGCGTCAACTCGAACTCAGTGATCAAGTGGACCGTCAAGATCCCGCCAGGCGAAAAAGAACTCAAATATACGTACAACGTTTACGTTCGAAAGTAAGATCAGACTTTGGGACATCTTCCACCAACGCTTACCTAGACAACCGAAACAAAAGCGGCCGGCAAGATCATAATTAAACCTTAGCCGGCCGCCGATCGATCAACTTGTCACGATCCTCACGGCCTCGCGACGAAGTCCACATTCTGGGCGTTGTCTTCAAGATTTACGATCAACGTTGGATTTACGAAGGTATATCTTCTCCCAGATACGCTGACGACGTAACTTTGCCCGGCGTCCAACTGGTTGAAGGTGTATCTTCCGAACGAGCTCGACGTGGTGCTGATCGGACTCTCGAGATTACCGCCCGAAATGGTCACGACCACGCCGCGTATTCCGGCTCCGTTGGCTGTCGTTACGCGTCCGGAGAGCGATACGTCACCGGCAGTGGTCGTAAGAAAAGTGAGCGAAGCCGCCGAAATGCCGCCGGTCAGAAAATCGAAGCAATCGGTAAATCGCAGCGTCCAAGTTCCGTTCACATTCGCGGCGGGTATGGAGGCCAGAAATGCGTTAAAGCTTGTCACCGGCGGGCCGGGCGAATCGGCGGCGGCAAATGCGTTGGATTGTGTCGGATATGTGCCCGCCGGAATAACGACGCCATCAGCAGTGGTCGAGGCTGCCGTCCAGATAGTGGGCGATGCCACGGTGTCGTTGAAGACGTAGGTGCCGCTCAGATGTGAGCCGTCCCCTTCGTCGCCGGCGTCGGCTGAATTTCTACCTAAACGCGAGAAAACTGAATGAGTCGCGCCGTTAGGAGCGATGAGAGCCACCACTACATCACCTGCAAAAGTGTGAGTTGGGTCAACTGTAAAGCTGACCGAGCCTGACCCGATCGGACGGGAATAACCGGATACGGCGAAGGTCACGTCAAGTGGGGCTCCGCAGGTTTGAGATACGGGTGCGTCCGGAATGGGGCCGGTGTTAGCTCCGGTAAATGTCTGGCCTTGTATAGCTGCAGCGGCCACGAAAACCAAAAAAGAAAACAAGCAAAGACTTTTAAGGACCCGATAGGCAGGGGTGAACAATGCCTTTGCGGGTGAGTCGCAATTGAACATGGTATTCTCCTAAGGCGAATTCGACGCTAATGCGTCCGTCGCTAATGTTGTAATTCAAGGGCATGAGAGTTTTCAGTGAGGCACTAAGAATAGAGCAATACTAGAGATGCTGTCAACGAAAATTGCTGGTGAACAGACGTTAAAATGCCCATCGATTCCGGAAGAATCCTAATACGTTCTAAAAGCCGTGGCTATTAGCCTCTTGAGGAATTTGGTGTAACCTATCCGACCGGCTTGCATTCTTCAGGCCTGACTCCCCGCTAACGCAGGCGGTTCCGACAGAGCGTCGAAGACTTGCAGGGCGTATTTGACGTTGCCGAATGGAGCGGAGACTTGGACGCCGGCGATGACGTCGCGGACTTCGAGCAACGATTCGCGGGCGATGTTGATGCCTTCTTCGCGGGCTTCTTCCTTGCCTTTGTCGGACGCAATACGCATGCGTTCAAGGATCTCGTTGGTTACGTTTACGCCGGGGACTTCATTGTGAAGAAACTCGGCGTTGCGGAAGCTTACCAAGGGCCAGATGCCGGCGACGATCGGGATCTTTACGTGTGAGATGCGGTCGAGGAATGTACGTAGTTGTTCGGTATCGAACACCGGCTGCGTGATCGCGTATTCGGCTCCTGCCTCGACCTTCCATTCAAACCGGCGGATCTCTTCGTCGAGATTTACCGCGCCCGGATTCACGCCGACGCCGATCGAAAATTCGGTCGGGCGGCCGATCGGGTTGTTGCCGATGTCGAGGCCGTGGTTGAGCTTGTTGGCCATGTTGGTCAGGCCGATCGAGTCGATGTCGAACACGGCTGTCGCGTCCGGGTAAGGCCCCATCTTTGGCGGATCGCCAGTGATGATGAGCAGGTTGTGCAACCCGAGTGCGGCGGCGCCGAGCAGGTCGGACATCATGCCGAGCAGGTTCCGATCGCGGCAGCAATAATGCAGGACGGCCTCGATGCCGATCTCGCGTTCCACGAGTACGGCAGTGGCTTGGGCGGACATTCGCGTTTGCGCTCGCGGGCCGTCGGGGATGTTGACGGCGTCAACACCTGCGTCTTTTAGGAGGCGGATCGAATCGAGAGTTTTTTGCGCGTCGCAGCCTTTCGGCGGCAGTACTTCGACCGACGTGACGAACTCGCCGCGGGCGATCTTTCGCGACCAATTCGAGCGAGCCTCGGGATCGACAACCTCGATCTCTGTGGGAGTCAGATCGGCGACGGTAACGGACTGTTTGACGAAAGTTTGTGCGGCCTGTCGCGGGCTATCGGCGCGGATGGCGGTCGCGATCAGCTTAATGTGGGTCGGCGTCGTGCCGCAGCAACCGCCGACGAATTTCGCTCCGGCCTGAACGAAACGCCGCGAGAACTCAGCCATATACTCCGGCGAGCCCATGTAGAACTGGCGGCCTTGAACGTCTCTCGGGAGCCCTGCATTCGGCTGAGCGGACAGCGGCTTGCTCGTAACCGACCGCATTTTTTCGAGCGCGGTCAACACGTGGTTCGGCCCCATTCCACAGTTCACGCCGATCACGTCCACGTCGAGTTCGTTGAGGCGTTTAGTGAAAACTTCGGGCGACGTTCCGAAGCTGGTGTTGCCGTCCATCTGGATCGCCATCTGGGCGATGATCGGCAGATCGGAAAGCTCGCGGACGGCGCGGATCGCTTGTTCGATCACAGAAAGTTCGGAGAAAGTTTCGAGGATAAACAAATCGACGCCGCCTTCGACGAGGGCTTCGACCTGTTCGCGATAGAGATCTTTTGCCTCGTCGAAAGAAGTCGGGCCGAACGGCTCGATGCGGATGCCGAGCGGACCGATCGCAGCAGCCACGAGTATATTTTCACCCGCCGCTTCGCGAGCTATCTTCGCCGCCGCGAGATTGATATCGCGGATCTTGCCTTCGAGCCCATAGGGCTGTAGTTTATGCCGCGTCGCGCCGAACGAATTCGTCTCGATGATGTCGGCACCAGCCTTGATGTATTCTTCGTGAACCTCGCGGACGAGATCGGGCGCGGTCAGGTTGAGTTCGTCGTAACTGCGATTGATGTAAACGCCCTTGTCATAAAGGCGCGTGCCGACCGCTCCGTCAAAGACGAAGACGCTGTCGGAATTAAGAAGGTCGCGAAAAGTTTTCATTCACTTTTGACCTTTGATCTTCGATTTTTGAGCGATCCAAGATCAAAGGCCGAAGATCTAAGATCCAAAAACAAAGTCCCGCCGATCCAGCGAGACTTCGTAAAATCCTTCTTTGTTTCGCTGTTTAGCAGTTTATTTTACGTGGTCGCAAGTCGCAATAACTCACCACGGTGTATATAAAGATGTTCTACCTTTCACTTGGCGGTGTCAAGGTCGTATTCGGAACTCGAGCAGATCTGAAGGTAAACCGAGACAGGCTGGAAAGCCTGTCTTACTTGCGGCCGCTTGATAGCTTCCCGAGAAAGGCGTAGCCGGCTTTCGGGCCGTCGATGTCGAGGCGCCAGTGGGTGAAGTCTTCGACCTCGTTGCAACCGGAACCGCGGCCGGAGAAAACCAGCTCGTATTTTGTGCCGCGGACTGCTCCGGCTCGTGCAAATCCGGTGGCGGAAGCGAGCACGCCTTCGAAGAGGATCTCTTTATACAGCAATGGGCCGTTTGGGCGATCTTCCTGGTCGTGAATATCTACTTTGAACTCGGTGTATTTGAGCGGGGCCGGGATCGAGTAAGTCGCGGTGAGGCCTTTGGGTGATTTGATGTTCATCTTCCAAAGTTTTTCGGCGAACGCTCCGGTCGACGTGAAGTCCATGATGCCAGCGGCGGTTTCGTCCTCTTTGGCGATCAGATCGATTCCTTCGATCCCATCGAAGCCTGCCTCGGTCATGTAGAGGTTCGCTTCGTCGGCGACTTTGAATTGCTTCACTAGATCGCGAATGAACGAATCGGTCTTGGCCGTGTAGTTGATCCGCGTTCCCGGTTCGGCGCAGCATGCGCAGGCGAAAATATTGCCGGAGAGAAGTGAGATCGTGACGAGTAAGGCGAACAAATGTATTCCAACTTTCTTTAACATATCGATCCTCGTAGAACAGGCTTTACAGCCGGTTACGTTTAGTTCCAGGATTCTGAGCGCAACCGCGACAGACTGGAAAGTCTGTCGTACTAAATAATAATGCGTGATCCGAATCGAAAAACTATCTTTGGCATTTTGCACAAAAATAAGTAGATCGCGTTCCCTGGCGGATGCGCAATATCGGAGACGAGCACTCGGGGCATTCTTTGCCTTCGCGGTCGTAAACGCGCCAGCGCATTTGCGAGCCCGCACCGTATACGCCTTCGCCGATGATGACCGGATCAGGGATGATCGTTTTTGTAAGGTCGATCGCTTCGTTAAGGACGATGGGAATGTTTTTGTGCAGCTCGACGACAGCTTTGCCGCGAATGCTTTTCGCTCTTTTTCGCGGGCTGATACGAGAGAGGAAAAGCGTCTCGGAAGCGTAGATGTTCCCGACGCCGCAGACCTTTGTTTGATCGAGAAGAAATTCCTTGATCGGCTTGTTCGAACGCGCGAGTACGGACGCCAGGTATTCGACCGAGAACTCGTCGGAGAAAGGTTCAGGTGCGAGCTTTGAAAGTTCCCTGGTGTTGGGCAGACCTTTGGTCTTGACGATCTTCATCAGCCCGAAATGCCGCTGATCCTGAAAGACGAGGCGTTCGCCGTCTTTGAAATAAAGAATGGCGTGCGAAAACTTCGGATCTTCGTCGTCGGGCGTTAAAAGGTGAAATCGACCGCTCATCCGCAAGTGGACGATCAGCGTATTGCCGTAATCGAGCCCGAGCAGGATGTGCTTGCCGCGGCGTGTGATGGATTCGATCGTGGCTCCCGCGAGCTTTTTGGAAAACGCGGCGGGCTTGATATCCGGAGCGAGACGCTGTCGGAGCAGCGATGCTTTCTCGATCGTGCGGCCGAGCACGACGCCGCGAAGGGCGTTGGTCACATGTTCTACTTCGGGAAGTTCAGGCATTTTCGATCGTGGGTCAGTTTAAATACTACCTGTGGCTTTTTCTTTGCGACCTTAGTGTCTGCCCTCTGTGTCTTTGTGTTGAGAAGAGTTTTAACCACAAAGGCCACAAAGGCAAAGACACAAAGTCCACAAGGATTCAAACTGATTGGTATCCAATTTATCTACACCACGGAATAGTCCGGAACCATAGCCTTGTCGCCGAGTACGGTTCCAGGCCGAAGCTCGGCGTCTCTGCCGATGTGGCAGCCTTTTGCGACGATCGAACCGCGCACTTTTGCCAGCGTACTGATGCGCGAATGAGCCCACAGCACGGAGTCTTCAATAACTGCCTTCTCTTCGACTTGAACACCCGGGCCGAGGACCGAGTTGATGATCTTCGAGTTCGGTTTGATCACGCATCCGTCACCTACAATCGAGTTTTCAATGAACGCGGTCGGCGATGTTTCTGGATTTCGATGAAGGCCTTCGATGTCGAACCTGGCTCGTCCAGAAAGGATGTCGAGATGGGCGGCGAGATAGGCCGACGGAGTGCCGATATCCTTCCAGTAGCGGTCGCTCATCACGTAGCCAGAGAAAGGGAGTTTTCGTTCGAGAGCGGTCGGGAAGACATCGTACTCGAACGACGAAGCTTTTCCTTTTGCGATCAATCGAAGCGCGTCCGGTTCGAGAATGTAGATCCCCGCATTGATCGTATTCACGCTGCCGACCCCTTCGGCACCATCTTTCGGCTTTTCGATGAACCTGTTCACCGAGCCATCGTCATTCAATTTGACCAGGCCGTATCGCGAAGGGTCTTCCACCTCGGCAAGAGCGATGGTGATGCTGTCTTTTCTTTCGGCATGGAGATCGATCATCCCGAGAAGGTCGATATCGGTCAGGATGTCGCCGTTCAATACGACTACGGCTTCGTTCGAGTCGCCCACTGAGTAGCCAACCGCACCGGACGTTCCGAGCGGACTTGGCTCGGTCGCGAATCGCAGCTTGACGCCGAAATCAGATCCGTCGCCCAGCACGTCTTCGATCTTGTCGGGTTGGTAACCCAGCGAAAGCGTGACATCCGTAATGCCCGCGGCTTTTAGCAATTCAATTTGATAGATAAGGAATGGCCGGTTCAAAAGCGGAACGATCGGCTTCGGCGTGTAGACGGTCAGGGGGCGAAGTCGAGTACCTTTACCACCGGCAAGGATCAAAGCGCGCATAAATCGTTGCGGACAGGAACGTTAACGATAAGAGAAATAAGCGTTGAAAAGCAAGTCAATGTGACCGACGGGTTTAACAGTTGCCTAACACTGTTAAAACTGATTGACACAATTTCTGTCACTATGATAACTTTGAAAAGCAGGTTGAGAGTGCTAACAGCACCCGTAAGTCTTCAAAGTCTTGTCCACAATTTCCACACAGTAGAGGCCTTAACCCCTTTGCTGTTCCTCACCCGACGCATAAATAATGAGTTTCGATAAGATCAAGGCGATGCGTAATGCCGAGAAATTCCTTGCCCAGGGGAAGATCAAGGCTGCAATAAGCGAGTATCAGCAGGTAGTAGATAACGACTCGAAGGATTTCGGGACGATGAACCTGCTCGGCGATCTGTATTCAAAGGCGTCCGAAACGAAATCGGCCCTTCGCTGCTATAACCTGGTAGCCGAACATTACAGCAAGCAGGGATTCTCGCAAAAGGCGATAGCTGTTTACAACAAGATCAACAAGATACAGCCGAACTCGGTTCAGGTTTCCGAGAAGCTCGCCGAGCTTTATAAGACGAAAGGATCGGTAAACGAGGCGAAGTCGCACTATGTGATCCTTGCCGAAAGCTATCAGTCAAAAGGACGGATGGTCGAGGCGTTGGCGATGTGGAGACAGATCGCGATCCTTGATCCGGCCAACACGGAAGTTTTTCTGACGGTCGCCGATCTTTGTTTGGGAGAAGGGCAGACCGACGAAGCGGTCGACGCTTTTGCGGATGCTGGCGAGCGGTTCGTAGGCCGTCAGATGATGGCCGATGCCGAGAAGGCGTTTTTGTCAGGCCTCGGGCACGAGTCAGGCCATCGTCGATGCCTTGCGGGATATGTAAGTACGTTGACAAGCCAGGGCCGGGCGGACGAGGCGATCGCAAAGCTCGAATCGCTGCTGGCTGAAGGTGGAAATTCGGGTGAAATACTGCATGCGCTCGCCGACTGTTACCTCGAGGCCGGCGATATCGAGAAAGCGGAAAAGTCTGTTATCAAGCTTGTCGAGCAGGATCCGGCCGAGTATCCGAAGTTTCTCGTGCTGGCGCTGCAGTTCATCGATCAGCAATCGTTCGATGGTGCATGCCGCCTGCTGACGATGGCTTCGGAACACATGCTTGCGGGCGGACAGGCTGAAGAGTTTGCGGCGGCGGTTCGGGTTGTGCTCGAACACGAGCCGGAGAATCTTGACGCGGTTCGACTGTTGGTCAGATTCAGCACGTGGCAGAAAGACGAAGAGACGCTCAAAGAATCACTTAAGGATCTCGCACGACTTGGGAAGGAGCAAGATTCGGTCGACGACGAGCGGTTTGCACTTTCGCAGCTTGTTCTTTTGATACCTCAGGAAGCGTCGTATGCGGAACGCCTGACGACCATTAATCAGGAGCACGGTTTTGAAGACGACGCTCCAGCGGCAAGCGGATTATTCGAGCGGTTCGTTCGGCCGGCGGGTGTTTCGGTAGAAGCTCAGGCTGCCGACGGAGATTTTGCGATCGTCGGTGCGGTGATCGAATCGTCGAATGGCCAGGAGATGGCCGTCGAGGTTGACGAATCCGCGATCGAATCGATTAGCGAGCAGGGCGAAGTTCAGGCGGAACCGGTCGATGAAAGTCCCGAAGGCCGCCGTCGTCGCGAGGCTGAGAGCATCCGGTTCTACATCGACAACGGATACATCGAGCTGGCCGAGAAAGCGATCGAGGAATTCGAGGTCGAGTTTGGAACCACGCCGGAATCTGCCGAGTTGCGAAGTTATCTTACCGGTGGAGCGGTTGACGCTACTTTTGATGTTACCGTCTCCGCTAGTCAGAACGGCACCGGCAGCTTACTCGACGACTTGCGAAGCGAGCTAGATCTTGAAGAGAACCGTGAAGATGACGATTCGGATTTCGAAACGCGATATCACACGGCGATCGCATACAAGGAAATGGGCTTGCTGGAACAGGCGATAGCCGAATTTCAGGATGCGGCGGCCGCGGTAAAACCCGACGACGGCACGAGACGGTTCTTTAACTGTGCCAACCTGCTCGGACATTCGTTCATGGAAAACGGAATGCCCAAGCTCGCGATGAAGTGGTATCAGCGGGCGCTCGAGATCGGCGATCTGACCGACGACGAGAAGCAGGCGTTGTGGTACGAGATCGGGCTTGTGCACGAAGCCGAGGGCGAATATGCCGACGCGGGAAGATATTTCGAACAGGTCTATGCCGAGAACGTCGATTTTCGCGACGTGCGGGAAAGGCTAAAGAATATCGCGATCGCGGCGTAAGTTTGCTGTTCGCGCGCCGGGAAAACGGATATAATCGATGACGGAAATGGTTGAAAAACTGACCGTCATCTTTTTTATTGTCTTGTGCCTGCTGTTGGGTTCTTACCTGATCCTCGCGCCGTGGGATTTGCTGTTCGGCAATTGGTCCGAGAATTATCTGCTCGCATTGGTTACGGATAAATCCGGCTTTCCGGTGATCCAAAGGACGGTCACCTCAAATTGGTTTCGCGGGGCGGTTACCGGTCTTGGCGTCGTAAACATTCTGGTCGCGTTTTGGGAAGCGGCGAATTTCAAGCATAGCGTCGCGATGCTTCAGGGCAAGAAGTGATACTCGCGCAAACGTCCGTCCGGCTTCTGATAACGGACGGAACTTTAACACCCGAAAATTTTTCTCAAAAACGAGACGCGCTTATCGAGACGATCAGGCTTGCGGTTGCAGCCAGGATCGAGATGATACAGTTGCGCGAGAAGCTGTTGCCTGCGCGGCTGGCCTATCAGGTTGCCGTCGATGCCGTTTCGATCGCGTCGGGCTCGGCGACAAAGATACTGATCAACGAACGTTTTGATATCGCTATCGCCGCGGGAGCGGACGGCGTACATCTAACGTCGTCGTCAATGCCGGTCGATTTGATTCGAGGAAATGTGCCGGATGAGTTTATCGTCGGTGTGTCGGCGCATTCGATGGATGATGTAGTGAACGCGAAAGGTGGCGGCGCGGACTACGCACTGCTTGGGCCGATCTTTGCGACGCCGGGCAAAGGCGAGCCGTTGGGAGTCGGCGCACTCTCATGCATTTGCCACGTGGTAGATCCGTTTCCGGTGATGGCGGTTGGCGGCGTGGATGAGTCGAATTTTCAGTCGGTTCTTGACGCAGGTGCTGCGGGTTTTGCGGCGATCCGATATTTCAACGAGTTTGTTAAAATCTCATAATGACCAAGATCGCGTTGACTATCGCGGGCGTCGATCCTTCGGGGGGAGCGGGAACGATCGCAGATGTGAAAACCTTCGCGGTGTTCGGCGTCTTTCCTACGGCCGCGATCGCGTCGATCACGTTTCAGAATACGCTGGGGGTTTATGGAGCCGAACACCAATCGGCCGACTCTGTTCGACAGCAGATCGTCCCGATCGTTGACGACTACGACGTTGCAGCGGTGAAGACGGGAATGCTGCCGACGCGTGAGGTGATCGAGGAAGTTGCGTCGATCATTTCGGAGCGTGGGCTGAAGAACATCGTCGTCGATCCGGTAGTTCGCTCGACGTCTGGTTTCGACCTTATCGATGATGCGGCGCTTCGATCTTTGATCGCGAAGCTTTTTCCACTTGCCGACATAATTACCCCGAACATCCCCGAGGCCGAGCGAATTTCCGGCGTCGCGATCGAGAGCGAAGCGGATATTCAAGATGCTGCGTCGGTGATGCGTGAGATGGGCGCGAGGAACGTTTTGATCAAAGGCGGACATATGGTAAATGCGGAAGGCGGAATGCGGAATGCGGAATCGTCGGGAAAACGGATAGCTAAGGATTTCTTATTTCTAGGGTCGGAGTTAAGGGTTTTCGAAGGAGATTATTGGGAAACGACCGCGACTCACGGAACGGGCTGCACGCTGTCGTCGGCGATAGCGGCGAACCTCGCGTTGGGGAACGACTTGATTACATCCGTCGAGATCGCAAAGCGATTTGTGAATGAGGCTATTCGTGCCGCGCCGATGATCGGCCGCGGACACTCGCCGATTAATATCAAACCTATCTGACTGCTATTTGGCTATAGGAAGGATCGAAGGTGAAACGTACGTCACGCCGAAGATTACGCCGGTCCGCGGACTATATCTTGTAATGCCAACAGCCGCCGCCGCGTCGAATCTAAGTCCGGAAGCTTTTATCTGAGTGCCGACGCGAAACTGGCCGATGCTTTCAGTCCCGATCGGCGCCGTTCCGCTCCGCGTATTTAGCCGCCCGTTGACCTCGCTAACGATGTTTACCCGATCGCTTACGCGGAAGATCCCGGCGAGCCCGTAAAGCAGTACGTCGTTTTGCGTGAAGTTGGCGAGCGGAGCGTTCATTATGCCGAGGCCGACGTTGCCGTAGATGTTGGCGAGAGGCGTTTTTCCGGCACGTTTGCCGAAGCGTTTCTGGACGATGATCTTAGAGAAGATATTGATCTGATTGGTGCCGATGCCTTTTGCCTGATCGGTATTCGGCAGTTGGTAGCCGAACTTTAACCCGACCGCGGGCAGCATCTTCGTTTCGTTGAAAAGTTTTACCTTGGCCGAGATCGTAAAGTCGTCAAAGTCATTGGTGGAATTGCCGGTAACGCTAAGCGGGATGGCCGACGGGCCTTGCGAATTGATGGCGACGAAATTTTGCAGGGTCCCCTCGATCTGCAACTCGACGTTTGACGCCATTCCCGTTTTCAATCGAAGGTCGCCGACGCGTGTCAGGTCGCCCTTGATGCCGGACAGCGGGAACTTTGCGTTCTGGAAAAAATCGACGCCTACGCCGAGTTCGAAAGCTCCCTGAGGCGTTATGTCGATGTCGTCAGTCATCAATGGGCGCTGCTGGCCGGCGGCTGAAATAGCCGCCGAGATGAGTATCGTCACCAGAAAAACGCTCTTGATCACATCAGAATCTTTACATCATTCCCCGCAAAAGTAAACGCCCGCATACGTTTGGACAACTTATCTGAATGTTGGCAGAATGAAGACAGCGACCGTTTCCCTTTTTTTAATCTTGTTTCCCACAAAAACTCGATGGAGCTTGTAAACCCACAGAAAGAGCCGAACGAACAAGGCGGACTACGTCTCGTGCCGGAGATGAGCGATCTGCTAACGATGCCGCGCATCGAGAAGCAGTTCGTTAACTTCATGTTCTTTCGGGTCAATCCCGAATGGCGAAAGCTGGACACCGAGACCAAGGCCATTTACAAGTCGGAGTTTCAGTCGGTATTCGACCGCTACCGGGACGATTTTCTGCTGTTCAGCTATTCGCTGGTCGGGTTCGATTCGAAGGCCGACCTGATGTTTTGGCGGATAGGGAATTCGCTTGATCTGATCCAGGAAATGACGGCGAAGATGTATCGAACGAATCTCGGCAGCTTTTTCGAAACGTCGGATAATTATCTTTCGGTTACGAAGAAACGGATGTTCGTCTCGGGCGGCGGAGAAGATAAATATCACGTACTTGCGGGTGAAAAGAAGTATCTTTTCGTTTACCCGTGTGCAAAGAACCGGGATTGGTACGACAAATCGGGCGACGAGCGCGATGCGCTGATAGAAGAGAACTTCATGGTCGGAAAGAAATTCCAGAATATAAAGATCCACATGACTCACGCATTCGGATTCAGCGAGCAGGAATATCTGATCACGTTCGAAACGGACGAACCCCGCGATTTTCTCGCCCTGGCCGAAGAGCTCCGCGAAACGCCGGCGAGCAAGTTTACGCTCCGAGGAATGCCGGTTTACACCTGCCGACAGAAATCACTGATGGAGTGTCTCGACGCCCTCGGCTAGCCTCATGATCGCTCGACGGTTCTTTGTTAATGGAATGGTGCAAGGCGTCGGTTTTCGATACTTTGCCCAGCGGGCTGCGGCTAAACATCAGGTTAAGGGCTTCGTTCGCAACCTGCCCGACGGCCGAGTCGAGACTTTCGCTCAAGGCAGCGAATCGCAGGTCAACGGCTTTCGCGACGACATCGCCACAGGGCCGCGTTTTTCGAAGGTCGACGAGATTGAGGAGATCGTCGAAGAGATCGACCTCGCATACGGCACATTTCGAATAGAGCGATAGAATTTTCAACTCGCATCCGCTAATATCTTTCTACATGGACAATCTTAAGAAGCTAATAAGGGAAGTCCCCGATTTTCCTAAGCCTGGCATTAATTTTTACGACATAACCACTCTGCTGAAAGACCCGACGGGCCTTGAGGAAACTATCGACGCGTTGACCGAGGCGTGCCGCGGGCTGAACATCGATACCGTTATCGGCGTCGAATCGCGCGGATTTATCTTTGGCGCGCCGCTGGCATATCAGCTTGGTGTAGGTTTTATTCCCGTCCGCAAGCCGAAGAAACTTCCGGCGGACACGGTTTCTGTTTCATACGAACTCGAATATGGAACGGACTCGCTGGAGATGCACAAGGACGCGGTCGGCGAGGGCCATAACGTGCTAATAATTGACGATCTGCTCGCGACCGGCGGAACGGCCAAGGCGGTGGTCGATCTGGTCGAGGGCGTCGGCGGTAAGGTTTCGGCGTTATTATTCGTCGTCGAGCTTACGTTCTTAAACGGACGTGCGAAGTTTGCCGGCCACAACGTTAAGTCGCTTATCTCTTACGATTCGTAGTTTTCACAGGAAAGCGGGCCCGGAAAATCTTGACTTTCCGCGGCCCGCGTTTCAGAATCCAAGTTTCTAATTCGCTCCCGTAGCTCAGCTGTATAGAGCGTCCGCCTCCTAAGTGGAAGGTCGGTGGTTAGAATCCACCCGGGAGCACCATTTTATCCGCCAATCTAGAGTCGGATCAAACCTTTCTCTACCGCGTAGATCATCAGGTTTAGCCGGTCGTCAACGCCGAGCTTTCCGTAGATCGAGCTTAGGTGATGTCTGACCGTCGCCTCGCTGATGGCTAATTCCTTGGCTATCACCTTACTCTTCAGCCCCTTTCCGATCATCGCAATTACTTCGAGCTCGCGAAGCGTAAGCGCATCGTTTTCGGGTCCCATGAATCCGTTAGACGATTTTCTGCCGGGGCCTTTTTCGAGGATGTTCGTGAGCAGTTCCTGATTGATCCAGGTCTCGCCCGCGTAAGCCTTCTCGATGGCACCGATCAGCGAGTTGTGGCCCTGGATCGCCTGAACGATCCCGACCGCGCCGAACTTGAGGGCCTTTACGGATGGATCAAGGTCTGAACCGTCAGTGACGGCAATGACCTTAGCGGCAGGATACTCGATGCGAAGGCTTTTGATCACGTCCGCCGATTCTCCCGGTTCCATGTAGACAACGAAGATATCTACTTTGGCGGCATCGGGGCGATGCCAACTGCCGAGGTCAAAATCTGTTGAGCCTGCCAAACAAAACCGTCTCTGGGAGTCTAGTAAAAAGCTTAGGCTATCAAGAACCAACTTTCGATTCGCGACAACCCAAACTCGGATCTGCCCGGATCGGGTCTTTGTGGACAATGTCATATTCCGTTATTTCTTACTCCCTACGAAAAACAGGGACGGGTGGAAAACCCCCGTTTTGCGGCTATTCGCCGTCCAACGTCATAGCGTTTAGACAGGCAATGGGCACATTCTTTCAAAAAATCGGCGCATTTGTACAGTAATTGTGGAAGTTTTGTGATTTCTAACACTTGGATGAGCGGAAAGGCTGAGAGGCCGAAATATCTTAATCGTCCCGTTATTATTGCTAAATTGAGGCAATTAGCCGCTCTGTGGACATAGGTATAGGACAAATGTGTGGGTACTAAATATCGTTCTAGCCGATGTTCAAATCTATAAAAGTGCTGTAGTCTCTCTCGTATTCACCCAATTTAATGGTCGATGTAGAAAATTTAGTTTAGCTCCGATTTTTGTGGGCGTTAGGGTTTGAGTTCTCCGAGGCAATCTTTTCCGGAGGGGAACCCTCGCGGTCGGGCAGCGGTCGGGCGATGTGATCCAGGGGTTTTGGGCGTATCTAAGTTCGTCCCAAGCTCCTAGAGCCGATATCGGCGATGGATCATGAATTTGTTGATCATTTCTCGGGAGAGTTAGCAATATTCATCGTTTCGTCAATATCGATCGAAACGGTGACGATCAAAACAGGAGCCGAAGAGAGCAAGCGAACAGCATGACAAAGGAATCGATCAAACTTTACCTGATCTGTGACTACTCGATATTTCGGACGGCTCTCCGAATGCTGATCGAAGCCGAAGACCGCTTGAAAGTGGTGGGTGAGGCCCCGATCAATAAGTTCTCAGCCGACGCGATTCGAAAATACGCTCCAGACGTCATTATTTGTGACCTTCCCGGTGCCGCGGAAGATGCTCTGGCTCAGCTATCTGTGCCGGAGCTGAGAGACATTCCGATAATGGTGTTGACCCGCAACAATAATTTCGAGTTTTATCAGCACTGCCTGAAACTCGGGATCAGGGGGTTGATATCTAAAGAGCACGGCGTCGATGTGTTGTACAAGGCCATCGTAAAGGTTTTCGAGGGCGATTTTTGGTTCGACCGCTCGATCATGGGCGAGACGATCCGTCACATGATCGACGAGAAGCAGCTTCGGGACGAAAACCCAGCGGTTAAAAAGATCAGCGAAATGACGGACCGGGAACGGCAGGTTATCGAGCTGATCTGCAAGGGGATGAAGAACAAGACCATCGCCGAGCGGCTGTTCATCACGGAAACCACCGTCAGACATCATCTGACGTCGGTATTCAACAAGCTCGAGGTCGGAACCCGTCTCGAGCTCGTGATATACGCGTTCAAAAATCAGCTCG
This sequence comes from uncultured Acidobacteriota bacterium, assembly GCA_902826795.1. Lineage (GTDB taxonomy): Bacteria > Acidobacteriota > Blastocatellia > Pyrinomonadales > Pyrinomonadaceae > OLB17. The sequence continues at coordinate 8,483 of CADEGD010000042.1, read as the reverse complement.
TGAAGCTGCCGATAAATCACTCGACTATCGGTGCGAACGGCAATGGAAATGGCAACGGCAACGGTCACAGTAATGGGAGTAACGGAGTGAAGGTCCATTGAGGCCTTTGTAGTCAGGAAAACATCGACTCGCCTGGGTTTACAGGTTTCCCTTAACGGGTTTTAGTGTGCACATCGCGGACTCACTGGTGCCTCAGTGTCTAATTTTATGGAAAAAGCAGCCCTCAAAATACAGAAGCAGCGAGAGAAGGAAGCTCGGAAGCGAAAGAAGAATGCAAAGGTTACGTGCCGCGATGGCAAGATCTACTGGACGACCCAGGCACAGTTCTGGCAGTGGGTACGAGATAAGGTGATCGTAAAAATTAGTGACGGACCGCTGCACGGGCAGTTCGTACGTGAGAACGAAGAGTATTCGGTCGTGTTGAGCAATACGGTGTTGAACCTGAGATGCCCGAATCATCTTCGAGAAGCTCTCGCATCGCGTCGGCGTGCATTGCAATAACGTCGCTTCGAATAGAAAGGTAACGGCCATGACAGAAATACCCAGGACTGCAATTAAGTTAGCCATCGTAGGCCTGATAGTTGGAATAGGGACCTATAACGCCATTGGCCAAGGTGGGATGTCTGCCGGTGACGATTCGGGTGCGAGTCGCGCTCAGATATACAGAATGGGCCCGGGTGACGTGATCGACGTGACGGTAACCCAGAATGCGACGTTAAGCCGAAGCGGTATTCGCATTAATAATCTCGGGCGCATTCAGCTTCCAATGATCGATGAGGAATTGCCGGCCGCGTGCAGCACCGAGCGGGAATTGTCCGACCTGGTCAAGGAGAAGTACAAGAAGTTTCTTTTGAATCCTTCGGTTATCGTTTCTCTTAAAGAATTCAATTCGAGCCCGGTGGCGGTTATCGGAGCAGTTTCTTCTCCGGGCCGGTTTCAACTTCAGAGGCCGACGAGGCTTCTGGAACTTCTGACGATGGTCAACGGAACCAGCGACAAAGCGGGTGACAACATCGAGCTTATCCGCAGCCGAAGCCTTCCATTCTGCGATGGCTCAAGCCTGGTAATCGGAGAAGAAGCGGGAGACGAACTCGTCTCGATAAATCTTTCTGACACGCTGAAGGGTATCGATGGGTCGAATCCGTTCGTTCGCGGCGGAGACATAATCAGGGTCGGCGAATACAATCAGGTTCGTGCTTACGTGACCGGCAGCGTTCGAAACCCGAGTGCTCTGGACTTGAGCGAACCCATCACACTTTCGCAAGCGATCGCCATGGCCGGCGGTTTCGCATCGGGAGCGCAGTCCGACAAGATCGTTATTCGCCGACAAGTCGCGGGCAGCGTAAACCGCACCGAACTCGTCGCCAACCTGAAAGAGATCAATCAAGGCAAAAAGGATGACGTTGTGTTAAGGCCGAACGACATTATCGAGGTCGCCGGGCCGGGTAAGCTGTCAACTTTTTTCAGAACATTTCTGCCTTCAGTGACGCAGCTTCCGCTGAGAGTGATTCCCTAAAAGGCCTTTGATGTGTTTGCACGCGCAGAGACGCAGCTTTAGAAGAGAGCAGTAAGTTATCGTGAAAAGAAATTCGTTAACAACAACAGGCCAGGGTGGGAGACAGGTTCCGCAGGTGATCGATAGTTTTGACGCGGACTACGGTTACGACTATCAGGGTGCGGGAAACGCCGAGTCGCAGAAGGTTCAGATATCGAGGGTAGTTTCTATTCTTCGAAAGTACTGGCCTTTGATCGTCGGCGTAACCTTGCTGGTTACGTTTTCAGTTCTTTTCTACGAATATCGAAAGCCGGACTACTTTATCGCCAGCGCAAAAGTTCAGGTAAATAACGAAACTAATCCGGCGGCAGGCGGCACTATCGCAACGAATCAAGGAGCGGACCCGGCTTATTTTGCTACGCAATTAAGGATACTCGAAGGCGCTGGCTTGCTCCGCCGAGTGGTTGTGAGCTTGGACCTCGAACACAACGAATCGTTCAAAAATCCGAGGCGGCAGGATCTTGGTGCGTTTCAGAATCTGCTACGAGCTGTTGGGTTGGTTGAACCCGTGAGAGCGAGTGAAGCAACAAATACTCAGACGCTCCGCGAGACTACGCCGCAGGCCGAAGCCGATTTTGATCGTCAGGCGGAAAGGCTTGCTCCGTATGTGGAGATGATCAAGTCGGGGCTAGAAATAGAACCGATAAAAGACAGTCGTACCACTGCCAAAGAAACGCGAATGATCGACGTTTCATTTCGGCATACCGATCCGTCCGTCGCGGCGAAGGTTGCTAATGCGATAGCTGATATTTACGTTCTGCAAAATCTTGAAAGAAAGGTTGAGTCGAACGCAACGGCGAGCACGTTTTTAGAAAAGCGAGTCGTCGAACTTCAGAATCAGATCCGAACGCAAGAAGAGAGACTCATCAATTATTCCAAGGACAATCAAATCCTTTCATTGGAGCCGGGCCAGAATACGGTCGTTCAGCGGTTGGCGGATCTCAACCTTAAGCTTGGAATGGCCGAGGCCGAACGAATCTCCGCCGAGGCGGCTTTTCTCGCGATGAAGCAGAATCCGATGTCGGACCTGGCAGCTCAAACGGCCGACCCGCGAACGTCGGGCCTCGAATCGCAATTGACTGCTCTTCGCCAGCAGCTTGCTCAATTGAAGACTGAGTACACGGACGAGTGGCCGGACGTTAAGCGAGTTCAGCGGCAAATCACTCAGATCGAGGGCGAATTGGAGAGCAACAAGCGGCGAGCGAAAGATACGCAGTCGTCGCTGCTCGAGCAAAAGTATCGAGAAGCTCTTGCGAAAGAACGCGATCTGAGAAGCAATTTTTCAACGCAGCGTGAAGCGGTGCTTGCCCAGAACGAAGCCGCCGTAAATTACCGGATCATTCAACAGGAGATCGATTCAAACCGGTCGCTGCTTGCGAATCTTTTGGCGAAGTCGAGGGAAACCGACGTTATCCTGAACGGAACGCCGAATAACGTCCTCGTTGCCGACCGTGCGACCACGCCGCAAAACCCAAATGGACCGCAGAGAACGAAGACTATCCTGGTCGCGTTTATTGTCTCGCTTTTTGCGGCGATCGGTCTGGCCTTTGCCGCCAATTGGCTGGACGACAGCATTCGGGTTTTTGACGACGTAGAAGAGAACGTCGGACTTCCCGTGGTAGGACGAATTCCAGGAGTGAAGCGCGGACTTTTGTCTCGTGCAGTCAGTTCGACAAGAAAGCTATTCGGATCGGATGGCATTTCGAGCCGCGATCAGTTAAGCCTCGAACGTCCGATCGCGGTCGAGGCATTCAATCAAGTGCGAGCCTCGCTGCTGCTGTCATCAGACGACGAAAGACATCGGACCGTGCTGGTGACCTCGGGCGAAGCGGGCGAAGGGAAGACCCTCACATCCTTCAATTTGGCGAAGTGTTTGGCTCAACTGGGTGGCCGTATTTTGCTTATCGATGCCGATCTTAGACGCCCGCAGTTACATGCAATCAACGGGATCGATAACGAAGAGGGACTTACGCGGCTGCTGTCTTCTAAAAAAGATTTTGGCGAAAATGTAAGCGATGCTATCGTTGAAAATGTTGTTGCCAACCTTGATCTGATGACAGCCGGTCCGAAGGTGGCTGATCCTGCGACCTTGTTGAGCCGCGGCCGGCTTCAAGAGCTGCTCGAATATCTCGGAACTTCTTACGACCACATCATTATTGATTCGCCGCCGATCTTATATTTTGCAGACAGTGTTCTGCTCGCAACAGCGGTTGATTCCGTACTGGTTGTCGGGCGGGTTAACTATAGCTCGTCGGAGTTGTTGAGTCTTTCGACAAAGAAGCTGCAAAGCGTTAACGCGAATATCGTCGGCGTAGTGCTGAACGACATTCCGATGAAGGATTACGGATACAGCCGCAACAATTACTACGTCGACGACGCGAAAGCCTCCGATCTTAATGGCGATGGCGACGGAAGAATGCTCGGCATCGGATAGCGAATCGATATTTCCCACCTCAACTAACCAGTTTTGAATTCATCTACAGATCTGACAAACGCAAGTTTTCGTATGCGCTGCCTGGAGAGCGTCTCACGACCGGCTTCAGCCGGACGATGCCTGATCGTCGGTGAGGTGGCACAGGCTCACGATGGAAGCCTTGGGACGGCCCATGCATTTATCGATGCGATCGCGAACGCCGGAGCGGACGCGGTCAAGTTTCAAACTCACATCGCATCTGAAGAAAGCACGCCCGGCGAGCCGTGGCGAGTGAAGTTCAGCAGGCAAGACGCATCCCGCTACGACTATTGGAAGCGGATGGAGTTTTCGAAAGAGCAGTGGCGAGAGCTGAAAGATCATGCGGACGAGCGCGGCATTCTTTTTATGAGCTCGCCGTTTTCCGACGCTGCTGTTGAGCTGCTCTCAGACATCGGAATGAAAGTGTGGAAAGTGGCATCGGGAGAGATGGGCAATCTGCCGCTGCTGAATCGGATCGCGGAAACTGGCGATCCGGTGATCCTTTCTTCCGGAATGAGCGATCTCTCGGAGCTGGACGCGGCGTTCGAACTGATCCAAAGATCAGGAAACGAGCTCGCGGTTCTGCAGTGTACAAGTGCGTACCCATGCCCGCCGGAGCGCGTGGGCCTCAATGTGATCGATACTTTCCGGGAACGCTACGGAGTGCCGGTTGGGCTCTCCGATCATTCGGGAAACATCTTTGCCGGTCTCGCGGCCGTCACTCTCGGTGCAGAAGTTCTCGAGATTCATGTTGCGTTCAGCCGTGAGATGTTCGGGCCAGACGTGAAGTCTTCAGTAACCACATCGGAGCTGGCTCAACTGGTTTCGGGCTGCAGGCAGATCGAACAAATGATCGACTCGCCGATTCAAAAAGATTCCGTGTGTGACGAAATCGCCGGTTTACGAAGTATGTTCACGAAGAGCGTCGTTGCCGGAGCCGATCTCGCGGCTGGAACGATCCTTGAAGCTCGACATTTGAAACTCAAAAAGCCTGGCAATGGAATTCCCCCAAAAGACATTCCGCTGATTTTGGGCAGAAAACTTCGGCGAGATATCAGTACCGACGCTCTGATAATGTTTCACGACGTCGAAGACTTTCAGCCTATCGATCAGGCGTTCGCCACCGCCCAACTATAAATGCGAAAAATTTGTGTTGTTGTAACTGCCCGGCCTAGCTATAGCCGGATAAAAACCGCGCTTCGGGCGATACAAGAGCATCCCGATCTTGAACTGCAGTTGGTCGTCGCGGCTTCGGCGCTGTTGGACCGCTATGGAACGGCCGTCAATTACATCGAGAAGGACGGCTTCAAGATCGACGCGAGAGTTTACATGGTGCTCGAGGGCGAAAATCCCGCTTCGATGGCAAAGACGACCGGACTCGGCATGCTTGAGCTGGCAACCGTTTTTGACAACCTCAAACCAGATGTCGTCGTTACCGTCGCGGACCGATTCGAGACGCTCGCTACCGCCGTTGCGGCGTCGTACATGAATATTCCGGTCGCCCACATACAGGGTGGCGAGGTCACCGGATCGATCGACGAAAAGGTTAGACACGCGGTCACGAAACTTGCCGATCTCCATCTCGTCTCGACCCGCTGTGCTGCCGAACGTGTTGAAAAGATGGGTGAAGAAAGACGGAAAGTATTCGTCACCGGCTGCCCGTCGATCGACCTGGCCGCTGAGATCTCGGATGATCCCGCGCTTAATTTCAATCCATTCGAACGATATGGCGGCGTCGGCGATCTTCACGAATTAACGAACGGTTATCTTGTCGTGATGCAGCATCCCGTCACGACCGAACACGAGATGGCTCGGCGGCACGTTCAGGAAACGCTTGAAGCGGTTTACGAGATCAATATGCCGACGCTTTGGTTTTGGCCGAACGTAGACGCGGGATCTGACGGTACTTCCAATGGCATACGTACTTTTAGAGAACAGCATCGCCCCGAGAACATTCACTTTTTCAAGAACATGGAGCCGACGGATTTTCTACGGCTGTTGTATAGCAGCAAGGCGCTGATCGGAAATTCGAGTGTGGGAATTCGCGAATGCTCTTATCTGGGTGTGCCGGTCGTAAACATCGGAACCCGACAGGCGGGACGAGAACGCGGAGCGAATGTCATCGACGTTGGATACAGAAAGAGCGAGATCGTAGCCGCGATCCAGAAACAAACGAGCAACGGACGGATGCGGTCCGACACTCTTTACGGCAGCGGTAAAGCCGGAGAAAGGATCGCCGGCGTACTAGCCGAATCGCCGCTGCAGATCGAGAAACGGCTCACTTATTAGTGCGGCGATCAATAGATTTCACGCGAAAGTTTTGATGCGAGTTTTGGGAATCATACCGGCACGGGGCGGCTCGAAAGGGGTGCAGAGAAAGAATATCAGGCTGCTCTGTGGTAAGCCGCTGCTGGCTTACACATCGGATAGTGCGATGGGTGCAACTCGGCTGTCGCATACGATCCTCAGCACCGAGGATTTGGAGATAGCGGAAGTCGGACGCTCACTGGGATTGGATGTTCCTTTCATGCGTCCGGCGGAACTTGCGACAGATTCTGCAGCGAGTTTTCCCGTTGTCGTACACGCGATAACGGAACTCGAGAAGCAAGGTGAAAGCTATGACGCCGTTTGTCTGCTACAGCCGACCAATCCGCTTCGAAGAGCCGCCGACATAGATAACTGCATCGAGCTTTTGGAATCGTCCAGCGCGGATTCCGTTGTGAGTGTTCTGCCGGTGCCACACGAATACAACCCGAAGTGGGTTTATTGGCAGAGCGAACTTGGCGAGATGACATTGTCCACCGGCGAAAGTTCGCCCACAACACGCCGTCAGGACCTCCCGCCGGCTTTTCATCGGGACGGATCTGTTTACGTCACGCGGCGCAGCGTGATCGATGATTTTGGCGATCTGTATGGCAGGCGAGTTCGCGGGTACGAGATGCCCCGGCAATATTCGGTCAATATCGACACCGCGGACGATTGGGCATTGGCTGAGCAATTAGTGAAAGAACAGGCAGCCGATAAGAGCACGCTGAACGCGTACGGCCACGCAAAATAAGTAGAAGAGGAGAAGAACTGGTTATGTCGACGGGAGCCACCGGAGCCGCAAAAATGGAGCAAGTCAGCAGGGCATTGCCTGCGAAGATCTTCAACGATTCGCCAGCAGGCGGATTTAACGACAAGTTTAACCGGCTGCCGTTTGCCCTCTCTCACAATTTAGGCGATCACCCCTTGTTCGCGCTTGATCGATTGACCGAGTTGGCGAAGACGCTTTGGGCTTTAGGTGGCGCGAAGGTCGTGCTGCAGGAAGGCGGAGCGTCGTTTGAAAATCGTTGGGATGAGATACAGGTAAAAGCGCTCTCGTTCATAAACGGCATTCGCGATATTCAAGAGTCGGGTTCCTGGGCATTGCTTAAAAGCGTTCAAGAAGATCCTGACTACAAGGAATGTATCGATCAGTGCGTGGTAGAACTTTCGGAGGTGACAGGTGTCGATCTTAAGAAAGAGATCACCTGGATCGACGGCTATATCTTTATTGCGTCACCGCGATCAGTAACGCCACATCACATCGATCACGAGAGCAATTTCCTGCTTCAGATCCACGGCAGCAAGAGTTTTAACGTCAGCGATCCAAACGACCGGTCGGTACTTTACGAAGAAGAGATCGAGCAATATTACGCCGGAGATCTGAGTGCGGCGACTTTCAAGCCGGTGAGCCAGGAGAAGGCTTACGTTTTTCCGCTAGAGCCGGGAGCCGGAGTTCACATACCTTCGAAAGGCCCGCACTGGGTCAAAAACGGGGACGAGTATTCCGTAGCATTCAGCATCAATTTCTGCATGCGTGAAACCGATAGAAAAGCACGCATTTACCAGTGCAATCACTACCTTAGGAAATTGAATTTTGTTCCGACACCTCCGGGACAATCAGCCCTGAAGGACCGCTTGAAGATGTTCGCACTCGGGCAGCCGGGGAAGTCGAAGGCCGGAAACAAGAACGAACTTTTGAGGCAGAACCTCAAACGTCTCGACAGGATCTCGAAGCTGTTCGGCGGCTCACGGGGAAGTGAATCCACGACGGAAAGTAAGGCGGTTTGAAGAATATTTCGAGACCGTAAGATAAGCAATGAAAGACCATGCCGGCCGTGTGTTGCCGGATACTGAAAAAAATACCGATGAGATGGATCCGCTAGAAATGTGTGTGCATACACATTTCGAGGCGGAAGTGGAAAGATCGTCGGATAAGGTCGCGCTGATGTTTGGTGATGTTCGGATAACCTACGCCGAACTCAACCGCAGGGCAAACCAGATAGCGAACCGTCTTCTTTCGAACGGAGTATGCCGAGAAGATTTCGTCGGGATCGCGATGAAGCGGTCGCCGGAACTTATCGCAAGCATCCTTGGAGTGTTGAAGGCGGGTGCGGCGTACTTGCCTCTCGACCTCGACGTTCCACAGGAACGCCTTGCGACTATTCTGGA
>CADEGD010000041.1 GCA_902826795.1 uncultured Acidobacteriota bacterium | reverse complement strand
CTTTCAAGGATGTGTAGTCGATCCTAACAATCCTGGATCTTTCGCCCCGGCTGGAACCCGTTGGAATTGGTTCGCTTACTATCCCGAGTACGATTTTTATATCCAGGACTCATGGCGGCTGTTCCCTAACTTCGTGCTGGATCTTGGGCTTCGATATGAACTTAAACCGGGTCCGAGTTCCAAAGACTTACCGATCCTCGTGCCCAATCAGGAATTCACCGCTGGTGCGGCTCCGAGTAATACTCTTCGGTGGGTTGAAGGGCCTCTTTACCCGGACGATAAAAATAACTTCGGCCCATCTGTCGGCTTTGCTTGGGATCCATTCAAAGACGGGAAAACCTCGATCAGGGCGAATTATCGTTTGGGATACGACCGTTTCTCTACTCAAACTTTTGCCAACAGTATTTACCAGAGTGCGCCCGGTAACACGTTGACGGGGACCGCTACGGGCATTGGCAACTTGAATCGTCTGCTTAGAGACGGCCTGCCAAGTCTCGTTCCGACACTGACTCCAGACCAACTTCGTCAACCTGCGGCCTTCTCAACTGCAGGCGTTACTCTGGTCGACCCGGAGATGCAGTATGCCGAGGTCCATCAATGGTTCGCGGGCGTTCAGCGCGATATAGGTTGGGGTAACGTCGCCGAAATTAATTACATTCGGAAGCGCGGAACTCATCTTTTCGGCGGCTACGATTCGAATCAAGTGAATATATTGGCGAGCGACCCTCGCTGTGCGGAGAACTTCCTTCAAGCGTTCAACGCACTTCGCGCCAGCACGACGGCGAATTCCTGCTTGATCAATCTGCTCTTCACCGGCAGCACCACAAATAACGCTGGTACAACGACGTTTCGAGGTATTACGGCGATCGCGGACACCTTGAGTGGTACAAGTACTGGCGGCAGCGTTGGGACGGCGGCCGCTATCGTTTCGCAAAGAGCGTGTGCAACGGCGGATGTGACGGCAGGGCGCTGTACTGCGACATCGCAACAGCTAATAGGGAGAACGATCAATAATCCATTCTTCTTTCAGCGTTTCCCACAATTCACTGCTGCCGTGAACGTGCTGGACAGCAATGACTATTCCGACTACAACGGACTCGAATTCATTGTGAAGCGTCGGCTTAGGTCCGGAGTAGGATTTCAAGTCGGCTATACGTGGTCCATATCAAAGGACACGCGTTCCTTCGATCCGGTATTTACCACCGTGTCTCGAGCGAACAACCAGTCTGCGTCGAGCACGCCGTTCGATATAAACAATCGTGATCTGAATTACTCGTGGTCGGATTTCGATCGACGCCATGTCTTACAGGCGACCTACGTCTGGGAGATTCCGATAGGGAAAGACAGAAAATTCGGCACGAATATAGGCCGGGCGCTCGACCTGATCATCGGCGGCTGGCAACTTGCGGGAACCTATAACTGGGCTTCCGGTCGTCCATTTACCGTATATTCAGGCATCAGCTCCTTCAGCAACGTCAACCAGTCGTTCGCCAATTGTGACGACTGTCCGCGAAATCTTGGTTCGCTGGTAGAACGTAACGGTACGAACTATTGGTTCGACGAAGACGACCAGAATAAGTTTTCACAACCTGATCCTGGTGAGCTTGGAAACACGGGAAGAAATTACTTCATTGGGCCTAGACAGTTCCAAACTGATGTCTCTCTCTCAAAGAAGTTCAGGATAACTGAGACCGTTAATTTCGATCTACGCGTTGACGCTCGAAATCTGACTAACAACGCCTCTTTCGGATTGCCGACTGCGACGTTCAATTCAACTGTTTTCGGAAGAATTCGTGATTCGGTCACGAGTTTTTCTCGACGAGTTCAATTCTCAGGGAAGTTGAATTTCTAGGTTTTTCAAGATTCATTAAGCAAGGGAGGCTGCCTGAAAGAGGCGGTCTCCCGATTTTGGTTTCTGAGCCTTGCTCTCTGTTTTCTCCGCAGCGAATACGCTGCCAGACTTCGTTCAAGAGAGCCGAGATGAAAATTTTGCATGGATCAGGCAACGGTGGGGGAGGTTGGCGGCATCAAGAATTATGGAAAACGAAAGTTTGGGAGCAGTTAAGGGGTTTTCTGCTGACGAGTCTTTCTAAGTTTCCTCCTGTTTCTACCTTTACGCCCGGCTGAGGATGTGACTCCGTTGCCGGGCATTTTTGTGTTCACAGTGCGAGCTTTAGCTTGTGACGTTTGCCAAGAGTCGTCGTGATTCAGCCGTAATACAAGCTGAAGCTTGCACTCTGAACGGAAAGCCAGCTAAAGCTGGAGCTCCGAGCTGCGGGAGCTTACTTGGATGAGATCGTCTGGTTCTTGGGAGAGCGGACGAAGGCGGCGGCTTTCGTCATGGAGCGGATCGCGGACGAAACTTGCGGATCGGTCGAGAGCATTTGCCGGCGTGCGGGGCCGATTCCAGAGCGGCTGAGCGTGATGGTGTATTGCAGACGCGAGCGAACGAACTCGGCGTCTTTGATGGTCGCGGCTTCGTTCAGTCCCCAGCCTTTTGCGGCATATTCGGCAAACCTGGCGATCGTGTCGGCATCGACCTCGGTAGCAGCTTGATTCTGCCTGGCGAAATAGAAGATCGGGTCAAGCAGGGCGATGCGGTGATCGGTTGCTTCTTCGGAACGTGCGAATTCGTCGGGCGTGATGCCGTCGCCGCCGAAGACCTGGCGTTTCGTGACGGTGTATGATGCGACCTTCGATTCCTTCGTGCCGTCCTCGCTTTCCTGATGGTGATAGTAAGCGTAAGACCCAGAGCGTTCGTAATCGCGCTGGATAGAGCGGCCGGACGGCGTGAAGTATTTTGCGGTTGTCAGCGTAAGTCCGGTTCCGCCGGGCAGGTCGAGTACGCTTTGAACTAAACCTTTACCGAACGTCTTTTCACCAACGATCAGAGCGCGATCGTTGTCCTGCAACGCTCCGGCGATGACCTCGGATGCGGACGCGCTTTCGGCGTCGACGAGGACGACGAGCGGCATTTTTTCGGGCGAACGGTTCGTCGATTTCCACACGCGGTTATCGACGGCCGAACGTCCTTTCTGAGTGAGGATGGTCGTGCCGGCGGGCAGGAATTTTTCGGCGATCTTGATCGAGGTTTCCAGCACGCCGCCGCCGTTGCCGCGAAGGTCGAGAATGAGCGAGGTCATGCCCGCTTGCTTGAGGCTGTTGAATGCGGCGTTGAAATCTTCGTAGCTGGTAAAACTGAATCCTTCCGGCATCTCGATCAGCCCGACGCCGTCTTTGACGAGGAATGCGTTAGTCACGGTCGGTTGCGGAACGCGGTCGCGTCTGAGGTCGAGCATCAGCGGGCTGCCGTCGCGTTCGATGGTGACACGTACTGACGTGTTTCGCGGGCCGCGGATGAGATCGCGAATCTCCATCGAACTTACTCCGTCAACCGAGCGGCCGTTGACCGCGACGATCTTGTCGCCGAATTTCAGTCCGGCACGATCGGACGCCGAGCCCGGATGTGTCGCGATCACATATGTTTCCAATTTGCCGTCGCGGGTGTAAGAAACGATCGTCGAGCCGGTGCCGAAATATTCGCTCTGCTGATCGCCGAGCAGCTCGCGATATTCGCGGGCGTCGTAATAATTCGAATGCGGATCGAGCGATTTGAGCATCGAGTTGATGCCTGACTTTGTAAGATCACCGACGTTAGTTGTGGAACCGCCGACGTGGTTCTGTTTGATGATCGTGATCGCGTCTTGAACGTCGGTCGCGATGGACGACGCGATCGTGTAAGACGTCGACGGCTCAGTATTATTTTTTGATCTTGTTGTTGCGGAAAAAGAGGAGCCGGCAGAGATGGCGAATGGATCGGACTGTTTTAGCCGGCGTTCCTGGATCGTCGCGTTGGGGTCGGCGACCGTTCGCTCGCTAGCCGTCTGAGCCGAAACCGCGGTTGCCGCTGCCAATACCAACGCTGCCGATGCGATCCTTTCGAACATACACTACGAGACCTGCAAGTGATCTTGCCGAAATATTCTAGGTCTTAGATTTGATTCCACTATACGACCAATTGTAGGGAGTTTCCAGTAATCCGGAAACTGAGATCTTTTAGGACTCACGCGGGCTCCATCTCGATGATCGGCAGGCAGCGTAAACCACAGAAAACACGGAACAAGAAGGAAAACACAGAAGGTAATAAGACAGGTTGAGTGTGTTTTGAAATCCGGCAATTTTGCGTAAGAATCTAATGCATGTACCCCGAGACCGACGGCGATATGTCCGCAAAGATACGGCGTTTGATCGAAACGATTGACGTGGCCAACGTGCTTACCGATCCGCTGACGCGATCGATAGAAGACCTTCTGCGGGTGACGGCGGCGGACCTTAATTCGGCGGAGGCGTCGGTACTTGTTCGCGACGGCGACGAGGGCGACCTGCGGTTTCTATCGGCGATAGGGAAGGTGGCCGCACAGTTGATCGACGTCAAGGTTCCGGCGGGAAAGGGTATCGCGGGGTTCGTGCTTTCTTCGGGCCAGCCGATGGCCGTTTCAAACGTGGTCGAAGATTCGACCTTCTATGCCGAGATCGATAAGGCGACGGGATATTCGACCGAGATGATCCTCGCGACGCCGCTGCGTTACGAAGGCGAGACGATCGGCGTGCTCGAATACATCAACCGCGTCGGCGAACCGCCGTATTCTGCATTCACGCCAGACGAAATGGACCGGGCTGGACGTTTTGCCGAAGCGATAGCGTCGCTTGTTCACGCGTACGAATCGGCTAAGCTGCTGCGCGATCTCGGCGACCGCATTGTCGAAGACAAAGAGAAATACGACATCGACGACGTGCGGAGTTGGCTGGCGGATTTTCGCGGCGGCGCCGAGCATCGAGAGATGATGGACCTCGCGGTGATGGTGCGCGAGATAGCCGGTCGCGGCGAGGCTGAGCGGCAGATGTGTCGCGAGATGTTGGAAGCCGTGATGCGATATACCGATTCGCAGACCGAAGGAAGCTTTTTGGGAGTCGAATGATCAGCGCCGAGAGAATCGAGATCCCGACGATGTCGGACTGGGCTGGATTTTTCCGGCTCGGGGATGAATGGCGCCGTGCGACCGGCAAAGGCGTTTCGGTTGCGATCATCGACAGCGGCATTGACGTGCTGCATCCCGATCTTGCGGGAAAGGTCGAGAGCTCGGTCGAGGCGCGGATAGAAAACAAGAAGGTCGTTTTCGATCCGTCGGACGATGGGGATTCGGCGGGGCATGGAACTGCGTGTGCCGGCATTATCGCGGGGATCGCTCCGGACGCCGAGCTGCATAGCATAAAGGTGCTCGGGGCGGGCGGCTTGGGCGACGGGCTCGCGTTCATGGCCGGGCTCGAATGGGCGATCAAGCAGAAGTATCGCGTCGTGAACCTGTCGCTCGGGACAACGAAGCCGCAGTTCTTTGCACCGCTTCACGATCTGCTCGACCGAGCCTATCAAGCTGGATGCATCGTCGTCGCGGCCGCAAACAATCTGCCGCAGCCGAGTTTTCCGTCCGTGTTTTCGTCGTCGCTGATATCGGTGATCAAAAGCGAACAGACCGATCCACTGAATTTTGGGTTCCACTACGGCGAGGTCATCGAACTCACCGCTCCCGGCGTTAATGTCCGCACAGCGTGGCCCGGCGGCGGCTATCGCAATCTCACGGGCAATTCGTTCGCCTGCCCGCACATCGTTGGCGTCATTGCGTTGTTATTAGAAAAACATCCTAACCTCACGCCGTTTCACGTGAAATCTGCGCTGCATTCGATCGCGATGGAAAACCTCAATAGGGCAGTCTAGGAAGTCTGGGAAGTGTAAGGAGCTTTGCCTAATCCTCGCCGATATCTTCGTTCCAAACATCCGGATTCGCAGTGATATATTCGCGGAGCATTGCAATGCATTCGTCGGAGCTTAGATCGATGATTTCGATTCCATTCTCGCGGAGCCATTCGACACCACCTTCAAAATTTACCGATTCGCCGACGATCACTGTGCCGATGCCGAACTGGCGGACAAGGCCGCTGCAGTACCAGCAGGGAGCGAGGGTCGTAACCATGATCGTGTCGCGGTAGCTGCGTTGGCGTCCGGCGTTGCGGAACGCGTCGGTCTCGCCGTGGACCGACGGATCGCCGTCCTGCACCCGGCGGTTGTGCCCGCGGCCTAAGAGCGTGGCGTCGCTTTTGAAGAGAGCCGCGCCGATAGGGACGCCGCCTTCAGTGAGTCCGATGCGGGCTTCTTCAATGGCGATGGAGAGGAGTTGATGTGGGTCGGGCTCGGGCATTAGCGTTCGTTACGGTATTGTAACGCGGATGGGACGAATCAGTCGGATTCACCGGATCTTATTAGTTCTAATAAGTTCTGATCCGGCACTTTTCGCCCGATCCGTTGATATGCGTTGAAAAGCTGACTGCAACCGGTCGCCGGTCTAACCCCTGGGCCACGATCAACCACCCGCTACCGCAGATGGTACTGACATCAGTGCGGCTGGCTAGCTTTCGACCTCGAAATGTTCGGGAGCGTTCGATCTTTTCGGCATTATCGTTCGGTAGAGATACCAGATGACGCCGTGGGCGACGAAGACGCCGGAGAGGATGAGCAGCAGGTATTTCGAATAGAGCCACATTAGCATGCCGAGCGCGGCGATGACGAGCACGAGATAGAGGCTGCGGCGGCCGATCTTTGCGTCTTTGAAGCTCGAGTATCTGAGCGTGCTGACCATCAGGACGCCGAGCACGGCGATGAGGATCATCATCAGGTAGACGTAGAATCGAGCAAAGCCTTCGCCGTATGAGCTGAGCGGCATCGGGGCGAAGTGGACGATCGCCGCGAGCAGTCCGGCTGCGGGCGGGATCGGGAGGCCGACGAAGTATTTCTTGTCGAGCTTTGGCGTGCCTTCGATTAGAACTCTCGGCCGGGTCGCCTGAATGTTGAAACGTGCGAGCCGGAACGCTCCACACATTAGATACATAAACAGCAGAAACACACCGAGCGCGTGGGCCGAGGATTCATAGGGAAGCGAGGCTCCGATGCCCCATGCGTAGATCAACGCGATAGGAGCGATGCCGAACGTAAGCACGTCTGCCAGCGAATCAAACTGGACGCCGAGTTCGGTAGCGGTTTTCGTCATGCGTGCGACGCGGCCGTCGAGCGTGTCGAAGAGGATCGCGAGGCCGATGGCCACCGCGGCGTAGTTGAAGTAACCCGATGCTACGGCCGGCTCGGTCTGAACAACCTGAAACGCGCGAATCGAATAAAGAACGGCAAGAAAACCCATCCCGATATTAGCCGCCGTAAACGCGGTCGGGATAACGTAAAGGCCTTTCTTCAGGCCGCGGTGAACGTGTTTGGGTTCGGTTTCTTGATCCATCTCAAATTTCGTTAAGCCATCGGTCTCTGACCGATGATCGGCGGTCGAAGACCGCCTGCTTAACCAGTGACGGCGAGTATCGTTTCCCCGCCTTTGACGTGGTCACCTATTTTAACCTTTATTTCGACGTTTGAAGGCATGGTCACGTCGGTGCGGGAGCTGAATTTGATGAGGCCGTATTTTTCGCCTTGGCGGAGTTCGTCGCCTTCTTTCGCCCAGCAGACGATGCGGCGGGCCATGATGCCGGCGATCTGCGTCGAACTGACGGTGACGCTTTCGCCCTCTATCGTAATCGTATTGCGTTCGTTGGTCAGGCTGGCCTGATTGCTGGTCGCGGGATTCTTCTTACCCTTGATGTAATCGGCTTTCGTCACTTTTCCGGCGATCGGCGAGCGGTTGATGTGAACGTCGAGCGGCGACATGAATACGCTGACGAGCTTGCCGTCTTCGTTGTCATCTATCCGCGTGACCGTTCCGTCGCAGGCGGCTAGGATCAGGCCTTCGCCTTCAGGGCTCTCGCGGTACGGATCTCGAAAGAAGTACGCCATGAACAGGACGATCGCGGCGAAGATGCCCGCCAACCACCATATCTGGAAGTAGGCAGAGAACATCGCTAGCAACCCGGGAACAATGACGAAGGATAGGCCTTCCTTGACCATAACCCGTAATGCTACCCGATATTTACGCAACAAAAAAGCCCGACATCACCGAATGCCGGGCAAAGGAGGATTGTATGAAGAATTTTTAACTGCGTATCGGGTTGTCTTTGGCGTAGCTGTAAGCACACCAACCGGAGATCAGATGCACTACCCAGCCAAGCAGTCCGGCTGAGCCGATCCACGAAACACCTGTCAGAACAAGCCACAAGATCCCGACTATAATTCGGCCGTTATATATCTGTCCGACACCTGGTACAAGAAGACTCAAAAGTCCGGCAAGAAGTGGTTCACGCATCGCTAGTCATCGCCTCCTGCATTGATGTACGACGAAGAGTTTGTAAGGTTCCAAAATTTTGCCCGCGAAATACGCGATAAAACGCCAAAAAAGAGGGAGTAGAAAATGTAGGGGCTGATTTTCTTTAGCGTCTTTCGCGTATTTCGCGGGCAATCTAAGGAGATCCGAGTTCGTGAACGACATAATGAATTGCGAAAAATAGACCGACGCCGGCGAAAACGGACAGGGAAACGAGCGGGCTTTTGCCGCCGTGGTGGTTTATCTCGGGTATCAGGTCGCTGGCGGCCACATAAAGCGTGACTCCGGCAGCGATCGGGAGTGCGTAGGCTACGGAAAATCCGACGTAAGAGCCGATCAGGTGAAAAGCGACGACTCCGACCAATGTGGTTGCCCCGACGAGGGCGGTTGCGAGCATCACTTCGCGGCGGCTTTTTCCGGCGGCCAATACCATCGAACCGATCGTAAAGCCTTCGGGAAATTTGTGCAGAAAGACGGCGATGAAGACGAGAAAGCCGATACGAACGTCGAGGGCGGCGGCCGAAGCGATCATCACACCATCGAAGAAGGTGTGGATCAGGAAGCCGCCGATGCCGGTGTAGGCGGATTTAGTCGAGATCACGTGATCGGAATGCACCTCTTCGCCGAGGTGAAAGTGCGGCGCGATCGTGTGTTCGAAAAATTGCGTAAGCAAATAACCACCCAAAATCAGAAGCATCGGCAGATAAAGGCCATTTTCGGAACCCGACGGCGTACTGCTCTGCCAAAGCTGGATCGTCTTAGGGATAATCTCGAAAAACGTGACCGCGAGCATGAATCCAGCTCCCAAAGCGAGCAGATATCGCAGCAACCCTTTGTAATCTTTTCGGATCTTGTCGGGGAATAGGATCAGCCCGCCGAGCATGTTGGCCGCACCGGCGAGAAATCCTAGCAATAACAGCTGCGCGAGAAGCGAATCCATGGCAAAAGTAATCCGTAAGTCTAGCGTAATGACCGCGAAAATGTGAAATGGCCGTACTTCGAACCCAATTCTTAACGCAACGGATTAAGGGTAGATAAACTTAAGCATTATTTTAAGACGATATGCAAAATAATCTTGACAAGAGTCATAAGGGAAAGCTACTATCCTTACAAATGTTCGGCATAATAGATATGTCGACATCAGAAGAAAGATCTTTGTGAAGTTAGTGTTTAAGTTGTTAAGCTAATTTACAGGGATCGATCCTTGACTTAAAAAGTATAAAATCCACGTTGGCACCTCACAAAAGACGGGTAATCTGCAGGAGAAGCCGACGATCCAGACAAGTTCTTCCAGAAAGTTTGGAGCAAACGACACGCTCGGTTTGCCGGATACAACTGTCTCTAAAATTCGACCTGATCTTTGATTAATGGCCGTTCAAGCAGAAAACGTACACGCGTCAGTCCTGCTAGCCGAAACGGTAGATTTGCTTGCTCCAAAGCCTGGTGAAGTCTTCGTTGATTCGACCTTGGGCCTTGGCGGTCATACGAAAGCGTTGCTTGAAACGGAAGCGACGCTTCGTGTGATCGGGATCGATCAGGACCGCGAGGCGACGGACCTGGCGAAGCAGCGGCTGGCCGAGTTCGGCGAACGGATCGAGTTTCGACAGGGAAACTTTGCGGACATACGCAGTTTTGTCGATCGGGCAGACGGCATACTGGCGGATCTCGGAGTCTCGTCGCTGCAGTTCGACAGCGAAACCCGCGGATTCAGCTTTCGGTTCGATGCTCCGCTGGACATGCGGATGAACGCTGACGGTGATGACGAGACGGCCGCGGAGATGCTCGAACGGCTGAGTGAGGAAGAGATCGCGGACGTTATATATGAATATGGCGAAGAGCGATTTTCGAGACGGATCGCCCGGAGGATCGTCGAGCGGCGAAATGCAGGGAATCCGGTCGGCACGACTAAGGAGCTTGCCGAGTTGGTCGAGCGGTCGGTACCGCGAAAGCCGAAGGACAAAATACACCCGGCTACGAAGACGTTCCAGGCGCTGCGAATAGCCGTCAACCGCGAGCTTGCAATACTTGAAGGATTTTTGAAAGACGCGATCGATCTGCTCACTCCAGACGGAAGGCTTGCGATCATCTCGTTCCACTCGCTCGAAGACAGGATCGTCAAGCAGACGTTCTTGAAAGCTTCGGGCAAATGCCAGTGTCCGCCGCGTATCCCCCAGTGTGTGTGCGGTGCAAAACGGCAGGTTGAAATTTTAACTAAGAAGCCGATAACGGCACGCGACGAGGAACTAGACCTCAACCCGCGTTCGCGAAGCGCGAAGCTTCGAGCCGTTAGAAAGCTTGGTTAACGCAAGATTCCCCAGGTCCTGTACGAGCCCAGAGGAGCCCATCACAATGAAGAAAAGAAGTAATCCCAGATTAGCCTCGCCGTCGGCAAACAATGCCGAACGCAACTCCACCACGTTTCTATACGTTCTTCTGACGATCGCTTGTGCGGCGTTCCTCGCGACAGGTTTCTTCTTTGCGGCTCGACAGCATTTTGCTGCCATGGACCTGGGGATGAAAAACTCGACTCTTCGAAAACAGGTCGAAGAAATGGAAGCTCAAAAACGGCAGCTAGTGCTCGCCCGCGAGATCGTGCGTTCGCCGGCTGAGATGAAGCGGATCGCGGCGAACAAAGGATTCCGACAGCGTGAAGCGACAATCGCTCCGGTCGCAGTGTTGGCAAACGCTCCGAATAAACCGCTTGTCGAGCGTACGGCTATGACTGCACCGTCTTCTGCCGGGCCGAAACCGGTCAAGGCATTTTTGCCGATCGGAACCAAGCCTGTTTCCGTCTCGGCGGAATCCCGTACGTCGCGTAAAAACGAAAACCTCGTCGCCCTGAACAAACTTCGATAACAAGATCGCATGAGCAACGCCAGACGAAAGTCTAAGAAGGTGAACACGCGCCAGCAGGCGTTCAATCGTTTCATGCTGATCGTCGCCGTCCTCGTTCTGTGGATCGGCGGCATCGGCGCGCGGCTGGTTTACCTTCAGGTCAATCAGCACGATTGGCTGAAAGACCGTGCGGAGAATCAGCGGCTTGAGATCAAGCGGAGCAAAATGCCGCGCGGAACGATCTACGACCGTGACGGACGAGTCCTTGCGATGAGCGTGACGGTAAAGACGCTTTATGCCGATGCGACGCAAGTGGAAGACGTGGCAGCCGCGGCGAAGAGCGTAGCGAAGGCGACTGGCGGCAATCATAAAGAACTGCTCAAGCTGCTTTCGGACGGTAAAGAGAGCGAGCGAAAGTTCGTGCCGCTCGTTCGCGGCGTGAGCGACGAAAAGGCACAGGAAGTAAACAAGGCCTTGGACACGGCAGGATTGAAGAAAGCCGACATGCCGAAGTTTGCCGGGCTGCATTGGCGCGACGAGCAGACGCGGAGCTATCCGCACGAATCACTGGCGGCGCACGTAATCGGGTTCAGCAACAAGGACGGCGTCGGGCAAGCCGGGATCGAGCAGTCGCAAAACGATCTTCTATACGGAGCGGTAATCAAGCGCGTTCAGGAACGCGACAGGCTGGGCAGAGTCTATGATGAGCAGGTCTCGGAGAAGGAGCCGCCGAAGGATGTGATGCTGACGCTAAGCAGCTCGATCCAATACAAGACCGAAGCTCCGCTGGCGAAGGCGGTCGAGGCTGCGGGAGCGAAGGCGGGCATGGCGATCGTGATGGATCACAAGACCGGCGAGATCCTGGCGATGGCGAACTATCCGACGTTCGACCCGAACAAGCTCGGGTCGATCACGGCCGACAACCTGATGAACCGATCGGTGCAGAGCGTCTATTCGCCCGGTTCGGTGTTCAAGCTAATCACGTACGGAGCGGCGCTCGAGAAGAAGTTGTTCACGCCGGAGCAGATGATCGATAAAGGTAACGGAACGATCTCGGTCGGCGGGCGTGTGTTCAAAGATCACGGTAGCGGTGGACAGGTGACGTATCTGAAAGCGATGGCTCAATCGAGCAATGTCGGCGCGATCAAAACGGCGCTTAGCGTCGGCAAGAACGACTTTCATTCGACGGTTGTGAAGCTTGGTTTTGGCAAGGCGACTGGCATCGAATTGCCGGCCGAAACGCGCGGGATCGTGCGCGATCCGGCGCGCTGGAATGGCGACTCTTTGGCGTCGATGGCGATCGGTTACGAAATAGGCGTGAGTGCTTTGCAAATGGCAACCGCTTTTGCGACGATAGCAAACGACGGGGTCAGAGTTAAGCCGCATATCATTAAGGAAATCCGCCAGTTTGACGAGAAAGTCGGTTCGACGCCTGAGCCCGAAAAGCAGCAGGTGGTGTCGCCGGAGACTGCCCGGAACATGCGGAAATTGCTGCGAGAAGTTGTGGTTTCGGGGACGGCAAAGCGGGCGGCGGTCGATGGATATTCGATCGCGGGAAAGACCGGAACGGCGTGGAAGTTTGACGAGAAAACGAAGCGGGTAAGCTCGGCGAAATACATGTCGTCGTTCATCGGGATGGCGCCGGCCGAAAACCCGCAAGTGACGATCGCCGTAATCATCGACGAACCGCGGATCGGCGGTCGCGATGGCGGACAAGTTGCCGCCCCGGTGTTTAAAGAGATCGCCGAGCAGATCTTGCCGGAGTTGAACATCAAGCCGGACATTTTTTCGGAAACGATGGTCGCCGAAAACGATTCCGAAGAGTATTCCGAAGAGCCGCTCGGAGATGTATTTGGATCGCCGTTGAGCACGGATGAAACCGTCGAAGAAGCTCCGGTCGCTCCGAGTGTTCCGAAAGCGGAAACGAAAACGAAGCCGGAAGCGGCGACGCCGAAGAAGGTGATCATCAGCGAGCCGAAACCTAAAGCCGAACCGAAGAAAGCTCCGGCAAAGGAAGAAAAGATCAAGCAGACCGTGATCAACCGTCCGCGTGTGGTCGCGAAAGAAAAACCGGGAACAGAGGTGAAACGCAAAACTTGAAACTGAGCTCCGCGATTCAATATATGGGTGCTGAAACACCCGGAATCGACCCCGCCTTGATGGCTCGCGATGTCGCGTCTTTTGTTATCGACTCGCGTGAAATACAGGCGGGCGACGTGTTTTTTGCTCTTTCGCAGCCGGAATACGCGAACAACGGATTCAACGGCGATTTCGACGATGCGACCGTTTACGTGAAGTCGTCGCTGGAGAGAGGTGCGATCGCCGCGGTAGTTCGTCGAGATCGATTTGAAGAGCACGACCTTCAAGAGTTCAAGGATCGATTGATATTCGTTGACGATTCGATCGCCGCGCTTCAGCGGCTTGCTCATCACGTTTACCTCGATTGGAACAAGCCGGTCGTTGCGATAACCGGGAGTGCCGGAAAGACGACGGCGAAAGAACTCACCGCACATGTTCTCGAAGCGAGCGGCCGCAAGGTGCTCAAGAACATCAAGAATTACAACAACGGCCTCGGACATCCGCTTACGGTTTTGAATCTCGCGAAAGATGCGACGTATGACATCGCGGTTTTGGAGATGGGAATGTCCACGCCGCTGCACGAGATCGAGCGGCTTTGTAAGATCACTCCGCCGGATGTTGCGGTCGTGCTTAACGTCCTGCCGGTACACATCGAGCATCTCGGAACCATCGAGCGGATCCAGCAGGCGAAGGCCGAGATCGTCGAGGGAATGAAGGATGGCGGTGTCGCGGTTTTGAATGCAGATGACCCGCGAGTGGCGGCGATGGCGAGTTTGAGCAAAGGAAGCGTCGTGACATACGGGATCGAAAGCGACGCGGATGTAAGTGCGTCGGATATCAAGTTTGCTGGGTTCGGCTCGACGTCGTTTGTCCTTACCACACCGGACGGTTCTGCCAGGGTTTCGTTTCCGTTGAACGGCCGCCACAACATCTTGAATGCGCTGGCCGCAGCCGCGGTCGGACACAGCGTAGGCATGAACGCGGGGCAGATCGCAGACAGTTTGAGAACCGTCGCCCCGCCGCCGCAGCGTGGAGAGATAATTCATTTCGCGAAGGGCTTTACCGTTATCAACGATTCGTACAATTCGAATCCGGCGGCGTTGCTTTCGATGGTCGATACGCTTGTCGAAGGATCGGAAGGTGCGAAGCGGCGGATCGTCGTTGCGGGCGAGATGCTCGAACTTGGCGACGATGCCGAGCGGCTGCATATTGAGACAGGTGAGAAGATCGGCGGGAAGAAGATCGCCATGCTGATCGGCGTTCGCGGATTTGGAAAGCAGTTGGTCGAAGGTGCGAAGAATTCCGGACTTGCGAATGCGGTGTTCGCGGCTGATTCGGATGCTGCGGGTAAGATGCTTGCGGACGAGATGGGTGAAGGCGACGTTGTTTTGGTGAAAGGTTCGCGTGGCGTGCGAACCGAGAAGGTGATTGAAAAATTGTTGGAGAAGTTTGAAGCCGAGAAGTCGGCGGCAGTGCAGCGTTGAGGTTTATTTGCGGCAAAGCCAGACGTGAACGGAAATGCTCTATCACTTCCTTTATCAACTGATCTACAGAGAATACGGAACCTCGAGTGAAGCCTGGTTTTATAAAGGCCTGAACGTTTTCCAGTACGTCACGTTCCGGACGGCGATGGCGACGATCACCGCACTGCTGATCTCGCTGCTCTTCGGCGGCAAAGTAATCAGGAAACTGCAGGCTTTGAAGATTGGCCAAGAGATCCGCGAAGAACTTTCCGCCGAGCATCAGGCGAAACGCGGGACGCCGACGATGGGCGGGGTGCTGATTCTCGGGTCCGTTTTTGTATCGACCCTATTATGGGCCCGTTTGGATGGCGTTTTCCTTTGGCTGGCATTAGGTGCAACTACCCTTTTCGGGCTAGTGGGCTTTGCTGATGATTACATCAAGATCATCAAGAAACGCAGCCTCGGCTTGACCGAGCGACAGAAGATCGCGGGACAGTTGATCACGGCCGTCGTGGTTTGGGGAGTTCTTTATTTTGCAACGAATTATTCGTGGAACTTGTCGATACCGTTCCTGAAAGACACCGCGCTTCCGTTCGGCGAAAGCGTGATCCCCGCGGGGCTCTATCTGATCTTTATCATATTCGTGCTGCTTGGTTCATCGAACGCGGTGAACCTGACGGACGGTATGGACGGCCTCGCCGCGAGCATTACGTTTGTTGCAATGGCGG
Organism: uncultured Acidobacteriota bacterium; assembly: GCA_902826795.1. GTDB lineage: Bacteria > Acidobacteriota > Blastocatellia > Pyrinomonadales > Pyrinomonadaceae > OLB17. The sequence goes on along the minus strand of CADEGD010000041.1, from coordinate 24,018 downwards.
CGCTTACCGCGTTGACCTACGTTGCAAGCGACCGTCGATGGGCGGAGTATCTCGATATCACTCACAATCCGGCGTCCGCCGAATTGACGATATTCTGCGGCGCGATGGTCGGGGCGACGCTCGGGTTCCTTTGGTACAACGCCCCGCCGGCGGAAGTCTTCATGGGTGACGTTGGTAGCCTAGCGATCGGCGGTGCTCTCGGTACGGTTGCGATTTTGACCAAGCAGGAATTCCTGCTGCCGTTCATCGGCGGCATCTTTATCATCGAAGCGATCTCGGTGATGCTGCAGGTCGGATATTTCAAGTTTACGAAGCGCACTCAAGGTGCGGGCAAGCGGATATTTCTTCAGGCGCCGTTGCATCACCACTTTCAGCTTGCGGGATGGAAAGAGCCGAAGATCGTGTTCCGATTTTTTATCGTGGCGATATTGTTTGCGTTGCTGAGTTTGTCAACGCTGAAATTGCGTTGATGACTGGGCCGTGAGCGTCCCGCTCACGATCTGGTCGATGATGGTGAGCGAGACGCTCACCGCTCCAGTCAGTTGAATCGATGGAAGTTAAGGGGCGAAAAACGCTCGTGTTAGGCGCGGGAAAATCAGGGCTTGCGTCGGCAAGGTTTTTGGCCGAGCGAGGAGCTGTGGTTGCTCTGCACGATCGCAAACCGGTCGAGGAATGGTCGGATGCGGCGAGGTCTTTGAAAGAGACGCACAAGGTCGGGTTGATTGGCGGAGATCTTCCATCGTGGCTGCTTGATCAGATCGATCTCGTTGTGATCTCGCCGGGCGTTCCGACGAATACGATCCCGGCGAGATACGTAGATCGGAAAGATGGCGAGGTGATCGGCGAGGTTGAGTTGGCCTATCGGTTTATGAAAGGCCGGATCGTCGGGATCACTGGATCGAACGGGAAGACGACCACGACGACGCTGATCGGCAAGATATTGAGAAATGCCGGAATTGTGACACAAGTCGGCGGGAACATCGGTACGCCGCTATTGGATCTGGCAGCGACAACGACCGACGATACCTGGACGGTTGCAGAGCTTTCGAGTTTTCAGCTTGAGACGATCAAGGACTTTCGAGCGAATGTTTCGATCTGTCTTAACGTCACGCCCAATCATCTGGACCGCTACGAATCATTCACGGACTATGCCGCGGCAAAGCACCGCATCTTTATGAATCAGACGGCGGATGATCTGGCGGTGCTGAACGCCGCCGACGAGATCACCGCGAGTTGGGCGAAGGGTTTGAAAGCTCACGTAACGATGTTCAGCATTCGACGCGAGCTCGACGAGGGATCGTTTCTGCGAGGGCGTGAACTTGTGTCGCGTTCAGGCGGGAAAGAGAAAGTTTTAACGACGCGTGACGAGATTTTTCTACGCGGGCTGCATAACGTCGAGAACGTGCTTGCATCGCTTGCCACCGGACTCGCGTGCGGTGCGTCGCCGGAATCGATGCGTGAGACGATCGCGAATTTCAAGGGCGTCGAGCATCGCATCGAGTTCGTGACGGAGATGTTTGGAGTGAAGTTTTATAACGATTCGAAGGCGACGTCAGTCGATGCGACTTTGAAGGCTCTCGAAGCTTTGTCTGAAGGCGATGGCAAAGTCGTTTTGATTCTTGGCGGACGCGGGAAGAACGCGCCGTATGCGCCGCTGATCCCGCTGATCGAAAGTTCAGTCCGATCAGTCGGATTGATCGGTGAAGACGCGGACAATATCGAATCGCAGCTCAGCGGGGTCACGTACACCTTTAGAGCAGATTCTATGGCGGATGTGGTCAAGCAAAGCCTGGACTGGGCGAAGCAAGGCGATTCGGTTTTGCTGGCTCCGGCATGTGCAAGTTTCGATATGTTTAGGAGTTTCGAACACCGTGGCGAAGAGTTTAAGGCAGAGGTTCACGGACTGAAAGCGAGGACCACGGCCAAACTGATGTAGCTCCGCTGTTTCCGCAAATTAATTACTAATTTTTAATTGGTAATTATTAATCTATTTACGGTTAATGATCGCAAGGCTAAAAACTGATTGGTTCATGTTCGCGTTAGCGGCGGGGCTCGCACTGTTTGGGGCGATGATGGTTTACAGCGCGTCGGCGATGATCGCGGTGCGCGAGTCGGGCGGGGCTTCGCAATTCACATATTTTTACAAGCAATTCGGATTTACTTTGGCGGGATTGGCGGTGATGTTCGCGGCGAGCCGAGTCGACTATCGGCGGCTGTCGCATCCGGTGGTCGTCTACACGATATTTATATTTACGGTCGTGCTGCTGGTTGCGGTATTCGCGTTTCCCGAGATCAACGGAGCGAGACGCTGGATAAGAATGGGGCCGTTTTCGATCCAGCCTTCGGAGATCGCCAAGATCGCCTTGCCGATATTTCTTGCGTACTTTTTGACCAAGAACGAAGGACGTGTGGGTGAGATCAAATCGACGGTGATCCCGGCGGTCGGAGCGTTGGTGCTGCTCGGCGGACTTGTATTCTTGGAGCCGGATCTGGGCACGGCGATCGTCTTGTGCGCGATCTTTTCGGCGGTATATTTCGCGGCCGGAGCGAATATCCTGCACATCGCAACGGTTGCGGCGGTGATGGTTTTTGGTGCGTTGATGGCGGTGCTGCTGGCTCCGTGGCGGGTCGAGCGGCTGATGGCGTTTCTCGATCCGTTCGCGCATTCGGACGACGCCGGATATCAGGTCGTCCAATCGCTATATGCGATCGGCTCAGGCGGAATGTTCGGCGAAGGATTTGCCAAGGGACAGCAGAAGCTTTTCTATCTTCCGTATCCGTATTCGGATTTTATTTTTTCGGTGGTCGGTGAAGAGCTCGGACTGGTCGGCACGCTGGCGGTGCTGATCGCATTCGGACTGCTGCTTTGGCGTGGGACGCGGGCGGCGATGAAAGCTCCCGACCGGTTCGGGATGCTGCTCGGCATCGGGATCATCACCGGGATCATCGTCCAGGCGTTGTTCAATATCAGCGTCGTCATTTCGCTGCTGCCGGCAAAGGGAATTCCGCTGCCGTTCATTTCGTATGGCGGATCGTCAGTTCTCGTCACGATGGCGGCGGTCGGAATATTGCTGAACATCTCGCGGCAGGGAAGCGAAGGAAACCGCGAATCGACGGTTGAGCCGGTGCATAGAAAAAAGGGACGTCGTGCCTAAATGAAAGTACTGATCGCGGCCGGCGGAACCGGCGGACATATTTATCCCGGGATCGCTGTCGCGAAAGAGATCTTGCGGCGCGACGAAACGTCGGAGGCGTTGTTCGTCGGCACGGCGAAAGGGCTTGAGACTAAGATCGTACCGGACAACGGATTTCAGTTGTCGCTGATAAATAGTGCCGGGCTAAAAAGCGTCGGGCTGATGGGTAAGATCAAGGGCCTTTCCGTGTTGCCGAAAAGCTTTCTTGAAGCGAGGCAGATCATTCGGCAGTTTCGTCCGCATGTGGTCGTTGGCGCGGGCGGATATGTTTCGGGGCCGGTGCTGCTGATGGCGGCGATAATGGGCGTTCCGACGCTGGTGATGGATTCGAACGCACTGCCGGGATTTACCAACCGTCAGCTAGCGAGATTTGTCGATCGGGCGGCGTTGACGTTTGACGAGTCGTTAAAGTTCTTTGGAAAGAAGGGAATCGTAACAGGGAATCCGGTTCGACGTGAGTTTTTCGACGTTCCGCGGAAGCTTCGGTCGGATCTTTTTCATGTGCTGATCTTTGGCGGATCGCAGGGAGCGAGGGCGATCAACAACGCGATGGCCGATGCTCTGGCTCGTTTGGGAGATTTCGAAGGCAAGCTGTCGATCACGCATCAAACGGGTGAGGCGGATCTCGATAAGATCAAGGCGGCGTACGCCGAATCGAAGTTCGGCAGTGCGGATGTGCGGCCGTTCATCTCGGACATGTTCACCGAGTTTGGCAAGGCAGATCTGGTCATCTGCCGGGCCGGTGCAACGACGTGTGCGGAACTTGCCGCGGCGGGCAAAGCGTCGATAATGGTCCCGCTTCCAACTGCGGCAGACGATCATCAACGGAAGAACGCCGAAGCGTTAGAGCGAGTCGGCGCGGCGAAGATGATTTTGCATAGCGATCTGAGCGGCGAACGATTGGCGGCCGAGATCGCAAAGCTGATCAAAGCACCGGATTCGATCACGGCTATGGAAACCGCGGCGAAAGAAATGGGGCGTCAGGATGCGGCGGAAAAGACGGTGGATATTATTGAGGAGTTGAAGGCTAGCGTTTAAAGCCGGTCTTAGGTCTTGGGACTTTAGTCTTTGATCGAAGCTGCAAAACTATTCCAAAGATCGAAGACCAAAGACCAAAGACCAAGAGAATGTTTAGACACGTAAAGAGAATACATTTTATCGGCATCGGCGGTATCGGCATGAGCGGTATCGCGGAGGTGCTGGCGAATCTTGGTTTCGAGGTTTCGGGTTCGGATATCAAGAAGTCGAAAAATACGGACCGGCTTGAGGCTCAGGGAGTTGCCATATTTGAAGGGCACGCTGGGGAGAACGTGGGCGATGCGCAGGTTGTTGTGTATTCGTCGGCCGTTCGGCCGGACAATCCCGAGATGGTGATCGCTCGCGAGCGAGGTATTCCGGTGATCCCGCGGGCGGAGATGCTGGCCGAGTTGATGGTGTTGAAGCCATACGCCGTCGCCGTTTCTGGTACGCATGGCAAGACTTCGACGACGTCGATGGTCGCGACAGTGCTCGGTCATGCAGGTGTTGATCCGACTACCGTTGTTGGTGGTGTTGTTGAGTCGCTCGGGTCGAATGCGAAGGTCGGAAAGTCGGAATGGTTCGTGACCGAGGCGGATGAAAGCGACAGATCTTTCTTGATGTTGTACCCGACGATCGCGGTCGTCACGAACATCGATAAGGAGCACATGGAATCGTACAAAGGCATGGACGATGTGGTTCAGTGCTTTACCGATTTCGTCAACAAGGTTCCGTTCTTTGGTGCGGCGGTGATCTGTCTCGACGATCCGAACGTGCAGTTGATAATTCCGAATATCAAACGCCGCCGCGTGACGTACGGAATGACCGCACAGGCCGATATTTCGGCGCACGATATCGTTTACAGCGGAGCGTTCGGTTCGACGTTCAATGTGTGGAAGGGTACGGAAGTTCTGGGCAAGATCGATCTGCCGGTGCCGGGCAAGCACAACGTCTACAACGCTCTTGCCGCGACCGCCGTTGCTCTCGAACTAGATGTTCCATTCGCGACGATCGCCGAGGCATTCGCGACGTTTAAGAATGCGAATCGCCGGTTCCAGTTCAAAGGTGAGGCTCGCGGCATTGCCGTTATCGACGATTACGGCCATCATCCGACAGAGATCTTGGCGACGCTGGCGGCGGCCAAAAATGGCTCCGGCGGACGGCGCACCGTCGTAGTTTTCCAGCCGCACCGATACACGCGTACACAGGAATTGTTTGACGAATTTGCGCTTGCGTTCAATAACGCCGACGTGCTTTTCGTGCTCGACATCTACGCCGCGAGCGAGCAGCCGATCGAAGGGATCTCGGCTGAAGTTCTTACGGAGAACATTCGTAAATACGGCCACAAGAATGCGATATATATCGGCGATATCGACACGGCGGCGGACAAGGTGATCCCGGAGCTGCAGGAAGGCGATCTGCTGATCACGCTCGGCGCGGGAACGGTCACACGGTTATCGGATGAGTTTGTTGAGAAGCTGAAGTAGGAGAAGCGTTCCGATCTCTTCTTCTTTTTCGTCCTCTTCTGTGGTTAACAGCTTTTACCACAGAACAAGAAAAGCAGGAAGAAAGAGATAAAGAAGAAAGTTTTAGATTTTCGATCTGAGACCCTAAACACTGCGATCAAGAATGGCGAAGAAGATAAGAAAACAAGGAACTCGAGTAAAGCATACGTCGCGAAAGAGGTCGGAGCAGGGGTCGACCGGAGCGAGTGTTTTCGATCAGATTGGCGGTGGGATAGTCCCGCTGGTGCTTTGCGTGGCTATAGTCGGCTGTCTGGGCACGGTGTTTTTTCTGACGTACGAGACGATCGCGGCGTCGAGTTTTTTTCGGCTTCGAAACGTAAGCGTTAGCGGCACGGATAGAGCGTCGGCGAGTGATATAGAAAAGATCGTGACGGCGAATGCTGAAAAGCCCGGCGTGTGGAATGCGGACCTACTTTCTATCAAGCAAAAGATCGAGAACGTTACTTTTGTAAAGACTGCAGCAGTTTCTCGACGGCTGCCGAGCGGGTTGAATGTGACAGTGACGGAGCGTGTTCCGATTGCGCTCGTTCGCATTGGCGACGGCGATTTTTTAGCGGATGGCGACGGAGTGATCCTTGCTCCGTCGAAGACCGAAGAAAAACAGATCCCATTCACGATGCTCGGCTGGAGCGAGGAGAAAAGCGAGAAAGCGGCAAAGGAAAATGCCGAGCGTTTGAAGATGTATCAGAAAATGCTGGCCGAGTGGAAAGATTACGACCTTGCCAAACGCGTCAAGCAGGTCGATATTTCCGACCTTCGCGAACCGAAAGCGACGCTTGAAGATTCCGGAATGCCGGTGACGATAATGCTGAGCCGAGATAATTTCGGAAAGCAGTTGGCCGACGGGATCAAGGCGATCGTCGGCAAGGGAATGATGTTCGAGGGCGTGAATCTGGTTGGGCAGAATTTGGTGCTCGTGCCGCGTAAACAGGCATCGCGATAAAAGCAGTTAGCCACAGAGGGCCCAGAGAGTTTCACGTGCGTGGATCTGTGAAAACAACTGAGCCATGCCGAAAGCTTACCTCGGTGTGCTCTGTGGCAAGAATAATATGAACCGCGAAATCCATTCTATCGGCCTTGATATCGGCAGTAGCCGCGTTCGATGCGTTATCGGCGAAGCGGCCGAGCATGGGCGAATGAACATTGTTGGCTATGGCAAGGCCGAGTCGCGCGGACTGCGTCGCGGAATCGTGACGAGCGCCGAGGCTGTCAGCGAAGCTATCCGTCGTGCGGTTGGCGAGGCTGAAAAAGTAAGCGGACTGCAGGGCGAAGCGGCAATGGTGAACCTGTCGGGTGAGCATTTTCGCGGCGAGAATAAGGCCGGCGTCGTGGCGGTAGCAGGAGCAGGCCGCGAGATCACGGAAGATGATGTTGCGCGAGCGGTCGAATCGGCGAGCGCGATGCAGCTTCCCGCCGGTTGGGAGATATTTAGCCGCCTGCCGCAAGAATTTATCATTGATGGGCAAGACGGAATTACCGAGCCCGTCGGCATGAGCGGGGCTCGGTTGGAATCGTTGGTACATATCGTGATCGGGCCGAGCGCCGGACGTCAAAATCTTGACAAGGCGATCCGCCGTGCAGGATTACGAGTTGAGCGAATGATGCTTGAGCCGCTTGCCGCAGCCGAAAGCGCACTTACCGACGATGATAAAGAATACGGCTGTGCGCTCGTGAACATCGGTTCCGAGATTACGAGCGTCATGATCTTTTCTCGCGGTGCCGTACAGCATACCGCCGTGTTTCCTTTCGGCAGCCTTCACTTCACGAAAGACATCGCCCATGGCCTGCGAGTTTCAATGCAGGAGGCGAACAAGATCAAGCACGATTTCGGATGCGTTGCGGCGTTCTTGATGACCGACGAAGAGCGTCAGCAAGTGATCGAGATCGTACCCGTCGGCCGCAGCGAATCGCGTCGGCTGTCGAAAGAGATCTTGTGCGACATCATGCAGCCGCGTGCGGTCGAGCTGCTTCAGCACATCGCGCACGAGATCGCTAAGACGCAGTCGTCGATACCGAGCGGCGTCGTGTTGACCGGCGGCGGATCGCTTGCACGCGGAATGGTCGAGATCGCCGAGCAGGTCTTCGACGCGCCGACGCGGCTCGGATTTTTGGACGAAAGATATTTCGGCGGGCTTGCCGGCGAAGTTCAGGATCCCGCATGGGCTGTCGCGGCCGGCCTCGCTCTTTCATCGATCCGCTCACAGGTGCGCGAATTGAATTCGCATGGACGCTCGCGCTCGAACAAGGTCGCGGCGTGGGTAGAAAATTTTCGCGAAAAGTTTAAGTAATGCCATCTCCCGACTGGATTTTTACCACTAATCGTTGTATGCTGTGTGTCCGTCAGCACAAGATATAGTTGAACCCGAATCTTCAACCAATCAAGCCGGACATTTGAATTTTTTGGCTTTTTGCGGATAGCGAAAAGCGTTGGCCATTGACGGGAACAAAATAAATGAACAACGGCGCACTTAAAATGTTTATCGACGAACCACCCATTACCGGAGCACGGATAAAGGTGGTCGGTGTTGGCGGCGGCGGCGGAAACGCAGTTAACCGAATGATCGACGCGGGAATAAATGGCGTCGAGTTCATTGTCGCGAACACAGATCTTCAGGCCTTGAACGCCTCGAAGGCGCCGATGAAGATCCAGCTTGGCGGACGTTCGACCCGCGGCCTTGGCGCTGGTTCGAATCCGGATGTCGGCCGCGAGGCGGCGCTCGAAGATCACGAGAAACTTCTCGACGTGCTTGAAGGTTCAGACATGGTTTTCGTTACGGCGGGACTCGGCGGCGGAACCGGAACGGGCGCGGCTCCGGTAGTTGCGTCGCTCGCGATCGAGCTTGGTGCGTTGACCGTAGCTGTCGTCACGAAGCCGTTCAACGTCGAAGGCCGCAAGCGGATGCAGCAGGCTGAAAAAGGTCTAGCCGAGCTCCGCGGATGTGTCGATACGATCATTACGATCCCGAACTCAAAGCTCCGCGAAGTGGAAGAGAAGATAACTCTTGTCGATGCGTTTCGTCGTGCGGACGACATTCTTTTGCAAGCCGTTCAGGGCATCACCGATCTGATCACGACCCCCGGGATCATCAATCTCGACTTTGCCGATGTTCGCACCGTGATGACCGGTCGCGGTGTTGCGTTGATGGGCGTTGGTGCGGGCAAGGGTGAGAACGGCGCGTCGATGGCGATGCGTTCGGCTCTTGATTACAAATTGCTTGAAGAGAATTCGATCTCGGGAGCAAAGGCCGCCCTGATCAACGTTACCGGCGGGCCACATATGCCGCTCGGCGAGATCGAAGATGCGATCGGAATGATCGAAGCCGAGGCCGATCCGAACGCGGACATCATCTGGGGCAGCGTCATTCGCGACGACATGCACGACGAGATCAAGGTCACCGTCATTGCCACCGGATTCGACAGCGCCGTGCAAGCGATGCAGCCTAAACCGATGGTCTATGAAACGCAGCAGGTCGCGAATGGCGGGCCGATCTACATTCCGCGTGAGGATGTTTCGGAAGATCTGAATGTGCCGACCTTTATTCGGCGACAGGCCGACTAGCATTCATTCGGTTACGGCAAGGCCTCCGCGAGTAGAAATTTCGCGGAGGTTTTTCTTATGATTGTCCTAAGAGCTTGTTCCTTTTATCCTTCTTCGTCTGTGGTCTAATTCTTTTTTTACCACAGAACAAGAGGATCAGGATGAACAAAGCTGAGACGCATGAGGACCGAAAAAACACTACCCGTTATCGGAATAACTGTCGGTGACCCGGCTGGGATCGGGCCCGAGATCGTTCTCAAGGCTGTCGGCGATCTGTCGATCAGCGAGGTCTGTCGGCCTGTGTTGATCGGCGACCGGAGGAACCTTGAGTGGACAGCGGCGGAGTTGGGGCTCACGGAGAGTCTTGCCTCGGTTGACGTGATCGATCAGGCGAACTTGGACAAGCCGGTTGAATTTGGAGTTGAAACCGAAGGGACGGGCAGATCCGCGGCGACAAATATCGAAGCGGCGGTAGAGCTTTGGAGAGCCGGAAAGATAGACGCGGTCGCAACCGCTCCGATAAGCAAAAATGCCTTAAAGCTCGCCGGATATACCCATCCCGGCCATACGGAATTCCTCGCGTCGCTGACCGACACAAAAGAATTCGCGATGAGCTTCTTTGCGGAGAAGCTCCGAGTCGTACTTCTTTCGACACATGTTTCTTTAAAGGATGCGATCGGACTTGTTACGGTCGACTCGCTCGTAAAGTTGATCGAGTTCGCGGATAGTAATCTTCCGGACTTAATCGGCGGCAAGCGGCCGAAGATCGCAGTTGCGGGTGTCAATCCGCATGCGTCTGAGGGCGGGATGTTCGGCGACGAAGAAGCTCGATTCATTGCTCCAGCCATTGAAAAATGCCGGGCAAATGGCATCGACGTAAGCGGGCCGTACTCGCCGGACACGATCTTTCTTCGCGGATTCCGAGGCGAGTTCGACCTCGTTGTCGCCTGTTATCACGACCAGGCGACGATTGCCGTAAAATCTCTCTCCTTTGGATCGTCGGTAAATGTTACTCTTGGATTGCCGCTGATCAGGACTTCGGTCGATCACGGCACGGCTTTCGATATCGCCGGCAAGAACGTTGCCGACGAATCAAGCATGAAAGCGGCAATCCGGCTTGCGGCTGATCTCGTTCGCAGTAGTTAAGCGGACTGATACTCTCAACGGCTTATTTGATGGAAGATTTTGTTCTTATTGCGGACGACGATCCGGCATTGCTGAAGTTGGTTCTCACTGTCGTGGAAGGCGAGGGGTTCATCCCGGCCACCGCCAAAGACGGTAAAGAAGCCTACGCCGCGTTGAAATCCGGAGCAAACATACTTGCCGCGATCATCGATATAAATATGCCGTATATCGATGGTAACGATCTCGTCAAATTTATGAAGCGGGACGAGCGATTTGCGAAGATCCCGGTTTTGATAATGACCGCCGACCGTGATCCGAGGGCGTCCTCAAAGGCCCTTGCCTCCGGAGCCGTGGCTTTTCTTCCCAAGCCGTTTACAAACGCTCAGTTGCGAACCGCGCTTCGCACGCTGGTGGGCAAGCGGGCATCGTCAGGATAAGCGTCAATTTCTTGACGGAGTCGGCGTGTAGTGATAGCGTTTCAACAACAATCCGTTTCAATCAGTATTCATAGGAGCCTAATTTGCACGTGTCCAGACGAAAGCTGCTGTTAGCCGACGATTCGATCACGATCCAGAAGGTAGTCAACCTTACTTTTGCCGACGAAGGCATCGACGTTACGACCGTTGGGGATGGCGATGCAGCATTGGCGCATCTCGGCGGCGTTACTCCGGATATTGTTCTTGCCGACGTGAACATGCCCGGACCGACCGGCTATCAGATCTGCGAACAGTTGCGAGCGAGCGACGCGACCAAGAATGTTCCGGTGATCTTGCTCGTCGGTTCGTTCGAGCCGTTTGACGAAACCGAGGCCGCCCGCGTCGGTGCAAATGCTTATCTGACGAAGCCGTTCCAATCGATCAAACAGTTGATCGCGCAGGTGAATGAGCTGATCGATGCGTCGAAGCCGACAACCGCAGAATTGTCGGTAGCAGAAACGGCTCAGCTGGCGGCAGCAGACGTGTTCGAGGAAGAGCCATCGCTGGCCACTGACACGCCGGAATTGGTCGAGCAAGAATGGCAGCCGCAGCCGACCGAAACGGCCGATACGATCCAGAATATTAAAACTGTTGATGCGGTCGACACGGTTGAAAGCATCGGGACCGTTGACGCTGTTGAAACGACTCCTCGTTACTTCGACGACCTCGGCTATGAGACCTCGCTTCAATCGCCGCCCGCGGCCGCTCAACCCGACGACGATATCGACGATCTCTACAGCCAGAGTATCGATCGCGGATCGGACGACCTTTCGGATGTCGGGATCGACGATGAAATGATCGAAACCAGCTACACCGCTGCCGACGAGAATTCGGACCTTACCGATTTTACGACCGAGGCGGGAGTGGCACAGGTCGAAAAAAGTTTCCAGCCGGAGCCGGTAGCGGAATTCGAGCCAGCTGCGGTTTCCGAAGTTGCTACGCCCGTCGAGGAGGTCGCCGAACTCGAACCCTCCGTGCAAACGGACGAGGTTCAGGATTCATCGATGGATACCGTTGAGTATCACAACTGGAAGCCCGCGGACATGCGCGGAGATTCTTACAGCGGCCCGACGTTTGCACCCGAGGAGGTCAAAGCTGAAGTGCAACACGAGGCTGGCACGGAGTCGTCGTTTGCTGAGGCGAACGTTGAAGAAGACACGATCAAAATGGACGACCGATTCGATTCGACCAGTTCGTCGTTCAAGTTTGACGATGTAGATCTGCTCGACCTTTCGGCGGGCCCGAGCCAACCGGTCGAGATCACGACGCCGTCAAATGCGGTCGAGCATGGCAGCAATAAGCAAATCGTGACGCTATCGCCGGAGCTGATCGAAATGATCGCTCAGCGCGTGGTCGAAAAGATGTCCGAGAAGTATTAGTTGCCGGAACATGCGCAAGCCCGCGCCTAGGCAAGGGCGTAACATCCAAGTTGATCGTTACGCCCTTGCTTACGCGCGGGCTTGCGCATAGAAGATGAAAGCGAGCCGTTTTTGTTTTATCATCTACGTTTTACTTATGGAAGTTGCCAAGGCTTACGATCCGAAACAAGCCGAACAAAGTCATTACGAACGCTGGGAATCAAGCGGATTTTTCAGCCCGGAGATCAATCAAGACCCGGACGCGCCAAAGTATTCGATCGTCATTCCGCCGCCGAACGTAACAGGCAGCCTGCACATGGGTCACGCGCTTCAGCACACCATAATGGACGTGTTGACGCGCTGGAAGCGAATGCAGGGTTATCGGACGCTATGGCTTCCGGGGACGGATCACGCTGGGATTTCCGTACAGCGAAAGGTCGTCGAGCAACTGAAGAAGGACGAGCATAAAACGCCGCTTGATATCGGACGAGAGGAGTTTGTGCGGCGGGCTTGGGCATGGAAAGAGCAATACGGCAACACGATAACCGAGCAGATGCGTCGCGAAGGTGCGTCGGTCGATTGGTCGCGACACCGCTTTACGATGGACGAAAGCTTGTCGAAAGCGGTGCGAAGTGTTTTCGTGACGCTCTATGACGAAGGTTGGATCTATAAAGGCCTGCGGATCGTAAATTGGTGTCCGAAAGATAAGACCGTTCTATCCGATCTTGAGGTGAAAGAAGAGACGCGAAAAGACGGGAAGCTTTACTACCTCCGTTATCCACTGTCAGAGCCCCCTGCGTCGGCGGGGGGCGAGAACGCCTCTGATGATCAAGCTGATTCCCGCGACGGCGATTTGCCACCTGCTCACGCAGGCGGTTCTGCCTTGATAGTCGCGACAACTCGTCCCGAGACGATGCTCGGAGATACGGCGGTCGCGGTGAACCCGAAAGACGAGCGGTACAAACATCTCATCGGCAAAATGATCGCGTTGCCGCTCACTGATCGCGAGATACCGATCGTTGCGGATGAATATGTCGACGCGGAGTTCGGTACGGGTGCGGTCAAGATCACGCCGGCCCACGATCCGAACGATTATCAGCTGGGCCAGCGACACGACCTGCCGCAGCTTCTCGTGATGAACGACGACGGCACGATGAACGCCGCCGCGGGGAAAGAATTTGAAGGCCTCGACCGTTTCAAGGCTCGTGAAAAGGTGATCGAGCGGTTCGACGAACTTGGCTTGCTCGAGAAGATCGACGATTACGAGATATCGCTGCCGGTCTGCGAACGGTGCAAGACGATCGTCGAGCCGATCTTATCGGATCAGTGGTTCGTGAAGATGGACGAGATGCGCGACATGGCTCTCGACCTGATGCGGACCGAGGGCGCGCCGCATTTCTCGCCGCAGGTCCCGCACGAAAAGGTTTACACGACTTGGCTCGAAAATCTGAAGGACTGGACCATCTCCCGCCAACTCTGGTGGGGGCATCAGATCCCCGCGTGGTACGACGCAGACGGAAATGTTTTTGTCGCACACACCGCGGATGAAGCTAAAGAGAAAGCGGGTGGTCGCGAGCTAACTCAAGATCAGGACGTACTCGATACATGGTTTTCGTCGGGATTGTGGGCGTTCTCGACGTTGGGTTGGACCGGGAACGCGGACGCCCTCGTCCGCAATGAGGGCGATGCCCGAACTGACTCGTTGACGGCGGCCCAAGAACATTCGCCGCAGGCGGTAAGTGCGGACGGGGGCGTCCGCGTTCCGTCGGATCTGGAGACCTTCCTCCCGACTGACGTTCTCGTCACTGGCCGCGACATTATTTTCCTATGGGTTTCCCGGATGATGATGCTGACGAAAAAGTTTGTTGATAAGAAGGCTTTCGAGGATGTGATCATCACCGGAACCGTGCTTGGCAAAGACGGCAAGCCGATGTCGAAATCACGCAACAACGGCGTCGATCCGATAGAGATGTTCGATAAGTTCGGCGTGGACGCGACGCGGATATATCTCGCCTCTATCGCCACCGGCGCGGACATTAAATGGAACGATCTATTGATCGAGACCTATCGAAACTTTGCCAACAAGATCTGGAACGCGACGCGGTTTTGTCTGTTGAATTCGGAACGAGCTAAGGTTGATCACGCCAGCCTGATGGATCGCAGCGGGTTGTCGCTGGCGGACAGATGGATTATCTCGCGGCTAAATCAGACGGCCATCGACGTAAATAAGTCCCTCGCGAAGTATGAATTCCACACTGCGGTTTCGCTGCTCTATCACTTTTTTTGGGACGATTTCTGCGATTGGTATATCGAACTCGTAAAGGATGAGATCACCAGCAAGCGTGACGGCTTTAGCCGTTCTGACGAAGAAACGCCTGAAGGCGTCACTCTTACCAAGACCCGTATCCTCACGATCCTCGAGATCGCTCTTCGGATGCTTCACCCGTTTATGCCGTATTTGACGGAAGAGCTTTGGCTGACTTTGCCAGGCACCGGAAAAGAGATGCTTGCTCGTGCTTACAAAGACGCCGAAGCAACGATAATGCTCACGGCTTTTCCGCCGGGAGACGCGAATGCGATCGACGCTGCTGCCGAAGCTGAGATGCAGTCCGTGATCGACCTGATAAAAAAGGTGCGGAATATTCGCTCGGAAATGAACATCAAACCGAGCGATAAGGTCGCCGTACACGTTGCCGCAAACGCGGAAATGCTTGCAAACTTCACCGCCAGTGACGCCCAGATCAAAAAGCTTGCGCGGGCCGATAACATTGTTCTCGGCGAAACTCTCGACGTTCCGAAAGCGTCTGCAAAAGCTGTCTTGAGCGGCGGTGCCGAGATCGCGGTCCCGCTCGAAGGCCTGATCGACTTCGACAAAGAACGCGAGCGGCTTCAAAACCAGATCGCCAAACTCGACACCGAGCTCCAACGCCTCAACGGCCAACTCTCAAACGCAGATTTTGTAAACAAGGCCCCGGCCGAAAAGGTCGAAGCCCTCAGAGAAAGAAAAGGCGAACTAGAACACCAGATCGCCACGCTCAAAATGAATTTGGAGGCACTAAACTAGATGACGCGTACTGCCTTCCTAATAGCATTCTCTTTATTGAGTTTATTCGTTCCACTAGAATTCCACGCGCAGATTCTTAATAGAGTCGACGAACGCGGTCTTAAAGGAAAGGTGAATCCTAATGCTACCTCACCAATTTCGGTTCGGATTGAGGAAGCTGGATACAAAGTCGAATCTGAATTGCTTTCCAGAGAGGCCCTCGTCCGCCGTCTCGATTCTTGGATGGATACCCGAATCCCAGGCGAGCGTGTTGTTGCGGTCGCGGCCGAGCCATCTATACCGTTCTCGCGGATAGTTGAACTTCTAAAGATAGGCCGCGAACTTGAAGAAGACAGCTTTTCGTTTTCAGATGTTCCGGTAAAGATAGTCCTTGAAGAACCGGAAGGTGCGGAGCCAAAGCCCGGGCGATTTTTTGTCCGAGTAGAAAGAAATAAAACTGGCTCGCTTACCTTGAACGGAATTGCGCATAACGAGGATTCCCTCGTAGCCGCGTTAAAAGCTCTCTTTGTAACCAGAAAGCGTCAGCGGGTCTTCATACAAGGAACGCGGGAAGTTGATAAGGCCGTATTCGTCAAACTTCCGCTCTCTTCCACGCATCAGGAACTGGTGACAATGCTTAAGATCGTCCAGTCATCGGGAGCGTTTCCGATCGGAATACAGATTGACTGGCTTACGGATTGAATATGAACTGGCTTGACAATGGTGAGGTTCTTTCGGCGATCGGTCATTTTTTGGCTGAGGATATTGGTCGTGGGGATATCACGACGGCTTCTACGGTTCCGCCGGATGTTCGCGGGGTTGGGAGATTTCTGGCGAAGGAAGATCTTGTGATCTGCGGGTTCGAGGTGGCGGAGGCGGTGTTCGTTCATCTCGATGCGGAGGTCGGCGAGATAGAGACGCAATTCGCGGATGGCGACGAAGTTACCGCAGGAACTGTTTTCGGAACGATGAAAGGTTACGCCGATGTTCTGCTGACCGGCGAGCGTGTCGCACTAAATCTTATCCAGCGTATGTCAGGCGTCGCGACTTTGACGCGGCAGTTTGTGAAGGCGGTAGAAGGAACCGGGGCCGCGATAGTCGATACGCGAAAGACGACGCCGGGCTTACGGCTGCTCGAAAAATATGCCGTGACCGTAGGCGGAGGGAAAAACCACCGAATGGGACTCGACGACGGCGTACTGATAAAAGATAACCACATCGCGCTAGCCGGCGGCGTCGCGGAAGCAGTCAACGCGGCGAAGAATTCTGTCGGACATCTTCATAAAATAGAAGTCGAGATCACGAATTGGGCGCAGCTTCGTGAGGCGATCGAAGCCGGTGCCGATATTGTAATGCTCGACAACCAAACTCCCGACGAAGCGGCCAAATTAGTAGAGATGGCCCGAGGTCTCAATCCCGCCGTCCTCATCGAATCCTCCGGCGGAATGGATCTACACACCGTCCGCTCCTACGCCGAAGCCGGAGTCGACTTGATCTCTGTCGGGCGGCTGACGCACTCAGCTAAGGCCGTCGATATCTCATTTAAAATTCAGACGATGTGATTGCGGGTTTGTGAACCCCTAACTCATTTTCGTATGTTTCGCGTATTTCGCGGGAAGGACGATTCTAACCGCGAAATACGCGAATGTACGCGAAAAGAAAGATCAGAATTGTTTATCGGACTGGGGTTTTCCTAATGGAATAAACTTTATCGCCACGATCGAGGCGATCAGAGCAATGGTGGTGGCGACGCCGCCTTCGATGCCGTAGTCGCCGCCGGTAAGCCATGTGGGGCCGCTGTCGGTTTCGCGGAGAACAGATTGTTTGACGATATCCGTCAATCCGCTGACTTCGACGCCGAAGATGGCTCCTTGCGTCCAGTTCCACGCAAGGTGGAGGCCTGTGACGAACCAGAGGTCGCGGGTTTTGAGATACGCGACGCCAAACCAAATTCCGGCGAGTGCGGTGTTGGCGGACGAGATCCAATTGGCGTTCGGATTGCCGAGGTGAACCGCGCCGAATAGTAGAGACGTCGCGATGATCGCCGGCCATGCGAGACCCGAACGAACGAATGTTTGAAGCATGTATCCGCGAAACAGTGCTTCCTCGAAGGCAGCTGCGGCGGCGAAGACGAGGAAAGAGATCAGCAGAGTTGATGCGATCGAGCCCGCCGGCGCGCCGGAATTAAAGCTGAACGACAATCCTCCGCCCAATATCCCCACGCCCGCTCCGATAGCGAACGTGACCGCTCCGCCCACGAGCCCGATGAGAAGATTTACGATCCAATTATTTTTGAAAGATGCACCCATCGCCTCGAACGGAAGGTTTTCGAGATACTTCCCACACAGCCATCCAATTACGAGAGCGAGAGTCGTTGAGACGATGCCGTTGAGTGTCAGAAAGAATGCACTGCCCGGGACGATGGGGCCAACAGTTACCGCGGCGATCAATGCCGCAACGGAGCCGAACATTATGTACGAGAAAATGAAAAGGGCGAGAAAGATCGCAAATCGACAGCCTGAGCGGAGTTTCCCATCGCCACCAAATAATATCTTCGGCTTATGCATCGGTTAGATGGAGTTTAGCGAAGCCCTTACCACACGGCAATTCGCGGCGGTTGCGTGTTAAACTTGCACTCGAATGGCAGCGCCCGTACGCAAGCAAAACCGGATACTGATCGCGGCCCTCGGAGCTTTGGTGCTCGGGCTTTTGGCGCTGCTTGTTCTCCTTCAGTCGTCCAATCTCTGGAAGAGTTTCCGAATAGACTCAGCTAGCGACACTCTCATCTTGTACGGACTTTCGTCGCTTAACGTAGCCGCGTTCGTCATCTTCGGTTTCATTTTTTTGCGAAGCGTCGTGAAGCTCGTTCGCGAACGCCGCGCGCTGGCTCTCGGGTCGAAGATCAAGTCACGCCTGTTTTTCTATTTTACGCTCGTAAGTATATTGCCGATCGTTGCGATGGCTGTATTCTCCTACCTTTTTCTGAATCGTGCGCTTGATCGATGGTTTACGCAGATTCCCGAGAACGTCGTACGCGAAGCCGAAAAGATCCAGAACCGGTCGAACGCCGATCAATTCGAACGCCTCGACAGTACGGCAAAGATCTTGGCGATGACGCTGGGTGCGAGGCCAGTCGAGCGCAAAGAAATAGAGTCGATAGTTGCGACGGGCGGGCTGGCGTTTGCCGAGATCATCGGCCGTGACGGATCGGTGATCGCGAGAGGCGGCAAAGATCTCTCCGCCGAAATGACCGCTGAGTTTAATGCATTGAGGACCGGCGATGCTTCGGCGGCGATACTTCGCGATGGCTCAGGAATCGACGTGGCTGTCGCTGAGATGTCTGATGGGCGGCGCATAGCTCTGGGCGTCGATTTTCGACAGCGGCAGAGCGTTAACCAGCTTTTCAACGATGCGCTTGCCGAACTTGATCGGTTGAAAGCCGAACAGTTTACGGTACGTCAAATAGGTTTTCTTACTCTCGGCGTGCTGACGTTTCTCCTGATCTTCGCGTCGTCATGGACGGCGTTTTACATCGCCCGCGGACTGACCGTGCCGATCAAAGCACTTGCTGAAGGAGCGGAAAAAATAGCGCAAGGGGACGTTGGAAGCCGCGTGGAAGTCCCAGCGGAAGATGAACTTGAACTTCTTGTTTTCTCGTTCAATCAGATGTCGGCAAGGCTCGAGGCAAATCAGGCGGAATTGACCGAGCGTCGACGCTACATCGAAACGATCCTGCTCTCGTTGCCGACCGGTGTTATTTCGCTAGACGCAGGTGGGAAGATCACGACCATCAATCCTTCCGCGAAGGGGATTTTGAGGTTCGAGCCTGGCGATTTCACCGGATCTGAACTCACAAAACTAATCCACAATGAAGATCGGCAGACGGTCGAGCGTTTGATCGCCCGCGCAAAGCGAATTGGTCACGCGTCGGATCAGGTGAAACTCTCGTCTTCCGGGGCCGATCCTATGCCGGTTGCGATTACCGTCACGGCTCTGCCCGAAGATCGCGGCGTTGTGATCGTGATCGAAGACCTATCAGAATTGATCTCGGCGCAGCGGGCGTCGGCGTGGCAAGAGGTGGCGCGTAGAATGGCCCACGAGATCAAGAATCCGTTGACGCCGATCCAGCTTTCCGCCGAACGGATAGCAAAACGTTTCAGCGGTCAGTGGTCTGTGGCCGGTGGTCAGCTCGCTGCCAGTATCGTCGAACGGGACAAAACCGGTTCCGTTGTAACCGAAAGCACTGAGACGATACTTCGCGAGGTTCAAAGTTTGAAGTCGATGGTGGATGAATTTTCGCGATTTGCCCGTCTGCCAAATGCCCGACTCGAGCTTTGGGATGTGAACGAAGTAGTTCGGCAGGCCGAAGTTCTTTATGAAGGACGCGAGGAAGTTGAGCTAACTGTTCGTTTGGCCGACGACCTGCCAGCGGCGATGATCGACGACGAACAGCTAAAGCGCGTGTTCGTAAATTTGATCGATAATGCCGTCGAGGCTCCCGGCGATGACGATGTGCGGCAAGTGACGATCACGTCGCGATTTGAAACGGCGCGCGACCTTATCGTCGTCGAAGTGGGCGATA
Organism: uncultured Acidobacteriota bacterium; assembly: GCA_902826795.1. GTDB lineage: Bacteria > Acidobacteriota > Blastocatellia > Pyrinomonadales > Pyrinomonadaceae > OLB17. Next base: position 4,159 of record CADEGD010000041.1, on the reverse strand, counting down.
ATGGAAGAGGCATAGATCCGGCGGACTATCCGAAATTGTTCCAGCCGTATTTCTCAACCAAAGGCCGCGGCACCGGATTGGGTCTGGCGATTGTTCATCGGATAATCGCCGAGCACCACGGCAAGATCAAGGCTGTTCCGAATCAACCTAGCGGTGCGAAATTTATAGTTGAGATTCCAACACCGAGCACTATCTGATGGGACATTCGATCCTAATAGTTGACGACGAGCCCGGCATCCGCGATACGCTTCGCGGGGTGTTGGAGGACGAGGGACTCGCGGTGGAGACTGCCGCGACTGGCGAGGCGTGTCTTAAGGCGGCGGCATCGCAGAACTTCGCGTGCATTCTGCTGGATATCTGGCTGGGCAAAGGTGTCGACGGGTTGGAAACGTTGAAGCGGCTGAAGGAAGAGGGAAACGATTCAGCGGTCGTGATGATCTCCGGGCACGGGAATATCGAGACGGCGGTGAAGTCGACAAAACTCGGAGCGTTCGATTTTATCGAGAAACCGTTAAGCCTCGAACGGACCGTCCTGACCGTCAAGAACGCGATCCGTCAACGTGAACTTGAGCGTGCGAACGAACAGCTTGCAAAAGAGATCGCGGACGAATACGTAATGGTCGGCGAATCGATCGCAATGCGGGCCTTACGAAAGCAGATCGCAATAGTTGCTCCGTCGGACGGCCGCGTGTTGATATCGGGCGAGAGCGGGACCGGGAAGGAACTTGTAGCACGTGCGATCCACTCACAATCGAAACGAAAAGGTTCACCGTTCGTTGAGATAAACTCGGCGGCTCTTCCCGAGGAACTGGTTGAGTCTGAACTTTTCGGCCATGCGAAGGGAGCGTTCTCCGGGGCGACCGCGGCCAAGAAAGGGAAGTTTGAAGTGGCGGACGGGGCGACGTTGTTCCTCGACGAGATCGGAGATATGTCCGCGCGGGTACAGGCGAAGATGCTGCGAGTGTTGGAAGAGCAGCGGTTCGAGCCCGTGGGCAGCAACACGCCGGTGAAGGTCGATGTCCGTATCATTTCGGCGACAAACAAGCGGCTTGAAGATCTGATCGACAACGGGAATTTTCGCCACGATCTTTTCTATCGTCTCAACGTGATCCCGTTTCAAGTTCCGCCGCTGCGCGAACGGCTCGAAGACGTCCCCGCATTGATCGAGCACTTTAACCAGCGTTTCTCCAGCGACAACGGAAAGAAGCCAAAGGCGTTTCAGCCGGACGCGGTCGAACAGCTTCAGAATCATTCTTGGCCGGGCAACGTCCGTGAACTCAAGAACACGATCGAGCGCGTGATCATCATGAACGCCAAGCAAAAGATCGCTGCCGCCGATCTGCCGGAGCTTGGATTCACCGACGAGAAACCCGCGTCAAGCTTTCGCTTTCCCTCATTCAAAGCGGCGACGGACGCATACCAACGTGAGTTCATCCTTCACAAGCTTGCCGAGTACGAAGGGAATGTCAGCAAGGCCGCCGATGAGATGGGAGTTGATCGGAGTCATCTTTATCGGCGAATGCGGAATTTGGGAATTAAAGAGGCAAAAGAAAAATAGCCGCAGAAAGGCACAAAAGAGCGCAAAAAAGGAAATGTCTATTTTGCGCTCTTTTGTGCCTTTTCGCGGCGATTAACTTACTTGATAGGAAAGCCTCGTTTCTTCATTAGTGCCTCGACCTTTGGATCGCGGCCGCGGAATTTGCGATAGGCCTCGGTGGGGTCGATGGTATTTCCGACCGAGAAAATATTGTCGACCAATCTCTTCCCGACTGCCTTGTCGTACGGGCCTTTACCTTCGGTGAATGCGCCGAACGAATCCGCGGTAATCACGTCAGACCAAAGATAGCTGTAATATCCGGCCGAATATCCGTCGCTGCCGAATGCATGTGCGAACTGCGGCGTGCGATGACGCATAACGAGTTCCTTCGGCATTCCGAGCGACGCGAGGGTTTCGCGTTCGAACTTGTCTGGGTCGATCTTCTGCGAACCGGCGAGGTGCAGTTTCATATCGATCAACGCAGATGAAAGGTATTCGGTAGTTCCGAAGCCTTGATTGAAAGTGGACGCATTCTTGATCTTATCTACCAGAGCCTGCGGGATCGGCTTTCCCGTTTGATAATGAAGGGCGTACTTCTGGAGTACCTCGGGCGTAGAGAACCAGTGTTCGAGAAGCTGCGAAGGAAATTCGACATAATCGCGGGCGACCGCGGTTCCCGAGAGCGTCGGATAAGTCACATTCGACGACAGGCCGTGAAGAGCATGGCCGAATTCGTGGAACATCGTCGTCGCGTCGTCCCACGAGATCAGCACCGGCTCGCCGGGCTTTCCCTTCACAAAGTTTGAGTTGTTCGAAACGATGGTCGTTATCTCCTTGTCCATCCGTTCCTGGTCGCGATATGCGTTCATCCACGCGCCGGAGCGTTTGCCGTCTCGTGCATACGGATCGAAATACCACAGGCCGATATGCTTGCCCGAAGTCTTGTCTTTCACCTCCCAAACGGTTACGTCCGGATGGAAAACCGGAACGTCCGTCACTGGCGTAAAGGTGAAGTTGAACACTTCGCCGGCAACGAAAAACATCGCTTCGCGGATCTTGTCGAGCTGCAGGTAAGGCTTCACTTCGTTTTGATCGAGGTCGAATTTTGCCTTGCGAACCTTCTCCATATAGAAGCGATAGTCCCACGGTTCGATCGTGATCTTTGCTCCCTCCTTGTCGGCAAGGGCCTGCATGTCCGCAACCTCTTCCTTGACGCGGGCGATCGCAGCCGGCCAGACCGTTTCCATCAGCTCGAGAGCTCGCTCAGGTGTCTTTGCCATCGCGTTTTCCAGCCGCCAGTGAGCGTGTGTCTTATATCCCAGCAGATTCGCACGTTCAGCCCGAAGCTGAAGGATCTCGGTGACGGTCGAATTGTTGTCGTACTGATTCGCGTTGTCGCCGCGGTTGACAAACATCTTCCACACCTTTTCGCGAAGATCGCGGCGAGTCGAATCGGTGAGAAACGGATCTACCGATGAGCGGGTGTTGAGAATGATTCCGGCGGCTCCGTCAACTTTCTTCGTTACCGCTGCGGCTGCCGCGGCATCTTTCAGAGATTGCGAAAGTCCCGCGAGGTCGGCTTCGGTTTGAAGGACTACCCACTGGCCGTTCTCTTCAGCAAGGAGATTCTGTCCGAACTTCGTGAACAATCCGGCGAGCGACTGATTGATCTCGCCGAGACGCTTCTTTTTGGCGGCATCCAGTTTAGCTCCCGAACGGACGAAGTTGGTGTAATAGACCCACGCGAGCCGTTGCTGCTCGGCGGTCAGCTTCGCTTTCTCCGGTGAGTTGTAGACAGCCTCGATCCGCTTGAAGAGAGCTTCGTTCTGCGTGATCTTGTCATTGAAGGCGGCGAGCTTGGGAGCCATCTCGCGTTGGACAATCTGATAATCAGGCGTCGCCATATTGCCGCCCCAAAGGTAATAGATGGTCAAGACTCGGCTTAGCGTCGACCCGGCACGTTCCATCGCCGCGATAGTATTTTCGAACGATGCGGGCTCAGGGTCAGACGCGATCTTATCCACCTCGGCGAGGTTCTCGGTCATTGCGGCCTCGATCGCAGGCTTGAAATCGGCAACCTTAACCTTATCGAACGGCGGGACGCCGCCGTAAGGCCCGGTCCACTCGGCGGTCAACGGGTTGACTGCGGCGGCTGAATTTTTTTCGCTGAACATAAACATATTTGCCAACAGAAAAACGGCCGCAATCGCAGCCGCTACCTTCAAAAACTTTGTCTTTATCATTCTAACTTCTCTGGCGTTGGACTTTCTAGATTATACCATGTCGTTATTAAGCGAACCGCGGACTCAGTCACGTGAAGTTCTTGGGAAGGGACTGATCGGTTTTAAAAAAGGCTCAAATCAACCGAGGCTAGAAAAACAAAAAGCAGACCACCGGCCTGCTTCTCGAAAAGATGGTACACCCGGCATGATTCGAACATGCGACCTCTTGATTCGTAGTCAAGCACTCTATCCAGCTGAGCTACGGGTGCAAAGCGAACCTATAACTTACAAATTGGAGTCGAAAGTGTCAAGGAAGTTACTTGGCGAAATACCCTTGGCGCGAGCGGGCAATCAGGTCGGGTTCGGAGACCTCGACGCGTATCGCACGCCACCTGCCGTC
>CADEGD010000040.1:23014-40167 GCA_902826795.1 uncultured Acidobacteriota bacterium | reverse complement strand
GCCTGCTTTGAGTGGGTTCAAGGCCAGCAGACGAGCCAAAATCTATTAAAGATTAAAATGCAGTGTAACTTCCAAGCGAACTAAAGGCAAGCGGCACCCGTCCGTTTGCCTCGTAAAGATTACTATAGGCTGTGGAAAAGTCCTAATCGTGCTTCCGTTTCTTGTCGGCAAGCGATTTGAAGATCAGGAATCCGACCCCGAGGAAAAGAGCCACGAAAGCTACTATTATCAAGATCTTGATCGCGGTCGTTATAAAACCTACGAAGGCTATCAGACTCTTTACCAAGACGATTAACAAGGCAATTAAAGCCACTATGCTGCCAATAACTCCGGTTGCTTTCATGATCGCCATATACTTCTAAAACTCCCCGAAAAGTATAACGTTTGCCAGGCCGGAAAGCCTAGCGGTTTCCCCAATTCCCGTAGCGCTGTTCGCCGGCCTCGCGGGAAGCATAATCATACTCTCCCGTCCCGGAACCGCCCGTAAGTTTGCCTGAAAAGAATGGTGCCGGTTTCGCGGAATCGAAATCACTCCATTTTCTGGCGTCCTCATCTTTGGGCTTAAAAATATAGCCGCGAAGGATGTAGATGCCAAGGCCAATTAGTAAGAGCGGAAGAGCTCCACGCATGATGCCTTTCAGGCCGAATGCGTTTTGAAGCAGAAACGCTACTCCGAGGATGCCTAGAACAATTCCCCACAGTTTAGGATTGCCCTGAAACCGCTTGACCAGAATATCTTCAGCGACATCGGGCGTGACTCCAGAGCGAATCATCCGAGCCGTACGCCATGCATCGAGGGCGGAAAACGCCCACATTCCGAAAAATCCGAGGACGAACAGTGCCGAGCCGCCGGTGAGTACCGCAAGCTGAAACAGCCCGATGAAAACTCCGAAATATACGAGAGCTTTAATCGTTTGGCCGTTATATGCCGCCCCTAAGCCGGGAACTATCGACAGTATGAACGCAATGAAAGGCGATGTGCTTTTGCGGACGTATGGTCCGTAATTCGAACTGTTCTGCTGTCGAAGCAAATCGACGCCCATCACGATGCAGTCCTGACAATAGGGGAATCCCTTGATTCGATGGTCGCAGGCCGGGCATAGCGGCTTGCCGCACGAATTGCACTGCACGACAGCACCGTTTTGTGTGTGATATGCGCAATTCATTTATTCTTCGTTCTTCACCTCGGTCGTTCCCTCAACCGTGTTCTGAGTTCCTTCCGGCCTGTTTCCGCGAGCTTCGCTGAGAACCTCAGCACCTTGCCTATAAGTTTGCTCGGCAAGCTGTACGCCCTGTGCGTACACGTTAGAGATCGAGCCGTCGGCTGAAACAGTTTGGCTAAAGGCAAGAAACGCGACTAGAAGCATTCCCGCAACCGGAGCAAGCTGCGGTACGGATATCGGGAAGCGGAGCCCGCGTACCCATTCGCCGAAACGTTCGCCGAGCGACGGTTTGATCTCTTTCGCAAGTTCGGAGCCAGTCGTAAGGTTCAGTATCCGCTGATGCAGTCCGGCGGGAACCGGAAGCTCGTCGAGCTTGTAGTTCACGATCGCGGCGAGCGAACGAACTACGATTCCGGGCAGGTCCGTACACTCATCGCAAAGCACGGCGTGACGCTCCCAGCGGTGAAAGACGCTGGCAGGTAAAAATCCATCGAGATAATCAGTGAGATACTCCTCAAACTCGGAGCAGTTGACGGTCGCATCCGGAACCGTGCGGGCAAGTATTCCGGCATCGAGTTTGGACATTGGAGCTTGCGGCTCGGCCAGAGTGCGACAGGCGGCGACGGCGCTCTTAACGTCGTTCAGGAGCGAGTGGCATAGCGGGCAAGCCAGGGCGTGAGCGGCGACGGCCTTGTGCGTTCCTTTATCGAGAGAACGCTCCAGATAATCTGAAAGCGAATCCTCGAATGCGGTGCAATCTATTAAATTGTCGTGCCCGTTTACCATTGCTCTAACCCCTTGAAACTAACCATTTTAGGTTGACGTTTTCTCCATTCTTATTTGCCTGCCAGCGAACTAAAGTTCGCGTTCCACTTAAACCGTGACTACCCGCATTCTCTTCAAGATCTTCGCCAGTTCGATGCGGCCGCGATTGATTCGCGACTTTACGGTACCTTCCGGGATCTGAAGTGCGTCGACTATCTCCTGATAGCTCAGCTCTTCGATATCGCGAAGGATCACACAGGTTTTCAAATCGGCGGGAAGTTTGTCTATCCCTTCCTGCACTTGCGCCGAAAGTTCGCGGCGTTCCATCTCCTTGTGAGCACTCGTCCCGACCGCTCGGAGATGGTACTGATGGTCGTCGACCGCCTCAGCCATCGTGTTCTGCGGGTTGCGCTGCCGATGGCGATAGTCGTCAATTATCAAATTGCGGGCCAGCCGCATCAACCAGTTCGCAAGATCGCCTTGTCTGGAGTCGTATTGATCCAGCGTCCGGTAAATTCGAATGAAGACCTCTTGCGTAAGATCTTCGGCTGATTCGGCGTTCGACGTGAACCGATAGGCGAGGTTGAATATTCGACGCGAAAACGCGGTCACGATCTCTTCCCAGGCCACGCCATCACCCGACCGCGCCCGGCGGACAAGTTCAGCCCCGTTGATCTCGGCAGACGCCTTTAAAGCTTCCAAGCTCTGTTCTCCGAACGATTTAGCCCCAACTTCCACGGGCAACAAAGCACAAACGCCCGCCTTGTCAAAGCTAGTTTACGATAGCAAACGGGGCGAAGTTCCGACAAAATCGGAGTGGAACGGAATCGACAGCCAAATTCGCGTTTAGTGAATTGATAAAGTATCTTCATACGTTTGTGCGTAAGTATCTTAAATTCATCTTACTTTTTCTTTTCGCCGTGTTCCTGTTCTGGTTCTTCGGCCGGGGTCTGGACTGGCAGCTTGTGCGGCAAAGCTTGGCGAAGGCGAACGCGACATATGTCACGGCTGCGGTTCTGATCATTTGCCTTGGTTATCTGCTGCGGGCGATTCGCTGGCAGGTACTGCTGGCTCCGATAACGAGATCGAGTCTGAAGGAGTTGTTCGCGACGACGACTGTCGGTTTTGCCGCGATATTTCTTATCGGACGGGCGGGCGAGATCGTCAGGCCGATGTGGCTGCCGATGCGGGACAAGCGGGTTCGCCCGTCGTCAGCGCTAGTTACTCTCGGGCTTGAGCGGATGTTCGATCTGGCGGCGCTGGTTTGTTTCTTTGCGGTTAACCTGATCTGGTTCAAGCCGCCGGCGGGAAGAGAAGTCGAGTTTGAGTTCGTTGAGGTCGTGGGTGTTGCCCTGCTTGTGGGTGTTGCGTTGGCGTTCGTCGCACTAGTCGTTTATCACCGGATCTCGGGCCGGGTGAATCATTTCTTTGCACGACTGACCGACCGCAAATGGATGCCCGTGCGGCTTCGAAAGATCTTTCTGAGCATTCTCGATAAGCTGGCCGGTGCGTTGTCGATACTAACCAATTGGAAGCAGCTTTTCCTTGTATCATTTTGGACATTGATGCTCTGGCTGGCGATCTCAATTCCGACGTGGCTCGTGATGCTTGCTTTTGACCTTCCCGTCACGTTCAGCGATTCGCTGTTCGTCATGGGATTTGCGACCGTCAGCTCGATCGTCCCGACGCCTGGCGGAGCTGCCGGAGCCTTTCACGCCGGCACCGGAGCCAGCCTCTTGTTTCTGAAAAACGACATTCCCCGGGAAGATGTCGCCGCGTTTGCGATTGCACTACATCTTGTGTACTTCGCCCCCGCCATAGTCTTTGGCTTGTATTATTTCCTCCATGGCGATATAAGTATTGAGCGGTTCCGAAGTCTTTTATCCAGCGAACACGCAGTCGACGAAATCGAATCAGAATCCCCTAACGGGGAGTCTGTCTCGGAGTCCAAGGTCTAACGTCCAAGGTCCTCGTGTCTTACACGTCCGGCCCCGGTCGAAGCGACTTGGGACATTGGACCAAGGACCTTGGACTTGAATTATGCGTTGCCCATTTTGCGGACATCTCGAAGATAAGGTTGTCGATTCTCGCGAGGCGAAGGACGGAGACGCGATCAGGCGTCGGCGAGAATGCCTTGAGTGTGGGCGTCGCTTCACTTCGTATGAACGGATCGACGAGATTCCGTACATGGTCGTTAAAAAAGACGGCCGCCGAGAGACTTTCGACCGTGGAAAGATACTTGCGGGACTATTGCGCGCGTGCGAGAAGCGGCCGATATCCGTTGCTCAGTTAGAAGGAATCGTCGACGACGCGGAAAAAGAAGTGCAGGATTCTCTCGACCGCGAACTCTCAACAAGCGAGATAGGGAAGGTGATCATGCGTCGCCTCAAATCGATCGACAAGGTCGCATACGTTCGGTTCGCATCGGTTTATCTCGAGTTCGAGGATGTCTCCGCATTCATGAACGAACTCAAAGATCTCGTCCGCTCCCGAGAAAATACTCCAACCAAAAAAAGCAAGAAGGCCAGAAAAAGCTAGTTTTACGCGTATTGGATCGACATGGTCAATTTGAACGGATTTGCTCAACAATGCAAAACGTCGGATATGATCGCGTCTTAATTCGGTTTCTCGACAATTAAGTTAATTCAATTTTGCAAACTAGCTAACCCCATAGGAGTTGAAAATGAAGAATGTTTTGTTCGTAGCGGTTGTTTTAACCGCAGCACTCGCCGTTCCCGCCCAGGATGTGACGCAAATTCTCAAGGATGCCAATCATGAGAGAGCGGAAATAGTTAAAAGGAGTAAAGCCGAGAGATCGGCGAATCAGGGATCGAAAGTAGCTGATGCGAAAAGCGGCCCATCGCTGATGGCCGTCACCGACGAAGAAGTAGGCGATGCCGCATCGTTCGACAAGAACGTGAAGTTTTTCGGCGTGGCTGCCACCGGAGTAGTTTTTATTGACAGCGACTGCTCGCTGATCCTGCCGGACCTCGGCCCGGACGACAGATGTCTTCAGATAACGGACACTGCCGTGCTCACCGACATCACGTACAACGACATCGGTCGAATCACTTTTCCAGCGAAGTCCGCCAAGAACATCGTCTACGCAATAACTAACCACAACACTTCAGTTTTTTCGCGGAATGGAACGGCGGCGAATTCGACCGGCCTATTTAACTATTTTCCAAGCTTTACGCTCGAAAGCGACGCATTGAACGATCCGGCCGCGATCGACCCGGCAACTGGAAATCCGATGAATGGCTCGTATACGACGGGCGGAGTCGGTTCGCGGACGAGCCAAAAAACGCTGGCACCGACGTTTATCGAACTCGATAACCTAAGCTACACGCGAGCGAACACGCTCGGATTCTCGCGACGCTTTTGGGAAGCTCTCGGCCTGCCTCCGAGTGTGGTCGACAACATCTACAAAAAGCCGCTGACGATAAAGCTGAACATGCGCATCCGGGCGCGGTTCGTCGAGTTTGGAACGTTCAACTACGGCGTCCGATTTCTCGCGAACTAGGCACCGAATCTTCGGGAAACTATTAAACGAAGGCGTCGTCCGCGTGGCGGCGTCTTTTCTTTGACGGATCAAAGGTTGCGGTTATCGAATCTTTGCCGTTTCTTCGCGGTTTACCTACAATCAAAGGTTATGGCTGATTTTGAAGAGTTTGCTGTTGGGCTGTCCGACTCCGACATAACGGAGCCGATGATGCAGATCCCTTCGCAACTGCCCGCACTCCCTTTACGCGACATCGTAATTTACCCCTTCATGATCGTTCCGCTTTTCGTCTCGCGGGACAAATCGATCAAGGCTGTCGAAGAAGCTTTGAAAGAAAACCGGATGATCGTTTTGGTCTCGCAGAAAGACCTTAACAAGGAAGATCCAGGACGCGAAGACCTGTTCGAAATGGGCACGGTCGCGATCATAATGAGAATGCTGAAGCTGCCCGACGGGCGGATACGTATCCTCATTCAGGGCCTTTCTCGGGCCTTAGTTGAAGGCATAGATCCTAGCGGCGACCACGTCCGTGCGTCGATCACTCCGGTTTCGGAACCGCTCGCCCCGGAAGGATCGCTGGAGGTTGAGGCTTTAGTTCGAAACGTGCGTGGTTCGATGGAACGCGCTGCGTCACTCGGCAAGAACATCTCGCCTGAAGTGCTCGCGATCATCGCGAATCTCGACGATTCCGGAAGGCTTGCCGACTTGTGCGCTTCGAATCTTGATTTGAAGGTCGAAGATGCTCAAAGCATTTTGGACGTCGTCGATCCGGTCCCCCGCTTGCGAAAGGTCAATGATCTGCTTAACAAGGAGATCGAGGTTTTGACCGTTCAGCAGGAGATCAACAGCCAGGCTCGTGCAGATATCGACCGGTCGCAGAGGGAGTTTTTCCTGCGGCAGCAATTAAAGGCGATCCAAGGCGAGCTTGGTGACGGGAACGAACTTTTCGAAGAGATCGAGGGTTATCGTGACAAGATCTTGAAAGCAAAGATGCCGGAAGCAGCTGAAGAAGAAGCTCTGCGTCAGCTTAAGAAGCTGGAGCGGATGCATCCCGACACGGCAGAGACGGCGACGCTTCGAAATTGGCTGGACATCATGACCGATCTGCCGTGGCAGATCCAGTCTGAAGACAACCTTAACTTAAAAGTTGCTGAAGACATCCTCGATGAGGACCACTACGGTCTCGAGCGAGTCAAAGAGCGCATCATCGAAGCACTCGCGGTGCGCAAGTTGATGGAAAAGCCCAAGGGGTCGATCCTGTGTCTAGTCGGACCGCCTGGAGTCGGTAAGACGTCGTTGGGACGTTCGGTGGCAAGGGCGTTAAACAGGAAGTTCGTTCGACTGTCGCTTGGGGGCTTACACGACGAAGCTGAGATCCGCGGGCATCGGCGTACGTACGTAGGCGCGATGCCCGGCCGGATCATTCAGGGGATTCAGCAGGCCGCGACGAATAATCCGCTGATAATGCTAGACGAGATCGACAAAGTCGGAGCGGATTTCCGCGGCGATCCGAGCTCAGCGCTGCTCGAAGTGCTCGACCCGGAACAGAATTTTGCGTTCCGCGACAATTACTTGAATCTCACATTCGATCTTTCAAATGTGATGTTCATGACCACGGCAAACGTTTTGGATACGATCCAGCCGGCGTTGAGAGATCGAATGGAGATCATTCAGCTTTCGGGTTATACCGAGGAGGAAAAGCTCGAGATCGCCAAGCGGCACCTTGTTCCTAAGCAGATCGAAGAGAATGGTTTAAAACCGAGCGATGTAAAGTTTGACCGCCGTGCGCTCACGAAGATCATCAGTGAATACACACAGGAAGCGGGATTGCGTCATCTCGAACGCGAGATCGGCAAGGTCTGCAGGAAAGTCGCCCGCAAGAAGGCCGAAGAGGAAGGTAAGTTTAAGCCCGTGAAGGTGACGGCAGACAACATCAAGAGTTTCCTTCGCGTTCCACGGGTGTTCAACGAAGGAGCGCTCAAGAAGGACCAGATCGGCACCGTGACGGGCCTGGCATGGACGGCAGTCGGCGGTGACATCTTGTTCATCGAGGCGATCAAGACCAAGGGCAAGGGAAAACTTCAGCTAACCGGCCAACTCGGCGAAGTCATGCAGGAGTCAGCACAGGCGGCTTTCTCGTACGCCAAGGCTCGAGCATCAGAGATCGGCATTAACGAGGAAGTGTTCGACAACTTCGACATCCACATCCACATTCCCGAAGGGGCGATTCCCAAAGATGGCCCGAGTGCGGGTATTACGATGGCGACGGCGTTGGTTTCGGTTCTTGCTCAGCGAGCGGTTCGAAAAGACGTGGCGATGACCGGCGAGATCACATTGAGGGGCAACGTGCTGCCGATCGGCGGAGTCAAAGAAAAACTTTTGGCGGCAAGGCGGGCGAAGATCAAGACCGTTATTCTGCCCGAACCGAATCGCCGAGACTTGGACGATCTGCCCGAAGAAGTGATGAACGACCTCGACTTCGTGTTCGTCGAGCATGTTAGACAGGTCTTTGAGACTGCTCTGCTCGAACCCAAGCCGGTCCGAGCCGCTAGGAAGGCGGCGTGACTGGAGCGACAAGCATCCGTGCTTGTCTGAGCAGTCAGCGTGAATGTGCCCCCAGCTGGGCGAGATTTGTTCGTACTTTGCACTGAGGCAAGTAAGATGCTTTGCCGCCCCAGGCAGTTCTATGTATCCAAAAGATGTACTTTTGTGGTACATTTATTATGGAAATTAGTGTTTCCAAGGTGCGCCTTCGGGAACAAATCCGGCATTAGAGCGTAGAATTTTTTGGAATTATTCGGTTTGCCGTTTCATAAATTCGCCCTAAACCTAAGAGGTTTTTCTGTAAGGTGAATAGACGAAGTTTAATGAAATCAACTATTTGCAGTCTTTTTGTATCTGCCGCAATCATATTTTCATTCAGTGTCGCCGCGTCTGCACAGACGGTGGAGGTGCTGAACGCTCAGGCCCAGATAAATCGGGTTCTTGAAGGATCTGGAAAGCATTTTAAGTCGGGACTTGAGGACTTAAAGGCCAACAAACGACAGGAGTCTGGCGACAAGTTCGATAAATCCGTCGAAACTTTTCTGCTTTCTACCCTGAATATTCAGCGCGACCCGAAGTTGCAGGCTTGCTATTCTCAGCTTGTCGAGACGATCTATCGCATCGAGTTTCCGGTAGATAATCAAGGTGCTCAACTGCGGCCGCTCGCGGTAACCTGCGGGTGGAACTGGAACGATGCCGAGCTGAAACTAGCGGATAATGTTGCTGCGCTGCTCAAGCCCGGAAAGCGTCCGGCAAACGCAGATGCCGCGACCATCGCTTCGATCGTTCCTGGAAATCAGCAGAATGTTCAAGAACTTAACGGGTTTAACAATCAAGTTTACGAGCCCGCGATCGGAGACGAGCTTGCTAAGCTTGAATTGACACAGGAAGAGCAGCAGGTCGATACCAATCCAGAGGCGCAACAGCAGTATCAGTACATTCAGTACGCAGTGGCCAACCGTTCACTCGGGTTTTCTTTCCAGGTTCACCCGATGATCCAGCAATACATCAACTACTATCGCGGCCGAGGCCGGACGACGATGGAAGTTGGTTTGTATCGATCTGGCATGTTCATGACGATGGCTCGACGGATCTTCCGCGAGGAGGGAATTCCGGAAAACGTCGCTTGGCTTGGACAGGTCGAGAGCGCTTGGAAGCCAGTTGCGATGTCACATATGGCTGCGTCTGGCCTGTGGCAGTTTATCCCGGGAACGGGATCGCGATACGGCCTTCGTCGGACCGCCCATGTCGATGAGCGAAACAGCCTTGAAGAAGCAACGCGAGCGTCCGCACGCTACCTGAAATTCTTGTTTAATCGATACGGCAATTGGGAACTCGCGATGGCGGGTTACAACTGCGGGGAAGGCAATGTGGATCGCGCGATCCGTCGTGCCGGTGTTTCGAATTTCTGGGCAGCATATCCATATCTGCCGCGTGAAACTCGCAATTACGTTCCGAATATCCTGGCGACGATACTGGTCGCAAACAACCCTGGAGCTTATGGTTTCGGTCACGTTCGTCCGGCGGCTCCGCTTCGGTACGACCGCATCCGCGTTCCCGCGTCGACCAATCTGAACATCATCGCTCAGGCTTCGGATACGACAGCTCAGTATATTCGTTACTTGAACCCTCATCTACGCACGAACATGACGCCGCCGGAGCCGTACATCATCAACGTTCCGGCTGGTAAAGCGAATGATGTAGTCGCTGTTTTCAAACGTCTGCCGGCGAGCAAGGTGAACGACACGAACCTTGCGAAGTCTGTGCAGGGCGAAACGTGGCAGACGATCTCAAACCGCACCGGCGTTTCTGTTGATGCCTTGATGGCCGCGAATCCGGGAATGAAGTCGCCAACAGGTAAGGTTTTCGTCCCAATGGCTGCAGGCAACCGCGTGGCCGCTACGACCTATTCGCGTCCTAGCTCTAACTCGTCTTCCGTGGGCGGCAACGTGAAGATAGTTAAGGCCCAGGCCGGAGACACTGTTTCGAAGTTGGCGGTTCGTAACGGAGCCGATCCGACAGAGGTAGCTAAGTACAACGGGCTATTGCCTAACTCCGTGCTTGGTGCCGGCCGCGAGATCAAGATCCCTTCGAAATAGTTTTAGTCACATTTTCATCGATTGGCCGAGCCTTTGTTGCTCGGCCATTTTATTTTGGCATCTGCATTGCCTCTCCGTCGCTGGAGGCAAAAAATGCAACAAGGTATTACACCGACGCCGGACGTGGACGAGTTTGATCCGAACGTCGATCCGGCTGGAAATGAGGGCATGGGACGCAAGCAGGACGAACGTGACGGACCGCGGGATGAGGATATTCCGCTTCCGCCCGATGTCGAGGAACGGGAGCCTGTCGAGGAGCCGGATGTGGATCCGCCGCAGGTGCGTGATCCGCGTGGCGAGCCGCCTAAGATCGTATAGCAAACTTTCCGCTTGACAACTCAGCTAACTGTAACTATAGTCGTTACAGATATGGCGGCGAACAGTCAGTTTTCAATGGCAGTACATGTGTTGTCGATGCTAGCGAGGTCGAAGGACGAGAATTTTAAGTCCGATTATCTTGCGAAAAGCGTCAACACTAACGCCGTCGTTGTTAGACGACTGCTAGGTCAGTTGAACCACGCGAGGCTTGTGATGTCGCAGACTGGGGCAAACGGCGGAACGCGATTGGCGAGATGCCCGAAGGAGATCAATCTTTGGGAAGTTTATAAGGCGGTCAACTGCGGGGAAGTTTTCGCATTGCACGCGAAGGAACCGAACAAAGATTGCCCGGTCGGTAAAAACATCGAGGCCGTGCTGTGCTGTCTGCAAAAAGATATCGACAAGGGAATTCAAGAAAAACTTTCGAAGTATTCTTTGCAGAGCGTTTTCGAGATGGTCGCTCAAGGCACGGCATCAGCATAAAATTTTTTGCAGTCATTTGTATCCGTTAGTGTTACAGAAGTGTTGCGAGAAGCGAACGAGCAAGGGAAGTAGAACGAATCGGGGAAGGTGCTCCCACATTATCGAACGAGTGGAAGGTCATTATGGTTTTGAAATTGTCCGAATGTATTTCATTGGAAATTGGCCCGCCGCAATTCTTGCTGAATGCGGCGACCGCGGCGATGCGTTTCTATCCAACATTCCTGAAAGCTAGCATGCTGCTTCAGCGGTTTGTTCAGTAACTAAATTAGTAATCTTGCGAGGATGCGAATGAGCGAATTTTTTACTTCGTGGACGCCACGAATTCTGAGTGTGTTGCGGGTCATCATCGGTTTTCTCTTTTTGTGGCACGGCAGCCAAAAGCTTTTTAGTTATCCAACGCCGGTTCCGGCAGGGGCTGAAGGACCGTTGGTGTTGATCGCCGGGATATTGGAGTTCTTCGGCGGGATCGCATTTATGATAGGGCTCTTCACGCGTCCGGTGGCGTTTTTTCTAAGCGGTACGATGGCGGTCGCGTATTTCATGGCGCACGCTTCGGGCGGCTTCCTGCCTTTCGTAAATCAGGGCGAAATGGCGGTACTGTATTGCTTCGTCTTCTTCTTTTTCATCTTTTCCGGAGGTGGCGAGTGGAGCGTCGATAAATTGTTCGAGCGGCGCGGCGGTCGCCGGGTTCTTCAGCCGGCCGAATGAGCATGACCGGCAAGATCGGTTGCCTTATGCCTAACAAGTTTCAAGAATTAGCTTTCACCGATGCGGTAAAGGCGGCACAAGACCACTACGGGTCGCGCCGCCATTTCGAAAAGCTTGAGCATCGGGCCGACAGTAACTTTGAGATTGGCGATGCCGAAGCAGATTTTATCGAGAGCCGCGACGGATTTTACCTGGCGACCGCCAACGACGACGGACAGCCTTATGTACAGTTTCGCGGCGGACGGCCAGGTTTCCTGAAAGTATTGGACGAGCGGACGTTAGGATACGCGGACTTTCGCGGAAACCTGCAATACATCAGCGTAGGGAACGCGTCGGAGAACAAAAAGGTTGCGTTGTTTCTGATGGATTACCCGAACCGGCGAAGGTTGAAGATCATTGGCGAGATCGAGTTTCGCGACGCGGCGGATGATCCGGAGCTGATCGAGAAACTGGCTGATCCGAGTTATGAAGCGAAAGTCGAAAGGGCGGCGGTTATCCACGTGAAAGGCCTCGAGTGGAATTGCCCGCAGCACATCACGCCTCGGTATACGATGGACGAAATAAAGGCCATGGTCGAGCCGCTGTACGAGCATATCGAAAAGCTCGAACGCGAGTTGGCGGCGATCAAGGAGGGTGACAAGAGTGAAGGAATATCTTGAAAAGGCGATCGGCTATCCCGAATACAAGGGCTTGATCGAGCGCTTGGTTGCGGAGGGGAAGACGACCGGTCCGAAGCAGTCGGAAGCGTTGGCGAATTTCACGCGGCTGAATCTCGCCCGGATGGAGCGGATCGAAAAGACGATCGGATTAAATGATCAAACGCTTTCGGCGGTGCATGCGGTCGAGCGAGGGCAGATATGGCTCGTTATTACGGAAGCATGGTGCGGCGACGCGGCACAGAATGTTCCGACAATTGAGAAGATCGCCGCGGAAAGCGATATCATACAGACACGTTATATCTTGCGGGATGAGAACCTCGAGCTTATCGATCGTTTTCTGACGCTCGGAGCAAGGTCGATACCAAAGCTGATCGCGTTGGATGTCGAATCGCTCGATGTGCTGTGGACGTGGGGGGCCAGGCCGAAAGCTGCTCAAGAACTGTTCTTCAAACTTAAAGAGCAGGGTATTGAGAAGCCTGAGATCATGGAAGAATTGCAGCGTTGGTATAACGAGGACAAAGGCCGTTCGATCCAGGCCGAGTTCGTAGAGTTGCTGACCGGGAAAGACGGCGTTAACGCCGCGGCGGCGATCTAACCTTTTGAGGATCGGTTTTCAGAAAAGACTTTGGGGAGAAAGAAAAGGATGAAGTATCTACTTACTGCTTTGATGACACTATCGTTGTTCGCTTCGGCGTGCGAAGACCCGGCGGCGAACAAAACTAAGGCGACTGTTAATGAGCCCTCGGCAAACTCGTCGGCAAATACGGCGAACGCCGCGAACACTGCAGCTGCTCCTGCCCCGGTGGCGGCAAAGGGTGAAGCATTGGCGATCAACGATGAGAACTCGAAGGTCGAGTTTACCGGCTCGAAAGTTACCGGCAAGCATGACGGAGGATTCAAGACGCTCACGGGCACGATCGATCTCGTGAACGGCAAGCCGGCCGAAAGCACCGTATCGGTCGACATCGATGCGACCTCAGTTTATGCGGATGACGAGAAGCTTACCGGACATCTGAAATCCGCCGATTTCTTCGACGTTGAAAAGTTTCCAAAAGCGACTTTTAAATCGACCAAGATCGAGGCCAATGCTGCTAAAGGGGCGGATGCTTACACCGTCACCGGAGATTTCAATTTGCACGGCGTTACCAAGTCGATATCGTTTCCGGCGACGATCAAGGCCGGTGCCGATGCGGTGGACGTAGACGCGGAATTCGCGATCAACCGCAAAGATTTCGGGATCGTTTATGCCGGCAAGGCCGACGACCTGATCCGCGACGACGTGGTTATCAAGCTGGCGTTGAAAGCACCGCGGAAGAAATAGGTTCAGCCTGCGGAAGCTCGGATGGAGTAAGGATTTATATCCTTTCTAATGCCCTTACTTTGTGCGGGCTTCTGCACACCGCTTTATGAAAGCTTACGAGATCCAGGAGTTCGGGATAGATAGACTGGCGATAGTCGATAGGCCGAAGCCCGAACCGGCGGCTGGGGAAGTTCTGATTAAACTCCACGCGGCGTCGCTCAACTATCGCGACTTCATGGTCGTCTCGGGAACCTACAACCCGAAGATGAAGTTGCCCGCGATCCCAATGTCGGACGGCGCCGGCGAGGTCGTGAGCGTCGGCGATGGCGTGACGAAATGGAAGGTCGGCGACCGCGTGATGCCGATCTTCGCGCAAGGCTGGTTCGACGGCGAATCGAGTGAAGAAAAACGGCGGACATCGCTCGGAGCGGGAGCACAGTGGGACGGCGTGCTTCGGGAATACGCGACCTTTAACGAAGATTCGATCGTTGCTATCCCCGAACATTTGTCATATGAAGAAGCCTCGACGCTGCCGTGTGCGGCGCTGACGGCGTGGAATGCTCTGGTGGTGTCGGGAAGGATCAAGCCCGGTGACTCCGTTTTAACGCTCGGCACGGGAGGCGTGTCGATCTTTGCGGCGCAGTTCGCTAAGGCTTTCGGTGCAAGAGTGGTCGCGACGTCAGGAAGTGCGGAAAAGATCGAGAAGCTGCATCATCTTGGCGTGACTGAAACGGTCAACTATCGCGATCGTGAAGATTGGGACAAGGCGGTGCTTGATATCGTTGGGCAGCCGGGTGTCGATCACGTCGTCGAGGTTGGCGGGGCGGGAACGCTTCCAAAGTCGATCAACGCCGTTCGGATCGGCGGGCACGTCGCGCTGATCGGGGCGTTGACCGGTGCGGCGGGTTTCAATCCGATCACTGTCTTTATGAAGGCGATCCGCCTGCAAGGCATCTTCGTCGGTTCGAGACAGATGTTTCTCGATATGAACAAGGCGATCTCGGTTAATAAGATCAAGCCCGTCGTCGATAAAGTTTTCGAGTTTGATGAAGCTCGCGAAGCGTTGAAGCATCTTGAGAGCGCATCGCATTTCGGGAAGATCGTGGTGAGAATCGGCTAGGTTCAGAGTTCAAGCTTTAGCTTGTCCTCTGCTACCGAAAAGCCTCCGTTAAAACAACGGAGACAAGCTAAAGCTTGAACTCTAAACGAAGGAGAAAACAGCAAGATTATGAGCGAACAATTATTTTCAATACCAGTTAAAAAGATCGATGGGTCGGAGACGACGTTGCAAGAGTTTAAGGGCAAGACGCTTTTGCTCGTGAATGTAGCGTCGAAGTGCGGATTGACGCCGCAGTACGAGGGGCTTGAGAAGATATACGAGAATTATCGCGAGAAGGGGTTTGAGGTTCTCGGATTTCCCGCGAACAACTTTCTCGCTCAAGAGCCGGGGACGGAAGAAGAGATACAAGAGTTTTGCTCGACGAACTACAACGTACAGTTTCCGCTGTTTTCGAAGATCTCAGTCAAGGGAGACGATCAGCATCCGCTCTACAAAGAGCTAACGGTGGCGCGACCGGCTGCGGATATAGCTAACGGTGAAGAATTCGAAACAAAGCTTCAGGGGTTCGGTCAGACCCGCGAGAACGCAAGCGACATCTTGTGGAATTTCGAGAAGTTTCTGATCGCGAAAGACGGCAGCATCGCGGCACGAATAGCGCCGGATGTAACGGCAGAAGACGAGCGGGTCGTCGCGAAGATAGAAGACGAACTTAGACGCTAGTCCGCGGCGGATGGCCGATCAACGAAAAACAACGAACAAGGGAGAATATGGAAAAGAGAAAATTCGGACAGACCGACATGGAGTTTTCCGTGCTCGGGTTTGGCGGTGCCGAGATCGGGTATAACGAAGCGCAGACTCAAGCTGAAGTCGATGAGCTTTTAAACTCTGCGCTTGACGCAGGTTTGAATGTCATCGATACGGCTGCCGCGTACAAGGCTTCGGAAGAGCTGATCGGCAACGCGGTCAGCGGCCGTCGTGGCGATTACTACCTGCTAAGCAAGTGCGGCGCATTGGATGGGTTTACGCGGTCTGATTGGAGTTCGGACGGGATACTAAAAACGATCGAGACCAGCCTCCGGTTGTTGAAGACCAATCATCTCGATCTTGCTCAGCTTCATAGTTGCAGCAGCGATGTTTTGCGTCAGGGCGATGCGATCGAGGGCCTACAGCGAGCTCGGGAAAAGGGCTACACGCGATACATTGGGTATTCCGGCGATAACGATGATGCGAAGACGGCGATCGAACTCGGCGTTTTCGACTCGCTGCAAACATCGGTTTCGATCGCGGATCAATCAACGATAGACGGCAACATTGCTCTCGCACGCGACGCAGGACTCGGGATCATAGCAAAGCGGCCGATCGCGAATGCCGTTTGGCGAAACACGTCGAAGCCGTCCGATTCTTACCACCACGAATACTGGGAACGGATCCAAAAACTCCAGTTCGATTTCCTCGGGCTTCCCCTCGAAGAATCGATCCCGATCGCTCTTCGCTTCACGCTGTCGATTCCCGGTGTTACGACGGCCATCGTTGGCACTACAAAGCCGGACCGCTGGCAGCAGAACGCTGAGTACGTTCGGCAGGGCAAGCTGGACGAAAAGGAGTTCCAAGCGATTCGGGAGCGTTGGAACGAGATCGCGGACAAGAGTTGGAGCGGGCAAGTATAAGGTATAAGGGGGGGGGTAAGAGTATGAAGATCGGCATCATCGGTTCCGGCGGCGTCGCTCAAACGCTCGGCGCAGCATATGCGGAGAAGGGGCACGAGGTGAAGCTTGGGTCGCGTGATTCGGGCAAGCTGGCGGAATGGGTGGAGAAAACCAGAAACGGTGTCTCTGCCGGAAGTTTCGCGGAGGCGGCGGAGTTCGGCAAAGTGGTTTTTCTAGGCGTTCTCGGAACTGCCGCGGGCGAAGCGTTGGAGCTCGCGGGGCACGATAATCTAAAAGGAAAGACGTTGGTCGATTTAACCAATCCGCTCGACTTTTCGGGTGGCACGCCGCCCAAGTTCACGGCAACCTTCGGCGATTCGCTCGGCGAACGCGTGCAGCGGGCAGTGCCGGAAGCCAACGTCGTCAAGGCGTTCAATTCGATCGGGGCCGCGATAATGGTCGATCCGAAATTCGGAGCCGACACCGCGACATTGCTTATCGCCGGGAACGACGAGGCGGCGAAAGCCGAAGCGACAAAGTTGATTAAAGAGTTTGGCTGGGACGTAGAGGACCTTGGCGGCATCGATCAAGCGTTTTTCCTCGAAGCTTTCGCGTCGATCTGGATAAACTATGGGTTCAAGAACAATCATTGGACGCACGCGTTCAAGTTTCTGAAAAAGTAAGTGCCCGAACGCAAGATCGACAGCTTCGAGGACGTCCATCCGCACTCGCGAGCCGAATGGCGAAAGTGGTTGAAGCTGAACCACCATAAATCGCCGGGCGTGTGGTTCGTTTATTACAAGAAGCACACCGGCAGGCCGCGTGTTGCGTATGACGATGCGGTCGAAGAAGCGTTATGTTTCGGTTGGATCGATTCGCTCGCCCGCGTTTTCGACGAAGACCGTT
>CADEGD010000040.1:0-23004 GCA_902826795.1 uncultured Acidobacteriota bacterium | reverse complement strand
GTGGTCGAAGCCGAACAAGGAACGAGCCGAGAAAATGGTCGCCGCCGGACTTATGACCGATGTCGGCCTCGCGAAGATAGAGAAGGCGAGGACGGATTGATCGTGGAACACGCTCGATTCGAGCGACAAACTAGAAGTGCCGAAGGATTTGAAAACCGCGTTTTCAACCGATAAAACCGCGAAGAAAAATTGGGACTCGTTCGCACCGTCCGCCCGGAAGGCGATTCTCTATTGGCTCGGCTCAGCGAAGCGTGAGGAAACTAGAAACGCACGGATCGTCAAAATAGTCTCGATGGCCGCTGATGGCAAACGTGCGAATTTCGATAAATAGCGAAAGATGAAGCGACTTAGTGTGGATGATATTGAAAAGGCAAACGAAAAGATCGATCCGGTATTTCTTCGTTCGCCGCAATAGGTCTGCGAACCGTTGAGCGAAGAACTCGGATGCCGCACGGTATTAAAGATAGAGACACACAATCCGATCCGCTGTTTCAGGGGCCGTGGTGCCGATCTTCTTTGTCGTAGCACCGACGCGAATGAGCTGGTCTGTGCGAGCGCGGGTAACTTCGGTCAGGCCATGGCTTATGCGTGCCGCAGACGCGGCATCAAACTGACAATCTATGCGGCCGAGAAAGCCAATCCGCTCAAGATCGACCGGATGCGAGCTTTAGGGGCGGATGTGGTTTTGTCCGGCGAGGATTTCGATCAGGCGAAACTCGAAGCGAGAAAGTTTTCGGAAGAGAGAGGCGTTCGCTTTGTGGAGGATGGATTCGATATCGAAACCGTGATCGGAGCCGGAACGATCGGGCTAGAACTTTCGCGATCTGCCGAAACTATCGACTTCATTCTCGTTCCGCTCGGCAACGGAGCCTTGTTTAACGGCGCGGCGACCTACGTTAAAGCAAAGATGCCGAAGACGAAAATGATCGCCGTTCAGGCGAAAGGAGCTCCGGCCATGATCGAATCATGGAAATCGGGACGGGTGGTCAAATACGATTCGATCGACACGATGGCCGACGGAATAGGTGTTCGCGTCCCGATCGAACAGGCTCTTTTGGACATGGACGGCCTTGCGGACGAAGGTCTATTGGTCGAGGAAAGCTCGATCTTGGCAGCGATGAAACTACTTCATCGCCACGCGGGAATCGTAGTCGAACCGGCGGGTGCTGTCGGCATTTCGGCGGTGCTCGAAGATCGGGAAAAGTTTGCCGGCAAGACTGTCGCGACGATCGTATGCGGCAGTAACCTAACCGGCGAACAGATGGGAAAATGGCTTTAGCAAAGGAGAAAAAGGTGGGAGAAAAGAAAGTTTGGTTCATCACTGGATGCTCGACGGGTTTCGGCCGCGAGCTTGCGAAAAATCTTTTGGAAAACGGCTATCAGGTCGCGGTGACGGCCCGCGATGTTACTAAGGTTGAAGATCTAGTTTCGATCGCGCCGGAGAACGCTCTTGCGATCAAGTTGGACGTGACCAATAAGCGACAGATCGCGGACGCGGTCGCGAAGGCGGAGCAGCATTTCCGGCGCATCGACGTGCTGGTCAACAATGCCGGATTCGGATATTTCGGCGCGATCGAGGAAAGCGATGACGCGGAAGTACGCTCGATGTTCGAAGCGAACTTCTGGGGCTTGGCCGATACGACCCGAGCGGTACTGCCGAAAATGCGAGAGCGGCGAAGCGGAACGATCGTGAACATTTCGTCGATCGGTGGCTTTGTAAGTTTTCCCGGCGTTGGTTACTACAACGCGACCAAGTATGCGGTCAACGGTTTTTCGGAGGCTTTGAAGAAAGAGGTCGAGCCGCTCGGCATTAGGGTGATATTGGTGCAGCCTTCGGGATTTCGAACAGACTGGGCGGGAAGATCGGCTAACGACGCGACGGTCACGATTGCGGACTACACTGAAACGGCCGCCGCAAATCAAGCCGCGATACGCGGTTACAGCGGCAACCAGCCGGGCGATCCGGTGAGGGCGGCGAGAGCAATCGTTGAAGCGGTCGAGGCCGACGAGCCGCCGTTTTATCTGCTGCTTGGGAAGGCGGCTTTGAAAAACGCGCGTCTCAAGCTTGAGGCACTCGCCTCGGATTTCGACAAGTGGGCTGAAGTAACTGAGGGAGCTGATTTTCCTGAAGCGGAGTTGGCTCGAACAGCTAAATAAAAAATAACTCGGAGGAAAAAATGGGAGAAAGAAAAGCAAACGCGGAATGGACTGGTACGCTGAAGGAAGGAACCGGAAACATTTCGCTCGGCAGCGGAGTTTACAGCGGGCCGTTCTCGTTCGACACGCGGTTCGGTGAGGCGTCGGGAACGAATCCTGAGGAACTGCTCGGAGCCGCGCTCGCGGGATGTTACTCGATGGCGCTCAACGCTCATCTCGAGCGTGAAAATACGCCCGCCAAAAACATCAAGGCCGAGGCCAAAGTGTACGTCGGCAAAGATGATGAGGGATTTCTGATCAACCGGATCGACCTTGAGACCGAGGGCGAGGTTGACGGACTGGATCAGGCCGCTTTTGAGGCCGCAGCCGAACACATCAAGAAGACCTGCATCATCAGCCGAGCTTTGGCCGCAACGAATATTACGCTCAAGGCCACTTTGATCAAATCGCAAGCTGCGTAGGCTTTATGTTAAGGGGCGACTTAGCTCGCCCCTGATTAATTTCAGCCACTTATTGTATTGACATCTGTAACTGTTATAGTTACAATAATGAGCATGGAACAAGGGGCAAGATTTTTAATAGGTGTCGAAGCGGGTGACGGGGAGCGAGTCACCTCCAGTGCGCCGGTCGAGAGTGATGATCGCGAGATTCTTGATGCTTACTCGAATGCTGTTGTTTCGGTTAGCGAGGCCGTGAGCGCCGCGGTTGTCAAGATCGAGGTGACAGCCGCAAGCCCGACAAAGAGCCGAGGCCGAGAAGAGCAAGGCGGAAGCGGGTCTGGATTCGTCTTTACGCCGGACGGATTCATCTTGACGAACAGCCACGTGGTGAACGGAGCAAAGTCCGTTCATGCTGTTCTCATGAGCGGCGAGCGTTACGAGGCGTTGCTTGTCGGTGACGATCCTGATACCGACCTAGCGGTCGTGCGAATTAACGCTCCATCGCTGCAGACGGTGCGGTTCGGATCGTCGAACCGGTTGAAGGTCGGGCAGGTGGCGATCGCGATCGGGAATCCATATGGCTTCCAAACGACGGTCACGGCAGGTGTCGTTTCGGCCTTGGGGCGGAGCCTGCGGGCGAAGTCCGGACGGCTGATCGACGACGTCGTTCAGACCGACGCCGCGTTGAATCCGGGAAACTCGGGCGGACCGCTCGTCGATTCGGCGGGCCGTGTGATCGGCGTTAACACCGCTACGATAATGCCGGCTCAGGGACTCTGTTTTGCGATCGCCATCGATACGGCCAAGTTCGTCGCATCGCGGCTGATTCGTGACGGACGGATCCGGCGAAGCTATATCGGGATGGCCGGACAGAACGTTCCGATACTTCGTAAGATCGTTCATCATTACGGACTACCGAACCGCAACGGCATTCTTGTGGTATCGATGGATGACAACGGACCCGCGAAAAAAGCCGGGCTGGTAGAGGGCGACATCATCCACGCTTTCGGAGGCGAGACGATCGAGGGGATAGACGAACTTCATCGATTGCTTACAGACGAACGTGTTGGACAAGGGGCGAGCATCGGAGTCATCCGCGGCGTTCAAAAGCTCGAACTCGGAATAATTCCTTTGGAAAGAGAGTTTATCAATTAGTCAGTTTGAGGGGTTTCGGAGCGTAAGTTATAATTCGCATTTTATTAGGAGATAGAAATGGGGAATTTTGCAAAAGAAATTACAGATACGAATTTTGAGTCCGATGTACTCGGAGCAGACCATCCCGTCCTTGTAGATTTCTGGGCGGAGTGGTGCGGGCCGTGTCGCATGATCGGTCCGTCGGTCGAGGCAATTGCCGAAGAGTATTCGGGCAAGGCGGGCGTTTACAAGATGAATGTAGACGAAAACCAGAACGTGCCGAATCGTTTCGGCATACGCGGCATTCCTACGCTGATCCTTTTCAAGGGTGGGCAGGAGCAGGAGCGTATAGTCGGAGCCGTCTCGAAGGATTCTCTGGCTAAGGTCATTGAAAAGTATGTTTAGTTAATTCTGGCGTCTCGTTTTTCGCGGGACGCCAATAATTTTGCTTGACTATATAATGATATCGGCATATAGTAATATATATGGGGAAGAAACTAACCGACGAAGCGATCCAGGGCGTAGCAGAGAGGTTTAGGATCTTGTCGGAGCCTATCAGACTTCAGATCTTGCAGGCCTTGCGGGACGGTGAGTTAACGGTCACGGAACTGACGAGGGAGATCTATATCAGCCAGCCGAATGCGAGCAAGCATCTGCGGATCTTGCAGGATGCCGGTATGCTCCGGCGTGAGCAGCGGGGAAATTCAGTTTACTATTCGATCGCGGACAATTCGATCTTTCAACTTTGCGACCTGGTGTGTGATTCGCTGGAAGCTAGGTTTAGGGGAAAGGCCGAGATATTTGCCGCTGTTTAGGAAAGGAGAGGGTGAATGAGTGAATGTACTGTGGTGGGACTGCAAGAGCAGCTTGAAAATGGCGAGATACATCTCGTGGACGTGAGAGAAAAGGTTGAGTTTGCGGGCGGCCGCGTGAAAGGTGCGAGCCTGTTGCCCCTTGGAGAGTTAGAGGGGCGGCATTCGGAGCTTGACCATTCAAAGCCGATCTACGTGATGTGCCGCACGGGCCGTCGCTCGGCGGAGGCACAAAGAAAGCTCCATGCTCTTGGCTTCACAAACATTGTCAATGTTTCGGGCGGCATCGAGGCTTGGAAGAAGGAGGGTCTGCCGGTCGAGCGTGACGAATACACTCCGTGGTCGATCGAACGGCAGGTGCGGTTTACGGCGGGACTGCTCGTATTCACCGGAGTGCTGTTGAGTATTTTTGTCCATCCCTATTTCGTTGCTCTATCAGGAATGATCGGATTCGGGCTTGCGTTTACGGCGACGATCGACTGGTGCGGAATGGGACTGCTGATAGCGAAGATGCCTTGGAATAAGAGGGCCATATAAACCGGAGAAAAAAGAAAATGAAATTCAAACAGTTCTATTTAGGATGTCTTGCACACGCTTCTTATTACATCGGATCCGGCGAAGAGGCCGCGATCATCGATCCGCAGCGAGACGTTCAGCAGTATTTGGATGAGGCCGAGGCGAACGGCCAGAGGATCAAGTACATAATTGAAACTCACTCGCACGCTGATTTTGTAAGCGGCCATATTGAACTCGCGAAAAAGACCGGAGCCCAGATAATCTATGGCGAGCGGGCGAACACGCAGTTTTCAACCTTGAAAGTTAGGGATGGAGATAAGCTTTCGGTGGGTGAGGTCGAGTTGATGTTCCTCGAAACTCCCGGGCACACGCCCGAGGGAATTACGATCGTCGCGAAGAACACTGAGGATACCGAAACTCCGTTGAAGATGTTCACGGGCGACACGCTTTTTTGCGGCGACGTGGGTCGGCCGGATCTGATCGGCTCGGTCGGATTTTCGTCGGAGGAAATGGCTGCGATGCTCTACGACAGCCTCCACGACAAGATATTGACGTTTCCTGATAAGACAGAAGTTTATCCGGCCCACGGTGCGGGATCGTTGTGCGGCAAGTCTTTGTCGAAGGAAACCTGGTCGACGCTCGGCGAGCAGAAGATCTGCAATTACGCCCTCAGAACAGAGTCGAAAGAAGAGTTCATCCGCTTGGTAGCGAGTAATCAACCTGAGGTGCCCGCTTATTTCCCGGTAAGTGCCGCACAGAACCTGAAGGGATCGGTCGCAATAGAGGACTTGCCGAAGCCGGAAGCTTTGAGTTCGGAGCAGACTGCGAATTTCGATGGGATAGTTATAGACGTCCGGCAGAATGTCGAATACGGTTCGGGACATGTGCCTAACGCAATAAACATCGGGCTCGGCGGCCAATTCGCGACTTGGGCCGGGACTATGATACCCATCGGCACGCCGATCGCAATCGCCGCGGACACGCAGGAGCAGGTCGATGAAGCCTTCACGCGGCTGGCTCGGGTCGGGCATGAATCGGTCAAAGGATTTGTATTAATGTCCCAGTTTGCGGGTGAGAAGAAGGTTGTCGAAGCCGTGACGGTGAATGAAGTTTCTTCTCTGACCGAAACTGAGAAGTACTTGCAATTCGTAGATGTGCGCCGGCCGTCAGAGTACGTGGGCGGCCACGCAGTTCGGACGGCCAACATTCCGCTCGACCGCTTGTCGCGAGAGATCGACCGTCTTGATCCTAAAGCTCCGACCTACGTCATTTGTCAGAGCGGATATCGATCGAGCCTTGGCACAAGCATCCTGGAAAACGCCGGTTTCGAAAAGGTCTATAACGTTACGGGCGGGACCAAGGCCTGGCTCGATGCCGGATTGCCTTCCGAGGCTGAGGCAACCGCATGTCAGGCTTCATCGTAGAAACAGCGAGAATTTGTCGAGACTAGGAAGAGTGGTTCTGCTAAACTGTAGAAAACCATCTCTTCCCTTTTTTTAGCGTATGAAGCCGTTCTTATCATCGCTTTTACTCGCATTGGCTCTCGCAGGAGCCGCGGCGCAGGTCCTCTCGCAAACTAAACCCGAAGACGAAGAGATCAAGGTCGATACGGATCTGATCGAAGTGCCGTTCGTTGTGACTGATAAGACGGGAAAGCCGATCCTGAATTTGAAGAAGAGCAACTTCGTTGTTTATGAGGACGGCAAACTGCAGGATTTGACGGATTTCTCCGCTACCAACGCTCCGTTCGAAGTAGCGTTAATCTTGGATACGTCGGGCTCGACGCTTGCCGAACTGCCGATGATCCAGCGGGCTGCTCAAAACTTCATTGCTTCGCTGCGGCCCGGCGACAAGGTATCTATCATCGCTTACAAGGCCATTCGCGAACCTGGGAAGGCGACCGCGGCTACGGAGTTGATTACCTCGCTCACCAGCGACCGCACGGCGCTCGCATCGGGACTCGACAAAGTTCAGACGAGTTTCGGCACGCCTTACTACGACAGCTTGATTCAGGTAGCCGAGCGCGTTTTTCGCGATCCGCCGGGAGAAGAGTTTCGCGGAAGACGAGCGATCGTTGCATTAACCGACGGAGTCGATTCGACCAGCATTTCCGATTTTGAAGAGGCGAAAGACTTGCTTCTCGGAACCGGCGGAGCTGCGTATTTTATCAAGATCGACACCCGCGAATATTTTGAAGAGAATCTACTTGGCGACTGCTCGATCTCAAAGAGATTTTCGCAGTCGCAAATGCGCCGATACTATAGGCGCTTTGTGTCGTCTAAACTGGAGAAGACGTCGAACTTCTGTGAGCTTGGAGATTTCGAGCGGCTCGCGATCAGCAAGAATCTTTACCAGCTCGCCGACGCCGAGATGGACCAGCTTGCAAAGATCTCGGGCGGCAGAGTTTTTCCGATCGGGGATCTAAGCGAAGCCAGACTCGCGTTCAAGAAGGTAGCGGAAGAGATCGGGACCAAATATAGTTTGGGATACTACTCTGCCAACGATAAACGCGATGGTACATACCGGAAGATCAGGGTCGAGGTAAAGGGCTTGCCGGCGGGGACGCAGATAAGGGCGAGAGAAGGTTATACAGCTCCAACGAACTAACGCCTAAATTGGTTCGGCAGACATTTCCGCATAAACTATCAAACATGACAACTAGATTTAGACGAATCTGCCTCGTCGTACTCGATTCGGCCGGAATTGGTGAAATGCCAGACGCGGCGGCTTGGGGCGATGCGGGTGCGGATACGCTTGGGAATATTTTGAAGAGCCGGGAAGTACGCCTTCCGAACTTGCAGAAGCTCGGTCTTGGGAATATTCGACCGTTGAATGGGGTTCCTGCCGATCCTTCGCCGACCGGTTCGTACGGCAAATGCACTTTGAAGTCGAACGGCAAAGACACGACGACCGGGCACTGGGAAATGGCCGGGATCATTCTTGAGAAAGCCTTTCCGACATTTCCGAATGGGTTTCCGAACAGGATCATCGATGAGTTCGTAGCAAAGTCGAATGTGCCGGGCGTGCTCGGAAATGTTCCAGCGAGCGGGACTGAGATCATCAAGGAGCTCGGTGAGGAACACGTTCGCACGGGCAAGCCGATCGTGTATACCTCAGCCGACTCGGTCTTTCAGATCGCCGCTCATGAAGAAGTTGTGCCGATCGACCGGCTCTACGAGATGTGTGAGATAGCACGCCGGATTCTTGATGGTGAGGATCGAGTCGGCCGCGTGATCGCGAGGCCGTTTTTGGGTTCGAACGCCGCCGATTTCAAACGGACGGAGAATCGTCACGATTACGCGGTGCCGCCGCCGAACGCGAACCTTTTACCGCTGCTGAAAGATAACGGACTCGATGTAGTTTGCATCGGCAAGATCGCGTCCATTTACGACTCAGTCGGCGTAACGGAAGATCTGACCGCCAAGAACAACGATCAGACGATCGACCAGACTATAACGGCGCTCAAGGCGGAATCGCGTGGACTTATCTTCAGCAACCTGGTCGATTTCGACATGCTCTTCGGCCATCGACGCGATACGGAAGGCTACGCGAAGGCCCTCGAACATTTCGACGATCGACTGCCGGAGATCTTCGATGCGATGAATGATGACGATCTGCTTATCCTCACAGCCGACCACGGCAACGACCCGACCTTTCCCGGTTCCGACCACACTCGCGAATACGCGCCGCTGTTGGTGTACGGCAAATCCGCCAAAACCGGCGTCGACCTCGGCACTCGCGGATCGCTTGCTGACATTGGAGCGACGGTGGCTGAGAATTTTGGATTGAGATTGTCAGACGGGGATTCGTTTCGTCGAGAGATCAGCTAGGATGGCTTTACTCGGTCGCCCCATGAGCGTTCAAGGTTGCGATCATTGCATCGTTAAGTTGCATTAAGTCTGACGGGGAGCCGTCCGGATTTGGAAGAATGCGTTTTCGAAACTGAACGACATATCCAAGAGCTGTCACACCCTTCCGATCTCGAATGTTCGTATCCGCACCATTTTCCAGCAGTAATTGAAGTGCCTCAATGTTATTGTTCTTGGCCGCATAAATGAGCGGTGACATTTTATTGTCTGTAAAGGGAAGATTGTCGTTCGTGGAGACAAGGTTCACATCTGCTCCACCTTCGATCAGGATTCTCATCATAACTAGTTCATTCTCACTAGTCGCGCCAGCGAGTACGGAAGTACCGCTTCCATGAATTCCATTAGGATCTGCGCCATGTTGCAGCAGGATAGTGATGATTTCCGGATTTTTCGAATATATTGCGGCCCGAAGAAGAGATGTACCTTTCTGCTGGATGTAGTTTGGATCTAAGGAGGGATCGGACAGTACTTTCCTCAGCGATTCGGCTCGCCCTTGCATTGCGGCACTTGAAACTTCATCTTCTAACTTCTTCCGAGCCGCATCCTTGCCAAACCCAAAATAGCTGACCACAAGAAGAACTAGCATCACGAAGGAAAGTATCGATATAGTTGTCTTAAAAAGGAACCCATACCTTTCTCGGTTAAAACGGGGCTGTTGAAGGATCCAAAGTTTTTGGTCGCCGGTAAATGAATATCTATAAAGCCCATAGCCTGCGACTGCTCCGACGATAAGTGCGACCCAGCCGCCGAGTATAAAAGCAATAGCGAAGAAGCTGAAGAACCCAGTTATGGAGATATTTCCCGCAAAGGCACTCGCAAACAGAAATGACACGGCTAGAAAGGTAATGAACGCGAAAAGTGCTACGCCCATTCCCCTCAAAAGCGTTGAAAGAACGCTTCGGGCCACCGTCACGTCAGCGATTGTGGCCCCGAACGTGAATCCCCAAAAAGCAGCGGCCGGTACCGCAATCGGAGTGATCAGAATCACGACGGTATGCACCAACACAACCGTAAGGGCAATAGGAATTAGGGACGCCAGAGCGAACCACATCGCGGCGACAACCCTTACGTTGAATCCCAAGGTTGTGCTAGCGGAAGCAGGTTCTGATGTAGGGGCAAGGTCTGCTCCGCAATCCCGGCAGACAATCCTTATTCGCGGGTTGATGGTGCCGCAAGTTTTGCATTTGATAGCGTGCATTCGTTGAAATGGAATCTTGGAATGGAAGGTACGAGCCCGCTTATTTGAGAGGGACTCGTTGAAACTCAGAAACCAGATGTATGCGGCATACCTCTGACACCTAGACAAGTCTACAATATGAATAGACTCGGAGAATAGAAATGTAATTTATTGTTTAACGTCGATGTGCGGGTTTCGCCCAATGTTCGTTCTCGTAAGCTTCGTTTACAATGCTCTGAGCGTAGATCATTAGATCGAATCAAATATGAGGAAGCTGGTCTTAACGTCGGCCGTAGCCGGGATTTTTCTATTTAAATGTCTTAGCGTTAGCGGACAGATGCGACCGGTATCATCGGGCGATGAATCACCCTCGCGACTCCGAGTCGTGATCGAGCGATTTGAGCAAGATTCTGGAGCTCTCAATCGGTTCTACAGTGCTCAGACCTCGGCGAATCGCGGGGCGAGGATGAAGGCTTTGTATGCCGAGTATCTTGGGGACCTCGGCCGGATGAATTTCGATTCGCTGAGTAACGACGAACAGATCGACTACATACTTTTTCGAAATTACTTAGATCACGAGCAGAAAGAAGCGGTCCGGTACGATGCCCAGCTTGCGGAAATGGCGGGTCTGATCCCGTTTACGAAAACTATCTCGGATCTTGAGGATGCACGCCGCCGGCTGGAGTCGGTCGATGCTGCCAAAACAGCGGCTCTGTTGGATGATCTGGCAAGGACGATCGCGTCGACACTAAGAGTAGTGGATGCCGGAGTGAAGCCGAAGCGGACGGTTGCGGCGCGAGCCTCGCGTACGGTGATCGGCCTTCGGAACACGCTGCGTAATTGGTACAACTTTCACGCGGGTTACGATCCAACGTTTACATGGTGGAACGAGCAGCCGTATAAGAAGGCGGACGAAGCGCTCGATAGCTACAACAAATACATTCGCGACAAACTCGTAGGCATTCGCCCGGACGACCGGACGACGATCATCGGTGACCCGATCGGGCGCGATGCGCTGATCGAAGAGCTGAAGTTCGAGATGATCCCGTACACGCCGGAGGAGCTGGTCGATATCGCGAACAAGGAGTTCGAATGGTGCATCGCCGAGTTAAAAAAAGCGTCACGCGAGATGGGCTTCGGCGACGATTACATGAAGGCGATCGAGGCCGTTAAGCAGAAATTCGTCGAACCTGGAAAGCAGCCGGAACTCATACGCGATCAGGCACGAGAAGCGATCGAGTATGTGAAGAAAAACGATCTCGTCACTGTGCCCAAAGTCGCGGAAGAATCTTGGCGAATGGAGATGATGTCGCCGGAGCGCCAACTCATCGCGCCATTTTTTCTCGGTGGTGAGATGATATTGGTTTCATACCCGACCGACACGATGACGCACGAGCAAAAACTGATGTCGATGCGCGGTAATAATCCGCACTTTGCCCGTGCCGTCACGCATCACGAATTGATTCCCGGCCACCACCTGCAGCAGTTCATGAATCGCCGTTACCGAACGTATCGGGCGCCGTTTCGTACGCCGTTCTGGGGTGAAGGCTGGGCACTTTATTGGGAGTTTATTCTTTGGGACCGCGGATTCGTGAAAACGCCCGAGGACAAGATCGGAGCGTTGTTTTGGCGTTCGCATCGCGCGGCTCGAATTATCTTCTCGCTAAACTTCCACTTGGGAAACTGGACGCCTGAGCAATGCGTCGATCTGCTGGTCAACAAGGTCGGACACGAACGCGACAATGCGCTGGCTGAAGTTCGACGGTCGTTTTCGGGCGAATACGGGCCGCTTTATCAGATGGCATATATGATGGGCGGGCTACAGTTTTACACTCTTCACAAAGATCTCGTCGGCAGCAAGAAGATGACGGATCGCCAGTTTCACGACGCGATATTGAAGGAAGGCTCGATCCCGGTCGAGATGGTTCGCGCCATTCTGACAAAGCAAAAGCTCTCCAAGGATTACAAGACAAGTTGGCGATATTATCCCGGCTTAGCAGATTAGGTCTGCAACGGAACTTTCGTAGTATGAAGTATCTTTTGTTGTTCTCAGCCGTAGCAATGTTTGCCGTTTGCGATCGACCGCCAAGCGGCGAGGCGGATCACTCCCAGCATGATCACTCTCAAATGAATCATGGGACGATGGACCATTCGAAGATGGAA
This sequence comes from uncultured Acidobacteriota bacterium, assembly GCA_902826795.1. Classification (GTDB taxonomy): domain Bacteria; phylum Acidobacteriota; class Blastocatellia; order Pyrinomonadales; family Pyrinomonadaceae; genus OLB17. Next base: position 10,736 of record CADEGD010000040.1, on the reverse strand, counting down.
TCGTCGCCGGGCGCGGCAGAGGCTCCGCAAGCCTTGCAGTTCATCGACACGATGATCGCTCACCATCAGGGAGCGATCGATATGGCATTGCTGGCCAACACGCGCACCCGCCGTGACGAAGTGAAAAAGTTTACCGACGGGATCATCGCAGAGCAGCGACGCGAGATAGGGGATATGCAGGAGTGGCGCAAAAAGTGGTTCGGAGATGCCAAGCCGGCGTTGAACATGGACTTTCCCGGAATGAGAACCGGAATGGGGAAGATGGATATGGTTAAGCTCGCCGGTCTGAAGGCAGAACAATTCGACGCGGAGTTTATCCAGCAGATGATTCCTCATCATGAGGGTGCTGTCGAGATGGCGAAAGCCTTGAAAGCCGACGACAAGTATCCGGAGCTCTCGAAGCTTGCCGAATCGATAATTAAGACGCAGTCGACCGAGATAGACCAGATGAAGGCTATGAATGGTGCCTGGACGGCGACGCATGAGCCGAAATGATCCGGCTACGTCTTTGATCCACTAGAAAATAGCCTTCGCTTACCGCGCGAGTTGGGCTGGTCTCGCTGCTCAGCCGGACTGAAGGCCAGTCGTATTTTGCTGCTGCAATTCTTAATCGCTTCCGTCCAACCTTCAAACCCAGTAAGACTTCAGACCCTGTAGTCGAAGACCTTAAATGATCTCATTTCTAGATGAGAAACATCATTTTTGTGTGGTATTTTAGCGGTGTTCCTACCCGAACTGTATGTCAAAAAAGACACTGCTCTACATTCCGCTGGTCCTGCTCTTCGTGTGGGCCGGGTCGGTTTTGGTGATTCACTATTCCGGGTTGGCGGAGCGGACGAAAAGCATGTTTCGCGAAGCTAATTTGCCGTTCGGCTACAACGGCGAGGTCGTATCCGTCATGCCTGACGCTGCGGATGTCGGTATCAAGCTCGGCGACAAGGTTGAATCGATCAATGGCGAGCAAATCACGTCTCAACGCGATTGGTCCCGTATGACCGGTAGTTTGAAGCCCGGAGACACGGTAGATCTCGTGATGGTGCGGAAGACCGATGCGGGTGACGAGAAAATTCAGATGCAGGTCGCCGCTCGAGCTTCAAAGCGGGACTTCGCCTTTTTTGCAGGATTCATTACGGGGTTCCTATACTCGTACGCATTGCCGACATTGTCTATTTTGCTCGCCTTCTGGGTGGCTTTTCTTCGTCCGAACGATCCCCTTGCGTGGATACTGATCGTGGTTCTTCTCGGCATGAGTTCGGTAGCTTTTGAAAACTATGCGGATGGAACCTACGTGGGCTCTTATCGCGGTGTCTTTTTTTCCTCATGGGCCCTCGGGATGCTTCTCTTCGGCATTTATTTTCCAGAACGCTGGAGCTGGGACATACGCCTTCCATGGGCAAAGTGGATCCTAATAGTGCCACTGTGTTTTCAAATCTTACTCGGGTTGTCCGGACAACTGCGTCATCTAATCGGCTTTAGCATCGCAAGCTATCTCGGTCCTTTGCCGACAGCATATGGTTACATCGGGTTCTTCGTGAACATGATAGCGATCAGCCTGTTCTTTTCTGCGCTTGGGCACAAAGCAGGCAAGCTGGAGAATCGCGATTCGCGCCGCAGGATCAGTCTATTGGTCTGGGGAACTTCACTAGCGATCACGCCGACATTTCTAGTACTGCTCTATAGAGGACTTTCCGGCGCAAAAGGATCTTTCTTTGAGATCGTTCCTTTCTGGATGGCGATCCTTGTTCTTTTGCTTCTCAATCTATTTCCGTTGACCCTTGCTTACGTCATCGTGGTTCAGCAAGCGATGGAAGTGAAGGTCGTAGTTCGACAAGGGATTCAGTATGCATTGGCTCGCAACGGCGTGAAGGTACTACAAGGAATCTTGCTGGCGACCCTAATTCTTGTTTTTGTTTGGATCTTGCAGAACTTTCAGGGTGATATCGCGGTCCAGGTCGGATTCGTGGCTGCTGGATTTGCCCTCATTCCATTGATCGATATGATCGCGAGGCGACTTCGCGTGTGGATCGACAAACGTTTCTTTCGAGAAGCTTATGATTCCGAACGGATATTGCTGGAATTAAGTGAAGACGTACGGACGATGGTAGAGACCCGTCCATTGCTAGAGACGGTTTCAGCCAAGATCAGCGAATCGCTGCACGTTCCCCAGGTCGCACTCCTCGTTAAGAACGGAAATGGATACGAGCCCGCCTACGCACTTGGGTTCGACGTTCCGCCCAAGGCCGTCCTGCCGGATTCTACTCGAGCGGTTCAGACGCTGAAGCGGAATCAACACATTCTGATTCGTGATGTGAACGTTGAAACGACATCGACTCCCACGATCATGCCCGACGAAAAGAAGCAGATCGAGAACCTTAACTCCCAGATCCTTTTACCGGTAGCTGTGAAAGATCACCTATCCGGCGTTCTGAGCCTCTCAGCAAAACAGTCGGAAGAACCTTTCACTCCGAATGATCTCAGGCTGCTGAAATCGGTCGCCGCGCAAACAGGATTGGCACTTGAGAACTCTCGGCTCACCGAAGCAATTGCAACCGAGGCGGCGCAGAAAGAACGGCTGAATCGCGAGCTTGAGATCGCTCGTGAAGTTCAGGAGCGACTATTTCCGCAGGAATTCCCAAGTGTGGACGGGCTCGAATACTATGGCCATTGCCGCCCGGCACTCGGCGTCGGCGGCGACTATTACGATTTTATCGAGCTTCCCGACGGCCGGTTCGGATTTGCTATCGGTGATGTTTCGGGTAAGGGAATCGGAGCCTCGCTGATGATGGCAAGCCTACAGGCATCTCTTCGGGGGCAGGCGATTCATTCGGGAAATGACCTGTCGTCCCTTATGTCCAACGTGAATCGTCTCGTTTACGAAGCGTCTACGACTAATCGCTACGCAACCTTTTTCTACGCTCAATACGAGGCTAACACCCGCACACTGACGTACGTTAATGCGGGCCACAATCCGCCGTTTCTTTTACGTGACGGGGAGATTAAGCCGATCCTGTTAACGGAAGGCGGTCCGGTGATCGGGATGCTGCCACCCATGATAGTTAGTTACGCTCAGGCTGAAATAGTTCTGCAGCCGGGTGACCTCATCGTTGGATTCACTGACGGCATCTCCGAAGCCATGAATCCGCTGGAAGAAGAGTGGAGCGAAGAAGCCTTGCTGGCCAAACTTCAATCCATTCGAAGCTGTTCCCCTCAGGAAATACACGATTCCTGCGTGGAGGCGGCAGACCGTTTTGCTGACGGAGCAAAACAGCACGATGACATGACGATGATCGTAGTTCGCGTCCTGTAATCTTTCATGCCGTCCGTACTGAATCAGTACATAATACCCAAGTGGCCCAATAATTACTGGGCCTTTTGCTTTGGCACGATGGGTGCTTCATCAGAAGCGTCAGGGTTATTTCGTCGGAGGCGACAAAATATGAAACAGACTATAGCGGTTCAAGGTGAAGAGAGAGTCGTTAGGGAAGACACTGCAAAAGCATTCCGGGGAGTACATTGGGCTCTTTTGAGTGTCGCAGCTTTCGTATTGATTGTTTTAGCATTATTTCTAGGAGGCATTTTAACGATGACCACTGACGGGGATGCTGACCGATCTCCGGCTCAAATCGAACGCGAAGCGGGCCGCTAAAGTTTCCAGCAACAACACTTTCAAGGGGTTTCAAGGGGGAAGACTGGTCGAGGGGATCAAACGGTTCTTGAGACATGTGGGCGGCTGTTCGCAGTCGCCTTTTTCCGTTTCTAGCATTTGGTTGGAGTTGATATCCTTGAGTTAGTGCTTATTCTTGGTATCGAAAGTTCGTGTGATGAAACCGCAGCTGCCGTGGTTCGTCGGGGCGATGAGATCCTTTCGTCGGTGATCTCGTCGCAGATCGAGAGTCATCGGCTGTTTGGCGGGGTTGTTCCAGAATTGGCCTCGCGCGAACACCTCGAAAAGATAGAGGTCGTAGTTGATAAAGCACTGAAGGATGCAGATGTCGATCTCGCGGACATTAGCGGCATTGCCGTGACTCAGGGGCCCGGTTTGATCGGCTCGCTGCTTATCGGCGTCTGTTACGCCAAGTCGCTTGCATACTCACAGGACATTCCGCTTGTAGGCGTCAATCACATCGAAGGGCATGTTTACTCGGTAGCATTTGAGAACCCGGCGGTCGAATACCCCGCGATGGCGCTTATTGTTTCGGGTGGCCATACGAACCTTTTCTCGATCCCGGAAGAGGGAAAATACAAGGTAATTTCGAGAACACGGGACGATGCGGCCGGAGAGGCGTTCGATAAGGTAGGGAAGATGCTAGGCCTCGGTTATCCCGGAGGGCCAGCAATTGAGCGAATCGCCGTTTCCGGCGATCCGAAGGCCGTGAAGTTCTCCAAGGCCAAAATTTCTGACGGCCGTCCGGATTTTAGTTTCAGCGGACTGAAAACAGCGGTGTCCCGATACATTCGAGAAAACGAGATCGAGCCGGTAGCTGCGGACGAAACACCGAATCAGGCAGTAACAGACCTCGCTGCTAGTTTTCAAAAGGCTGTTGTCGATTCGTTGGTGAGGACCATGGAGAAGCAGGCACAAGAGCTTCGGCCCCGAACCCTGATCGTCGCCGGCGGGGTGGCCTGTAACGAGGCGTTGCGTCAAGCTTCAAAGGCGGCCGCGTCGCGGTTGGGTATTCCAGTGTACTTTCCGTCAAAACATCTTTCGACGGATAATGCCGCAATGATCGCAGCCGCCGGAGCTCGCCGATTGGCTGCGGCGGAAAGGCCTTCTTTGACGATGTCTGCCGATATTACGATGCGTCTACAAAACCTCGATAACGAAGGCGATTTCCTGCTTCGGTCAAAGGTGCGCTACAAACTTTAAATCTGTTGCCAGACCGATCTAAGGCGGGTACAATCTAAGACAGTCGATTTTCCTCCGAGTTCAGATTCGTCTCTTTTCGTTTCCAGAACGTCAGAATACAGATCAAAAGTCTCAATATCTTAAGGAGTTTATTCATGACTCGTGCCGCTCGCCTAGTGCTGGTTTGCCTCTTTGTAGTGGTATTCACCTTCATCGCTTCCGCACAATTGCCCTTTCAACTTCGTGAAAACTTTATTACCGGCCTGAGTTCGCCAGTTTTTATTACAAACGCCGGTGACGGGACTCGAAGGCTTTTCATCGTCCAACAACGCGGGATTATTAAGGTAGTTCAGCCTGGATCGAGCACTCCGACCGACTATTTAAATCTTTCGGGAGTCGTGAGCAACTCGGGAAGCGAACGTGGCCTTTTAGGATTGGCGTTCCACCCGAATTTCGAGAACAATCGGAGACTATTCGTCTATTACACGAGACAATCGGATGGAGCTATCGAGATCGCAGAGTACGCTCAGAACGCCGTCAATCGAAACATTGCGGATCCGACCGTAGTCAGAACGATAATCACAATCCCGCACGCATCGTTCTCCAATCATAATGGCGGCACTATAGCTTTCGGTCCGGATGGCTATCTTTACGCAGCACCAGGCGATGGCGGCAGCGGCAACGACCCGTTCCCCCCGATCGGAAATGCGCAGAACTTGAATTCGCTGCTGGGTAAGATGCTTCGACTTGATATCAACTCGACATCCCCGCCGCTAAACTATTCGATTCCGCCGACGAATCCGTTCGCCGGAGCCACGGCCGGCGCAGACGAGATCTATGCTTACGGCCTTCGAAATCCATATCGCTTTTCTTTTGACCGCGGCGGTACGAATCAACTCTGGGTAGGCGATGTCGGACAAAATGCGATTGAGGAAGTCGATATCGTCACGAGCGGTGGAAACTACGGATGGCGAGTTTATGAGGGAACTCAGTGTACGAACAACGACCCGCAATCTTGCTCTACCGGTGGAAGTCCGATCACACAGATCCCGCCGGTGTTTCAGTACACCCGGGTTCTTGACACATCTGGACAGAACCGCTGTTCAGTGACCGGCGGATATGTTTATCGCGGAAAGCAGAACGCACTCCCGGTCGGCTCTTACGTCTACGCCGATTATTGTACCGGTGAGATCATGCTTTGGAATGGCTCTCAGCAATCGGTACTGCGTGACACCAGCAATCTCAATCTCGTCTCTTTCGGCGAAGATGAAGACGGTGAACTATACGTAGTTCGAGCCTCCGGTTCGATTGCCCGAATAGTCGGAGTGGGAACAAACTCCGACTTCGATGGTGACGGCGGCTCAGATATCTCTATATTCCGGCCGAGTACGGGACAATGGTTCTGGTACGGACTGGCCGCAGGCAATGTTGGAGTGGTGACTTTTGGAATATCGGGAGACATCCCGGTTCCTGAGGACTATGACGGCGACGGAAAGACCGATTACGCAATTTACCGGCCCTCAAGTGGTGTTTGGTACATCTTTAGAAGTCTGGATGCGACCCTTCAGATAGTTACATGGGGCATATCGGGTGACGTTCCGGTTGTAGGCGACTTCACAGGCGACCGAAGGGCAGATTTTTCTGTTTATAGGCCCTCAACAGGTGTTTGGTATACATATCGATCGAATGGCAGCGGTCAGTACGATGCCGTTACTTTCGGTTTACCTGGCGATCAGCCTATAGCAAGCGATTATGACGGAGATGCCCGAACCGATATCGCAATATGGCGGCCATCTTCCGGCACTTGGTGGTGGCTAAACAGCTCGAACCAGCAGGTGCTCGGATACCAATTTGGGTTGTCCACCGATGTGCCTATTCCCGGCGACTACGATGCGGACGGAAAAACTGACCATGCTGTCTATCGACCGAGCACAGGCGAGTGGCTAATTACCAAGAGCTCTGACCTAACTTTCATCATAGCTACCTGGGGAATCTCAGGTGACGTACCAGTTCCGGGAGATTACGATCGGGATGGCCGGGAAGACTTCGCCATCTGGAGGCCATCGACCGGGACTTGGTGGATTTACAAGACGAGTGACTCAAGCGCCTTCGGCGTTGCGTGGGGAAATAGCCAAGATCAGCCATTGCCGGTGACTGATCGTCCCTAGATCTGTGTACCGAGACGGGTGCGGGCAAGCGTCAGTACGCTGACGTTTCCCGCACCTTTTTTCTTTAATGCCTTCGCGCAATTTGACACGGTCGCGCCGGAGGTGAAAATGTCGTCGACGAGCAGAATATTTCTTCCGTGGATCAGGTTCGGCCGAGTAACCGCAAAAGCGTTTTCAACGCTCATTTCGCGAGCTTTTCGATCCATACCAGCACGATGCATCGGCGTATGCCTCTTTCGAATTAGGCTGGAGCGATCAACAGGTACACTTAATTCCCGCGAAACAACATCGGCAATGGCGTCGGCTTGATTGAAACCCCGATCGGTCTGTCTCTGAGCCGATAGAGGAACGGGTACTATCAGGTTAAAGGTTGTTACTGAAAACTTTCTTGAGAACGTCTTAAGCCTGCCGGCCAGGATGCCTGGAATCACCGGAATCTTTTTTAAGTGGAGTAGATTTGCGCTCAGGGCCTTTTCATAGATCCCTAAAGAACGTGCGGCGTCATAGTGTTGTTCTCTGCACCTTCCACAAGCGAAAGCAGAACCGCCGCCCTCGCTCACAACACCGCATTTCGGACACAGTGGTTCGGAACCGTCAAATAGGGTTGTTTCAGTCCAACACTCGGCACATGCGATGCCCAGAGAGCTTTCCTTAACCTCCGAGGCGCAGCAATGGCATCGTTGGGGAAAAGTTAGGTTTAGTATGGAATCCTGAATCGTGCGAGCAAAAGAAAACATTCTGCAAGCAAAGTAAACGGCCCGAGGTTAACGGGCCGCAAGATGGTCTATTCTTCGTCTAGAAGTCCTTTTTCCACCAGTTCCTGGCAGTCGAGACAGTAACGTGCCCATGGAATCGCGGCAAGTCTCTTAGGATTAATAGGCTTTTCGCAATTCTGGCAAACACCATACTCATCGTCATCCAGCCGAATAAGCGCCTGGTCGATCTCCGTAAGCTGACGGCTGTCATTTTCAGACACCGCCAACGAGACATTCTTCGAATAATTGCGGACGGCCAGATCGACCGGATCCGGCGTTTCCGAATCGTCGACAGAGAGATCAGTACCGTTAAGTTTTTCGATCAATAAGTCTCGTTCTGTCTCGAGACGCTTTTTCAAATCCTTTAAATTCAATTTACTCATTTCTGATAAGGAAACCCCTTCAATATGGAATAACCCCTATACAATTGTTCCAACAAAACCACACGAGCCATCTCATGGGTGAAAGTTAGAAACGATAAGGATAGCAAATAATCCGCACGTTCCCTAATCTCTTTCGAAGCACCCTCATAACCTCCGATAATGAAGGTGAATTCCTTGGTCGCGGAATCCTGCCAGTTCTCGATCTTCGCTGAAAGTTGATGAGACGAGATAGGCTTCCCCGCAACGTCGAGGAGAACGGCGAAGGTCTTTGGATTCAACATTTCGAGGATTCGTTTGCCCTCGATTTCAGAAGTTTCGTGCTTTGCGGAATCCCGTATCTCGACAATCTCGCATTTAACGAAATGCGAAAGGCGCTTCAGATATTCTTCCTGAAGCGCCTTCCAATTCTTGTCTTTTGTCTTACCGATCCAGACAAATCGAAACTTCATTTAGATGTTCTCGGGGATGTCGACCGTCACCGCGTCACGCCATAGCCGTTCGAGGTCGTAGAAATCGCGGGCGTCCCTGTCGAAGATGTGAAAAACGAAATCGCCGTAGTCGAGAAGAACCCATTCGGCCGCCGAATAGCCTTCGATGCGAACGGCTTTTTGTTTAAGCTGTTTCTTCAGCTGCTCCGATATCTCATCGGCGATCGCCTGGACCTGTCGCTGGTTCGCGGCCGAGCAGATCACGAAAAATTCCGTAAAGCTCGCGATCGGCCTAAGGTCGAGAGCAACCATCTTTTCCGCCTTCTTGTCGGCCGCGCACTTGATCGCAAGCTGAAGGTTTTCATCCAGCTCGTCGAAAGCTGTCCTCGCCTGCGGTATCTCGATCTTTACCGATTCACGCGGGTGAAGGGACTTTTCTTGTAACTCTTCCATCACCTATAAAGTTCGTACTTTTCGATGTATTTTGCAACCACGTCGGGAACGTCGTCTGTCCGGTCGAGCACATCGTCATCTCGGATGTCGTCGCGAATCTCAGTCGCCGAAACGTCGAAATGCACTGCGTCCGTGAAGTAAATATGCGGCGTTTGCCGAATCGGGATCGAGTTCGTTTCGCCGCGGGCATCCACGATCCTCCCTTTTACGGCATCGGTCACATGATCGAAAGATATAGCATAGCCGGGACGCGAAACGACAATGTGGTCCGTCAGCAGGAGCACCTCTTCCCAACGATGCCAGGTGCGAATATCCATCCATGAATCCGCACCCATCACGAAGATGACGCGGTCGTCGGGATACATGGCTTTCAGTTCAGACAGCGTGTCGAAACTATATCGGCTTTTCGCGTGGTCTAGTTCCAGTGTCGAGGCCGACATCCTCTCTTCATCGGCTGTTGCGAGCGAAAGCATCGCAAATCTGTGATAGCCGCTCGTTGGTTTTGTGTTCGGCTTGTGCGGCGCGTGAAAAGCGGGGACGAAGAAAAACAGGTCGAGACCAAAAAGTTCGACGAGAGTTTTAGCGATACTCAGATGCCCACAGTGAACGGGATCGAACGTGCCGCCAAAGAATGCCAGTTTTCGATGTGATCCAGTGGGCGTCAAACCGATAAGGCCTCACTCTTTTCGATCTCAGAGGCCTGATTGAGCACCTTTGCTACCTCGAAAACCAACTCCTGTACGCTAGTATTCGCAACTGACGAAATCGCGAAGAACGGCTTGCGGTCTTTCTTGGCCTGCTTTTTCAAACTCTCAAGCCGGTCCGGATCGTCGAGCGAATCGATCTTGGTCGCGACCACGATCTGCGGGCGTGTCGCAAGATCTTCGTTGTACGCCGCCAGTTCGCGATTGATGATCTTGTAATCCTCTACCGGATCTCGGCCTGAGAACGACGATACGTCGACCAAGTGCAATATCACCTTTGTCCGCTCGACGTGTCGCAGGAATCTACCGCCAAGCCCAGCACCTTCGGACGCTCCTTCGATCAGCCCCGGAATGTCCGCGACGACAAAGGTCTTGTAGTCGCCAAGATCGACAACGCCAAGGTTCGGTTCGAGCGTCGTGAACGGATAATCCGCGATCTTCGGCTTGGCGGCGGATATCACGCTTATCAATGTAGACTTTCCCGCGTTAGGGAAGCCGACCAGACCCACATCCGCAATTAGCTTTAACTCCAATTGGAGTTCGTGCTCTTCGCCGGGACGGCCCTGATAGTGAAACTTCGGAGCCCGCCGGGTTGGCGTGGCAAAATGAGCATTTCCCCAACCGCCTTTGCCGCCTTTCGCGGCCAAATAACGCTGGCTGGCCTCAGTGAAATCGAACTTTAGATCGCCGGACTCGGCATCGAACACCTGAGTGCCGACCGGAACCTTGACGACTGTATCCTCGCCGTTCTTGCCGAAACGGTTCGAACCTTCACCATGTTTGCCTCGCTCGGCCTTGTGCTCGGGGTTGTACCTCAGATGCAGCAGCGTATTCAGCCCTTCGTCGGATTCGAGCCAAACGTCGCCGCCATGGCCGCCGTCTCCCCCCGACGGCCCACCGCGGGGAACAAATTTCTCGCGCCGAAAGGCCGTGACGCCATGCCCACCGCAACCCGCCTTGATCTTTATCTTTGCTGAATCAATGACCGCGAACATTTAA
>CADEGD010000039.1:13203-40345 GCA_902826795.1 uncultured Acidobacteriota bacterium | reverse complement strand
AACTAAAGGAGAAATAAGAGACTTTTATGTCTACGTTTACTTGACCACTTCAGAATGATGGTTGGGTAGTGCTTGCGTGTTGTTCCGGTTCCGAAAGCTCCCGCGTAGTTAGGACTATTGCAGGCGAAGGCAAGGAATGCGGATGTGCTCGTCCGATCAATGTGCTTCCGGTGCCGATCACACGAGAAAGTCACGCATCTGAAGCTCGAGTTCGAATCGCCGGTTACTATCACGACTCGCTTGTCGAAGGGCCTGGCCGACGCAGTTCGGTACTCTTTCAGTTCTGCCCGCTGTCCTGCAAGGGATGTTGGGTGCCGGATCTACACAGCCCCGATGGTGGAGAACTCGTTGCAGTAAGTACGCTTGTTGAGAAGTTGCTTGATCCATCCTTCGAGCGTGACGGAGTTAGCATCCTCGGTGGCGAACCCTTTGCACAATCTAAAAGTCTGTTAGCACTAGTCCAAGAGCTTCGCCAAGCCGGTTGTGAGCACATTCTTTGTATAGCGGCTATACGTTCGAAACGCTCGTGCAGCAAGCAAAAAAGCGGCCGGCAATAGGCGAAGTTCTTGCGGATATCGATATGCTGATCGATGGTCCTTACGTCGAAACAATGACAGACAGTGCAGGAGCATGGACGGGAAGTGGAAATCAAAGAGTGATCGATCTTTGCGAGACTCGTCGAACAGGTCGAATAGTTCTATACTGAAGCCACGTTTGGAGCAAGCCTCGCCTTCGGCTCGGCCTGCTCCAAACGTGAGATAGGTGACAAAAACTTCCGCTTTCCTTCATCACACTGTAGATAACTGCCTGCCACATTCCTCAGGCTCAGAAACGAGAGAATGGGAGTCTTGTTTCAGTCTCGCAGATCGTAGATGAAATTCTCGATCGCCGAGGTGGTCATGACGGAGTAACAATTCTCGGAGGTGAACCGTTCGATCAACCGGAGTCTGTTGCCGAGCTTGTGTCGCGGCTCAAGAACCACGGTCTTCATGTAACAGTCTATTCCGGCTACACGATCGAACAGCTGATCGAGCGAAAACGTCCGGCTATAGACTACATCCTCACATATATCGACCTTTTGATCGATGGCCCATTCATTAGCGAAATGCGTGACGGCGCCGGCGAGTATCGTGGATCAAGAAACCAGCGACTTATCGGCCTTTAGTAGATGAATTTTGCGTCGCAGCCAATGAATGATCGGATACGCGCTATACTAGCTTGTCGGTCGAGATGAACTATGTTCCAGATTCATCAGACATACGATAACTCGATTACTTCCGGCTAGACACGATCGATCTGCTTGCTCGTAATACAGGTTCGAGCACGTCGGCGGGAGACGGTGGTAGGATTTTGGCAGAATTTGTGTCCGGATTTGTGTCCGGATTAGGGTATTTCTTTCGGCAATACTCGGGGGGTCTAGTTGTTAATAGTCAATAAAACTGGGCATTTTGAACGGTTATCGCTTGCAAGCTGACCCCGTTCGCAATGCCGAGGCCAGGAGTTCGATCCTCCTCATCTCCACCAGACTTTTAACTGCCGTCGAATCGCTCGACGGCGTTTTTCTTTACCCTAAACCTTTTCTTCGCGACAAAAATTTAGCTATAATCACGAAATATTGGCCTTCGGGCTTTCGCGAGACTCTCCTCGCTTTTTTCCAGGGACTAATCAATGACAGTATCGACCCATGCCCCCTGTAAATGGAGGTTCGCCAGATTTACGGGCTTACTCCTGATCTTAAGTTTCTTGGCAGTTCAGGCCGCCGCTCAAACTTCTCACCAAATAGGACCTGAGGTTAATCACTCTGAGGAGCCGACGGCTTCGGAATCGGAAGCTGATAAACATGAGACTCCCGCCATTCACGGGATGGTGGAGCCGACCCAGCGGTTATTGATCCCGCAAACTGAAACTAAGCCAAAGCCGAATCTGCCTGAATCGCTCGTCACGAAAGCCCTCAAGGTTTCTCAAAAGTCGTCCGAGGATAAGCCGTCCGCAGATCCGGTCGAACCGTCCGTTTCCCCGGAAACTTCTGAGCCGGAATGGCAGCCGTTAGATAGATTTCCTCGCAAGTCGAGGTTTCTGAAAGAGGATGACAAGAAAACGGACGATTCGCAGAACGGAGCGAGCCACAAGTTTCATTGGAAAGATGCCATTCTACAGTCTCTTCTCATCCAGGGATTTCAGCATACTTACGCCTTGGTGGTTCAAGAGAAGACGCGGCGGGCACTAAAGGGACCGTTCATTTCCGATTATTGGGAATCGGTGAAAGCCGTACGCGGTTGGAGCGACGGAAACAAGTTCTTTACAAATTACATCGCTCATCCGATGCAGGGCGGAATGACCGGATTCATATTCGTTCAAAATCACGACCGTGCGAAAAAGCAAAAATTCGGCGAATCAAAACAGTATTGGAAAGATCGATTCAAGGCTTTCGTCTGGTCGACCGCATGGAGCACCAACTGGGAACTCGGGCCGATCAGCCAATCGTCGATCGGTAACGTCGGCTTATATGGAAAACAGGGTTACGTTGATCTCGTGATCACGCCCACGGTGGGGACTGGATGGCTTTTGACCGAGGAAGCTCTCGATAGATATGTGATCCGCCACCTTGAGTCAAAGGGTCGGATGGTGAAGATGCTGGCCCGAACGTTCATAAATCCCATGCGTTCGGTGGCAAACATTCTGCGGTTCAAAGAACCATGGTATCGCGACCGGCCTTTCGGTCATTAGACTGCTTTACAGATTTCACCTTCGCCCGTATCTGGAAACGTGTTCCGGTACGGGTATTTTCTTCTCCAGACGGCTGTCGTCGATCGGCTCGCCGGGAACGGTCGAAAGCGGCAGGACGCCGGCCCAGATGTCCATTGCGTAATCCTCTTCGTCGTCCTTCGGGTCGCCCGTGCGAATCTTTGCTGAGGCCTCCTCGATGGGCAGCTTCAATACAGAGGTCGCTTTAAGTTCAAGTTCACTCGGCCAGCGGATCTCTGGCCAACGGCCGGGAATGACGTGTTCCGTAAATGCCTCAAGAGCCTTGCTCTTCTCCGCCGCATCTTCGACGAGTTTTGCATTACCCAACACGACAACCGACCGGTAGTTGATCGAATGATGAAACGCCGAACGCGCCAGCACAAGCCCATCGACTAGCGTAACCGTCACGCAAACGTCCACGCCCTGCGCTAAATTCCGCAGCATCCGGCTCGCCGACGATCCGTGAATGTACAGGTCGTCGCCGATGCGTGCATATCCCGTCGGAATCACATACGGCTGCCCGTCCATCACGTATCCCACGTGACAAATAAAGCCCGCATCAAGGATCGCGTAAACCGTCTCCCGGTCATACGCCGCCCGATTCGGCAACCGCTTAACTCGTGTTCGTTCGGTTTGAATTATTTCTTTGCTCACCTGATTAGCTTTTTCTCCCGAGTGTCCGTAGCGATCCAATTAACCTCCCAGGTCTTGCCGCCGTCGCCCGAAAACGCCTGTTCGAAATGGCAGCTATCTGCGTTAGAGCACCAAATGACAAACCGGACGAAGATCGATCTACCATAGAGCGTCTCCTGATTATAAAACTCGCCTCGGCCGTTCTTAAACTCGCCGATAGACGGAATCGCAATGGTGCCGCCCGCACTATTAGAAAAATTCAAGCTCCATTGACGCGACTCGGGATTGTAAAGGCGAAGGCTGAGAGCCTCGATCTTTCCTGCCGGTCCGCTCACGTCCAGCTCAACCAGATTCGCCTTTCCGTTCCAAACTTTGCTGACCTTTGTGGTGCCCATGTATTCAACCCACGTCGTCGATCCGGTAAGTGGTTTCACAAGCCGCTTCAACTGGGTTTTCCACATTCCGATCTCGAAATCGAAATCATTTTGCCCGTCGCGCATTTCCACATCCGGCCGTTTATTACTTGTCGCCGCCTGGCCAGCCGTGCCTGAAAAACTAAACGCTACGATCAAGCCCAAAAAGGCCGCCGACATAAAACTACTGATCGATCTCTTCACGCCGCATCCTCCAGCCCTTCATTAACTAGTTCCGAATCGGTCTCGCACAAAATGACGTCGTAGCTGTCCAGCATCGGCATCACGATCGATTCCATCTCGTTCTTCCAAAGCTCGCCTTCGTAAAAATCCGCCTTTAGCCGCGTGCGTTCATCGATCGACGTAAATGTCCGCAGCCAAACGAACTTATTCGGATTCTCCACGTCGACCAGCGGCCCGACGACCTTCATCCCGTGCTCGCGCAATGCCGGAATCGCCTTCGTTTTGAAAAATTTGAGAAACTCATCCCGCTGCCCAGGTGCGGTTCGGTAACTTCTAACCTCTACGATCATCGGTTCACCCTCGTAAGATTCATGTACCAATTCCATTCCCAAGTTTTGCCGTCGTCGGTCGAAAACGCCTGGCTCCAGATCGGGCGTTCAGGGTTGGTCTTGTCCCACTGGTAAAGCACAGTGATCTCTTTCTCACGGAAAACATCCCTTGCGTAAAACTTGCCGACACCGCCTTCAAACGAGCCTACAACCGGATTCTCGTCCAGCACGCCGAAGTTGCTGTCGGCCCAATAGATGCTCCAAAGCCGCGTTTTCGGATTGAATAGACGTACGGCTTCACCTGCAAAAGGCTTTCCATCAATGACGGCATCGAAGGTCTCGAAATTGCCGATGCCGTTCAGCGTCTTCCGCATATCCAGCACGGCGTCGAATTCGAACCAGTCGTCAGAATTTTCCAGCCTAGTTTTCAGCTTTCGGTTGTGAACATTCCATCTTCCTTGCAGGAAATCAAAGTCGTCAGCCGACGACGTTTCGGAAGGCTGTATCTCTGTAGTTTGTCTCGCGGTTTGTGTCATAGTCCTCGTTCTTAGTTATTCAGGAATATCAACATCTAGCTCTGAGGCGGCTGGCGGCCGTCTTTACGTGTCATAGCCACGCCGTTTACGGCGTGGTTTGGTGGTCAATTGGTATTTAGGGCGTTTTAACGTCCTTTGTCTTCGGCTTAAGCCGCCGGCGGTAAGCCCGTTGAAACGGGCTGCGAGTCGACTCTCGATCTTCACCACGCCGTAAACGGCGTGGCTAAGCTCGTAATTCACACGATAGAAATAAAGCGGTATATCATCAATAGCCAATTAGTCATTATTTGTATAGGCCAATTATGAGAACGAATTTCGAGACATTTGTGCCGCTGGATCACGAAAACGATTCGGTCGCTCTCTACAAACAAATCTACGATTGGATCCGCGGCTCGATACTTCGCGGCGAGATCGAATCGCAAACGCGATTGCCGGCCTCGCGCTTGTTGGCGGAACAGTTAGGTGTTTCGCGGATGACGGTTGTCAACGCCTACGATCAGCTCTTGGCCGAAGGTTATTTGGAAGGAAGACCCGGATCGGGAACTTTTGTTGCGTCGCGATTGCCGGAAGATTACCTGATCGCACCGAAAGAAAATATCGAGAATCGACGCGAACCTAAACGCAGGCTGAAACTTTCGGAATACGGAAAATTCCTCGTTCGGAACGGACGCGCTATACAGACGAACGAAGCCGCCGGACAAAGGATCCCATTTCAGCACGGCCTGCCGGCGTTGGACGATTTTCCGCATCACCTGTGGCAAAAGCTTATTCAAAAGAGCCATCAGACGCCGTTGAAAAGGCTGCTTGATGAAAACGAGCCGACCGGCTACCGTCCGCTTCGCGACGCGATCGCCGGCCATCTTCGGGCCGCACGCGGCGTGAACTGCTCACCCGAAGAGGTCGTCATCACAAACGGTGCGCAGCAAGGGCTGGACCTGATCTCGCGGATCCTTCTAAGTTCCGGTGATCGTGTTTGGATCGAAGATCCCGGCTATCTTGGGGCCCGCGAGGCGTTCGGAGCATCGGGTGCGGATGTGCTGCCGGTTAAGTGCGATCCAGAGGGTTTCGATCTCGACCATGCTATAAAAAAATACGGTTCCGCCGATCTCGTTTACGTCACGCCGTCGCATCAATTTCCACTAGGCGGAGCGATGAGTTTGCGGCGAAGGTTGAAGCTGCTTGAGTGGGCGGCGAACAACAATGCGTGGATCGTCGAGGACGATTACGACAGCGAGTTCCGATACGAGGGCCGTCCGCTCGCGTCAATGCAGGGACTTGATCGCGACGGCCGCGTCATCTATGTCGGCACGTTCAGTAAGACGCTCTTCTCTTCCCTAAGGCTCGGCTGCTTGGTCGTACCGCCGGACATGATCGAAATATTCTCGACCGCACGCATCGTCACTGACGCACATTCGCCGCTGATCGAACAGGCCGCGCTCGCCGAATTTCTCCGCGAAGGCCATTTCGTCCGCCACGTCCGCCGGATGCGAAAGCTCTACGCCGAGCGTCAACAAATCTTGCTCGAAGCGGCAAGGAAATATCTGAAAGGAATGATCGAGCTCGAGCACGCAAGCTCCGGAATGCACCTCGTCGGCTGGCTGCCGGACGGGATATCCGACATTGAGTTTTCTTCAGCGGCGTCGAAAAGAGGCGTGCGTCTTGCACCTGTCTCCGACTACGCCATCCGCAAACCCAAACGCAGCGGCGTGCTGTTCGGCTACGCGGCGTTCGATAAAAAGCGGATCGTCGACGCCGTAAAAAAGATCGCCGAAATTAGGACCGGGTCGAGATAACCGGCAGTTGCCTCCGAATAGATTACTATTGCTAGCCGTCTGTGTTCAGTGGCATTGAGAAGAAGTGGCCGTCGAGGATCATTTTCTTTTTTAGGTAGAACTGATGGGCGCGGAAGCGGGTGACGTGGGATACGAGGCGGATCTCGGCACAGCCGCGCTGGCGGCCGTAGTCGAAAAGCCAATCGAGAAGCTGGCCGCCATAGCCCTTTGAGCGGTCGGATTCGGTCGCGACAAGATCTTCGAGGTCGAGCGACATTCCTCGTGCGAGCCATTCGGCAATGCGGATGCCCGCGACTGCTTTCACCTCGCTTTCGTCCATAAGATAGATAAGCTCATAACCCGACTCCGCGATCTGCCGCTTTACCTGGGCGAGAAATTCTTCCCTCGAAAGGTGCGGCCTTAGCTCTGCCATCACGTCATAGCATTTTGCGATCTCTTCGTCAGTTTGGGCGAATTGGATAGTTGGCATATTTGGTTCGTGTCGGTCGCCTATAGTGGGCTACTGACGCTCCGCTGGGGCGGATGCACTCCCGTACGCGCGAGCGGTAGCAGTCACGCCAGTCGATTTACTTTGTACCCATCCAGTTATCGCCGACGCCGATCTCGGCAATTAGCGGCACGTCGAGCGCCGCGGCGGACTCCATCTCGCGTTTGATGATCTCGGAAGCTTTTTCAACCTCATCGGCAGGAGCTTCGAAAAGAAGTTCGTCGTGAACCTGCATGATCATCTTCGTTTTCAGGCCGGCTTCGTCGAGAGCCTTGTGAACCTGGATCATGGCGATCTTCACGATGTCGGATGCCGTGCCCTGTATCGGCATGTTGATCGCTTCGCGTTCGGCCCTTGAGCGAACGGTGAAGTTTCGGTCGCGGATGCCGGGGAAGTAGCGTCGGCGACCGAACAGGGAAGTGATAAACCCCTTCTCGCGGGCTTCCTCCGGCGTGCGATCCATGTACGCTCGAATGCCCTTGTAGGTCGCGAAGTAATCGTCGATCACTTTGCGAGCTTCGGCTTTCGAGATCCCGACTCGCGTGCTAAGACCGAACGCCTCAACGGCGTAAGCTATGCCGAAGTTTACGATCTTTGCGAGTCGGCGTTTTTCTTTCAGGTCTTTCTCATCGGTCGCACCGAAAACGAGCCTCGCCGTTTTTGCGTGAATGTCTTCGTTGGTCTTATACGCTTCGAGCATCACGGGATCTTTCGTGATGTGAGCGAGTATTCTAAGTTCGAGCTGAGAATAGTCTGCCGAGATCAGCTTATTGCCTTTTTCGGGGATGAATGCGGCGCGGATGCGTTGGCCAAGTTCCGTTCGGACCGGGATGTTTTGCAGATTCGGCTCGGTTGAACTCAGGCGTCCGGTCGCGGCGACGGTCTGATTCAGCACGCCGTGAATTCGGCCGTCGGTGTTGATCATTTTCGGCAGCGAATCGGCGTAGGTCGCCTTGAGCTTGTCCATCTCGCGATAGTCGATGATAAGCTGGGCAATCTCGAAATCCACGGCAAGTTCCGCGAGCACGTCTTTGCTTGTCGAAACCTGGCCGGTCGCGGTTTTCTTGCCGGTCGCTATGTTGAGTTCTTCGAAAACCTCGCCGACCTGTTTTGGCGACCCGATGTTGAATTCGCGTCCGGCGACCTTAAAGATCTTCTCGCTGACGACCGCCAGCTCCTTCGCGATGAACTCCGAAAAGTCGCCGAGTTCTTTGGCATCGACCTTCATTCCCACGGTTTCGATATCGGCTAGTATCGGCCCGATCGGGATCTCGATCTCGGAATAGACTTTCTCCAGATCGTCTTTCTTGATCTTCTCGGACATGATCGGCGTTAGCTGGTATGCCCAGTCTGCCTTGACCGTCGTCTTCCATCCGGTTTCCGTGAATCCCTCGGCGGGAGAATCGGGATAGACGTTCAGATTATGTTGAGCTAGAAACTCGAGTTCGTGATGCGGGCGGCTGGCGTCTAAAAGATAAGACGCGATCATCAGGTCATTCTTGATCCCGACCAGGCCGACGCCGATCTTTGACAATACAGACAGCTTGCATTTGTAATCGTGCGTCGATTTTTCGATGTATGGATTCTCGAACAGATCTTTGAGCACGCGGATAGCCCATTCGCGTCCGTCGAAGTTTTCCAAATCGACAAAGGCCGCGATCCCGGGCGTGTGCGAGATCGCGATTCCCAGCGGAGCCTGTTTGTCGAACGAACTGTGCCATTTGCCTTCGTTCGAATCGTCTGTTTCGAAGGCAAACCATTCGCGTTCCCAGATCTTGCGGATCAGCTTGTCGAGATCGGTACGATTGTTAACGATCGAGTAAGCCTGCTCGACCGCCGCTGGCCGATCTTCGTCGACTTCCTGCGGAAGCGAGTCGAACAGCGTCGGAGCGGAGTCGCCGAACTCCTTGGTAAGAGCGGCGAACTCCAACTCGCGGAAGAGCGAATAAGCTCTACTGCGGTCCGGCTCGCGGGCAACTATCTGGTTCAGGTCGAGTTCGACCGGAGCGTCGCAATGGATCGTCGCAAGTTCAAGCGATTGGCGGATGATGTCTTGACTGTTTTGAAGGGATTCGCGATAGGTCTTATGAGTTACCTTCTCCGCATTCTCCATCGCGGCCGAGGTCGAGCCGAATTCGAGGACGAGCTTCAACGCTCCCTTCTCGCCGATTCCCGGAGCCCCGGGAATGTTATCGACGGAATCGCCCATCAATCCGAGCAGGTCGACGATCTTGCTCGGCGGCACTCCGAATTTTTTCACGACCCAGGCTTCGTCGCACCACTCGACCGGCGGCACCGGAACTTTCCGCTTCACGTTGGTCGAATTTTGCCGCATCGCGATCACGTGTGGATCGGTGACGAGCTGGCAAAGGTCCTTGTCGTTCGAGACGATTACGGCCTGCATTCCTTTGTCCGCGACCTTTTTCGCAAGCGTTCCGATCACGTCGTCGGCTTCGTATTTATCCGCTTGCAAGATCGGGATATTGAACGCTTCGCAGACGCGAAGAATGTACGGGATCTGAGTCTGAAGGTCGTCAGGCATCTCCTCGCGGTTTGCCTTGTAGTCTGCGTACGATTCGTGTCGGAAGGTGCCGGTTTCCGATTCGAAAACCGCGGCGATGTAGTCGGGCCGCTCGTCTTTCAAAAGCTTTCGCAGCATATTCGTGAATACGAATACCGCCTGCGTTACCTGTCCCGTGCTGTTGCGAAGCGGATCTTGCCGAGCACCCATGGGAGCAAAATAGGCGCGGTAGATATGCGACATCGAATCGATGAGAAAGACTCGTTTCATTGGTTGGCTCAGTTTATCCGATTGCCGCGGACAGCGCGAAACACGGCGTGTTTGCAAGGCCCGGTTTTTGCCCGACTCGCGTTATTAGTGTGACAATTACTTCGAATGAAGGCTGAAATAGAATCAAGGAATAATGATGAGATTCGAGCTAATACGGATCCGATAGCTGTCACCGCCGGCCGTCGGAAACCGATCATTCTGGTTTTCTCAGACTTCTATTTGCCTGGCTAC
This sequence comes from uncultured Acidobacteriota bacterium, assembly GCA_902826795.1. GTDB lineage: Bacteria > Acidobacteriota > Blastocatellia > Pyrinomonadales > Pyrinomonadaceae > OLB17. Next base: position 30,204 of record CADEGD010000039.1, on the reverse strand, counting down.
AAGAGCGGCGGCGGCATGCGGACGCTCGTAAATGTCGTCGAACGATTCGGCGACGATTACGATTTCAGGATAGTGACGCGAGATCACGACGGAAAGGCCGACCGCACGCCTTACGCCGACGTTGAATATGGCAGTTGGCAGGCTTTCGGCAGTGCGCTCGTCCGGCATCTTTCTAGAGACGAGATTCGCATCGCAACTGTTCGCAAGATCTTCGACGAAGTTCGGCCCGATCTTGTTTTCTGCAACAGCTATTTCTCGACGCTCACGATCTTCGTGCTGCTGCTGCGCAGATTCGGATCCGTCAACGTACCGTTGGTCATAGCTCCACAGGGGGAGATCTCGGACGGTGCACTCGGGTTGAAAACGATAAAGAAGAAAGCGTTTCTCGCTATCTCGCGGTTGTTAGGGCTTTATAAGGACATCGTTTGGCGAGCGAGTTCACCTATCGAGGCGGCCGAGATAGAACGGGCGAAAGGAAGCGGCGGCATGGTGATCGTTGCGCCGGATCTTTCGTCGAAGATAGCGGCCGAGTTTCATGACCTTGCGAGGCCACCTAAGGCCGCGGGCGAAGTGAAGCTGGTGTACCTGTCCCGAGTTCACCCGAAGAAGAATCTCGCTTATCTGCTTGAAGTGCTGCGGTCCGTCGCTGGACGAGTCAAGCTCGACATGATCGGTCCCGTCGACTCGACGGAGTACTTTGAAGTATGCACGCAACTGATGAAAGCCCTTCCGCCAAACATCAACGTTGAGATCGTCGGCGAGATCGAGCATCGGCAGGTTCCAGAGATGTTGTCCAAATACCATTTCTTCGTCCTGCCGACCCTTTCGGAGAATTTCGGGCACGTGTTTGTCGAGGCGATGTCGGCCGGACTTCCGTTGATCATAAGCGACCGAACCCCTTGGCTTGAGCTTGAGTCGAAAGGGATCGGCTGGGATATTCCGTTGGAACGACAGGAACGTTGGATCGACGTTATCGAGAAATGCGTGAAGATGACATCTGAGGAACTCGCGGAAATGTCGGGCACGGTTCGTAAATTTGCCGGAGATTGGGTGAATGATGAGGAGATCGAGCGGATGAATCGAAGGGTGTTTGAGGTCGCTCTTTCTCCGAAAGATGTTTGACAATGCCGATCACGGCAAGATATTCTTACCGTTCGCCTAACGGTTGGTTGGGCGACAGTCGCAGGCTGATTTAACTGCTATGTCCGGTTCGTCTAGGGGTTAGGACACCGCCCTTTCACGGCGGCAACACGGGTTCAAATCCCGTACCGGATACCATCTTAAGCCGAGATTTCGGCATCATACCTTCGGGTCAAAGTTCGCCTGCCAAACACAGGCGAATTTTTGTTTTGCACGATGATTAATAAAGCCCTCGTATTTTTGATATTGGTCCTTGCCGGCGTATCGGCGATCTCCGCTCAGGCAAAGTTCACCGACCGCGTACTAGTTCTGCCTTTCGAGAACACGTCCGGGAAGCCGGAATTTAATTGGGTGGGCGAAAGTTTTGCGTTATCCCTGTCGGAACTTCTTCGCGTTCCCGGACTAAATGTCGTAAGTAACGGTGAGCGAAAGGCCGTTCAACAGCGGCTGCGAATTCCGCTGACGAGTCTTCCGAGCCTGGCGACATCGCTGAAACTCTCGCGCGACAGCGGTGCGACGCTCCTCGTGACCGGCGCATACACGATCGTTCCATCGCAAGGCGACCTTGCCGCGACGGTCAACGTAACGTCCAAGATCATCCGCGTAAACGAGGGTCGATTTCTGAGCGAAGAGATCGACGGACGGCTTATCCAGCGGGACATCATTCTCAACGACGCTCTCGGCAATCTGCAGACGATGCAGGGCCAGATCGCCTATCAGATACTTTATCAACGCGACAAAGCTTTGCCTTTTTCGCAAAATCAGCTGATCGAATCGGCGACGAAGGTTCCGAGCCGGGCATTCGAGGCATACATCAAGGGCTTGCTTACGACCGCTCCTGAACAGCGCGAGATCTTTTTTCGAAACGCGATCCGCATATTTAATGAGACAACGCCCGATTCGACGTTTGTCGAGGCGTCGATCGAGCTCGGCCATCTCTATCTGGCTCAGCAGAAGTTCAACGACGCCGTTGACGCGTTTGAACGCGTAATCAATACGAACCGGGCTTGTCGCGAAAGAGCGAAATCCGATAACAAGATCGCATTCTGTAATGACGAATCGTACGCCGAGGCATCGTTCTACATCGGCCTGATCCAATGGCGGCAAAAGAATTACGAGCAGGCCCTTTCGGTTCTCAGGCCGATCGCCGAAGATCTGCAGCTTACGAGCGTTTACAACACTCTCGGAGCGATCGCGGTCGAGGCGTCGCGTGCCGAGAAGAAGAATCAGGCTCGCTCCGCCGGACTGCTCGAAGAAGGGAAGGCTCTGCTCGCAAAAGCGGCCGAGTCCGCTCCCGATGACGGCTCGATAGTTTTCAATCTCGGCTTGACCACATTCGTCAGCGGCGATCTGACCGAGGCCGCTCAGCTCATGCGCGACGTGATCGGCAAGCGCCCGAATGACGGAGAGGCTCAGTATCTGCTTGCGAAGGCCCTTGAAGGGATCAACGATCCTGCGAAAGCCGGCGCCGACAACCAGGCTCGCACGTTACTGTCGGCGGGCAACCGGTACGCGGCACTCGAAAGCGAGTGGACTAGGACGAAGACGGTTAATGGCATACCGCTGCGTGTCGAACAGCCCCAACGCAGGGATTTTGTGAGCGTTGTGCTGAGCCGCCGCCAAGGTGAAGTGGTTACGACGGCGGGTAACGACACCGATAACCTCATCCAGAAGGCCCGCGATCAATACAAGAACGGGGCTGACGACGAAGCGATGCAGACTCTGCGTAGGGTTTTGGCCAGCGAGCCGATGTCTGCCGAGAGCTATCTTATCCTCGGTAAGATCCATCTGCGCCGCGGCGACCGCGACCAAGCGGCAAGCTCGTTCAAGACGGCGATCTTCTGGGATAACAAACTGGTTGACGCTTACATCAATCTCGCAAAGATCTATCTGGAACGCGGAGAGTGTTTACAGGTGAAAACCTACGTCGCGCAGGCCCTGGAAGTAGATGCCGAGAACGTCGAAGTCACCGCTTTACAGCGTCAAGCTGACCGATGTTCCAAATAGTGTAAGCGGATCTGGTTTCAAGTTTCGGGTTCAAGGTTAAAAATTTTGGTGGCCGAGATGATTCTCGGGCCGCTAAACTGTTTATATACAATGTTATACGCATAATCTGAAACCTTAAACTTAAAACTGGAAACTCGCGCTGAAACTGTGGCACGCGTTGTGCATTAGGGAGAAACGGCTAGCTTGATGATGTTGATCAAGACCCCGCCGCCAACACTTCTCCGAGCGCGGTTTGCCACTGTGCTTGGTCACCTTCCGAGCGTTCCTTCAGTTGTCCTTCCTTTTTGAGCCCGGCCGCCAAGGTCGGGCTCAACCTCCTTTAAATCACAAAAATACAGGATTCTACGTATTTGCCGCATTTGCATGGGCTAGCCCGGCTAATCGGTCAGACTTCGTTCATTGTGAAGCAGACGTTGAGCCTGGCCGCGTCACGAAATCAAGTTGACCGCGAACAGCGCCATTAAGTTTACGTTTATGACAAAATCCGTCATTTTCCTCTGACAAAATTTGTGTAGCGGGCAGGAACTGTCGGTCAGATTGGAATCAACGGTTCAAAGTGATGTAAACCGGTCATTTTGTTAAACTTTGGGCATGCGACTGCTCCCGATAACAAAGGGATTGCCTGATTGGAAGAACGCCTTGCTCGCCCTGGCGTCCGCTATTCTATTGATCCTGGCGTTTCCCGACTTCGACTATTGGTTCCTCGCCTGGTTCGCCCTGGTCCCACTGATGTGGGCGGTCGATCGGGAAAAGGAATCGACGACCAGATCGTTCGTTTTAGGCTGGATATTCGGCACCGCGTTTTTCTTCGGCACCTGCTGGTGGCTCACCTACGCCCCAATCACCTACGCCGGCTTCCCGCCGATCCTCGCGTATTTTTTATTGTTTTGCGTCTGTTTAGTCGCCGGATTGTTTCCGGCGACTTTCGCGGGCGTCCTATCGGTCTTGTTACGGCGATTCGGATCGATTGCATTCCTCGCTGCTCCATTCATTTGGGTGTTTACTGAGTTTTTGCGGTATTGGGTTACGGGCAACAACTGGAACGCTCTAGGTTATGCGTCAGCGTTCTCGGGCGGCGAATCGATTACGCTTGCGTCGGTCGGTGGCGTGTACTTGCTGAGCGCTCGGTTTGTTTTTGTTGGAGCAGGAATTGTTTGGCTGGTTGTTACTAAAGGTTCCGGTAAGGTTTCATGGAAACTTGGTTTGAGCCTGATTTTTTTGCTGTCCGTTTTTCCTTGGTTCGTCGTTGAGATTGCTAAGTTACCTGACTTTTCGCAAGAAAGCCGGTTAGCAAAGACCTCAAATCAGAAAGTTGGAATTGTGGTTGTGCTTCAACCCCATGTACCGATGTCCGGCCTCACCTATGAAAAATGGCAGGAACTCAGGCTGCAACACATAAATCTCGCGGAATCAGCACTTCAGAAACTGACAACCGACAACCGACAGCCGACCACTGTCGTCTTCCCCGAATCCCCGATGAACTTCATGTACGAGACGGATCGAGCGACACGGGACTTCATCGATGGATTTGCGAGGAAAAATAACGTATCGGTACTGTTCAATTCCGCCGAGCCTGACGCGGCGAATGGCAAGTTTTTCAATTCGGCGGTGATGGTGGGGCCGCAGGGAGGCGAGGTCGCGCAGTATGATAAAATCTACCTGCTGCCGTTCGGAGAAGCCGTACCGTTTCCACTTGAGGGTCTTTTGCCCGGATTCGTAGGGAATTTTTCCTACGGGCGAGAGTACGATCTGCTGCCGCTTGGTGATGCGAAAGCGGGTGTGATGATCTGCTTTGAATCACACTTTGGCCAGCTTTCACGCGAATACGTTCGCAACGGGGCGGACGCAATAATTGAAATGACCAACGATGGCTATCTCGGCCCTACACCGGTGCTGCGACAGCACCTTGCGAACGCCGTCTTCCGTGCAGTCGAGACGAATCGTCCGGTGCTCCGCGTGACGAACGTCGGGATAACAGCCTATATCAACGAACGCGGCGAAGTCCTCGATCCGGCCCAGCCATACACCGAAGACACGCGCGTCTGGAATGTCGCGAAGAGCGATGGATCGCAAACATTCTACGTCCGCTACGGCGACTGGTTCGCGTGGCTGTGTACTTCGGTCACGGTGGGATTGCTCGCTTTTGGATTTTTTAGCCGTCGAGAAACTCAGCAATAAACTCCGCGGTCTCGGCGGTCTCTGCGTTTAAGAAAATTTCAACGCGGAGATCGCGAAGGACGCGGAGAACTTTCAAAAATGGAATTGACAGAACTACAAACAAAACACGAAGAGATAAAAGATAAAGTTGCCCAACTTGGGAGGTTTCTTTGACCGTCCCGGCAAAGAAAAGGAACTTGAAAAATTAGAGGTGCAGATCGCCGAGCCGGATTTTTGGAACGATTCGGAAAAGGCTCAAAAGGTAATGGCGGTTCGGAGCCGATTGGAAAAGGCTCTGGAGCAGCAGAAGAATTTCGAGACTGGCGTGTCCGACGCCGAAGTGCTGTTCGAATTCGCCGCTGAAGACGTCGATTCTGCGAAAGAGCTCGAAACGCTGATCACAAAACTTGACGCGGATGTGACCGCAGCCGAGGTTCAATCGCTGCTTTCAGGCGAAACGGATCCAAACAACGCCATTTGTTCGCTCCAGGCCGGTGCCGGCGGAACCGACGCGCAGGATTTTTGCCAGATGCTTTTGCGAATGTATCTGCGTTGGGCTGAGCGGAAAGGTTTCAAGGTCGAGATACTCGATGAGCAATCGGGAAGTGAAGCCGGATTGAAATCTGCGACATTCCGAGTTCAAGGCGATTACGCATACGGACTTCTCGCCACCGAAGCTGGCGTCCACCGTCTTGTCCGCATCTCGCCGTTCAACTCGGGCGGAAGTAGAGAAACGAGCTTCGCATCAATGTTCGTCTCGCCTGAGATCGACGAGAATATCGAGGTCAATATCGAAGATAAGGACCTGCGAGTCGATACCTATCGATCTTCCGGAGCCGGCGGCCAGCACGTCAATGTTACCGACAGCGCGGTTCGCATCACACACTTGCCGACGAACATCGTCGTAACCTGTCAAAACCAGCGCTCGCAGATCCAGAACCGCGCGGTCGCCATGCAGGTGCTGCGGTCAAAGCTTTACGAACTCGAACTCGAAAAACGCCGGGCCGAAACGGCCGATCTTGAAGCAAACAAAATGGACATCTCCTTCGGCTCGCAGATCCGCAACTACGTCCTGCACCCATATCGACTCGTAAAAGATACTCGAACGAAATTCGAACTTACCGATGTCGACGCCGTACTTGATGGAGAGATCGATGAATTTATCAAGGAGTTTCTGCTCTTTAAGAAGACGGGAAAGCAGTCCGGAACGGATGCGTGACCGTCAGTTGTTATTAATTCTAAATTCTCCATTTTACATTAGGTCGGATAAGCCGTATTTCCGAATCAATGTAGAATTAAAAATGTAGAATTTAGAGTGTTCGGAATGAAGATCTGCCCGACATGCAAAGAGGTTTATAAGGACGACGAGCTGAATTTTTGCTTGGCGGACGGGACGACTTTGCTTACGAAGAAGGGCGGAAAGGCTTCGAAGCATTCGCGGATCAACGAGGTCGTATCGGTCGCCTTAGTCGCGTTGGCATTGCTGATCTTCCTGTGTTTGATGACGGCCAGCCCGGATGACCGTTCGATCTTTTCAACCGGCTATTCGGCGACCTCGCCGACAAGGAACTGGATCGGGATCGTCGGGTCGAATGTCGCGGCGGTTCTGATCGGGCTTTTCGGATGGGTCGCTTACCTTCTTCCGGCCCTCATCGCGTTGATCGCCTGGCGGGTTTATCAATCAGCTAACCTGAAGCTTCGCGCTCTGCGAGTGATCGGTTACGTACTGTTTCTCGCGGGGCTGTCGGGATTGCTCTACATGATCGACCCGTCGTATGGCGGCGTCGTTGGTGGTGCGTTTCCATATCTTGCGACACAGCTGATCGGATCGATCGGAACGTTCATCGTGCTCGGAGCGATGTTCGTCGCTTCGCTGCTGCTGATCACGGATATCTCCTTTAACTGGCTGTTCGGCCACGTCGATATTGCGAAAGACAACTTTAAGATTCACGCCTCGGAATACTTGGAAAAACGGCGACAGGCAAAGGCGGCGTTGGCTGCAAACAACGCCACATCCGAACCGGAATCAAAGATAACAAAACGCCGCAAAAAGTCTCTTACCGATTCGCCGACAATCTCGATCCCCGATACCTTGGTCGTTCCTGAGAAGGGAAGCGCGACCGGCGATATTCTCGTGCCCGCGACGACGCAACTCGAGGCGGGAGGTGAAACAGTCGCGGAATTGCCGTTCGAAGAAGGTCCGCCGATCGCGGTCGATGATTCTCCGGCTCCCGACCCAAGTGGGCCGCTTGGCGAGATACCTATAACGCCGTTTGTGCATACGGGTGATCTTAGCCGAGAGCTCGAGAAGGAGATCGAAGAAGAGGAGCCGGAAGAGCCCGAATCCGTATTCAATCGCCCATCGCAAACTTACGAGGGTTATCGTCTGCCAAGTCCGCAGCTTCTGCACCTTCCGCAGCCGCACATCAAGCATAAAGATAAAGAACTGCTTTCGATCGCCGAGTCATTAGCGGAGAAAACGAAGGAGTTCAACGTAGCCGGAAAGGTCGTGAACATCTCGCCTGGGCCGGTGGTAACGACGTATGAGTTCAAGCCCGATCCCGGCGTGAAATATTCGCGCGTTACGGGATTGGTCGATGATCTGTGTCTTGCTCTGCGTGCCGAGTCGATCCGCATTGACCGCATTCCCGGCAAGGCGTTTGTCGGAATCGAAGTGCCGAATGAAAAACGCGAGACGATCGTTCTTCGCGAGATAATAGATCACCGGAAGTTTCACGCCGAGAAAAGCCTCTTGACGATCGCATTAGGTAAGACGATCGACGGCGGAACGTATGTCGCCGACCTCGCCAAGATGCCGCATTTGCTGATCGCGGGTGCGACCGGTACGGGTAAATCGGTGGGCGTGAATTCGCTCGTGATGTCGATTCTTTTTAAGGCGAAGCCCGACGAAGTGAAATTCATAATGGTCGATCCGAAACGGCTGGAACTAGGACTTTACGCCGACATTCCGCATCTCGCCACACCGATCATTACCGATCCTAAACGTGCGGCGATCTCGCTGAAATGGGCGGTGACCGAAATGGAACGACGCTATAAAGATCTGGCAGGTTGGGGCGTCCGCAACATCGACGGTTACAACGCCGAGGTAAAAAAGCGAAACGACGCAGAGCAATGGGACGACGCCGGCGAACCGCATCGAACGCTGCCATTCATCGTCATCATAATCGACGAGCTCGCCGACCTGATGATGGTAAGCGGGAAGGAGGTCGAAGAATCGATCACGCGTCTCGCCCAAATGGCGCGTGCGGTCGGCATTCATCTCGTACTCGCGACGCAGCGTCCGTCGGTCGATGTTATTACCGGATTGATCAAAGCGAATTTCCCGGCACGCATGTCTTATCGTGTGTCTTCAAAGGTCGATTCGCGAACGATCATTGATGCTAACGGAGCTGAAAGCCTGCTTGGCAAGGGTGACATGCTCTTTCTTCCGCCGGCGAGTTCGCAGGTAGTCCGCATCCACGGCTGCTATGTGGATGAGGTCGAGATCGGCAAAGTCGTCACAGAAGTAAAACGGCAAGGGCGGCCGGAGTATGACACGACTATCACTAAGAGTGAGGAAGAACTCGACGATTCCGGCGATCTTCCCGGCCGCCGCGATCCGCTGTTTTGGGACGCACTCAAGTGTGTCGTGCAGGCAAAACGCGGTTCTACGTCGCTGCTCCAACGTCACCTTCGTATCGGCTACGGCCGAGCCGCCGCTATCCTCGACGCAATGGTCAAGGAAGGCTACATCGGCGATATGGACGGCTCCACCCGAGCCCGTCCGGTTCTGCAGAAGGCCTATGAAGATCTTGCAGACGTGCAGGAAATGGGAGCTAACGGATAGTCGATTCATAGCGTAGTGATGCGTGTGCCGGCCTTTTTCTTGATATTCTTTCTCTTGTCTTCCGCCTTCTTGATGGGATGCAGAGAAGAGCCGCTGCGGATCGATGCCGCCGCAGCTTCTAACTCGGCTTCGCTCGATCACGCGATAAATATCAACACTGCATCGCTCGACGAACTTACACGGATCCCGCATGTTGGCGAAAAGGTCGCTGCCAGGATCATTGAGTATCGCGAGGTCAACGGACCGTTCCGACGCGTCGAGCACCTGATGCTTATCCAGGGAATTTCCGACGCACGCTTCCGCAAAATTAGACCGCTGGTGAGGGTCGAATGATCGCGGAGGTCCCCCGTTCCGATCCCAAAACCCGATTCTCGATCTATCCGCTTTTTTGGACCGCGATCTCATTTGCTTTAGGGATCGTGCTCGCAGAGATAGCCGGAGCGAGAGGGTCTGTTTGGTTCGGGGCTGCGCTTCTAATCGGCCTTGCGGCATTCATTCTTCGAGGCGGCAGCAAGGCACGGTACGTCGCTCTTCTCGGTGTACTTTTCGCCGGAGCCTTTATTCACCAGTTTCAGATCTCGAACGTCGCAGAAGATCGCATTATGCGTATCTACGACGAAGGCCGAGTAGACTCCGGCTCGCCCGTCGAGATCGAAGGAAAACTGATCGGCCTTCCAGAACCCGCATACGAGGGCGTTTTCATTCGCATCGAAGCCGCCAAGCTCAAGGCAAAGCGGTCCGAGCAAAACGCGTCGGGCGTCCTTCGAATGTTCGTGCCGCTTAGCAGCGACGCGCAACGCTCCGATCTTGACTCGCTCGATCTGCGGTCCGGCACGACGATCCGAACCGCTTGCGAACTGCTTCGCGAAGATCAATATTTGAATCTGGGCGTAATGCCGCGGCGACAATTGCTCGACCAGCAATCAATCGACGCGACTTGTACGGTGAAGAGTCCGCTGTTGATCGAGATTGTCAGTCGGCCGAACTGGAGCTCGCCGATCGATCTTGTGTACGAACAGCGGGCGAAACTGATCGAAGAATTTCGCGAGAGCCTTTCACTACAGGCCGCAGGAGTGATGATCGCGTCGCTGCTTGGCGACAAGCACTACCTGGACAAAGACACCGCCGACATATTCCGCGACGGCGGAACTTTTCACGTACTCGTCATCTCTGGATTGCACATAACATTCATCGGCGGGCTTCTTTTGTGGCTCGTCAGCCTCTTCACGCGAAACCGCTTTTGGCAATTCGCGATCGTGTGCGGAACGCTGTGGCTTTATGCACTCGCGGTCGGAGCGGAAGTGCCCGTCGTTCGAGCGGCGATCATGTTCATGGTCCTGCTTCTCGGTCGGGCGTTGTATCGAGAGGGAAGCCTGCTCAATACGCTCGGACTCTGCTGCCTGATACTGCTCGCGTGGCGGCCCGCGGATCTTTTCAGTCCATCCTTCCAACTCACCGTCGTCAGCGTTGCGGCGATTGTCGGGATGGCGTTTCCGTTGATCGAAAAGCTGCGTGCGATCGGTTCATGGATGCCGGACGCGAGTTCGCCCTTCCCGCCGAACGTGCCGAAATGGCTGCGGCGATTTTGCGAGACGATCTATTGGCGTCCGCATGTTTGGGAAATAGAAAAAGGACGGCAGATCTGGCGCGCCCGGATCTTCAAGTCACCGATCGCGTCTGTTTCGGACGGACTTCGCGGCGTTATTGCGTCGGTTTTCGAGGGCTTGCTTGTGTCGGTGATCGTGCAGTTCTGGATGCTGCCGATGTCCGTCTACTATTTCCACCGCGTGTCGCCGATATCGATTCTGTTGAACTTATGGGTCGGCGTCGTTCTTGCCGCAGAAAGTTTTACGGCGGTCCTTGCAGTGATGTTTGCTCAACTCAGCGACCGACTCGCTCTGCCGCTGGTGATGATCACGAACGGTCTAAATTGGCTTCTGCTTGAGGTGCCGAGGCTGTTCTCCGATCTGGGATGGGCAAGCTTTCGCGTGCCGATCTATTCGGGTTATGCCAGGCCGATATATCTCGTTTATCTTTTACCCATCGCGGCTCTCGCGGCGATCGTCTACCGCTGGAACCCGTTCGCATTGCGCCGCCCGACGCGACGAGCTTTGATGTCCTCGTCGATTGCCGGTTTATCCGCCCTCACTCTCGCGTGCCTGATAACCTTTCATCCCTTCAGCGCGCCCGCGGCGGATGGGTCGCTAAAGGTAGATTTCCTCGATGTCGGGCAGGGTGATTCGGCGCTCGTGACGTTTCCCAATGGCGAGACGATGTTGATCGACGGCGGAGGACGTGTGGATTATTCGGCGAGCGACGATGAAGAAACATTTGAGCCTGACGTTCCACGTATCGGCGAGATGGTCGTGTCTGAATTTCTTTGGGAGAAAGGCTACTCGCACGTCGATCGTCTCGTAGTGTCGCATGCCGATGCCGATCACTCGCAGGGACTCGCCGATGTCGTGAGAAACTTTTCCGTGGGCGAGATCCTCGTCGGGGCGACTCCGGCGGCTGACTCTGAAATGTCGGAGTTATTGAAACTGGCCGAGCGGTACTCGGTCCCGATCAAAAAGATCGGACGTGGAGATTCGATCGAGATCGGCGGCGTTCAGATTGACGTCCTCTGGCCGATCGCGAGCGATGCTGTCACCAGTTCCGATAACAATTCCTCACTCGTACTACGATTCGCTCACGGCGACAACGCTTTTCTCTTTACTGGTGATATCGAACGCGAAGCCGAAGCGGCCTTGATCGAAATCGGATCGCAGCTCAAGGCCGACGTCGTCAAGGTTCCTCACCACGGCAGCCGGACCTCTTCCACGCCTGAGTTTGTTCGAGCGACTAATCCGACCTTGGCGGTGATCCCGGTCGGCAACCGCTCAATGTTCGGTCACCCGCATCCGGAAGTTGTTGAGCGATGGCGTTTTGCCGGTTCGCAAATTACAACGACAGGTGCGAAAGGCACCATTGCTGTGAGAAGTAACGGTAAATCATTGTCCTGGAACACTTTCCGTCAATAAGGCTGGTAAAACTCCAAGTGAAAAGCCCGGCGGTCTGATTTCTCAGACCTTCCGGGCGTTTCGTCAGTTGTCCTGTATGTAGCTATAGTATGCCATGCCAACCACAATGTCAAGTGTTATTTCATGTAATACATCAAAAAATATCTTTTAACACGCGTCATTTTGACCGAGATAATCTTAAGCACATGCTTATCCTTGATTTCAGTGCTTGAAATGCCGGATTCCGGTGAATGCCATCACGATGCCGTGCTCGTCCGCGGCCGCGATAGATTCGTCGTCTTTGATCGAGCCGCCGGGCTGAATGATCGCCGAGATGCCCATATTTGCTGCCTCGTCTACGTTGTCACGAAACGGAAAGAACGCGTCGGAGGCCAACGCCGCACCCTTGATAGGCAAATCAAATCGCTCAGCCCGCATCGCCGCGATGCGGACTGAGTCCACGCGGTTCATCTGGCCCGATCCAACTCCTATGGTTTGAAATTCGTTCGCGAGCACGATCGCATTCGATTTCACGTGCTTGCAAACCTGCCATCCCATAAGCATCGCCGCAACCTGTTCATCGGTCGGAAGAAGCTTGCTGACGAAATTTAGCTCGTCGACCGAAACCGTGTGAAGGTCCATATCCTGAGCGAGAAACCCGCCCGAGATTTGCTTATATTCGATCGTCGATCGTTGATCGTTGTTCGTTGCGACCTTGAGTACTCTCAGGTTCTTTTTGCCGCAAAACACTTCAAGAGCAGTCTCGTCATATGCCGGAGCGACGATCACTTCCGAGAACACTTCGATCACTGCCTTCGCGACGTCAGCGTCAACAGTTTGATTGAACGCTACAATTCCGCCGAATGCGGAAACCGGATCGGTGGAAAGAGCTCGCTGATATGCCTCAAGGTTTGTTGCGCCGATCCCGACTCCTGAAGGATTGGTATGCTTGATGATCGCGACGGCGGTTTGCTCGAAGTCGTTGACCAGATTCCATGCCGCTTCCGCGTCGACGTAATTGTTGAACGACATCTCCTTGCCTTGAAGCTGCTCGGCATTCGCGATGCCGCCTTCCTCACCGGCAGAATAGAGAGCCGCTTTCTGATGAGGATTCTCGCCGTACCGGAGATCGGTCACTTTCGCGAGCGTTATGCGAATATCGTCCGAGAGAACCGTCCCGTCCGCCGAAGCGGCGTCCACCCCTCCTTCGTAAGGAGGGGAGTTTTCGAAATCCTCGGCCTCGAAAAACATCAGATCGCCCAGAGGATTCAGCGGTTCGAGGAAGTCGAGGTCTTCGTCGGAAAGCTGCCTTGAAAGATACGATGAGATCGCGAGGTCGTAACTGGCCGTGCGAGTGTAAGCAAGAGCGGCGAGCCGTTGGCGAGTTTGAAGCGAAAGCGAGCAATCGTTTGCCTTCAATTCTTCAACAATTCCGCCGTATAAATGCGGATCCGTAACCACTGCCACGCTCCGCCAATTCTTCGACGCGGAGCGGATCATCGCCGGACCGCCGATGTCGATATTCTCGACGGCTTCCTCAAGCGATACGCCGTCTTTCGCCACCGTTTGTTCGAAAGGGTAAAGGTTGATGACCACAAGATCGATCGGCTCGATGCCATGTTCGGTCATTGAAGTAAGATGCTCTCCGTTGTCGCGAAGGGCGAGAAACGCTCCGTGTATTTTTGGATGCAGCGTCTTTACCCGGCCGTCCATCATCTCGGGAAATCCGGTAACCGTCGAAACATCCGTCACTGTCAACCCTGCGTCACGAAGAGTTTTCGCGGTCCCGCCAGTCGAGATAAGTTCGACGCCGAGATTCGACAACTCCGTCGCAAATTCGACGGCTCCGGATTTGTCCGATAGGCTTATAAGCGCTCTTCTGATCTTTACGAGGTCATTCATAAAAACGAAAAGGCGGCCCGAGATCGTTCGAACCGCCAAGTTTGATTTTATCCGATAAAGGCTGAGAATTCTAAAGCGGGCGCATCTAAAACAGAAAGCGCCCTAAAAACAGAAGGCTTAGCAGAAATACTATCGCGTATATCGCAAATTTGATCAGGCTCATCTCGCTACCTTGAAAGTGGATCTCAAAACAACAAGAAGATTATATCGCACAATCTTCGTCCTGTTAACGATTTTACAAACATTTGCTTCGGCCGCCGCGGCACAGTCGATCGATGTCGATATCTCCATTGACGCGACAAATCGAAAAGCGATGGTCACGGGCAGATTCAACGAAGGCTCTCAGCCGTCAAAAAACGCCAACTTCGTATTCAAGCGGGAAGTCACGGGCGTGCCGTCGCTTGCCAGCCGCATCGATGCCGTCGAATTGGCTGACGCTCAGGGTAACCGCGTCGAAGCGAAAAAGCTGATGGATGGTGAATACGTCGCTTTGGGTACTTATCATTCGTGGAAATACGCGGTCGACCTCACGCCTCCGAAAGATCGGGCGGGTTACGCCCATGCATCGTGGATCGACGATTCGGGCGGCATCTTGATGCTGGACGATTTGCTGCCGCAGTTTGAAAAGCCTATCGGCATGATGAAGCTAAATCTGCCCGATGGTTGGAAGGCTCACTCATCGAGCCTGGCATCGTTAACGGAAGATCCCGCGAAGTCGGTGATCTTAATCGGCAAAGATCATCGAATGGTCGAAGCGAAGTCTAAGGCCGGCGATCTGAAGCTGTTTGTAAAAGGTGAGTGGCATTTTACGGACGACGAAGCGGCTCAGATGGCTCGCGAGATCTTCGACGAGTATTCGCAGATGCTCGGTGAACTTCCCAAGAAACAGTATCTGATCGCACTTCACCGGTTTCCGACTCAGGAACAACCAGGACATTGGGAGGCCGAAACGCGTGGGCGAACTGTGACCGTCTTTTCCTCCGACATGCCGTTTCGAACGCAGTCTATTCAACGTCTGCACGAACAGCTTCGGCATGAGATATTTCACCTATGGTTCCCAAACGGCATCGATCTAGTCGGCGACTATTCTTGGTTTTACGAAGGCTTTGCGATGTACTCGTCCCTTAAACTTGGCGTCAAACTTAACCGCATCCGGTTCGAAGATTTCCTTGATACGCTCGCAAGGGCGCACACGATCGATACCAATGCGAAACCGAGAAAACCGCTGACCGACCTCACTATCGATCCGACAGTTCGCTACGCCCGCGGCATGATGGTCGCGTTTTTGATGGACGTCGAACTGCTTCGGAACTCGAACGGAAAAAGAGACGTAGGTAAGAGCTTGAGAAACCTTTCTGCCGATAGTCCCGCCAAAGCGTTGGCGTCGGATGCCGTGAGAAAGGTCGTGGCGAACCCTGAACTAATTCGGAGATACGTCGAAGGCTCTGCCGCAGTTGAGTGGACGGCGGAACTCGCGGCTGCAGGTATCGAATCGAAGCGAACGGGCCGCACTACAACTATCTCCGTGGCCGCGAAACCGAGCGGCAGGCAAAAGGAAATCCTCGATCGCTTGGGCTATAATAATTGGCGTAAGATCGAAACCAAGAAGTGAAAAAGAACAGAACAATTCTAGTCGCGATCGCCCTGTCGGCATTGCTGTTTCAAGCCGGATGCACCTGGCTTGATGGAGCGCTCGGAACTTTTTCCGGGCTCGCCGGCCTTTCGGACACGGCGACGGTCATATCGAAAACCGCACAGATTCGCACGTCATATGCCGTCGTTGCCGCCGATCTTCTCGAGGTGAAGCGCGGCGAAAAGCTCGACGTGGTCGACAAGATGGATTTCGAGAAGGTACTTTGGTATCGCGTTCGGGCCCGCAATTCCGAAGAGACCGAAGGCTGGATCGAGGCTCAGCATGTGATCACGAGCGAAACCCTTGAGAGGTCGCAAAAGCTTGCCGAAGAGTTCAAAGACCTGCCGCCGCAAGCCGCCGGACAGATCCGATCGAAATCAAATCTCAGGCTCGCGTCGGATATGAACCCCGACAACGTATTGTTCATGCTCGCCGCCGGTTCAAATTTCGAGATCATGGATTGGAAGTTCGTTCCAAAACAGGAACTTCCCGATGTCGACGACGCGTCTCGCGGAGAGCAATCCCGATCGGCACGACAAAAAAATGACGAAGTCGAGGCTGCACGTGAACAGGGCGAGGCAGAAAAACTGGATGAAAAGTACGACGTCTGGTATCTCGTAAAGCTCGATCCCTCGGTTTCACCCGCTCCGGCAGGATGGCTTTTCGGCAGGCAGGTCGAGCTTTCGGTACCGAGCGAAATAGTTTTCTTCCAGCAGAACAATCGAAAGTTCGTCACCTGGCAGCGGCTTGATTCCGAAACCGCGACGGTTAGTTCGGGCCGCGCGGCGACGCCTGGAAACTGGGTCATTCTCACCCGAACGAACGTCGTTAAAGCTATCGATGGAGTTGAACCCGATTTCGACGGAATCCTCGTCCTTGCTTTCGACAAATACGATCAGAGCTATTACACGGTCTGGCGTTCGAGCGGCGAGGTGTGGGGAACGCTTCCGTTGAGGGTTGAGGGGCAAGGCGACAGTAAGACGTTCACGCTCTCGCTTCGGCATCCGGAAGGGCGGATGGACGACAAGCGTTTCGTAGTTTTCCGCGACAAGAGCCGCATCAAGCTAACGCCGCCGGAAGACATCGCTCAATATCAAACCGCCAGAACCCGATAGGCTCTGCGGTTTTCGTTCAGTGGTTTTTGTGAGTGAGATCTGAAACGCCTGATAAGAAACGGACATGAGTTCGGAACAGATTGAAAATCCATTTCCCGAACCGGTCGAATTAGACATTACCGATTCGCTTGATCTTCACGCGTTCAGCCCGAAAGACGTGAAAGCGGTGACGATCGCATATCTAGAAGAGGCGCGGAAGAA
>CADEGD010000039.1:0-13193 GCA_902826795.1 uncultured Acidobacteriota bacterium | reverse complement strand
GATTCGTGACGAAGTTCAAATCGGGCGACGAATTCTCCGGCGGTTGGGGAGCGACCATCGCCGAGCTCGACATAAGTTAGCGGTCGTCAAGCACATCTGCCCAAACTTCGCCATCGTCCGTTTCGGTATACAAGGCTTCGATCAACTGGTCTTGATCCGAGATCTTCGATTCGGCATCGGCAAGCCGGCGGCCCAATTCCTTACAACGCAGCTCCAATTCGTGAAGACGTTTTTTGCGTTCCTTATCTAGGCGGTCGAGATATAACATATACATCATCTGCAAGCCCGCCACGCCGGCAAGCGAAAGGCACAGGACGATGAGTATGTATATCAGCACGACTCTCCTCGATAAAGAAGTGCGTCTCGAAACGCGTTAAGTAGGCAACGTGGCTTTAGTATAACGCCGCGGGCGATTCTCGAAAAGGAAAATTCGGTTGGAATCGCGTCAGATTTAGAAGTATCGTTAAAGGATAAATGCAATCGCAACCTTTGAACCTTGTATACACGCTGATGTGCGATGACGTTCGCATCGAGATGGGCAACAAGATCTCTCTGATGGGGATCTTCCAAAATGTCATGGTCGAGAAACTCCCGATCTCGCTGATCAAGTTTGCCGTGATCAATCATTGGCGGGGCGAAGGAAGCCACGAAACCGAAGTACGCATCCTATCGCCTGACCGCTCGAACCTCGTTGTTACCTCACAGCCGACGCCGATCGAACTCGCACCCGGTGGCTTTACCGACAACGTCAGCTTCTTTATCAATGTAGTTTTCCCGCAGGCCGGAACCTATTGGGTGCAAACGCTCTGCGATCAGCAGGTGATGGAAGAATTTCCGCTGATCGTGACCGATCAGGATCAAACCGGAGTGAGCCATCCGCCCGACCAGATCTCGGAAACAATTAATTGATAAATTGGCGGTGTCGTCGGCGCCGGATACGGTCGTCGGAGTTGGTTTACTCGGGTGCGCGATCCGCGGATTTCAGCCTCGAAAACCTCTCAAAAATAGGGCCCGAAAAAAGCTGCGCCAAACGTAAATTTTTTGGCTCCACTTTTCTCGTTCTTTTCAGTTTTCCCGGTCTTTCTGGTCTTTTTAGTGCGTGAGCTACTTCTCGGTTCGCGAGATATCGAGGGTCAGTGCAAAGCGGTAAACGGCAGCTTCGTTAACGTCCACTTCCTTTACGCCCTCCGCACCCTTGAACTTCGCCGTAAACCGGAGCTTGGCCGCCGGACCCTGCGGACGTTTGTAGATAATTTCGCCCTGGATATTGGTATAGAGGGTCGTGAGCCTTTTGGTTGAACCGTCGGCATTTACGGTCTCGATCTCGACCTTTGCTCCGCCAAGACTCGTGCCTTCCTTGTAGAAGACGCTGCCGTTGACGATCACAAGATTGCCCTGATCGGGCCTGAGTATCAGGCCGTTGCCGAGATCCCTGACATTGCCGTCCTTAATCTCAACTCCCTGAAGCAGCCCGGACTGGAAACCGTCAGCGTCAAACACGAGGCTGTAAACTCCGGATTCCAGGCCGGTAAGCTGAAACGTGCCCTTCGAATCCGAGCGTACTGTCTTTATATCCTTCCCGAACTGGCGGGCAGTAACCGTTGCGTTCGAGATGCCGGAGCCGTTATTCGCCCGCACCTTACCCTTTACGCCGCCGGATTGGGCGAATGTAAGTGTTGCGGTCAGTAATAGCGTGAGAACGCCTAGAAGAATTCGCATTTAAGCAGCGGCGGCCGATTCCTTTTTGAACTCGTTCGCCACATCATTGATGATGTTCTCTAGCGAACGGGTTGGCTTGTAACCGACTAATTTCTTGGCCTTTTCAAGCCCCGGCACGCGTCGCCTCATATCTTCAAAGCCGTCTCCGTAGGCTTCCTCGTACGGAACATAGCGGATCTCGCTCTTGCTGCCGGTGAGTTCGATCGCACGTTCGGCTAACCCGAGGATCGAAACTTCCTCGTCGTTTCCCAGATTGATCACCTGACCAAAGCAGGACGGAGTTTCAAGCAGTTTCGAAAGCCCCTCGACGACGTCAAGCACGTGGCCAAAGCAACGCTGCTGCGTACCATCGCCGAATACGGTTATCGCTTCATTCTTCATCGCCGAATGAACGAATCGCGGAACGACCATGCCATATTGACCCGTCTGCCGCGGGCCGACAGTATTGAAAAGCCTTACAACGACGACCGGAAGCCGCGTCTCTTTCCAGTGTGCAAGAGCAAGAAACTCGTCCAAAGTCTTGGCACAGGCATATGCCCAGCGGTGTTTATCTGTCGCACCTGTGAGCAGGTCGTCTTCTTCGCGGAAGGGAATCGACGCCCCTTTGCCATAAACCTCTGACGTGCTCGGAATAAGGACGCGTTTACGATAACGCGAGCAGTATTTCAAAACGACATCAGTTCCGTGAAAGATCGTTTCGATGGTTTTCACGGGCTGTTCCATGATCAGCCGAACGCCGACGGCACTCGCCATATGGAAGACGCGGTCGGTCTCTCGGATCAATTCCTCCATCAACTCCGCATTGAGCACGGTGTCGATAATGAGCCGGAAATTAGGATTTCCCTCGAGATGTTCGACGTTGGCGTAACGCCCGGTCGAGAGGTCGTCGATGACCGTGATCTCGTGTCCCTGTCCAATAAACTTGTCAGCCAGATGGCTGCCCACGAATCCGGCTCCACCGGTGATGAGAATTTTCATATCAAAACTTTTTGATGATTATTTTATCGTAACCTTATGCATTTTTCTTAGATGCGATCTCTTTTGTTGTTTTCGATTTGGGCAAATAATTATTTGACGATACGACTTTTTGACCCGTCTTTGCTTCAAGTTCTTTCCGAGCGTTACCCGCGACGGAGCCGCCCTGCCTTGCCGCTTTTTTGTTCTCGACAAAGCCGGAAGGATTCTGAGTCTTGACGATCGCTGTCGTGGAAGCCTCACCGAGCATTGAAAAGATCATTTCGAGATCGTTCATGTGATCGCGCAGGTTCTGCCTTTTCAAACCCTTTACTTCCTTATATTCCGACGGCGTCAATCCGAATGTTGCTTTTGAGATCTCGGCGGTCAAGATCGCATATTCCTTCTGTTCCTTTACGCCGTGATCCTTCCATTCGTCGGTAAGTTCTCGCGGATAGCAATACTCCGCATTCGTTTCTCGATCCAATCATCGGAATAACATTTCAGCTTGTACAGCTCGCGCGTACGCTGCGTTGCGAGTTCCGGATTTTCGATCTCTTCCAACCGGTCAGCGCCGACCTGAGCCAGCCATAGCTTGAAAGGTTCTCCCTTGGGAGATGGGATAGACTGGATGATCCGCAACAGGCCTTTTGTGTCGGCAGCCTGTATTTTGCGTCTCTTACCGTCAGCCGCTTCCATTTCAACCAGGGGACAAATTGTCCCCCAGTTGAGATTCAACTCCGGATCGCGCTTTCTCATTTTCTTAATGTAATCTTTGGCATCAACGGTATCCGTCAATACTTCGACCACATCCTGAACGGAGAAATACCATTTCTGTTCCTGCTCGCTCCATTCGGAACGAACTCGTTTGCTTTCAAAAAGTCTGATGTTGCTCATTGTGGGTTAATGGTCTCGGCGAAATAGTCGACTGTCTTCTTCAGCCCTTCTGCAAGTGCAACTTTCGGCTCCCATCCGAGGACGGATCTCGCTCGTTCGATATTCGGCCTTCTCTGCTTTGGATCGTCAGCCGGAAGCGGCAGATATCTGATTTTGATATCACGGCCGGTCGCACCTCCAACTTCCTCGGCAAGCTCCTTCATCGTAAACTCACTCGGATTGCCGATATTCACTGGAAGATGCAGATCATCTCCTTGAGCATTCATCAGCCTGACAATGCCGTCAACGAGGTCGCTAACATAGCAGAACGAACGCGTCTGCGATCCGTCGCCATAGATGGTCAACTCTTCTCCGCGAAGGGCCTGAACTACGAAGTTTGAAACGACGCGGCCGTCATTCTCCAGCATGCGATCGCCGTAAGTGTTGAAAATGCGAACGATACGCGTGTCAACGCCATTCTGGCGATGGTAGTCCATCATCAGCGTCTCGGCTACTCGCTTGCCTTCATCGTAACAGCTTCGAAGGCCGATCGGGTTCACATTGCCAAAATAGTCCTCAGTCTGCGGATGAACAAGCGGATCTCCGTAAACCTCGCTCGTAGAAGCCTGAAGAATACGGGCTTTAACGCGTTTCGCCATGCCAAGCATGTTTATCGCACCCATAACGCTCGTCTTCACGGTCTTTACGGGATTGTATTGATAATGGATCGGCGAAGCCGGACAGGCGAGATTGTAGATCTGATCGACTTCGAGAAGTATCGGCTCGGTTACATCGTGGCGGACGAGTTCGAAGCTATGGCTGTCGAGGAGATGATCGACATTTACCTTTCGTCCCGTAAAAAAATTGTCGAGGCAGATGACCTCACTGCCTTCCGACAACAGTCGTTCGCACAGGTGCGACCCGATGAAACCGGCCCCGCCGGTAACGAGAATTCGCATAAACAGCTATCTTGCAATAATCGGACGACTTTCGATAGTCACCATCATTGTTTTTGCTTGTCCGGCGCACGCGGCTTCTTCAGGTTGGTTTCGAAAAGCTTAAAGATCCGCTTATATTCATCCGCCCAGCTTGTCGGCTGCTCAAACCCGTGATCCTCGACCGGATAACCTGCCAGTTCCCAGTTCTCTTTTCGCAACTCGATCAGTTTTTGAGCAAGGCGGACGCTGTCCTGATAATGCACGTTCACGTCGACCATTCCGTGAGCGATCAATAGAGCACCTTTCAAACCTGCTGCGTGATAGATCGGCGAGCTTTTGCGATAAGCTTCCTGATCGCTTTGCGGCAGATTGAGGATGTTCGACGTGTAGCCATTGTTGTAATGGGCCCAATCGGTAACGGGACGAAGCGCGGCGCCAGCGGCGAATACGTCGGGCGTCGTAAACATCGCCATCAGCGTGATGAATCCGCCGTACGATCCGCCATAGATGCCGATGCGTCTCGCGTCGACGCCGTGTTCAGTCGTCAGATATTGAGCTGCGTCCACATGATCGGTAAGGTCTTTGCCGCCCATGTGCCGATAGATGCCCGTCCGCCAATCGCGTCCGTAACCCGCAGAGCCGCGATAGTCGATATCCAACACCGCGTAGCCCTTCTCCATCAGCAAATGATGGAACATGTATTCGCGGTAATACGTGCTCCACCAATTATGGACGTTTTGCAGATAACCGGCACCGTGAACAAATATCACGGCCGGTCCGCCTTTCTTGTAATTTGCGGGCTTATACAAACGTCCGTAGACCGTTGCACCGTCGCGGGCCTTGATCTCAACTATTGGCGGTGTGATCCAGTTGTAAGATTTCCACTCGTCGGTCGGCGAATTAGTGACCTGTTTGATCTCGGCTTCGGTCGTCCCAAGCTTGTTAGGAGCGATGTAAAGCTCTGGCGGCTTGTTTGCGAAAGAACGGACGATCGCCAGCTTGGAATCGTCAGGCGAGACCGTCGCCTGATTGTTCCCGCGCATCGACGTATGCTTTGTTCGAGCTCCACCATCAAACGACATCGAGTAAAGATTGCGTTCAAAAAAGCTGCCTTCGCTTGAGGTGAAATAAAACTTCGATTTGTCTTCGGAGATGCGCACGTCCGAGACCTCGAACTTTCCCGAAGTGAGTTGGACGGGTTCTCCGCCGTCGATGGAAACGGTGTAAAGATGCGAGAATCCGTCGCGTTCGGATTGGAAAAACACGCACTTATTGTCTGGAAGCCATCCGAGTGAGAATCCGCCCGGCCCGCCGACCCACGCCGCGTCATTGATCGATGCGAGCACTTTTGTTTTTCCCGTGGCCGGGTCGAGGTGGAGGATCCAGCGGTCCTTGTTATCGGCCGATCGCCCGGACAGAACCGCGTTCTTTCCGTCCTCTGACCATATCGGCGACGAGAGCTGGACTTCGCGGTCACGGGGCTGCGAAGTGCCGCCCGGCCCGCGTCCGGGACCCTGACCAGTCGGACGGCGAAGCTGTTCGGAGTTATTCTCCGCCGATTCCGCGGCCGTCGCAGACGGAGCGAGCCGCTGTCCGTGGTCTATCCACACAGACTCACCCGACGCGACATTCAAGATAGCGATCCGATTGCGCCCCTGAACGTCACCAACCTTCGAGCGGCTCGGAATGTCTTCCGTATAGCCGGACTCGGTGACGTAGTTCGGAACTATCGTAGTCTTAGATCCGGTTCCGCTTTCGTTAACAGACACGATAACGTACTTGCCGTCCGGTGAGAGCGACATGTTTCCGGCGTTCTGACCGGTTGTAAGTTGGAACGGTTTACGGCGATCCTTCTCATCGTCTTTTCGCTTCTTCTCATCTTCTTCACGTTTCTCAGCACGCTCGCGAATTGCATCCAAAAGGCTACGCTCTTCTTTCTTTAATGATTCTTGGCTGTCCGTACCCGTCCGTGCCGATTCTTGATTCTGCGGACCTCTTCCAGCGACGCCTCCAAACCCGGTCCCGCCGCCTGGTCCCGATGCCGAAGCGCCCGCGCCCGCCGCCCTTACATCCGTTAACTGTTCCAGCAAATTGGTGTCGAGCGAAACGGAATAGAGATTGTTCTGACGCGTGAACGTGATGCTGCGGTCATTACCCGAGAATCTCGGGTTCGTCTCGACATCGCTTGTTTTCGTCAGTTGCGTTCGCTGGCCGGAGGCAAGATCGTAAAGGAAAATGTCACCGCTGTCCGCGAAGACTGCCGTTTTCTTGTCGGCGGAAAGATCTCCACCGACCGGCGGCAACAACTTTACTTCGTCTTCCGACAGCTTCTTCAAACCAGTCCCGTCAGCATTAACGACATAAGTTGAAAGTTCCGCCTTCAGCGGCTCGCTCGCCAGCTTCCATCTGAAATAGATTTTCTGCCCGTCAGGCGACCATCGAACGCTCGTAGGCTCATAACCGACAAGCCCCGGCCCGCGCATTATGTTGTCGATGGTCATCTCGAAATTCTTTGCGGGCACCGTCTGCGGTGAGACAACAGCGGAGTTTAGACAGAAAGCGACTACGAAAATGAATGACAGGATCGATCTCATTTTGGTTTCCTTCGACTTTGGTTTGTTTACTAAGGACGAACTAATTTCTACGGCGAACGGCTGTTTGAGCAAGTCTTTCCCTTGATTGTAAACTGTTCTTAATGACGCCGCTTACCGAAACTCCAATTCTACCAAAAAGGACTAGCGAAGAGGTTTTGGCGGAGATTCGAGCTAACTTCGAAGAGCAGCTTATGAAATCGAACCAGCTCCTATCCAATATCAAAAAGAACCGATCAAGGCTGGATAGATCCCTTTCACACATCAAGAAAGTAGAGGGCGATCTGGTTTACTATTTCTATCATCAAAGCTGGGACATCTTCCTTTACAGATCAACCTTAGACACAAATAAAGCCTTGTTCGAGAGCTTTTCGCCCGATAAGAAACCATTAAATTCTTGGTTTCTTTCGATCTACGAAACCGCTGTCGGAAAGAAATTTAACGACTCCACCAATCTCAAGTGGAAAAGCGAAACGCAGCCTATTCTCGACGCATATTGGCATACAAGATATTTTCTTGAGCAAATGCTCATCGCGGTCGATGAATTGGAGACGGCTCCGGAAGTTTTGCCCCGGGATTGGGGAGCCGTGCTCTACCTTTATAATCTTCGCTAGACGCTTACTTAGAATCAACGGAATCTGCAACTCCAAACTACGGCAATTCTAAAGCTGCTGCACGTTTTTCGGCTTTTTGAGCTTCGGTTAATCGGCCGTACTCGTAGATCGCGTTTTCCCAGGTTCCGTACATTGCGTTCGGCAGCACGATGAAGCGATTTCCGAATTCGAGTCGGGCTTTGTCGGTCTCCGCGAAGCGGTCGGCGACCGACTTTCGCTCGAACGCGCTCGTGAAATCGTCAAGGTTGTCGCCGAGCAACATAACGATCCGATGCTTACCGCCCGCTATCGCCCGCCGAGCATCTTTGCTCGATTCGCTAGTACGCAGCAGCACATTTTCCGCCGAGACATCAGCGAATCCGACGGACTTCAAATTGTCGATCGTCGCCGCCTTTTGCACTTCGTCGCGGTTCGAGATGTAGAAAACTTTCACGCCCTTGCTCACAGCATAATTCAGAAACTCGACCGCTCCGGGCAGAGCTTTAGCCTTCCGCATCTCGCCCCAGGCGTACCAAGCTTGCAGATTAAAGGGCTGACCGTTCTTGATGCCGTAAGCCTGCGCCGGCGAATTGTCGAGCACGGTTTCGTCGATGTCCACGACTATCGACCGCGGAAGTTTTCGCTGATCCTTCGGAAGTTTCTTGACGCTTTTTTTGTCGAGATCCGCATCCAAACGCATCCGGGCAAGGTTGTAAGCCTGATATGAAAGTGCCCTATATTCCGCAGCTTTCTGCATATAGAGCACAGCCGCGACCTGATAGTCGAGATCGGCTTTATCGCCAGACTGCTGAGCGGACAACGAGCCGACCGAAACACCGAGGGTCAACAGAAACAAAATGAACTGCCAGAGAACGCGTGACTTTCGCATAGAATTTGTTTACTAAAAGAGTGAAACCCGATTATAAATTAACTATGCCGCAACCGCCGAAGGATGAAGCTAAGTCCGACCCGCCCGAAAAGCGGCCGGAAGATCGGTCATATTATTATGACGATGCTCACGGCTACGAAGACTATGAACCTGAGGAAGACGCGGATGACGAATCCGACGAATCAGCGTGACGGCGCTTCGGACTGCTCGATGTTCACCACGATATTCCGCCACTTGCCTTGACTGAATCTCGCAAGACTTAACACAGCCCTCGCGACATGCCCCGCTAGTATCGCGAGCCAAACGTGGATCGGTTCGAGCGTCCACACCCGTTGGATCACAAAACAGATCGAAAGCGGAATTATGACCTGCGAAATGATCGAGATATACAGCGGGCTCTTGGTGTCTCCGCTGCCTTGAAGCCCGCCTGTATACGACAGTGCGACCGTGATGAAAAGTCCTGAGAACGCGAGGACGCGCAGAAGTTGTCCACCGATCTCGAGCGCCGCCGGATCGGTCACGTTGAACAAGCCCAAAAGCTGGTGAGGAAGGAAGAAATAAAAGATGCCCAGAAAAGCCGCTCCGGCCAGCCCGATCCGCGCTGCAACTCCAACGGCTTGATTTGCCCTGTCGGGATGTCCGGCTCCGATGTTCTGCCCGACGACCGCCGCGGCTGCTCCCATCAATCCGATCGACGTCCAGGTCACCAGCGAGAAAAGCTGCGTGTAGCCGATCGAATAGACCGCCTGAGCCTCGCGGCTGACGGCTAGCGAACCGATAAAATAGAGCATCAGCACGCCGCCGACGTTCATCGCAATTCCCTGAACACCTGCGGGCAGCCCGAACTTGAACAACTTTCTGATCACGCCCCAATCGGGAGCGTATGAGCCGCCTTTTGGAAACTGAACTACCCAACCGCCGTTAACGAGCTTCCAAAGTGCATATAAAGCGATCGAACCCGAGGCGATCGTCGTCCCCATTGCCGAGCCCACGGTGCCGAACGCCGGGATCGGGCCGAGACCGGGAATCAGGACAAGGTTTAGAACTAGGTTCAAGACCGTCATCACGATCCCGAGGATCATCGGCGTCCGAGCGTCGCCTGCGGACCGCAACGCTCCGCCGAGCATGAAAAATATCAACATCCCGCCGCTGAATGCATACATCACCCGCAGAAACGGCAACGCTTCCGCCTTTACGTCCGGCGATGCGTTTACAAAGTCCAGCAGATACGGCGCGGCAAAATATCCGACCGGAGCCAGGATGCCGAACGACATGATGATCGCCGTGAGAAACGCCTGGTAGACAGTGCGGTTTACTTTTTCCTCTTCACCGGCCCCGACAAACCGAGACACCATTACGCTCATCCCGATAAATATCGACGAGATGAAAACGATAACGGCGATCCAAAGCTGAATCGAAACGCCGATCGCGGCATTTCCCTTGATGCCGACAAAATGCCCGACGAGCGCGTGATCAACAAGGCCCTGCAGACCGCCGATCATGTTCGTCAGCACCGTCGGCCAAGCGATCTTCCAAACGGCCGGCCCAAGCGGCCCCTCGACTATCGCCCGATCGTACTTAGGTTTTTTTGGTGGTTCCGGATCGACCGCTACTGATTCAGAAAGCGGATCGGTCTGGGTTGCGGATTGTGCGGCGGATTCGGCCATCAAGTCGTAATGCGAAAGCTAACTATACCGTGCCCGCCGCCGATTGTCGCGATTCGAGCTTTCGCAACGTGAGATACGAGCCGGCAACCAGGACTAATCCGAGAATCGGCGGCACCAAAAACTGAACTCCATCGCCGACCGAGAGATGAGAATAAAGAGCGCCGATAAGGTCAAAGGTAATGCCGGCATATGCCCATTCTTTCAACCGGCGAAACCACGGCTGAACAATAGCGACCGCACCGAGCAGCTTGGCGATACCAATAAACGGCAGCAAATAGCGCGGATAGCCGAGGTGCTCGAAGATCTGCACAGCACCGTCAACCATCAGCACGTCTGGGATCGCCGAGAGCACCATCAACGCCGCGATCAGGATCGTAAATATCCAGTAAGCGATCTTCATAAAAAGGCACTTACGATCTGATCGGCATAAGTGCCCGAAGCCTTGGTTCGCGCAGCCAGAGTCCGAGCCATAAGACGATCGGGATGATCGTCTGAATGATGAACGGATCTCCCACGCGAAGGTGCGTGGCGATCGCTCCGCCCATATACCCCGTAAGCAGAATTGCTCCGAGCACGGCGGTCTGCGGAATTAGGTAAAGAACCACGGACGCGATCTCCAGAAAGCCGATAGTCGGCATCTTGTCCATCGTCCAACCGACGTGCTGCATGCCTTGCTCCATTTCGGGAGTGGCGGGCATGAACTTCATCGCGCCGCTGAACAACAGCAGTAGCGAAGGCACTACGCTAAGTACCCAGCCGATCCAGAACATCGCCCGAGAATTAGCGGGCGCGACTGCTACATTTTCCATTCCGATTTTCCTCTTCTATCGTCTAATTGATGTTTCGCTCGGGAACCGTAACATAGTCCCGCAGCCGATTCAGGCATTCGCTCCAGCCGCCGCGGTGTTCGTCGCGGTGTGCTGCCGAACCGAATCCGCTCTGATGCATCCGAAATCGCGTGGCATCGCCAGAGCCTTCGAACGTCACCTCGACCAGCGTATCGCACCATATCGAGCCGTCGGCATTCTCGCGCAGCCATGTGAAAACAAGTTTTTCAGGCTGATCGATGACCTTGTATTCACCATGCAGCCAATGATCTTCACCCTCGGGCGACCGCATGCAGATCCGATACTTGCCGCCGACCCTGAAATCGACCTCGCAAAATGGCATTGTGAACCCGCTCGGCCCCCACCAATTCGCAAGATGTTTCGGTTCGGACCACACTTCAAAAACCAGATCTCGAGGAGCGTCAAACTCCCGTTCTAAAAGAAGTTGATAGGATGTGCCGCTTCTTACTGCTGCGTCATGCACGATTTAATTACTCCTTAGCGGTATCAGCGACCTGAGCCGGACATCTCGTAAATAGAGCCCGAGCCAGATCATGACACCCAGATAAACGGGGAAAAGCTGATGTGTAAAAAGTGGGTTGCCGAGGCGTACATGGGTCGCGACTGCTCCGCCGAGATATCCCGTTAAAAGGATCGCTCCGACGAGAGCGGTTTGGGGCACGACATAAAGGATGACG
Source organism: uncultured Acidobacteriota bacterium (assembly GCA_902826795.1). Taxonomy (GTDB): domain Bacteria; phylum Acidobacteriota; class Blastocatellia; order Pyrinomonadales; family Pyrinomonadaceae; genus OLB17. Next base: position 1,441 of record CADEGD010000039.1, on the reverse strand, counting down.
CTGACCAGCAACACGATGCCAAGCGGAACTATTATGGTTTCCGAATATCCGAGTTCGACCGTGCCAGTCACGACAGGCTCCGGCTTTACGAATTTTCCGACCGCGTCCATCAGCAGGAACAATATCGGGATCGCGCTAATTATGATCCCGGCCCACGCACGCTTTTGTTTGTTCTCGCTCATATTACTTATTGTCGTGACTGATCATCCACTGTACCCCGAACTTATCCGAAAAGCATCCCCAGTAAGCTCCCCAAGGCATGTCCGACATCGGCATTTCGACCTTTCCGCCGGGCGACAAGCCGTTGAATAGGCGGTCGGCATCATCGCGGCTGTCGGGAACAATACAGGTATACGTGTTGTTGCCGACGTTAAGTTTCTGGCCCATCGATTCGAGCGAGTCGGTTGCCATCAGGATCGTGCCGTTATCGAGCGGAAGCGAAATGTGTGCGATCTTGCTCTTGTCAGCGTCGGAAAGCTGCATCTCTTCGCAGCCTGCCATATCGGCAAACCGCATTACGGCGCTGAACTCCCCGCCGAAGACGGTCTTGTAAAAATTAAACGCTTCCTCGGCATTGCCGGCAAAGTTTAGATATGGGTGATATGAAGCCATGATTCTCCTTCTGTGTAATGTCTAATGGGAAGTTTGTTAGAAAAGCGGTTTAGGTACGCGAAAAGTGTTTCGTGCCGAGGTTCTAATTCTGTGTTTTCCGGTATTTTTCTGTGTGTTCTGTGGTTTTTGCCTTGAAAGCGTAACCACAGAAACCACAGAAACCTGAAACACAGAACCGGACAACACGACGACTACTTCGCCAGGGCAGCGAGATATCGCTCAAACTTGTCGAGGGTTGAACCCCAACCAGCAACCACGCCCATGTCCTCGTGCTTTTTCTTGTCTTCCGCCGAAGCGTGTTCGATCGAGATGGTTACCTTGGTCTTGCCGCCGACTTCTTCGAATGTCGTTGTCACGACCATCGCTCCGGGAAGATCTTGATTACCGCTCTTGAACTCGTCCCCGAAATCGTCCGTCGCGACGATCCGGTCCTTTGGCGAAACTTCCTTGTAGACGCTCGTTCCCGGATATTCCTTGCCGTCCGGCCCGATCATTACGTAGTCGAACCGGCCGCCGCTTTTCAGTTCTTGCTTATCCACCCGCGTCGAGAACCCTTCGGGGCCGAACCATTTCGCTATGTGATCCTTCTCTGTCCACGCTTGCCAGACGAGGTCACGCGGAGCCTCGAATTCACGGGTGATGGTTAGATTGGTTTCTGATCTTGCTGCTGTAGCCATAATGATTACTCCTTTATTTATTGCTGTTGAAGAAATTCCTTGAGACGTCCGAGAGTCTGCTCGAGCCCCTCGATCGCTCCGTATCGCTTCTCGGTGTCGTCAAGATCTTCGGTTGAGTTGAAGAGCATCCGCATCGAGAGCTTCGTCTTGCC
>CADEGD010000038.1 GCA_902826795.1 uncultured Acidobacteriota bacterium | reverse complement strand
TTTTTCATCTACTCGATTTTAACATACGAATTTCACCCTTGATATAATTGTCTCGCCCTTGATGCTAACTCTCGAAACTCCAATAACCGAACTTCCGGTTCACGCGATCGCACATCTTTCGGCGTACATGTCGAAGAAGCTCGCGGCGGCGGTGGCGGGGTTTGCGGAGAAGAATGATCCGGCGGATGCGACTGTCGAAGATCTTTTGAACTACTTCCCGATGCGGTACGAAGACCGCTCGAGTTTTCTGCAGATCGATCAACTCTTCGACGGCATCGAGGCTACGGTCGAGCTTTACACCGGCGTCAGCGGAGGCTATCGAGTCGGACGCAATCGCGACTTCAAAAAGCCTGCGTTATATATCTTCGAGGTCTCCGGCAGCAATCGCGAGCGTACTCAAAAACCCGTAGTCGTCTTCTGGTTTATCTCCGGAAAAGGTGCGACGCAGACGATAGAGTATTACGCAAAACGCTTCGCACGCGGTACCCGTTTTGCGGCGTTCGGCAAATGGGAATGGGACACACGCCGTCGCACCTTCGTACTGAAACTGGCAAAGCCCGACGAACTCGAAGTGCTTCCAGCCGAAGAACCGGAACTGATCCGAAACGCGGACGACGAAGAGGATCTCAACGACGATCTCGGCAGCCCGGAGTTCGATCAGGTTCACACCGCAAGACGCGTCCCCGTTTATCGAAAGCTCGGCCAGTTTCAAACTAGGCGACTTCGCGAAATCATCTTCGACGTGCTCCGAAATCTTGACGAAGCTTCAGTCAAAGAAAGTCTACCCGCGAGCGTCGTCACAAACAACGGCCTTCTCAGCTACGCTGAATCTCTGAAACACATCCACTTCCCGCCCGAAGATTCGTCAATCGCCGAGTATGAAATGTTTCGGAGCCCGGCGCACAAACGCTTGATCTTCGAAGAATTCTTCTGGTTATCATTCGCCTTGCAGCTCAAACGCGGTGAGCGTCGGGAAGAACCGAAAGGAACCGTGATCGAGATCCCGGAAACCACGAAGGCCCGGATGGCCAGTCTCTTGCCTTTCTCACTCACCGAGGCTCAACGACGCGTCGTCAAACAGATCTTCGGCGACATGCAGTCTGGCGAGCCGATGAACCGGCTCGTACAGGGAGACGTGGGCAGCGGTAAGACGATCGTCGCGTTTCTCGCGATGTTCGCCGCAATGGAGAACGGCTATCAGACCGCCCTAATGGCACCGACCGAGATACTAGCCGAACAACACGCACGCAAGGCGGTCGCGTTGTTTCACGAGACGGGCTATCGTGTCGGCCTGCTCACCGGCAGCATGAAGGCGGCGGAAAAACGAAAGATCCACGAAGCCATCCGCACCGGAGAGGTGCAAATGTTGATCGGCACGCACGCGGTGATCCAGGATGCGGTCGAGTTCGAAAATCTCGGCCTCGCCGTTGTGGACGAACAGCACCGCTTCGGCGTACTGCAACGTGCCGAGATCAGCAAACGTGGAACGAACCCCGACATTCTCGTAATGACCGCAACGCCGATCCCGCGTTCGCTCGCCATGACTGTTTACGGAGATCTTAACGTTTCGATAATCGACGAACTCCCGCCCGGCCGCACTCCAGTTAAGACGGTCGTGCTCGGGGAAGATCAGCGTGCGGGTGTCTACAAAGGCATGGAACGCGAGATCGCCCTCGGACGGCAGGTTTATGTCGTATATCCGCTGGTTGAAGAATCCGAGAAGATCGATCTCAAGGCTGCGACAAAAGAATTCGAACTGCTCCGAGATAGGGTCTTCCCGGATCGATCGGTCGGGTTGATACATGGAAAGATGAAGCCCGCCGAAAAGGAAGAAACGATGCGGCAATTCGTCAACGGCGATTTGGATATTCTAGTCTCGACAACCGTGATCGAGGTCGGCGTCGATGTCGCGAACGCTTCGCTGATGGTAATTGAACATGCCGAACGCTTTGGCCTATCTCAGCTCCATCAACTCCGAGGCCGAGTCGGCCGCGGTGCCGAACAAAGCTACTGCGTACTTCTCACCGGAGACAAGAAAACGTCGGCCGCCAAAGAACGCCTCGGCATAATGGAAGAGACAAATGACGGCTTTAAGATCGCCGAGAAAGATCTCGAGATCCGCGGCCAGGGCGAGATCTTCGGCACCCGCCAATCCGGCGTCCAGCTTTTCAAGATCGCGAACATCATCCGCGACATCGAGATCCTCGACGCCGCTCGAACTTCGGCCGAAAAGCTGCTTACCACCCAGCGTAATTCCAAAGAAACCGCCGCACTCATCAAAAAAGTCCGCTCCGACGTCAAGTTCAAACTCGCCGGCATTGGCTGACGGCAAGCATCCGTGCTTGCCCTTTTCTGACAGCCACGATTCAATCCGCTAGACTAGGACAATGCGGATCATTTCTGGCGAATACGGCGGGCGGATAATAAAGAGTCCGCCGGATTCCCGGACGCGGCCGACCTCAGACCGGCTTCGCGAAACCCTTTTTAACGTGATTTCGCCAAACATCGAAGAAGCCCGGTTCCTCGATCTTTGTTCAGGAAGTGGGGCTATCGGGATCGAGGCGCTGTCTCGCGGTGCTTCCCATGTAACCTTCGTCGACCGTTCGCGTAAGGCCTGTGCGCTGATCGAAGAAAACCTCGACCTGCTCGGAATCCCGGAGGAGCGAACCGAGGTGCTTGCGAATAGCGCTGAAAACTTTACCGGCAGAAAACACGAAACCGGCTGGGATATAGCTTTTTTCGACCCGCCGTACGATTCGGACTACGGCGTTGTCCTTTTCGAGTTCGGCACGCCTGAAAGCAATCTGCTGAACGATGGTGGAATGCTGATCGCCGAACATCATTCGAAAACCACGCTACCCGACGCGATCGGCGAGCTCCGTCGATGGCGGATCTTGAAACAAGGCGAAACGAGCCTCAGTTTTTATGAGAGAACCTAGATCAACACCAAAGTTCGGAGTTCCAGCTTTAGCCGGAACTCCGAGCTGCGACCTATGAACGTCCTCGTTTGGATCATCCTTTGCCTGATCTGGGGTTCTACGTGGATCTTCATCAAGATCGGCCTCGTGGAACTTCCGCCGATAACGTTTGCCGCCGCTCGGTTCGGACTCGCAATCGTGATCCTCGCACCGCTGATAAAGCTCCTCGGCTTCCGGATGCCGTCGACGCGGAGCGAATGGAAGCTGATCGCGTTGACAGGCTTTCTGCAGTTTTCACTCAACTACAGCGCCGTCTTCTGGAGCGAGCAATACATCACGTCCGGGCTCGCAGCCGTCCTTCAAGCGACGATCACGGTCTTTGGCCTCCTGCTCGCGTGGATCTTTCTGCCAAGCGAAAAGATGACGAAAGCCAAGATTATTGGAGTCGCCGTTGGCGTCATCGGTGTCGCGGTGATCTTTATCGACCAACTCAGAGTCGAAAGCAGAATGGCTTTTCTTGGCTGCCTCGCAATAGTCGCCGGAGCTTACGCAGCCGCTCAAGCTTCGATCCTTATCAAAGCTAAGGCCAGCGCACTACATCCGGCGACGCTCGTATTTTCGCAGATGATCTGCGGGCTTCCCGCGATCGTCATCTACGCACTGGCCGCCGAGGGCAATCCGCTCAAACTCAACTGGAGTTGGACCGCCATCGGCTGCGTCGTCTATCTCACCGTCGCCGGCACGATTGCCGCGTTTTGGCTTTACTATTGGCTGTTGAGTAGAATCGAATCGACCAAGGCAATGATGATCTCGCTGGTAACGCCGCTGCTCGCAGTCGTCATCGGAGCGGTCTTCCTGGGAGAGATGCTGCCGCCGCAAACATTTTTCGGCGGCCTGCTGATCATCGCAAGTATTGGATTGATCGTCATAAGGCGAAAGGCACTTAAACCGCAGATGGACGCCGATAAACGCTGATGCTGCATTTTATTTTAATATCGGCGTTTATCTGCGTTCATCCGCGGTTAATTGATCTATGTTCTTCAAATTCACAACTGCCGGTGAATCACACGGTAAGGCTCTTGTCACGATAGTGGAGGGCTTGCCCGCTGGCATGCCTGTTGATAAAGATGCGATCGACTACGAATTGTGGAGGCGGCAGCAGGGTTACGGCCGCGGAGGGCGGATGAAGATCGAGTCGGACAAGGTCGAGTTTCTCTCCGGCGTTCGTCACGGACGGACGATCGGTTCGCCGATCACGATGATCATCGAGAACCGCGACTTCGTTCACTGGCAAGAAGTGATGTCCGCCGAGCCGCTGACCGCCCCGAGCGTAGATGAGCCGGTCGTCTTAGAAAATGATGGAGCACCGAAAGTTCGACGCGTGGTAACTCGCCCGCGTCCCGGCCACGCCGATCTCGCTGGCGGACAAAAGTTTGCCGCCCGCGATCTTCGCGACATTCTCGAACGTGCGTCAGCGCGCGAAACTGCCGCACGAGTCGCCGCCGGAGCGTTGGCGAAACAGCTACTTGCTCAATTCGGCGTCGATATAAAAAGCCACGTCATCAAGCTAGGATCGATACCCGAAACACCCATTGAGAAGACCTGGGAAGACATCTCGGCCATCGAAAGAGATTCACCGCTCGCATGTGCAGATAAAGCAGTCGAGGCGGAGATGGTCGCGCTCGTCGACACCGCCAAAGCCAAGGGCGATACGCTAGGCGGGATTTTCGAGGTCGTCGCGAAGGGAGTCATGCCGGGCCTCGGCTCGCATACCTCGTGGTACGAAAAGCTCGACGGCCGCATCGCGCAGGCGTTCATGTCGATCCAGGCCGTGAAGGCTGTCGAACTCGGCACCGCCGTCTCCAACGCCGGACGCTTCGGCTCTGAAGTTCACGACGAGATCTTTCACGACGGCAGCGGCTTCACCCGCTCTACTAACCGAGCGGGCGGACTCGAAGGCGGCATCACCAACGGTGAGGAGCTTCGCGTGCGAGGCTATCTCAAACCGATCTCGACACTTCGCAAGGCACTCCACTCAGTCGACATCGAAACGAAGCAAGAAGACTTAGCCGCCTTCGAACGCTCCGACATCACAGCCGTACCCGCCGCCGGAGTCATCGGCGAAGCAATGCTCGCCATTGTCCTCGCAAACTCGTTCCGCGAGAAGTTCGGCGGCGATTCAATGGAAGAGATGAAACGCAACTTCGATTCGTACAGAACGTCTCTCGAAGCCTACTAAACCGTCGCGTCCAAAAAAACTGAAGACTGGAAGCTGAGAACTGAAAACTGTTAAAAAAAATCTTCTGCTCGCATTCGCCGCCATTGCATTCGCTGCCTGCGTAAACAATGAAACCGCGTCTGACTCCCTCGCTATCGATCCTCAGATCGAATTGCTTCGAGGTGACATAAAAAAGATAGAGCCGTTCTTCAAACCGATGGGTAAGCCGGGGCCTTATGATTGGTTAACTGACAATAAAGAAGGCGGGCAGACATTTGACGAATACATCGGCGGAAATCCAACGGTTCCAACGGAGGACCGCAAGATCATTTACGTCCAGCCGATCGGGAAGTTTACGGCGCAGCAGTCGCAGGTGATCGAGACAACAAGTGATTATCTTGAGGCGTTCTTTGGCCTTCCCGTGAAGGCACTTCCGCTCAAACCCGCACCTCCAAAGCTGAAGGAACCGGATCAAAGGATAATCGACTACCCCGCCCATCGACAGCTACGTTCGGGATATCTTCTCGAAAAAATACTGCCGCCGCTGCTCCCCAAAGATGGCGCCGCCCTGATCGCGTTCACCAACGAAGACCTTTATCCCGATCCGACGATGAACTACGTCTTCGGCCAAGCGAGCCTCGAGAAACGCGTTGGCGTTTGGTCGCTGTATCGTCTGGACGGTCAGGCTACGTTCGACACGTTTCTACGCCGCACGATGAAGATCGCCGCGCACGAAACAGGCCATATGTTCTCCTTCCGCCACTGCACCAAGTATGAATGCGTGATGAGCGGGTCTAACCACATCGCCGAAACCGACCGCTGGCCGATCGACGCCTGTCCCGAATGCATGGCGAAGATCGCGTGGATGAACAAAGAAAAGCCGCTCGAAAGATATAAGCGGCTGGTTGCCTTCGCTAAAAAATATCGGATGTCGGAAGCCGCTGACTTTGAGAAGAAGCAGAAAGCCGTCAGCTAGCGCCCGATGTCGCGACGATACTGCATACCTTCGAAGCTGATTTTCGACACTTCGCGATAACAAATCGAAAGCGCTTGATCGAGAGAGTCGGCAGTCGCGGTAACGCCGAGCACGCGGCCGCCGGACGTGACGATCTCTCCGGAATCATTCATAGCAGTTCCGGCATGAAAAACCGTAGCGTCAATTACATCGTCGAGGCCGCTGATCACATCGCCTTTGCGAGGATTATACGGATAACCTTCCGCCGCCAGCACGACCGTTGCCGAGCTGCCGGGTTTCCATTTGATGTCGAACTTACCCAGACTGCCATCGAGCATCGCCTCACAAATTTCGACGAGATCGGTTTTAAGCCGCACGAGGATAGACTGCGTTTCCGGGTCGCCGAATCGTACGTTGTATTCGAGCAGCTTCGGCCCTTCAGCAGTCATCATCAGCCCCAAGAACAGGATGCCGCGAAACGGAAACCCCTCTTCTTTGCACCCTTTCAGCGTCGGTTTGATGATGTCCTCAACGATCGATTCGGTTTGTTCTCCGGTTAGCAACGCTGCATCAGTGATCGTGCCCATTCCGCCCGTGTTCGGGCCAGTGTCGCCCTCGCCGATCCGTTTGTGGTCGCGCGTCGGCGGCATCAATGCAAAGTCCTCGCCATCCGCGAACATGATAAGCGATACTTCCCTTCCGATCAGGCATTCTTCGAGCACGATCTTCGACGCCGCCTCGCTCCCGACTACGTTCGCAAGATTTGTGATGGCGTCAATAGCGTCTTGCCTGTTCGACGCGACGACCACGCCCTTTCCCGCCGCGAGGCCGTCCGCTTTTACGACAACAGGCGCCGATTCGTCTCCGAAGGTTGCGTCGTTCAATACCGAAACTGCCTCGTCAGCAGAATCGGCGTTACGATAAACCGCAGTCGGTACGCCGTGACGTGACATGAAGTCTTTTGAGAACGCCTTGCTCGCTTCCAACTCCGCGGCCGCTTTCGTGGGGCCGATAATGCTAGTTCCACGCCGCTCAAACTCGTCGACTATACCGAGAGCCAACGCCGTCTCGCCGCCGACAAATGTCAGATCGATAGCGTTCTCGACGGCGAAGGTGACAAGTTTCTCGATCTCTTCAGGTTTGATCGGAACGCATTCGGCTATCGTCGCGATTCCTGCATTTCCGTTTGCGCAATAAATCTTGGCAACTCGGGAGCTTCGCGAAAACGCTTCGCAGATCGCGTGTTCACGACCGCCCGATCCGACCACAAGAATATTCATAGATTGCTTTTGTATGTTAACGATATATTATATACTTTGCCTTGGCCGCGCTTAACGCCTTTATCTCGACAATTAGATTCTGCCGACCAAGGTCGCCACCAAGCGGTTTTGAGTCATCGTAGCGTGTTTGCCTGTTATCTTGAACTCAACACGGGCGAGTCTAATTCGTGATTTTGGCCAAACTCCCGCATGTAGTAATAAGTTGGTATGTCTGACAGCAATTTCAACGGTCGAACAGCCGAAGTAATAACTTCCACGAGTGCTGAGTCGGAGTTTGAAGACAAGACGATCCTCTGCATAGACTGTACGCGCGACTTTATTTGGACCGCGGGTGAACAGGCCTTCTTTAGAGATAAAAAGCTTCAAAACCCGCCAAAGCGGTGTAAAGAATGTAAGCAGGCCAAGAACGACCGTCTCGCTGCGATAGCGGCATCGCAATCGTCTGGCGTTCGACAGCGGATCGAAGTTTCTGTCAAATGCGCCCGGTGCGGCGAATCTACAACCGTTCCTTTCTATCCGTCTCAAGGCCGGCCGGTCTTCTGCCGCTCGTGCTTCCTGGACATGAATCCCTCGGTGCTGAACGTGCAGTCCTGATCAACCACCTACATGAACGCTCGGCCGCAGTTCTGGATCTTCCTCGGCCTGCCTTAGGATCTCGCGCGTTACCGGCGCCGTATCGCCTTCGCCGAATAAAATATAGCGAGCAAGATACATGATCGGATTTCCCTCGCTCCAGCCGAAGTAAACGTGCGGTATCTTACCGGTACGGTCGCGAACGTTAAGGAGCAATGCGGCGATCGCATTCGGAACCGCCGGAGCTTCGGTCCGGAGAATCTTGTACCCATCTATATCAACGCCGCGAATAGTGAGTCCGCCCGTGAACTCGGACGCGTCTCCGATATCGATCTCGTAGAAAAGTATCGGGTCGGTCGACGGAATATGATTGTCGATCCGTTTCTCGTGTTCCTTAAATCGGTATTCCGTCACGTCACCCGTTTCCCGGCGGTTCGTGACGATGCGGATGTCGCCTTCAGCAACAACCTCATCGATGAACTTTAACGCCGTCTCATCGAACGTAATGTTCTCGATCCTGATCTCAGTTGTACGCAGGGCTCGCGACACAAAAGATGCCGCGATGATCGCAAAGATAAAAAGCAGGGCGATCTGGATCCCGCTTGGCTGCTCGATAATATTGACCGCCGTTGTATAGATAAAGATCAGCGTCACGATCAAGAAAAATATCCATGAGGTCTGATTCTTCCTCCACGCCGAGATCGTGACCGCGACGCACGCCGAAGTCATCAACGCCAAGACACCCGTCGCATACGCTCCGCCCTGTGCCGCAACATCGGCCTGGAAAAGAATAGTCACCAGAAAGCAGATGCCCGTGAAGACCAATACGAGCGGACGCGTTGCCCTCGCCCAATCAGGAGCCATTCCGTATCTAGGCAAATAGCGCGGAACGATATTCAGCAGGCCGGCCATGGCCGACGCTCCCGCAAACCAAAGGATCGAGATCGTCGAGATATCGTAAATCGTTCCGAACACATCCCCGAGCATCTTGTGAGCCAGGTACGAAAGTGCTCTGCCGTAGGCCTGGCCGCCGACCTGAAACTCCGCCGGCGGAATCAGCATCGACGTAATGATGCTGCTGCCGACCAGCATCACGCTCATGATCAATGCGGCCGCGGTCAGCAGTTTTTTGCCGTTGCGTATCCTTCCCTGCAACTCCTTACTGTCGGAAACTTCCTGATCCGACATCGAACTCTCCGAATAATGCTTTGGTTCGTCAGGCTCACCGTCGCCTTTCACCAGCGGCATCACGACGACTCCGGTCTCGAATCCCGAAAGCCCAAGAGCGAGTTTCGGGAATACGTACAGGGCCGCGACTGCCAGCCACAGAATGCTTCCCTCTACTTTCGGGCTCGCCCAAACCGCCGCTTTCCAGTTTGCGAATGCCTCAGGATGCCTCCAGAAGATCTCATAAATTCCCACGCTGATCGTAACGACATTCAAGAGGATGAAGGCAACGACAATAAAAACGGCGATCCCGATCGCCTCATTAAATCCTTTCAGGAAAACGATCCCCAACAGCCCAATGAGGAGAAGAGTGACGATGACTTCGTGATGGAGGATCGGAAAGCTTACTGCGACGAACGGATTCTCGAGAATGTGAGCCGTAGCGTCGGCGGCCGAGAGGGTTATCGTTATGATGAAGCTCGTCGCGACGAATCCGAGCAGCATCAGCACAAACATCTTGCCTTTCCAACGCGACAATAGTTTCTCGAGCATCGAGATAGAGCCGTCTCCGTGAGGGCTTTCCTCGGCGACTCGCCGATACATCGGCAACGCACCGAAAAGCGTTAGCAGGACGAGAACGAACGTAGCAAAAGGAGAAAGGACGCTCGCGGCAAGAAAGGCGATTCCGGGCTGATATCCGAGCGTTGAGAAATAGTCGACGCCGGTGAGGCACATCACCTGCCACCAGGAATGTTTGTGATGCCTGCCTTCAGGTTCATGCGGACCTTCCGGTTCCTGAACTCCTTTGTAAAGCCACCGCGACCACCAACTCTTTGGTTTTTTTGCCATTATTAACTATTAACAAAGACAAAGCCGCTCGCCGCAAAAAGCGCGACCAACGGCCCTGTGAGGTCTCAGATAATCCGCATCTACTTCCAATACGCTTACGAGGTTAGCTGCCGGGCTTGAACATGGAAGTGTTCGCGCGTTTACACGCTTTCGCCCCTCTACATTTGGTTCCCCCGCGCAGTTCTACGACCAAACTGCTTCAGCTTCTTGCAAAACCTGAATATACGCCTTAAACGACCGGAACCGCAACTTGTGGCATTGATCGCGACTGACTAATTGGATCGGATAGTCAAAAATAGGGCGACGTCTCCCACACCGTCGCCCTTGTGGCTGCAGGTCCTCACCCCCTACAGCCGGATGTTCACCGGGGAGGTGAACAGCACCGATTATCCACAATGGATAAAAAATTGCAACAGGATCGTACCAGATTCGAACAGGCGGGGATGTTATAAACAGACTAGGGATAGACGATCAAGGAGCCAGGCACATACGACCTAACGCCATTATTATCTTCAATTACAAGCGAATATTCACCCGCCGTAAGATCGCTCGGAAACGGCATATTTAGCTGAATCACTTTGACCGATTGAGCATCGGCAAAATTAAAAGGATCACTCGGGGTTATCCAAACGTCGGTGCCCGAGATTCCGACCCGCGCCACGCGGCTCAAAGACTGGTCGCCGCCTATCGTTACGGCAGAAGTCGCCGGTGTTATTCTGACGGCCGACCGGCCGAGTTGAAACGCGTTTCCAAAAAGCTTCGGAAGAATCCCGTCTGCGAGATTCGAGATCTTAAGATTTGCACGCTTAGAGTCAAAAGCAGTGACCGACAGTTTCGCTTCGCCGCTCGCGACTTTTCCGTTGGCGTCCGTTACAAACACCCGCATTACATGGTCGCCGTCCGGAATGCCTTCAACGCGGAATGTAGCGTCATCCTTTGCCAGGCCTGCGGCGATGATGCGTCCGGTTCCCGATTCTTCGATCCACAACTGAGCCTTCGCTCCTCGCGGAAACGCCGCGATCGTACCAGAGACCGAGGCACAGCAGGCGAAGTCATCAGACTTTGGACCGTAGAGAGCTTTGATAGATGCCCGATCGACTGCCGGAAGAGATCGTCGCAAAACCGCGAGATCGTGCGGTCCTGTATTTTTTGAGAGCCGATCGTACATGATCGAAGCAAAGACAGGCGAGTGATCCAGACCGAGCAAGTGACCGATCTCGTGCGTTAGCGTTTCTTGCAGGTCGTAGGTATCGAAAGCTCCGTCGGTTGAAAATCCGACGAACGGATTCAACACGATGTCGGCTTCGACTATGCGTCCACGTCCATCCGCAAAAATACGAGTAATTGCCGCGGGTGAGTCAGCCTCCAAAGGAAAGAGCTTAAGATTTTCCGGAGTAAGGGCTGTCGTAATGAGGCTGACGCCATCACCTCGAATTCCTTTCCGGCTGACTGAAAGAAGATCGGAAGCTTTGGAGTCTAATTGAACCGACGCTGCCGCGGTCCAAAGTGCGATGCTTCGGTCCACAGCCTCGCGAGCGTCGCCGCGGATGTTTGGCGACGATTCCAACGACTTCGACAAAGCTATCTGGATTCGTCCGGATGTCCATTTGCCGCCGCCGCCCGACGCTCCTGATTCGTAAGAGGCGAGTACGACGATCGGAGTCAAAACGGAAAAAGCCGCGAGGAATACAAACAACCGAATTCCAGCGCGGCTTAACTTCATAAAGTAGGATGACGCGGAGCGATCAGCTCTCGCTGCCTATATTCTCTAGATCGGCGAAAGCAACGATCAAAAGCAGTACGACGATCCCAAGAGTCGCCAGCACGTACAAGATTGCGATCTGCTCAAGATAGATGAATAGCCCGATAACGACCGACGCGGCGATCAAATACAGAAGGGCTGTGGTTCTGCGACTAAGTTTTCCCATGTTTCCGTTGAGATGGCGACAACGCCAATCAATGATTTAATCACACTTGGCTCGTAATCGCTAGATTAAGGTTGATCAATCGATGATCCGGACCGGCAAGGGTTGCGACGCCGTCGCTGGTTCGACCGCTTCAACCACGGGCGGACTTGTCCGTCGCGGACTGCCCTTCAGCGGTATATCCACGATGTCACGAGGTAGGATCTCGACGTCTGAAGGGCTTCCGAAATCGACCTTATCGAGGTTAACGGATATCACCCGGCTGCCGTCGCCGGTCCTCCGAAAGATTGATACCTTTCCCGATACCCCTCGATCCGAGATGCCGCCGGCCGCGGCAACTACTCGGCTGATCGTAGCACCCGGCCGCCAATCGACACGGCCCGGTCGGTTTATCCCGCCGAGAACATATACTGGCTCGACCACCTTGACGGTGACGATGTCGCCGCTCATGATCTGAAGGTTTGCATTCTCTTTCCCAGCGAGTATGTCGTCAGCCTGAACCGACTCGACTACCGCAGTATCGTTCGATGCCTGGCAATTCTGGTTTGCCGGCCGCAGGACAGATATCTCGCCACTCGCCCTGTAGGTAAAACCGCCCGCCATTACGATAAGTTCGGTAAGCCGGACCGACCTGCGAATTTGGAGCCGCATCGGCTGCCTGACCGCACCATCGAAGATCGCCACCGGCCGCTGGCTTCGGTCCAAGATCCTTACAACGACTCGCGGATCGCGAAGGGTTTTCGAGTACGCACTGCGGATAACATCTGCAAGCTCGATCGTGGTTTTACATCGTCCAAAGATCGGTTCGGGAATTTTTGCAAATCCAGCGAGGAAGCCGTCCGGATCAAGCCGTCCGCGCCAGTCGAAATCGAAACCTCCGAGTTCGTCTATCTCGATGAGGTCGCCGGGATGGATCTTTTCATCACTTGGTACGCCGGGAACTGTTGTAGGCTGAGAAAATACCGGGGCCGCAAACGCCGCTAACGACGCGGCGATCACTCCGATCTGGAGGGCAAAAAATATTCGGATCAAAAACACCTAGCTTTTCGATTCGGCGGGCTTCTTCTTATTCGATGCTCCCCGCGGTCTCGGGCGTGGAAAGGCAAATCCGCGAAACTCAAGGTTACATCCGTCACACAAGAGATTATATCGAAAGACAACTTTCGCCAGAATCGGTGTGGGCCGATAGCCCCTTCGAATCCTCGCGCTATTACAACTTGGACATTTTTGAACAAACATGGAAGAAATACTTCAAACTAAAAATACATTCTCGGCGATCGCTGGCCCCGACTACTCATTCGACGGAAAAAGGCTTCCTTCACTCTCCGATCTTTCCGACAGTGATTGCGATTCCAAGAATCCCTCAATGGCTTCGCGCGATTGGATCAAGTCGATGTTGTCCGGATAGTGAGATAGAGCCTCTTCAGCTACGGTCAGTGCCCGCTGAACACCTGCCAATCCATCTTGAGCCCCGCCAATATCGCGTCGGACCACATTTCTCTTGATCTCGATCTCGGCCCACTTGAGCATGTGATACTCGTGCAGCCGCTGAGCCTTGTCTCGCCCCCTTTTGATAGCCACGAGCCGGGGTGATCCGACTCCGACGTTCGGGAGTTCGCGATTAGCTACCTCCACATATTGTGCACAAAGTGCAAAAACCTCTCGGTGACTTTCGGACAAGTTGCCGAGAACCTTCGCCGCCTCAGACTTTCTCGTTATCTCCTCCAGCAAAAAAGCGTTTTGCTCCAGCGTCAGTTTACTCGCACCGTGTTCACGCTTGAGCGGCGTAGGCACGGCGAGTACTGACGTGTCGAGTCGCCGCTGAGCCAAGCTCAACGCATTGCGGCGGTACCGAAAGATCACTTCCCGCAAAACTACACCGGCGATCATCGTCGCACTCGCGAGCAGGCCGGCCCCGATCCACGGACTGTCTTCTTTCGCTTCCGCCAAGATCGCCCATGCTAGAAAGAACACTCCGAGAGTCACCGCCGCCGTCAGAAAGTAATATGTCGACGCGGGCAACCAGAATGGACGCCTATTTACGCGAATTGGACGTCGGTCCCTACTCATTAGCAAATCGAATTGGACAATAACAACCAGTGATAAGGTGGTCAGAAGTGTCTTTATATTCTTGGTTTTGCTACATCTTGTCAATATCGGCGACCGGGTTTGAGGCCATCTGCTATAATCTCTGCCGATGAAAGGCAGGAAAAAGTCCGAACCGTCCATTTTTAAGGGCATTCGCAAGCCTACGGCGCCGCCCGCGAAAAAGCTCGGTGAGGAGAAGGCTGAGGAAAAGATTCACCCTGCCGGACGGAAGTCGAAGCACAAGAAAAAGGATTCAGCCGATGGGGATATTTAGCAGCCAGGCGGAAAAACGGCGTCGGAACGTCCGGATATGGGCTCGGCCGGAAATGAAAGTTACCTTCCGAGCGGAGGTGATGCCCGGAAGGTCTCGTGAAAACCGCACGTTTACAGTTAAAAAGGTGCTTTCGAACGGACGTGTGGAACTTCACGACTTTCCTGACGAGCATCGCGAGGGAGCTTTCGAGCCGATCAACTTCCTGCGTGGTTTGACGAAATAGTGCTTCGGCCCCACTCGTATACCTTCCCGACTTTCAGGTCATCGAGGCCGCTGATACCAAGGCCTTCGATCTCTCTCAAAACCTTTTCCCGATATGAAGGCTTGATATTGATCACTAGCGTCTCGCATGAGCGGTCTTTCAGTTTTTCGAGTTCTTCGGCAAGTCCGGCCGGGGTCAAGTGACACGACATCGCGGCCAATTCGGCAAGGTCATTGGGAAAAGCGCACTCTATCAGCAATGCGTTCAGCCGCCTGGCATTCACGTTCTCCCAAAAGGAATCCATGTTCGCGGTGTCGCCCGTGATCGCGATCGAAGCGGAGTCGTCTGAAATAATAAATCCCGAACACGGAACCTTGTGATTGACCCCTACCGCCTCAAAGAGAAGTTCCCCGACCCGAAACTCACTGCCTTGTTCGAAGGGGTGATACTCCATCACCTTCCCGAATTCGTTCGTTAACTCCGAAAATCTTGGATATACCGACCAGTTAAAGACGTCCCTCTCGAGAACCTCGATCACATCCGTCGTGGCGTGGACCCTGACGGCTTCCGTTAACTCTGAAAACTGATCGTCGATAAACAGCGGCAGGCCAGCGATATGATCGAGGTGAGCGTGGGTTAAAACTACATCGCGGATCTGAGTACGTTCCTCAGCGGTGACCGCCATCGCGAGGCTTCCGGCGTCGACCGCTACATTTCCATTGATCACGAAGCAAGTCAGATGCTGCCGCGACGACGCCGCACCGTCATTTTCAAAGCTGCTTGGAAGTAGTCTAAGTCTCACGGTCTTCGCAACCTGACGAGTCCCGCCGCAGAAAATTGCTTAACTATCGAGCACAAGTTTCGGCTCTTCCACCGTCGATCGCGTAGGTAACGCCGGTGATCCACTGAGCTTGGTCTGATGCAAGAAAACAGATCAGCTCGGCAACTTCCCAAGGTTGGCCGGCACGGCCCAATGGATGTGTATTCGCCGCATTTGCGAGAAACGTTTCGTAATCCTCAGCGGGCATTCCGCCTCGCTTGTGAAGATTCGTCTCAACCACTCCGGGATTGACGGCGTTCACCCGAACTCCACGTCCCGCCAACTCCAACGCAAGACACCGTGTAAGCTGATCGATACCCGCTTTCGACACGCAATACGCCAAAACGCCCGGAAACGCACGTGTTCCGGTGACGCTGGAAACATTCACGATGTTGCCTTTAGTGACCTCCAACATCGGCAAAACCCGCTGACACAGGTAAAACACCGAGCGTAGGTTCACGTCGAGCATCTTATCCCATTCGTCAAGCGTTGTATTTTCAAGCGTGCCGGATTTGATAATGCCGGCGCTGTTTACCAATACGTCAATCTGACCGAAAGAATCGCCGATTTCGGTTATCAATCGGTCGATCTGCGAAGTCTCGGTAACGTCCGCAAGCCGCGGTTTTATGCTCCCTTCGAAGTCGGAGGTCTCAGCCTGAAGTGCCGACAATTCGGCCTCATTCCGGCCGACCGCGACCACCAACGCTCCGCGCTCGGCAAAGACTTTTGCCGACGCCCTTCCGATACCGCTGCTTGCCCCGGTTACGAGGACGACTTTGTCTTTCATACTTGCCTGAGTGAACGCCTAAGCATATACCACCGAATCTCGACGGGCAATAACGCAAAAAGACGACTGCTTAGCAGTCGTCTTTGCAACAATTACACGGATACTACAGCGATTTACGTTTCGGTCGGCTGAGGATTAGCCTTAAAGAGCTGCTCGAAGGCCAAGCGGGTTTCTTCGCGCTTTCGAGTCTGCAGGTCGCTGACCCAACCTGTTACGTTCGAGACCATATCACGAGCGGCCTGACGTTTAGAGCGATTTTCGCTTTCAGCCGGCTTAACGACCGGCTTCGACTCGCCCTTCTTGATAACTCTTATCTTCAACTTACTAGTCATCGCTTTTTCCTTTTCTACTACTCTTCGATTCCCGTGGATTGTTTTGATTCACTAACCTTGCCTCAGATGTGTTGAGCAACTACCGTGCCTAACTTTAGACGCCGCTCGAAATGCTTTTTGCGAACTATATCGCGCCCAAATAAGACAATTCGCATTTTGCAAAGAAATGAGGACAAATTCGCGATACGCTAATTCCTATAACGATGCAGGCGTCAACTTTGTTCCCGCTCATTTTCAGATAAGCACGATTATTACTGCATCCGATTACGAACGCGTTACAAACTGCCAAAAAGAATCATTCGGAACGTTGATTGCCTCAATCTGACCGGTGTCGTTTTCGGAAGCCCTTATCATCTACCTCTCAGCCGGAGCCCCATTTGGAGCCCTGGTCTTCTTTTCGCGACGGTCTGCAAGGGCTCTTGCCGTCTTCTACGCCATAGTCGCAACCTTCGCATGGCCGATATTCGGCTCTTACCGGATCTACCGATCGATCGTCCGTCGAAAAGATCAGTCTCCGCACGTTGCCGGAGAGGTCGCGTCGGCAGACTTGCTGGAGGGTCTGTTGAAAGAAGTACCGGTCGAGTCTGCCGAGATTTTCGAGGTCGCGGGACATCCTAATCCATGGCTCGCCACCAACTGCTATGCGCGCTCCCGAAAAAAAGTCATCCAAGCCCACATCGACCGCATTCCCGCGGACGAGCCTATCGAGGAACTCGTCGAGACAAGCCGCCCTCAACGGTCGCCCGTCGTTACGGCCAACTTGAATTACTGAACGCCGCCTCGTAACATTCCCCTAACATTGCGTTAACATCAATCAATTTTGTTGGGGAAATAATCTTGCATCGCCACGCCCTTTTCATCTTCATTACACTCACCGTCCTGACATCGGCATTTTTAACCACAAACGCCCAAGACGACACCGATTTCCAGATCTGGCATGAGACTACGTTTACGTTTCCGGTAATCAAAGAAACCGACAAGAACGGCAAAAAGTCGGACAAGCTTTCTTTACTTTTGCTGGGCACGTTGCGGCTCGGACAGAACCGCTTGTTTCCAGTCGATGCTCGAGTAGGGATCGGGTTCGACCTCAAGCTCAACAAATATTGGTCGTTTGCTCCGACGTACGTCTATCGACGCGGTGAACCAACGCGAAACGCGAAGGAATTCGAACATCGGCTGCGTTTCGACGTGAGCGTCGGGCATAAGTGGAAAAACTTTTCCTTGAAAGATCGCAACCGTCTCGAATACCGCATTCGCCACGGACGCGACGATTCGGTCAGATATCGCAATAAGTTTACGTTCGCTTTCCCGGTGCGTTACGAAGACAAAGAAATCTTTTCGCCATTCATATCGGAAGAGGTTTACTACGATATCACCGCCAAGGAATTCTCGATCAACGAGATCCAAACGGGAATTACGCGAAAGCTGTCGAAGAACGTATCGGCCGACATATTCTATCTACGACGTGACTCTAACTCCGGAGCTATTCGGCACATCAACGGCATCGGCACCAGTCTCAAAATAAGGATCGATTAACCGGTGATGCGGTAGAATCCTGATGTGCTCGTCCTGATCCAACTGTTTGCTCTCTTGCTGCTCGTGGTTCTCGGATTCTACGTCTTCGTAGCCGACCCGCGACGCAGGGCGAATCAAACGTTCGCCGCTTTCATCGCCTTTCTTGCGCTCTGGACGACCAAAGATCTCATCTTTTGGAACTTCGAACTTAACGATAATTTCGCAGCATCCTGGGCGGCTACTAGTTTTATTATCTCGTTACTGATGCAATGCGCTCTGGTCGTATTCGCGTGGGTGTTTCCCGAGAATTCTCGTACGCCCAGACGAAAAGCAGTGATCCTTTTCTCGCCGAGCATTTTCCTGATCCCCGCCGTGTTTCTCGGGCTTTTGTGGACGAACGTCGGCGTTCGCGGCGGAGAATTCTTTATCGAACTAACTGCGATCGCCTACGCGTTCGTTACTTACGTATACGTTCTTTACGCTTACGGCACGTGGATACTGTTCAAAAAGTATCTTCGGCTCCGGGGCACTCAGAGCGGACAACAGATCGCGGCGCTCCTTATCGCAACCGCTGTCACCGCGATACTCAAGACGCTCGCGAATATCGCACTTCCATACGTCGGCGTCTACGAACTGCTGCCGTACAGCGCGATCTTTCAACTGCCGGGCGTCGTGATCTTCGCATTCGCGATATCGAACTTCCGCCTCTTCTCCCTTCAGACCGCGCTCGACCAATTCCGCCTTTTCCCGATCACTTACAAAACCGCGATCAGCATCGCATCAGTTGCCATCGTCAGCTTCGTGATATTTCAGATCCCGATCGTTTGGTGGGCGTTTCACGATGGAATGAACTTCGAGGCGTGGCGGCGTTACCTTGTTTTAAGCGTGGTCTCGGCACTCGTTCCAAATCTCTTGCTCCTGCTGCTAGTCGTTCGATCGATATCGCGTCCGCTGCAGCGGATAACGCTTGCGGCGGTCGAGGTAACGAATGGGAATTACGGCACCGAGGTCGACCTTCGAAAGAGCAACGACGAGATCGGACTGCTCGCGGATTCTTTTAACGAGATGAGCCGGAAGATGGCGCTCGATATCGAACAGCTTCAAACGCTCAACGAACAGCTTGCGAGGGCCGAACGCCTCGCGGCGATGGGAACTCTGGCGGCGGGCGTCGCACACGAGGTGAACAACCCGCTCGCCTCGATCTCTTCGCTCGTTCAAATGATGAAATCCTCAGCTAATCCGGACGACCGGCAAAAGCTCGACATTATCTCCGAACAGATTCAGCGGATCACGAGAGTTACTAAAGACCTGACCGACTTTTCGCGGATCCGCCCGGCGGCGAGATCGAAGATCGAGATCAACTCGGTTGTCGAGTCCGCCATCAGGCTCGCAAGCTTTGATACCGGATTTCACCAGCTTGAACTCAAACGCGAATACGCAGACGACCTGCCGGAGTTCACCGCCGACGCCGACCAGCTTCAGCAAGTGTTTCTAAATCTTTTTCTCAACGCCCGAGACGCCATGCCCGAAGGCGGAAGCCTCGATGTCAAGACTTTCAGGAATCAGAACGAGATATCGGTTTCGATCAAAGATTCAGGTCCGGGTATTGAAGAATCCGTCCGCAAACAGCTTTTCGATCCTTTCTTCACGACCAAACCGGCCGGCAAAGGAACCGGCCTCGGCCTCGCCGTCTGCTACGGCATAATTACCGCCCACGATGGCCGCATAGACGTGGAATCAAACAACGGCAGCGGCACCAATTTCACCGTCACTCTCCCCGCAAACGCGTGATCATTGAAATAAGTATTGACACGTATGTTGTTTATGTGACAATATACGTGCCCGCCGGAATAGCGCTCCGGATGCTCATTGAAAACTCGGTTACAGCGTTACTTACAATAGTTGTCGAAGCAATGTCGGACACAGCCTGGGACATTGGATGAGACATCCTGTCGACAACCTCGTCGGACAGGGCGTCACAGTTGTTTTATGAATCGTAAGTTGTTGAAAGTTGGTGTAACTCCTAGACCGTGTTCCAAATGGAACAAAATGACACCCCGCGAAATGGAGCGGAACAACAGGCGGCACCGCGTGCGTAAGCCCGTGGCAAGGACTCGGGGATAGATCAACCACCCGCTTACGCGGGCAATTCTGCCCGAACATGCCCCTCGTGAGTTGTGAAAGTTGGTGTAACTCCCAAGACCTTGTTGCAAAAGAAACGAAAAGTGAATGACGCAGAATGAAACGGAACATACGAATCCGCCTTCCTTGCCAAATTGCGGCCATGTGGATTAACGTAACCGTACATTCCTGTTTACGAATCTAGTACAAACTTGAGGACTTTAAGATGAAACATCTCGCTTTCTATTCGTTTGCGATGTTGATGTTCGCGGCATCGGCAATCGCCCAAGAGCGGCCGACGGCGTTCATCAATGCCAGGATCATCCCGATCGTTGGGGCACCGATCGAGCAGGGCATCTTGATCGTTCGGAACGGCAAGATCACCGCGGTCGGCGACGCTCGTACGGTCAGGCTCTCTTCGGACGTCGTTACGGTCGACATGGCAGGCAAGACGATAATGCCCGGCCTCGTCGACACACACAGCCATGCCGGAAGCCCGGCCGGAGCTGACGGTTCGGCTCCGATCCAACCGGACGTACGCATTCTCGATAGCGTGAATGCTCGTGCCATGAGCTTTCAACGGGTGCAGTCCGGCGGTATTACGACCGTTAACGTGATGCCCGGTTCGGGCCATCTCGACAGCGGCCAAACGCTGTACCTAAAACTTCGCGACGGTGCGAACAAGATCGACGACCTGTTGATCTACGACAAAGACGGCAGATATGCCGGCGGCATCAAGTTCGCCAACGGCACGAACCCGATCCGGGCTGGCGGCGGAACGTTCCCCGGAACGCGGGCAAAATCTGCTGCCCTCGTGAGGGAGCAGTTCATCAAGGCTCGCGAATATCGCGACAAGGTAAAGGCGGCGGGCAATGATAAGTCGAAACTGCCCGCAAGAGATCTGGCGATGGAAGCGCTGGTCGAGGTTCTTGAGGGCAAAAAGGTGGTTCACTTTCACACGCACCGACACGATGATGTGATGACCGCGCTGAGGCTGCAGAAAGAGTTCGGCTTCAGGATCGTGCTGCAGCATGTGTCCGAGGCATGGAAAGTTGCCGACGAGATCGCCAAGGCGAAGGCTCCGGCGTCGATCATTTTTATCGATTCGCCTGGTGGCAAGCTTGAGACGATGGATATCGATTTCCGCAACGGTGCCGCCCTCGAAAAAGCCGGTGCTCTCGTCGGATTTCATACGGACGACGGCATCACCGATTCGCGTTGGTTCCTGCGGTCCGGCGGCCTGGCAATGCGGGCTGGAATGAGCCGCGACAAGGCTCTGTATGCGCTGACAATGGCCGGTGCCATCATGCTCGATCTGCAAGATCGCGTCGGTTCGCTCGAAGCGGGTAAGGATGCTGACTTCGTCGTTCTGTCGGGCGATCCGTTGAGCGTTTACACTCATGTGCTAGAGACTTGGGTCGAAGGGAAAAAGGTCTTTGACCGGTCCGATCCGAAAGATTACTTGATAGCGGTTGGCGGCAAAGGAGCCGGCGACGCCGATATGCACGTTCACGAACTCAACTGCTTTGACGGCGACATCGGAGGTGGAAACTAATGAAGTTAAAAGTAAAAAGTGAAATGGCAAAACTTCTGTCCGTCGCATTCGCTGTACTTTGCTTTCTGCCTTCGGTTTACGGTCAGATCGCCGTCAAGGGCGAAACGGTCTACACGATGGCGGGCGAGGCGATAACGAATGGTGTCGTGCTGATTAACAACGGCAAGATCACGGCTGTTGGGCCAGCCACGACGGTGCAGGTTCCGGCCGGATATAGAACGCTGACGGCCAAGGTGGTTACTCCCGGGCTTATCGACGCTCACACGGTCGTCGGGTTGAACGGATATCTCAATCAGCCGCACGATCAGATGGCGCTCGACGGCGGAGCATCGGTCCAGCCGGAGCTTCGTGCCACCGACGCATACAATCCGGAGGAACGTTTGATCGAATGGGTTCGCGAACTCGGCGTAACAACGATCCATACCGGGCATCAGCCGTCGGCTCTCATCCCGGGCCAGACGATGATCGCAAAAACCTGGGGCAAGACGGTCGATGACGTGACGATCGTTCCGACCGCGATGGTATCCGTAGTGCTTGGAACCGCCGCGACGGGAGCCGCAGGCCGCTCGCCCGGCACTCGCGGCAAACAGGCGGCGATGCTTCGTGCGGAACTGATCAAGGCTCAGGAAAACGCGACTAAGAAAGATGCTCCGAAAGACCTGAAGTCGGAGATCATGGCTCGCGTCATCAAGGGCGAGGTTCGACTTCTGATCACGGCTCACAAAGATCAGGACATCATGACCGCCCTGAGGCTGGCGAAAGAGTTCAACCTCAAGATTGTCCTCGACGGCGCGTCCGAAGCTCAGCTCGTGCTGAACGAGATCAAGGCGTCCGGCTTCCCTGTCATTATTCATCCGACGATGGCGAGGGCTGGCGGCGACACCGAAAGCCTCTCCATGGAGACCGCTTCGAAGCTCAAGGCTGCCGGAATACCGGTGGCACTGCAGAGCGGCTACGAAGGATATGTCCCGAAGACTCGCGTTGTTCTGTTCGAAGCTGCGATGGCCGCGGCGAACGGTTTATCAAAATCGGACGCTCTGGCTTTGATCACGATCGACGCGGCGAAGATCCTCGGGCTTGACGGCCGGATCGGGTCGATCGCGGTTGGAAAGGACGCGGATATCGCGATGTATGATGGTGACCCATTTGAATACACCAGCCACTGCGTGGGCACGATCATTAACGGTCGGGTTGTTAGCGAAGTGGTCAGGTAACTTTCTTCGTTGCAGCAGTTGACAGCGGTGCCGAATCGGTTTACTCTTGCAGAGTTTTCTGCTTGCTCCACGTAAGCGGAAGACAACAAGAGGTGCTGAAAACGGTGTGGGAGACGGTTTCGGCACCCTTTTTGTTTTTATCGGTATTGCTCTGGAACGACGGTTGCACACACTTCTCGCAGGAACGATGCTTTGCATCAAAACAATACGAGGAGGCCGACGATGACAGAACAAAAATTCGACAGTATCAAGAGCTATGACAACCCTATCCCAAAGCCTCCCGATGAGTTGTTTGACGATTTTCTTAGAAATACCGAGGCCAGATTGGTCACGAAGCGGTTCGACACGAGTCCGCGGCGGGCGATCAAACAGGTTAACGAGAGAGCAAATTGATGTACCGAACCTCTCGGAGGTGAATTCTATTAGGGTGTCCGACAAAATCGGATACCCTTTATTGTCATACGGGCAACTTTGGCTAACGTGTATTTCAGTTCGATTTTGGTCTGTGCTAGTATCCTCGCAAAGTTTCACTGATTCATTCTTCAATTCGAATTAGCCTATGTTCGCAAGCCTCTTGCTTTCGTCGTTTCTTCTGTTTCAGACTCCAGCTGCCGGAGCTCCTCGTCCGACCGAAACGCCTCAGCCGCGTCCGAGCGCTGCGGCCGAACAAAAGGAAGATGCGCCGGTCGTCACTAAGCATTCCGCCCGAGTCGGCGGGCACCAGCTTAACTACTCGGTCACGACTGGCTTTATGCCCATCAAGAACGCGACGACCGGCGATACTGAAGCGCGGATCTTTTTCATGGCTTACACGCTGGATAATCCTCCGGCAAACCGGCCGCTGATGTTTTCGTTTAACGGAGGCCCGGGTTCGGCTTCGGTTTGGCTCCACATGGGAGCCTTGGGGCCAAAGCGCGTCAAGATGCTCGACGACGGGCTGATGCCGCCTGCTCCTTACGAAACGGTCGAGACCGAGCATAGTTGGCTGGATCAGACTGATTTGGTGTTTATCGACCCGGTCGGCACGGGTTATTCGCGGGCGACTCGACCGGAACTTGCGAGCAAATTTTTCTCGGTAAACGGCGACATCGATTCGATCGGCGAGTTTATACGGATGTACCTGGGCCGAAATGAGCGCTGGCAGTCGCCGTTGTATCTGGTTGGTGAAAGTTATGGCACTACGCGAGCCGCAGGCCTTTCGAATCACCTTTTCGAACGAGGGATTGCTCTCAATGGCATTGTACTGGTCTCGACGGTACTGAACTTTCAGTCGATCAGATTTGCCGACAACAACGATCTGCCGCTCGTGCTGATCTTCCCGTCTTACACCGCGACTGCTTGGTATCACAAGCAGCTTCCGGCCGATCTGCAAAGCAAGCCGCTTCGAGACGTGCTCCGGGAGTCTGAGAATTTTGCGACGAACGAATACGCCCCAGCCATGTTGAAGATCGATCGGCTTTCAGCGGCGGAGAAGGCGGCAATGCTTGACAAGTTTAGCCGTTATTCGGGCTTAAGCCGAGACTTTGTCGACGAGAACAATTTTCGCGTCGACCTTGGCGAATTCAACAAGGAACTCCTCCGTAAACAGCGACGCTCGACGGGCCGTCTCGACAGCCGCTTCCTCGGCTTTGACAAAGATTCTTCAGGCGAAGGGCCAGATTTCGATCCGAGCATGACTGCGATCCGAACGCCCTACACCGCCGTTTTCAACGATTATGTTCGCCGGGAATTGAACTTCAAATCCGACCTCGAATACTACATTCTCGGCGGCGGCATCTCATCGCCGTGGAACTGGAATACCAATAACCAATACGCGGACACGTCGCAAGCGTTGTCGTCCGCGATGCGGAAAAACCCGTACATGAAAGTGTTCGTCGCTAGCGGTTACTACGACATGGCGACGCCGTATTACGCGGCGGAATATACGGTTTCGGCGATGAATCTCGACCCGCAGCTGCGGCGAAATTTCTCGTTCGCTTACTACGAAGCTGGCCACATGATGTACATCGAGAAGGGTTCGTTGAAGAAATTGAAGGAGGATATTTCGGTATTTATGCAAACTTCGACTAAGCGATAGTCAAAACGACACATTGACCGATCTCGTGATGTCGATCCGCATAACAGATTCTTGACGAAAGCGTTTCTTGTATTCGGACCTGATCTCTTCGATCTTTGAATTCATCTTTTTTCGATCTTTTCGACGATAGAGGAGAACGATAACCTTGCTCTCCTCGCGGGAGACCTTTCCGTCCTTGCCTCTCCATTGTCCGTCGGCGTCGAGAACGGTTAGCCCGTCGGGAAAGCGAGGTGTGACGATCTCATCGACGAACTTGGTCCAATCCACTTCGCTGACGGTTCCGCCGCCGTCTGGAATGGCTCTGCCGAAATAGAGCTCCGTGCGGATGAACCTGTCGATCGATGTGGCGTGGACGATCGCCGTTGACGCCGACGACGACAGCGGAGCCCCGGTGAGTATGACGAGAAATGCGGTGAGTACGAAAGTCTTCATCTCAGTGTTTGGTGTCGCCCGACAACATCCGGATCGCGTGGTTGAGGACCGGGGCGATGACGGCAAAGCATTCGGCCACGGCTTTCGGCGATCCAGGCAAGTTGATGATCAGCGTCTGCGACTTGATGCCCGCGACGCCTCTTGAAAGAATCGCCGTCGGTGTCTGCCGTGCGGTTTCACGCCGCATCGCTTCGGAGATTCCCGGCACCTCTCGTTCGATGATCGCCGATGTCGCCTCGGGCGTATTGTCCCGCGGGCCCAGGCCGGTTCCGCCGGTCGTGACGACGAGGTTTATGTCTTGTTTATCGGTTAGTTTGAGGAGTTCGTCGCGTATCGAATCAAGGTCATCGTTGACAAGCGTGTGCGAAACGACCTCGGCTCCGTGAGATTCCAACAGCATCTTCAACCGACGCCCGGAGAGATCGTCGTCCAACGAGCGAGAGTCGCTTGCCGTTACTATTGCCGCCGATATTTTCACTGAATCCGACATTTCAGGCTTGAGTTACATCGAGTTCCGCAAAGCGGCGGTTCTCGCGATTACTGAAGAAAAGGCTTAGCAATACGCCGCCAACTACGAGTAGCATTCCCAACAATGTAACCGGAAACAACTGCTCACCAAAAATAAATACGCCAAAAAATATGCCGTAGACCAATCCGGTGTAGTTGATGATGGCGACGCCGGTGGCCTTTTCGCGTTGGAGGGCGTTGGTAAGAAAGATCTGTCCTAGCTGTGAAAAAACGCCGATCAAAAAGAGCCAAAGCCAGTCCCAGCCTTCAGGAGTTTTCCATGCGAAGAATAGACTCGCGAATCCTGCAACTGCTCCGACCAACTGGAAATGCAGTACGACGGTAAGCGGATGCTCTTGTTCGCGCATTCGACGAACGAGGTTATACGCCACGCCCGAGCAAAATGCCGAAAGAATCCCTATTGCAAGATAAAAAGGCGAAATGCGAGCGTCAAATTGTTGGATCAAAAGCACGCCAGCGAACGCCATCGCGTAAAAAAGCCACTGGACAGCTTTGACCTTCTCGCTCAAAACGGCGATCGCAATAACACTTGTAAAAATAGGGGATAGGTATTGGATGGTCATCGCGGACGCGAGTGGCGTGTTCTGTACAGTCAGGAAAAAGAAATAGAGTGCTGTCGTGCCAAATATGCCTCGGGCGAGCAACAGTCCCCTATGTGACCCCTTCCAATCGGCACCGGTCCGGTAAAGGCCGATGAAACAAAATGCGGTCGCAAAAAGGCATCGAAAGAACACGACCTCCATCGCCGGAATGTGCGAAACCTGTTTGACGAGTACGTTGGCAAGCGAAAACGCGAGCGTCGATAGGAACATCGCTCGCACGCCTTCCGTCAGAAATTTGTGGGTTTCAGCCAAGCTAGGATTATTGCATAGGTTCCCGCGATTTTCCCGAGCAGCCGCAGTCTTCGGCACAACGCTTTTTGCTCGAAAACGAGCGAAAACGCTTCCAGATCAGCGATCCCGAATAGGCCGCGGCTCCAATTACTATCAAAGCGACAACTATCGTCTGTCCGTCCATCTTTCTAACTGAATCCTAGCAGTCGGCCGCCTTGGTATGTGACAAACGCCGCGAAATAAGCCAGCGCTGTCATGTACCCGACCATAAAAAGCGTCCACGCCCAAGAATTAGTCTCGCGCCTGACAACGGCGACGGTGGACATACACTGGATCGCGAGTACGAAAAACACCATCAGGGTAAGAGCGGTTAGCGGCGTCCACACTGGTTCGCCGCGTTCGTTCTTAGCCTCGCGTATAGCCGATATCAACGTCGGTGACTCCTCGGTCTCGTCCTTACCGACGTTGTAAATAATGCTTAGCGTCGAAACTAGAACCTCTCTCGCGGCGAAGCTTGCGATCAAAGCGACGCCGATCTTCCAGTCGAACCCAAGCGGCTGAATTACCGGTTCGATGGCGTGGCCAAGCTGGCCGGCATAGCTGTTGCGAATATGCTCGCTCTCCGTGACATTCATGGTTTCAGCCTTTTCCGCATCGGGACGCGTTAACGCTTCACTATTGCCTGCTTGTTGCGGAAAATACATTAGTGCCCAGAGAATGATCGATATCGCCAAGATAACGGTTCCGGCACGTTTCACGAACAGCCACGCCCGCGTGAGCATATTCTGAAATACCGTTCGAATGTTGGGCATGCGGTATGGCGGAAGCTCCATGATAAACGGCGGCGGCGGCGATTTGAGCACAGTTCGCTTTAGAATAAATGCGACGACTAGAGCTACTACGATGCCAAGCGCGTACATCGCCAACATCAGTACCGCCCCTAGGGAAATAAATCCGAAGACTGTCTGACCCGCAAAAAACGCAGCGATCATGAGCGTGTAGACTGGCAAACGAGCTGAGCAACTCATGAACGGAGCGATCATGATCGTGGCGAAGCGGTCGCGCTGATTCTCGATGGTACGCGTCGCCATAATGCCCGGGATCGCGCAGGCAAAGCTCGACATCAGTGGGAGGAATGCCTTTCCATGCAAACCGACGCGGCTCATGAGCTTGTCCATGAGGAACGCTGCGCGGGCCATGTAACCTGTATCTTCGAGGATCGAGATAAACAAAAACAACAGCAAAATTTGAGGCAGAAAGATCAAAATTCCGCCGACGCCAGCGATCACGCCATCTACCAAAAGATCGGCCAAAACTCCTTCCGGAAGCGCAGTTTTTACGGCACCTCCGAGTGCTCCGAACCCTTGTTCGAGCAGGTCCATGGGCAGGCTCGCCCAAGTAAAGATCGTTTGAAAAACGAGAAGCAAGATGGCGATTAAGATCAACAGTCCAAAAAACTTATGGGTAAGTACGCGATCGATCTTTTCGGATAGGCCATGTGCGGCCTGGTCATTGTGAATGACCGATTCCTGGACAGCGTTCGAGATGAAGTTGTAACGCGCGAAGATGCGTCCATTCTCAGCTTCCGATTCGACCGACAGACCGGGGATTTGTTGAAACGAAATTGCCGTAGCTACGGCGTCTGAGAGCTCACTCAGTCCTCGATTTGCCGCCGCATTTACCGTTACGACGGGCACGCCCAGCGAGGCGGAGAGCTTATCGATGTCTATCTCATGCCGTTGTTTTTCAAAAACGTCGATCATCGTCAGGGCGACGACGACTGGAATGTTGTACTCAAAAAGCTGAGTAACCAAGTAGAGATTTCGCTCGAGATTCGTGGCGTCTACAACGGCGATAACCGCGTCGGGCCTTGGCGATCCCGCGACTTCGCCGCGCAACACATCACTGGCGATGTGCTCGTCGATCGAAGTCGCGTCGAGGCTGTAAAGGCCTGGCAGATCGATCAGCCTTGACCGCTGGCTGCCGACAGTCCAACCGCCTTCCTTACGTTCGACTGTGACGCCGGGATAATTCGCAACCTTTTGGCTGAGGCCAGTTAAGGCATTGAAAAGCGTTGTTTTACCGGCGTTCGGATTGCCGGCGAGCGCGATGAGAGGAATGTGTGGGGCCGTATCGGGCATATTGAGCGGAGGCAGTTACACCGCCACCTCGACTGCCTCCGCTTCCGTTTTCCTCAGGGCAAGACTGTAGCCTCGAAGCCTTATTTCGATCGGGTCCCCGAACGGAGCAGACTTGACGACACGAATCCTTACGCCGGGGACAAGTCCCATTTCCATTAACCGTCGGGGAACTGCACCGTTTCCGTGAACCGTCACGACATCCGCACTCGATCCCGTCTCGATATCAGGCAATCTCATTGACTCTTCGCCCCTTTCCGAGGCTTCATCTCCCATAAAACATTTACTATCAGCCATTTACCGTTGATCTTCGCTATGTGCATGTAGTCGACCCAATCTCGCATCTCCAATTTCACAGTGGCCGCTCCACCGAGAACGTCAAGAATAGTCACATCCTTCTGTTGTTCGGACGCCGTAGTCTGTTTTCCAACACCCAATCTTGTCCCCTGAACCAGAGCCATCGCCGTCATATTGTCCAAACGCGTTTGATTTTGGGCGTTTGAGCGGGCGATCCGCTTTGCGAGGTCTGGGCTCAGAGAGCTTTCCATCTTATCGGCGTTTCCTTCGTACCAGCCTTCGGCGTAATTCAACGCAGTCCGTTTGATCAAGTCTTTTTCGGCGTCGGTTTGCCCGGAAGCTACTGTAATTACTGCAAATATTGCGACTGCAGCTGAAATGGTTCTGATCATTTTAACCTGTCTCCTTCTATATTATTGAAATTAAATTTCAATTCCAATTGACGGAAGCGAAAAGGTTAAAGTTTCAATATTTTGACATGCGATGAAGGAGGAGGAAGAAACGACGGAGCAGGAAACTTGGACGGACGGAAAAATCTGAAACCAAACAAAAGCGTGTTTGGCGCAGCACTTTTTTGAGTGGTTTTTTATTGACACCGCACGCGCCTATCCCCGCCAGAACACTTTTCGAGCACTCGGAGCATTGACAGTAAAACACCGCCTAGCATACGGCTGTGAGACCAGTCAGAAATGCCTCGACCATACATAGCGAGGATAGGTCAAACCAATTTCGGTTACTTGCCCGGAGGAACGGCCGAAACCGAGACGAGATCGGCCTCATACTGCCCGACCGCGAACCGAAGCGGAACACGGGTGGCGTCCATGGAGAGCCACACCTTTAGCGACAGGGCATCGAGCTGAGAGTTGCCAGTGTTGATAGTGATCTGCTGTGCCTGCCCCTTTTCTCCGTTGACGGTTATCTCGGCCGCCGGCGAGGGGCGGAGCGTAAAAATATACGGACGGTCATCCCAGAAGACGGCAACGCGGGTATCGTTTACAGGGCGGTCACGAACGGCGCTGGGCTTTAAATTAAAAGACCGCATTGCGTAGATCAGCGAAAGAATGCTGTGCGTCGCGATCGGAGCGTCGACGCGGTTCCCGCCTTTGAAGCTGATTGAGCCAGTGCGGTCGTCAAAGATTGCCGATTGCGACAGTGATGCGAGCGGGCCTGCCATCCTAATGTCGAGCGTATAGGGAGCAAGGCTGGTGGGGTCCACGTTTGCGGCGATCGAATCGTTCAACGCAAAGACCGGATTTCCCGGAGCCGCATTCGTGACGGTGGCGCTCAAGATAAGCGTATCGCGGGCTGAAATCTGCACGCGTTCGCGGGCTCGGGTAACAAACGTCCCGACGGCTCGTCCCCCGGCGGTTACACGATATTCAAGCGTCTCGCCGAGGGGAAACGCGAGTTCAGGGGCGAGAGGTTGATTGGCAACATACTCTTCGGGGGTGGGCGTCGGTCGCGGAGTCGCGATCACCACGGGTGTCGGCGTCGGGCTTGGACGCACATCGGGTTGCTCGGAAACGACGGCCTGGATGCTCGCTGCTTCTATGCGATAACCGCTCTTCTTTGATTTGTTGAGCCTTAAAAGTACCGGAACTTTGGCCTCGTCTGACGTAAGGTTTATCCTAACATCCGTGAACCCGAGCTCGGTAAAATACTCGCTCTGCAAAGTTACGGTCGTCGTGTCCAACTCTCCTGCCGGAACGCTTATTTTCTCGGAACCAGACGGCGAGAAAGTGACGCTGTATATCTTTTCGCCTTCTTGAAAATTAGCGCTGCCTGATCCGCCGAGATGCCTGATCTTGTAAACCAGCGAAAGCAGATCATGATTCGCGGTGCTCGCCTGGCGAAAATCGCTGATCGACTCTTTAGGAAGCCCGTCTGTGTTGTCAACTCGCGAAATGTAGATCGGCGAGCCAGATTCTGGATCTACGAAGACCGTTCGGCTTTCATCGATCTGCGCCACTGCGGCACTGACGATGTTGAGCGTCTTTACTTTCGACCGCAGCTCGATCGCCGCCTTGCCGGTCAAAGCTCCGCTTGAAACACAGTAGATCTCGGCGTAAGCGGCTTCCTTAAATTTATCCAGCGATACGGTATAGGTGATGCGTTCGCCTATGCGAAACTGGCCCTGCGCAAACGCCGCCGTCGAAAGTGCGGCTAGCAAAAGTACAAGGTGGAGTGAGGGTCTGAGGATCGAGAATTTCGCCACGTTTAAGATGGGTCGCCGCCTGCTTTCATTTCTTCGACGATCTGTTCGACGGCCTTAAGCCTGTCGGGTGCCGCAGTTATCGGCCTTCCGATAACCAGATGGTCGGCTCCGGCACGTACAGCTTCCGCTGGTGTCATTACACGCTTTTGATCGTCTTTAGTTGCAGACGCCGGACGGATCCCCGGCGTTACGATCACGAATTCTTTTGGTGCTATTTGAGCACGGATCGGTTCGATCTCAAGCGGCGACGCGACCACGCCGTCAAGTCCACATTTTGCCGTAAGTTCCGCCAATCTCAAAACTTGCGGCTGCGCTTCTGCCTGAACGCCGATCTCGTTGAGAGTGTCGTTGTTAGAACTGGTAAGGACGGTGACAGCGATGATCAGCGGCCGTTCGAGCCCTTCCCTTTCGCAGACCTCGCTAACTTCCTGCGATGCTTGCCGCAGCATCTCGCCGCCGCCGGACGCATGAACGTTGAACATCCAAACTCCAAGCCTCGCCGCTTCGACGGAGGCCTTTGCGACGGTGTTCGGGATATCGTGGAATTTGAGGTCCAAGAAAACGCGTGCGCCAGTTTCGACAAGTTTTCTAACGAAGTCGGGTCCGGTGGACGTGAAGAGTTGGAGGCCGACTTTGAACGCTCCAACCGAACCGTTAAGTTCATCGACGATCGAAAGCGCGTCGGCGGCCGTCGGCACATCGAGGGCTACGATGATCTTGTCTTTAGTTGACGTTGCGGCGGCGGTGGTGTTCACTCGAGGCTGCGCGTGATGTCTTATCAAAACCTATTCCAAAGTGTCATCGCACATTCAAATTGTGCTCGGCTCGTGAAGAAAAATTCGTCGCTGTCAGTATCTTGTGTTCTTCGCAACGTAACCTTTTCTGTCCGATTATTGCGTGTAATAGTTGCTTTGATCACACGCCCGCTCAATCTTCCGCTAAATAGTAAGTGTCCGTCCCAGAATCTAGCACTGAACTGTAAGTCCATTGTACTAGGATCAAAAGAGACTTCATATAGTCGAGACGTCGGAGAGTCGGCGTCAAGCACCGGACTTGAAAGTTCGCCAAAGATGCCTGTCGCGTCTTGATAAAGGTCAAGCATGTACTTCTGATTCTTATCTCGAAAAGTACCGATAAAGCTAGGCAGCGGGTCGTCCTTGGCGTAGGAGTCAAGGATCTTGAATTTCTCAACCCAAGGCTGAGACGGGTCCAGATTCTCTTTAGTGCAAGGATGCGGACTTTGTAAAGATGCTTGCTGTGCTGACACAAAGAGACTTAATGTCTGCACAACGATAAATAAAAGTAGATACTTTCGCATCTCCGCAAACCTCAAACTTTCCAAAGAAACGGCTAACGAAACTCCTCCTACGTGTTGGCTGCGAACACTCGATAACGGCTAATCCATGTCGAGAGGATTTCGATAGGGTGTGTCGGTCACCTTATCGGCGTTTTTCATCGCTTCCTTAAACTTTTCTTCAAGCAGGCGTTCCCTGTCTTTCTGCGATGACATTTCCTGGGCAAAAAGCTGGTCGCGAAGCTCGGCCTGTTTCGAAAGCTGTCCTTTCAGATCTTCAAACGAACCCGTGACCTTCTTTTTCTCCTCGTGGGAAAGGATAGCCCCGGTCGCCGCGTCGATGTTGATCGTCGCTTCACAGCACGGACAATGAATAGAGAACTTCTCCATAACCAGAGTGATTATACACAATTGCGATCAGTGTTCGCCGAGTGGAAAAGCTATGCTTTTCCGAGGCACCCTTTAAGATAAAAGACCGCGAGGCTGAGCCTCGCGGAAAGAGTATCTGGGTGACGGCGAAGCAAAGCTTCGCCGCTCGGCAAGACGATCCGAAATCAAATATCGTAGTACATTGAGAACTCGAGCGGGTGTGGACGCAGGCGAAGCGGAGTGATCTCCTTTTCGCGCTTGTACGAAATCCAGCGTTCGATCATTTTCTTGCTGAAGACGTCGCCCTTTAGCAAGAACTCGTGGTCGTTCTCGAGGGCGGTCAGAGCTTCGTCGAGCGAACCCGGCAGCGATGGAACGTTCGCGAGCTCTTCAGGCGGAAGGTCGTAGATATCCTTGTCGAGCGGGTCGCCGGGATCGATGCGGTTCTGAATGCCGTCGAGTCCTGCCATCAACAATGCAGCGAACGTGATGTACGGGTTGCAGCTCGGATCCGGCGGACGGAATTCGAGACGCTTTGCTTTCGGCGAGGGCGAGAACATCGGTATGCGAACAGCGGCCGAACGGTTGCGGGCCGAGTAAGCCAGATTAACCGGAGCCTCGAATCCAGGCACGAGACGCTTGTAGCTGTTTGTTGTCGGTGCAGCGAAGGCGACGAGAGCCGGTGCATGCTTCAACAAGCCGCCGATGTAGAATTTCGCCATCTCCGAGAGGCCGGCGTACTGGTCGCCTGCGAACAACGGACTGCCGTCTTTCCAGAGCGACTGGTGGCAGTGCATTCCAGATCCATTGTCGCCGTAGAGCGGCTTCGGCATGAACGTCGCCGTCTTACCGTGAATGTACGCCGAATTTTTAACGACATATTTGAACAGCATGACGTTGTCGGCCGTGTGCAAAAGGTTCGAAAACCGGAAATCGATTTCGCACTGGCCCGCGGTAGCGACCTCGTGATGATGGCATTCGACATCGATACCGACATCACCGAGGGTATTCGAGATCGAGTTTCGAAGATCGACAAGCGTATCCATCGGAGCGACTGGCACATAACCCTCTTTCGGGCGGATATGATAGCCAGTGTTGGGATTCGTTTCGCCGCCCGAGCGTCCGCTGTTCCAGTGACCCTCTTCTGAGTTAACGGTGAACCCGGCCGAGTATTGATCGTTATGAAAGCGGGCTTCGTCGAATATGAAAAACTCCGCTTCAGGTCCGAAATGAGCGGTGTCGGCAATGCCGGTGAATCGAAGATAACTTTCCGCTCGAACGGCGACGGAACGCGGGTCGAGCCCATAGCCGTCTTTCGTGATCGGCTCCATTACGTTTGCTATCAGGCACAGCGTCGTCTCGTCCGCAAACGGATCGATCCAAAATCGGTTCGCGTCTGGCACGAGAAGCATGTCGGATTCATGAATGCTCGCCCAGCCGCGAAGGCTCGACGCGTCGAATCCGAATCCGTCCTCGAACGAATCTTCGGTCAGTTGACTGATCGGGTATGTAAGATGGTGCCACGACCCGGGTAGGTCGGTGAATCGCACCGAAACGAACTTCGCACCCTGCTCGGCGGCAAAGTTCAACACATTTTTTACGGTTGACATTAACTCTCCTGGCTTTCGTTAAATTTTTCCGGCTTTTGGGCGAAAAGCCGGCGTATCAGTACGATTCGTCAGCGAGGCAAGAGGCATACCGTCAGCCGGTCGCATATTTATATGTTGTGTTTGTTTGACTTAACTCGAAGTATAGCCGCCTGACGAAAAGTGAGGCGACATATTCTATTACGAATATGTCGCCTCATGTTGGCCAGTCCTACAATATCGTAGGCTTGAAATAATTTCTACTGCGCTCCGCTGGAGACTTCAACTCGGTCTTCCGTAGCATATCCGACCGTTCGCCCCTTGCTGTTAAGGAAGTTAACCTTACGCATTCCCTTAGACCGGGCAAATTGGTAGGCCTCGGTCAGGAAAGCCTTTTGTTCTTTCTCTGATAGCGAGTCCCATGAAGGCTGCACAACTCCGTAGAAAATTTCGCTGCTGGTGCTTGCTTCGCGAATGTGTTTGGTTAACTCGGTTCCAGCAATGTCGACCGAACTAGCAACTTGAATGGAGCTGTCGGCAGTTGAAACACTTTCAGACCAAATATAGATTCCGGCGCTGATGAGCAGAGCGACGATAGTGAACGCGACAAGCCATTTGTTAATAACGAATGATCCGCCAGACTTTTCTGCGACCGGTGCACGTTCGTAACTGACTCTCGCCCTATCGGCGGCTTGAGCCTGTTCAAGCTGCTCTGCCTCTTCCGCCTCTCTGGATTCACGAATCAGGTCGAGAAGAAGGAGCGTCTTGCTGGCCGCGTTCGAGATGATCGTATCGTGAGAATATCCGTACTTCTCCTCGATAGTTGACTCACTTGTGGTGACGCGCTCTTTCTCGATGAGATCGACAAATCGATTACCGATGCGGACGTTGCATTCCATCGCGGCCGATATTACGGCCGCCTCGTAAAATAGCTCATTGCACTCTTCTTTAAAAAGCCGGATGCGGTTGAAGAAGTCCGACGCGATCAGCTGATCGAATGATTCGGCAGCTTCCGATTCGCGTACGAAACCTTCGAATCCTGCAACTGCTCCGCCGACTGATCCAGTCGCCTCGTCTTCTTCGGGAGCCACAATCGATAGACTTGCCCAGTTAGAGTAGAGAGTTTTGACGTGTCCGAGTGTCTCGATCCGCCCGAACAAGAGTTTGCGTTTCTGCTCGTCGATCTCGCGGGCGAACAACTTCGTCATCACAAAGTCGAACTTGCCGCGAACCGCCTCTGAATATGGAGAATTACGATAGAACCGGGCCATTGCCATTAAAGCCTGAGAGCTGAGCACGGGTTTTGAATTCTCGCAAAACCGACGAACGTTAGCGACGGAGATATTTGAATCTCTTTTTGAAAGAGCGGAGAACCATTTTTCGGTTTCCTGAAAAAGCTCGTATTCAGCCTCCGAATGCTCGTCGGAACTGATCGGCTCCGTTACCTGAAGATATTTGTGAAGGGCCTTCTTAACCTCTAGGTCGTCATATGTCTGCGGAGCCATTTTCATGTGCTCGCGCTCAATTCCCGATAGAACATGCTCGACCATTTGAAGGCTCGAGACCTCTTCCATCGCCCGGCGTCTATAGGTTTCGCGTTCGTCCGCCGGCTTGTCGATAAGTTCGTCTAATGCCTCGGCTTCCGCAGAGAGATCGGTGGATCCGTCTTCGCCTGACATTTCTAGAACGTCGGCAGTAGCCTCCTTATCGACCGGTGGTGTCGTGTCGATTTTGGCCTGCGGGGCAGCGGCCGGGGTGGAACTGGAGTTTCGATTCAACGAGAAGATCGTTTCTTCAAGAAGCTCTTCATCTCTTAGTTCGTCGATGAGTTCTTCGAATACGTTCATTTTGGTGGTGGCGGGAGACTTGAGTCTTGGTCTCTGTGCGGGGACAAATTGGGCTTAGTCTTCTACAGCACCCAAAGGAAGGATTTTCTGGATCCTACCGGATTGAGTAAGCTCGTAGCGATAGACCACGTCATCGGTAACGTTACGAACCGCCGAGACCGTGTAGCCTTCCCGCAAGTCGGCAGGCGTCGGTGCTAGCGGTGTCATTTCGAATACATAGCGGCCGCGTACGACAGTGTCGCCTGTGGTCGTTCCGATGCTGTTTCTCATCATGTCCTGGATCTCCGGAAGCGTACAGAAGCGGTTTTTCTGCGAGAAGCACTGGACCTGAGTGGAGGAGATTGAGCGAAGAGTAGCGAAAGTCGTTCCGTTTTCGGCCGACCGAAGTCCTTTTCGAAGGGCGGGCACTGCAAGAGCCGCTACAATGCCGATGATAACCACAACGACAAGCAGCTCGATCAGCGAAAATCCTTTTTCATCTTTAGCGATTCTCATATTTTTGCCTCATTTTGACCGACCAAACTGACAGTTTTTGACACCAGTTTTTGCCATTTCGGCCATCTAATTCCTCGTTAATACAACTGCAACTGCTGTTAACACTAGAGTTATATAGTGAAACCCTGCTCTGTCTGCGGTGGCTTCGATAAGTGGTCTCGCAACGCCTGTGCCATATCCGTCTTGAAAAAAGCTGGTTTGAATTTTGGACTTTTTTTACTACACTTTAGGTTTTGCGTTGCGAAGCGTTTGAAGATCTTGGGCGAGGTGCATTGAATTGAGTTCAGTCTTGGAACAGACCGTCGAAACATACGGCATCGACAATTGGGGAGCCGGATACTTCGGCGCGAACCGCAAGGGGAACCTGGTCGTCATCTCGCCTGACAACGAGACCATTCAGGGGGACGTAAAGGAAATCATCGACGATCTCCAAAAGCGAGGAGTTTCGACTCCTGTACTGCTTCGCTTCCCGCAACTGCTTTTCGGACAGATCAGGAAACTTCAGACGGCCTTTAAGAAATCGATCAAGGAGTTCGGATACGAAGGCGGCCATTTGTGCGTTTACCCGATGAAGGTGAATCAGAATCGGGCCGTCATCGAGGAATATCTCCGCGAGGGTTCCCGGTTTAACTTCGGACTCGAAGCTGGATCGAAGGCGGAGCTGTATGCGGCTCTTGGACTGGATCAGGCAAAAGACAGCTTGCTGGTACTGAACGGCTTTAAGGATCGGGATTTTATCCGGCTTGCTTTCGCTGGGGCAGCCGCCGGGAAAAACGTCGTTATCGTGGTCGAGAAGATGAGCGAGCTTACGCACACCCTCGACCTGGTCGCTGAGGTAACCAAAGCTAACCCGGACGCGAGTCTGCCGATGGTCGGCGTCCGCGTAAAGCTTTATTCGAAAGGTTCGGGCAAATGGGAAAAGTCCGGTGGCGAGGCGGCAAAGTTCGGATTGACGACAACCGAGATCCTTGAAGTCATTCGAAAACTGAACGAAGCAGGCCGGTTAGACATGCTCAAGCTGCTTCATTTCCACATCGGATCGCAGCTCACCGACATTAAGCGCATCAAAAATGCGATGAAAGAAGCCGCCCGGACTTATTCGAAGATCCGCCAGATGGGCGTTCCAATCGACTATCTGGACGTTGGCGGCGGCATGGCGGTGGATTACGACGGATCTCGGACGTCGTTTGAATCGTCGGCAAACTACAACGCCCGCGAGTTTGCGAACGACGTTATATACGTCATCAAGACGGTTTGCGATGACGAGAATGTGCCGCATCCCACGATCATTCAAGAGTCTGGGAGATACCTTTCGGCGTATCACGCGATACTGGTGACCAACGTCCAGGATGAGATCGAGACGGTAGTTGAAGATCACACGCCAATGACGTTCGACCCCGATGATCCACAGGTGGTCAAGGAACTTGCGGACCTTCGAGAGACGATCAACGCCAAGAACTATCGCGAGTATTATCACGACGCTCTCGAACACCGCGAAGAACTTTTCACGATGTTCAACCTCGGGCTGATCACGCTCGAGGATAAGGGCAAAGGTGAGGTGTTGTTTTGGGATGTATGCGAGAAGGCTGATGCATACGCTCAGCAGAAGAAATATGTCTCTGAAGAGTTTGACGACCTTCGACGCCTGATGTGCGCCAAGTATCTGGCCAATTTCTCTGTCTTTCGATCGATGCCGGACAACTGGGCCTTGGAACAGCTATTTCCAATCATTCCAATACATAAACTCAACAAAAAGCCTACGGAATATGCTACGCTATGTGACATTACCTGCGATTCCGACGGTATCGTTGATAAGTTCGTGGATCTTCACGATGTTAAACCCGTGCTCGAACTCCACAAACTCACGAAAAATGAGCCTTACTATTTAGCGATGATGTTGGTCGGGGCGTATCAAGAGGTTATGGGCAATAACCACAACCTTTTCGGCGTTCCGCACGAGGCTCATATTTACATCGGCGAAGACGGTCCGATCATCAAGAAGGTGATCTACGGCGCAACGCTTGCCGATTCTATATCGCAGGTCAGGTTTGATGCGGAACATCTTCACGATACATACCGTCGCGCGATTCTCGCGCGGATCAAGGCAGGAGATCTATCGACCAAGGAAGGTAATGACCTGATCGAGTATTACCAAGATCAGGCAGAAAGTTATACATACCTCGCTCACAATCCGAGCAAGTAGGTATTCGAAATCATTATTGGAGAATTCTATCGAATGGTAGCTCAGAAAAAGACTAAGGCTTCAAAGTTTCTTACGGTCCCGACTCGCCCGGTGGCGATCGACCGCGATCGTTCGATCGCAGGACTGCTTGAGAAAATGGAGGGAGCCGGATTTGGGGCGCGTCAGTTGGCCGAAGCTCATCGTATTTGGCTCGACATGCTCGATGACAACTCGACCATCTATGTAGCGGGTTCGGGTAACCTGATCTCGTCCGGAATGCGGCGGTTGCTCGCATACGTGATCAAGAATCGCTTCGTCGATGTTCTTGTACTCTCGGGCAGCGTTATTTATCAGGACATCCACGAGACGCTGGGCCGAAACCATTACCAGGGGCATCCGAGCATGTCTGACGAAGAGCTCGCGGGCTCTGACGTTTCGCGAGTTGGCGATGTCTTAATAAACCGCGAAGAATATCAGGAAGCCGACGAGTGGGTCGGCAGCGTGGTCAATCAACTCGATCAGACGCGGCCTTACTCTGTTCGTGAGTTTCTCTTATTGATGGGCCGCGAGCTTGCCGAGATCGCCCATGAAGACGGCATTATCACTTCGGCCTATAAAGCTCGAATTCCTGTTTACTGCCCGGATCTGCTCGGCAGTGAGCTTTCCGTCGGACTCGCTCGGGCTCGATTCGAGAAAAAGATCAGTATTTCATTCGACACTACGCAGGATACGATCGAAATGATGCAGATCGCTCAAAAAACTAGGAACTCGTCGCTGATCACTCTTGGAAGCGCTCACAGCCAGTCAATGCTAAACGTAGCTGAGATAGCTTCCTATATAACCCGAACCAATCCGCGTGGCCACAAATATGCGATCTCGATCACGACAGACTCAGTGCCGCTCGACAGCCGCACACCGTCTTACGCCGGACTGCATACCGGAAACTTCGGCAAGCTCGGCAAGGGTGCGACCACTGCATTCGTTCCTTGTGACCCTTCGATCGCCTTGCCGATGATAATCACCGCTCTTTCGCAGACGGCGGCCAAGTTCATGAAGGGCCGGAAGCGTCCGAACTTCAGTTTTTCGGGCAAGGATATGTCGATCGACGTTCCTTAATCTGCGGCGGATGTTTGAGAACAGGACAATGGACAAACAATGTTCGTTGTCCTTTCTTTTTTGTGGATCTTGGAGTCCAGAGCCCTTGCTTACGTGCGGACTACATGGGGCTGCTGACATGGGGCTACTTACGCAAGACGCAGTCTCGAGAAATAACCGAACATCCGGAGCGAAAAATCGTAAAAGATTGATAAGTGTTGAATCTCACCCGCGAAACGCTAGAATTTGTGTAGAAATATTCTTCGGAGACGTACTAATGTTTAAGCGTAATCTTCTGCTTTCGGTTTCACTTGTTTCCCTGTTGATCGCTACTGGCTGCAATACCGGCCTGCTGAGCGGCGAGCAGCCGGCTGCGCCGGCTCAACCTTCGGCTCCGCCGGCCCCGATCGTTGTTGACGGTGTTCGAACCTCTTATGCGGACGTTGTAGAGAAAACTTCGCCGGCCGTAGTACGGATCGAGGCAGAGGTCAAGGGCCGGCCTCAGTCGCAGACGCAATTCAATCTTGACGATCTGTTTCGTCAGGGTCCAGGGCAGGGCCAGCAACAGCAGCGACCGCAGATTGAACGCGGGCTCGGCAGCGGCGTGATCGTTTCGGCTGACGGAACGATATTGACCAACAATCACGTCGTCG
>CADEGD010000037.1 GCA_902826795.1 uncultured Acidobacteriota bacterium | reverse complement strand
GATACCACGCGTCGGGACGGTTCGCGGGCGGAATGGATCTGGACGCGAGCGTAGGATATGTCTCGGCCGCGTTGGCTCATCTTTGGGAGCCGCGGCTCGATCTACCTCAATTGACAATTTTATTCTAACGGAATCACCTTACATACAGATGAGATCTGCCTCATCAACGGCGTTTGTCGAGACTGGTTCCTATCTCCATCGATTTCAAAGCGGAAATTTCTACGCCGGAAAACGCACTGAAACTCGTATGAACGCAACCGGACGATTCTTCTCTACCAAGTACAACGACCCTTTGGTTAGCAGCGAGTTCTTTCCGGCTACATCTAACCGTGCAGCGTTCATCAACGAACATAAACTAATGATGGAAAACGGTGGCCCGCTTTCTTTTGATCGCGCGTCTCCAACGTATAATAGAATTTTCTCGCCGGGTTGCAGATTTTTCTGCTAACAAACTACGGGTCAAAATTAAAATATGGTTAAAACAACGCCCGAAGGCTTTAAAATTCTAACCCGGACTGATGGGAAGGATATGTTCATGTTCGATTCAGAACGGATCGATGCGTGTATAACCTACATTTTGCAACATGATCTTCGGTATATCGGAATAAACAGTTTTATGGGCTTTAAGGGAACTGACCTCTCTTTTTTAAAAGAATTGAGAGACTTCGTTGAAGGGATTACTGTACCTGAACCTCGCTATGATATTTCCGTTTTGAACGATCTCCGTCGATTGAACTTTCTTGGTTTTATTGATAACAAAAAAACAGTTATTGATCTGTCTAACTTCCCGAATCTTACAACCTTGGCGTGTGAGCTTTCCAAGAGATTAATTTCCCTAGAAAGCTGTGAGCAATTACAAAATCTTACAGTGTCGGGATATAAGCCAAGCGACAAAACACTCAAACAAATTCCGCAGCTTTCCTCACTCAAAACTCTTGACATGTTTGGAGCTAATATTAACTCTCTAGCAGGAATTAATAACTTTCCGGTACTGAGGGAATTGACTGTATTCAAAGCAAGACATCTTAAAGATATCTCTGCTCTTTCGAATCTCATCTCCAGCCTCACGACGCTTGAGTTTGATCAGTGCAGAAAGATAGCTAGCTACGAAGTTCTATCCAGGTTAGGAAATCTTAAGAAACTAATAATTAGTGATTCCGCTTCAATCCAATCTTTAGAGTTTGTCAAGTCATTGCCCGACCTCGAATTTTTATCGTTTATCGGCACGAGTGTCGTGGATGGAGACCTTTCACCC
The DNA here is from genome assembly GCA_902826795.1 of uncultured Acidobacteriota bacterium. GTDB lineage: Bacteria > Acidobacteriota > Blastocatellia > Pyrinomonadales > Pyrinomonadaceae > OLB17. The sequence goes on along the minus strand of CADEGD010000037.1, from coordinate 40,588 downwards.
GCGGTCGGAATAGGGTATGTGGGATTTTAATGATCAGCAGCACTACTCTCATAAATTTGCAGAAATTGCCGGTCCTCAGAGCAAGATCAGTAGAGCACTGCAACCTTAGATTATTGCGGGTCAGGCATCACTCGCACTCTTCGAGCAAACTGATCGCTTCGGTCTGAATCAAGGCTTCTCGTATGACAAGAACGGCAATGTCATTAGTGACATTGATCCAATCACATCTTCGGCCAGAACGTTCGTTTTTAACGGCGACAACAAACAGACCGAAACAAAACGCGGTACGGAAGTAGTCGGACGCTATTTCTACGACGGCGAGGGTAAGAGAATCAAGAAGCAAAGGTATGCGGGAGGAGCACTAGCAGAAGAAACAATTTTCGTTTACTCGTCGGGCAAGTTGGTGGCGGAGTATTCGAACCAAGTATCGCAGACTCCGACTGTCGCATACACGACAACCGACCATCTTGGCAGTCCGAGGATAATCACCAACCAACTCGGCCAAGTCAAATCCCGCCGCGACTTCATGCCGTTCGGCGAGGATATCTTCGAAAACGTCGGCGCCGCCCGTACCGCCGCACTCAACTACAGCAATAACTCGGACGACCTCCGCCAAAAGTTTACCGGATACCAGAAAGACTCCGAAACCCAACTCGACTTCGCCGAAGCGAGGATGTACGAAAACCGCTTCGGACGCTTCACCGCCGTCGATCCGTGGCTGGCTTCTGGTAAGTCTGCGAATCCGCAAACCTTTAATCGGTATGTTTACGTTGGCAATCGCCCAATCCGTATTACGGACCCTAACGGCTTGGACTGGTGGGATGTAATAGATAGGGCGAGCGGTGTTCGAAAAATCCGTTGGTTCGATGATGATCCGGACGAGGACCTCTACGATGTTAATCAGAGGTGGGAAAACTATGTGTATCGTGCCAGTGATGGTAACTGGTCCGGCCTAGATCCGAACTCGAATAATCAGTATCTTGCCCAGGACGAGAATGCGGCAAAATTATGGGTGGTTTCAACGGAGATTACGACGGATTTCTGTACGAGATGATTGGCGTCAAGGATTTCGCCTATTTGACAGCCGACATACGGACCGCCAACACAGATGGTGCCTTCTATCATTTCGGGAAAATCTCAATAATGAACGGAGCAGGAGCGGGCTTAGGAAGATACTTTTTTGGTGGCGGATCAGCATTATCAACATATGGATTAAATAGTGCAGGAGGTGGAGCCGCAACGAAAGCGACCACCGCTATAGTGCCCAAAGCCGCAAGCTCGCTAGGTAAGTGGGGCGAAGCACGACTCGCCCAGGTGCTTGGGGGAGCGGTGGAGAAAAATACTAAACCGATCGCGACAACCTTGGGCAACCGAATTCCTGACTTCCTTGTCGACGGAGTCGCGTATGAAGCGAAAGCTGGCTTAAATGTCGGACTATCTTCATCATTCAGAAAACAGATCATGAAGGATGTCGAATTGATAAGTACGAAACAGATCAACGGAGCTCACTGGCATTTCTTCCAAGGAGCACAGCAGGAAGTATTGGATTTCCTTACCCAAAACGGCATAAAATACACAGTTCACTAGGGGTGCAATAAATGAAAATCAGCATTTTCGAGACAATGTCGAAGGAGGAAGCACAGGAGTACCTAAATGAGTTTCTCACCTTTGGAAAAGATCGCGGAATGCAGATGCTGGAGGAGAATCTTCATTTCACCACTGATCTTGATTTCAGCATTGAGTCATTGCCAACTGTCTTTAAGGCTTTGATCCCCAACCTGAAAACAACTCCGAGAGATCCCGATCCAAATGTTCCCGAGTTCATCAGGAACACGGACGATTATCGGAAAGGATTATTCGATTTTGATGATCCATCAAATGCTATTATCCTTGCCGCAGCTTATTATCTGGGTGAGACGTTTGTTAGAAACTTCCCACAACTCAACTGGGCCACGGGAAATCCCGACTATCTAGAAGGAAATATGCCCGTTGCGACGGGTTTCAAGTTTAAGAAAGAACTTGCCCCAATCTTAATATCTGAGAATATCTTTCGGAGCGCGGTATCAGGGAGCCACGACGACGCGTCTATTGATAAGGCTGTAGAAATATGGTCAACAAGATTTTTCTAGTTGCGAGGAGCGACCAACGGCCAACCCCAATGTCGCCAGGTAGACGCTTAACTTTAGAGGTCTCTCGAATCCCGTCGTTCAGACGTACAAGTACGATTCTCTTTACCGACTAATCGAAGCAAGAGAGACGAGCAACACCACGCAGACCTGGAAACAGGGATTTACTTATGATCGCTACGGAAATCGCCTGACGCATGCGAAGTTTTCTGGAGCTAATCAAATTACTCACACAGCCGTCACTCATCCCGCGATCGATCCCAACACAAATCGATTCACGTCAGGTCAAGGATACCTATTCGACAAGAACGGAAACCTGACAACCGACGCTGAGAATCGTTCATTTGTCTTCAATGGTGACAACAAACAGAAAGAGATTCGCGACGCCAGTAACAATCTCGTCGGTGAATACTTTTACGACGGTGAAGGCAAACGAATCAAGAAGAAGGCCTATGCGAACGGCGTCCTGGATGAGGAAACGACTTTCGTTTATTCAAGCGGAAAACTGATCGCCTAGTATTCAAGCAAACCGCCCGCACCTAATCCGACAACTAGTTGGACTGTAACCGACCAACTCGGTTCGCCGCGCGTTCTCATCAATACAATGGGCCAAGTCGTCTCACGCCGAGATTTCCTTCCGTTCAACGAGGAGATACTTCCTGACGCAAACAAGCTGCGCCCGCTGGCCGATGATTCCGTCGAGCTTTTGTGGAGTATCAGAAATACGAATGGATAACCGAGGATTCGGGATAATTCCCGGTTATTTTGACACTCGCGTAGAACCGCAATAAACTGTTTCTCGTTCCTCGGATCTCACAATCTAAATCAGGTGAAAATCAAATGAATTTTTCTCGAAGAGAATTCGTTAAGACTGCCGGTGTCGCTTTTGGTGCTGCTGCGGTTTTGCCGAGTTGGGTGTATGACGCGCATGCGGCGGGCGAGGCTTTGTTCAATGTGAATAAGGATGCGTTGGCTGACGCGGCTTTGGCGACGGCGAAACGTCTCGGGGCTTCGTATGCCGATATCAGGATCAACCGGTATCGGCTGGAGGCGGTAAACACTCGCGAGCGGCAGGTGCTGAATGTTTCGAGCGGGCAGAACTTCGGCTTTGGAGTTCGCGTGCTCGTGAACGGCACGTGGGGATTTGCGGCGAGCCCGCTGGTGACGGCTGAAGAAGTTCAGCGGGTTACGAAGGAAGCGGTTGAAATCGCAAAGGCCAATGCTCCGTATCAAAAGAAAAAGATCGACCTTGTGCCGACTCCGAAAGTTGTCGGTACGTGGAAGACTCCGCTGGAAAGAGATCCGTTCGAGGTTCCCGCCGATGAAAAGACGACTTCCCTTTTGAAGATCAACGAGGCCGCACTTGGCGTTGCCGGTGTTAACTTCGTCAACTCTTCGATGGCGTGGGTAAACGAACAGAAGTATCTCGCAACCAGCGATGGCTCGCGCATCGAGCAGCATCTCGTCCGAGGCAATCCAAGCTTTTCGGCGACCGCGGTAAACCGCACCACGGGTGACTTTCAGGCGGTCAATTCCCTTCGCGAGGCGCAGTCGATCGGCTACGAATATATGTCGAAGCACGATTGGGCGGCCGAGGCTAAAACCGCAGCGGAGCACGCCGTGATGAAGCTCACCGCTCCGTCTGTAAAGCCCGGAAAGTATGATCTCATTCTGCATCCGTCGCACCTGTTTTTGACGATCCACGAATCGGTCGGGCATCCGACGGAGCTCGATCGAGCTTTGCTTTGGGAAGCGAATTACGCGGGAACGAGCTTCCTTACGCCTGACAAGACCGGCAAGCTTCAGTTCGGCTCGAAGATCGTCAATTTCGTTGCCGATCGAACGCAGAAGCTTGGTTTGGCCTCGGTCGGATGGGACGACGAGGGCGTGCCGGGACAGGAGTGGAATCTTGTCAAGGACGGCGTTTTTGTCGACTGGCAGACGACGCGAGACCTGGCGAAAGTGGTAGGACGCAACAAGTCTTACGGATGTCTGCATGCAGACAGTTGGGGCAGCGTCCCGTTTCCGCGAATGCCTAATGTCTCGCTGAAGCCGGCGGCTGGAAATGTCTCTCAGGATGACCTCGTTGCGGGAGTCGAAAACGGAATCCTGATCTATGGACGCGGCAGCTATTCGATCGATCAGCAGCGTTACAACTTCCAATTTGGCGGACAAACTTTCTGGGAGATCAAGAACGGCAAAGTTGGCGGAATGCTTCGCGACGTTGCATATCAATCGCGGACGACGGATTTCTGGGGATCCTGCGACGGATTAGGCGGACAGTCGACGTACGAAATACCCGGCTCTTTCAACGACGGAAAGGGCGAACCGGGCCAGTCTAACGCGGTATCGCACGGCTGTCCGGTTGCGAGGTTTAGAAATATTAACGTGTTGAATACGGCTTCATCTCCGAATGCCGGACAGATGGAGGACGATCACTAAAATGCTGCTTACCGAACAAGAAACCAAAGCATTTACCGAAAAGATATTGTCGTTTGTTAAGGCGGACGACGTATCCGCGGGGGTGGGAAGCGACAAGCTTTCGCATCTTCGATTCGCTGGCAACAACATACTGACTAGTGGCAATCGCGTTTCGCGAAACGCGAACGTTACCGTCTGGGTCGGGGGCAAACGCGGTGCGGCAAGCACTAACGATCTGGATGACGCCAGCCTGAAAGATATGGTCGAGCGAGCTCAGAAGATCGCGGCAACGGCGCCCGTAGATCGCGAATACATGCCGACGCTCGGAAAGCAGGAATACAAGCCCGTTAACGGCTATGTCGAATCGACAGCCAATCTATCTTTGTCTGACCGTGCGAAGGCGATCGGCTCGATCATCGCCGATTGCGAAAAAAATGGAGTGATAGGAGCCGGCTTTCACGCGACGCGAGTGCAGGCGGGCGGATCGCTGTCAAAGAACGGCAACTTCGAGTATGAACGCTCGACGAACGTTAGCTTGTCGACGACCGCGAGGACTTCGGACGGCCAGAGTTCGGGCTATTTCTTACGGAGCCATTTCGATACCGCAAAGCTGGATACAAAGCGTATTGCCGAAGAGGCGATCCGGAAGGCTCTTGAAGGCAGAGGAGCACGTACGATCGATCCCGGCACTTACACCGTCATTCTTGAGCCGCAGGCCGTTGCGGATCTGATGGGAAATCTCGGCTTCCTTTTCAATGCTCGAAACGCCGAGGAAGGGCGGAGCGTTTTTTCTCTTCCCGGCGGGAAAACCAAATTGGGCGAGAAGATGTTTGACGAGAAAGTTACCATCTATAGCGATCCGTGGAATGCCGAGCTTCCCGGATCACAGTCGGCTCAGGGCGGAATTCCCGCTCAGCGGATCACATTGGTGAAGGACGGCGTCGTGGAAACTCTGACTTACAATCGCTTTTGGGCGAAACAAAAGGGTAAAGAGCCTACGCCGGGACCCGTCAATACCGTGTTCTGGACGAGCGGCCAAACGAATACGGTCGACGATATGATCAAGTCAACTGAGCGTGGCATTCTCGTTGGAAGATTCTGGTACATTCGCCCGACTGACCAGCGTACGGCGAGCTCGACCGGATTGACCCGTGATGGCGTTTGGCTGATAGAGAACGGAAAGATAGCGTATCCGCTTCGCAACTTCCGCTTCAATCAGTCGGTCACGCAGATGCTCGGGCCAGGGAATGTATTGATGGTCGGAAGATCAGAGCGTGTCGGTGGTTCGGAAGGCGGCGGATCGAATGCTTCCCTGCTGCCGGCTCTCAAGCTGAAGGCGTTTAACTTTACGTCGCAGTCTGAGGCAGTTTAGAAAAACTGGTTCGTACTTTTAAGACGTTTCATCGTATTATCGGAAGGGTGTTGTTCTAACACCCTTCTTCATTTTACCTGCTCCATTGAACTGCAATGATATTGCTTGTCTCAACGTTCGAAATGGCAACTGGCCTGCCCGAATGGATCGCTTACCTTTTCGTATTCATCCTCGGCTCCCTTGTCGGCAGCTTTCTGAACGTCGTAATCCATCGGGTGCCGCGTGAGGAATCGATCGCCTTTCCGAATTCGCATTGCCCCAAGTGCAACACGCCGATCAAGCCTTACGACAACATTCCGGTGCTCGGCTGGTTGATGCTCGGCGGGAAATGCCGGGCCTGCAAAGAGCCGATCTCGGCACGCTATCCGGCCGTCGAACTTCTTCACGCTCTTTTGTGGCTGATGGTGTATTGGCAGGTCGGCTTTACGCCGTTTCTGCCGATAGCTTTGATATTCGTTTCGGTGCTCGTTGCTCTCATGTTCATCGATGCCGAGCACATGATCTTGCCGAACGTGATCACATATCCTTTCTTCGTATTCGCAATGCTCATTCGCATCGTATTTCCGATCGCATTCGGGCCTCAATACTTTAGCGACATGTCTCACTGGCCGGCGACGGCAATGGCCGGGTTTCCGGTCTGGCTCGTATCGCTGGCGAGCGGGCTGTTGGGCGCACTGGCAGGCGGCGGATCGCTGTGGCTGGTCGGCGAATTGTGGAAACGGCTTCGAGGCGTTGATGCAATGGGGCTCGGCGACGTAAAGATGATGCTCGGTTTTGGAGCGATCCTCGGATGGCGGCTTTCCTTTCTCGCGATTTTCTTCGGTGCTTTTGCCGGTGCAATCATCGGATCGATCTTCATTGCACGACAGAAAAGCAAAGGCGAAGACACACAGGGGCAGATACCGTTCGGGATATTTCTGGGCATAGGATCGATGCTTGCCCTGTTTTTCGGTGAACGACTGATCGGTTGGTACGTGAGTACGTTTCTACCGTAGTTGCTCGCTGAACACCCTCGATAAGAGCAAAGAAGCTTAACGCTGAGACGCAAAGTTCGCAAAGAGTTGAGTACGCTGAGTCTAAAGCTATTTGATAAACGGAAGCGTCTCTTTGCGGCCTTGGCGTCTCTGCGTGAAACTTTGTCCTAGCGACCAAGCAGGCCAAACTACTTCAGTTTTTTACCTTACTTTGCAGGCACCGCGTCGAACAGTAATAGATGGTCGCGCCGAATTTGATGGCGGTGGTTTGCGGTGTCCACTTTCCGCAACGAGAGCAATTTACGAGTTCGCCTTTGACCTGATTTTCCGACTCGTTCGTGGGTATATTCTTCATCTGCATCTCACGCGCTCCCGTTAGCGTCCGCCAGATCTGCAGTGCGAACATTAGCTGTTTGCGATAGCGATACGCCGTTAACCCAACGAGCGCCAAGAGAACGATCAGGATGAAAAAGGCTTCTCTCATTGGGCGACGGGCGGCGGGCCGGGCTGGCCGCTTTCGAGTTCGCGCAGGGTCGGACTATTAGGGTTGACCGAACGAAGAACGTTCACGTATTTCGCGGCATCCTTATTCTGATTCTTCATTGCGAGTGCGGCGAACGAAAGGGTTTTTTCGTGCTTCGGGTTGATCACGAGAGATTTTTCGAATTCGGCGATTGCGGCCTGATAGTCGGGCGGGTCTTGAAGAAAGTACGTCAGGCCGAGATCCGTGCGGACCTCGATATCATCCGGGCGTTTTGCAAGAGCTTTATTATAGAACTCACGCGAACGCTCAAAACCTGAATTGTCCTTACCGAAATATCCGATGTCGTAGTACGAATTTCCGAGGCCTACGATAACGTCATAGTCGTTAGCGTCAAGGCCGTGCGCGCGAACTAGTACGGGCAACGCCCTTTCTATGATCGCCTTATCCTGTTTGATGGCACCGTAACGATACAGGCCAAGTCCGAGGCTTTTTTGAAATGCGAAATTTCCGCTGTTTTGCTCTGCCTCGGCTATCTTTGCGTCGATCTCTTCGTTGGAAAGATTCAGCTGGCCCGACTCAGAATCTTGAGTCGATTTAAGACGCTCGTTTTCTCCCTTAAGGCTGCTAAGCTCCGAGCGATTGAGATAGTTGGCAAAAGAAAAGCCTGCCACGAAGCAGACAGTTCCGGCAATCAACGCGATCAAGACAGAACTATTACGCATCGACGCTATTTTACCAACAATGCGACGCCAGCACGAACGAGTGACCGTCGATGTCTACTTTTTAGTTGAACCGGGAGCGATGTATGGAAGATCATCAGCGCGTCGCCGCTCCGGCGGATCCGTCGCACGACGTCGCGGCACCGACGCATTTCCGGTTCGACGATCGACGCTGCCTGCGGGAAGCGACTGGCCATGTACTGCCTCGATCAAGATGCGGGTTATCTCTTGCGAGAGCGTGCGGTGTTCTAACGCAGCCCTACGCCGAAGGGATTCTTTAAGTTCGTTGGGAACATACGCGCCTATGAAGACGCCTTTCCGATTCGCCATGATTCAGTTGTGAGCTCCTGATTTTGTGAATAGGGGCCGAGTGCTGAAGGAGCAGGCCTATAAGCCGAATCTTGTACTCACCGAAGTGAGCGACGATCATTCATCTAGGCCGACAATTACTTGCCGGCTCGAGCGACCTACCCGGAAACGTCGCGATGCCGAAGCATCGACTTGAGCGGGCCGCTCAAAATGCGTTTCCCTATTTGGTCTTGCACCACGAGGAGTTTGCCTGGCCTCAGGCTGTTACCAGCCGAGCCGGTGGGCTCTTACCCCACCGTTTCACCCATCACCTCTTTTGAAGGCTGGTCTATTCTCTGTTGCACTTGTCGTCACCGGCCTAACCCGGTGCCCGGATGTTATCCGGCTCGCTGCCCTACGGTGTTCGGACTTTCCTCCTCTAAATAAATAGAGGCGACCGTCCGGCCTGCTCCTTCTGCACGGCTCACGCAGTATAGCAAAAAATGTTGAACATTAAAATGTTATGAAGCGATAACTGGAGATTTGAAGGCGACAAGCTGCTCGCCGTCGAAAAGATGGCTCCAACGATCGGTAATGAATGAACGAGCGGTGGATTCCGTCTCCTCAACGGTTGAGCATTCAAGTACACGGTTCCTCAACTGGCGAGTCTCCTCGTAAGCAATTCCAGCGATTACGCGGCGTACGCGGGTTATGGAATTCACATTCATACTAAGCTCGGTAGCACCCAAACCAACCAGAATCGGGATATAGAATGCCGATCCGGCCATCTCGCCGCAGACCACAGCGGGCACACCTTTTTTAGCCGCCGCGTCGAGTACGATCTTTAGGGCCTTGAGTACCGATGGGTGCAGAGATCGAAACAGATTCGCGACCGTCTCATTATCCCTATCGACGCCGAGCGTATACTGCACTAAGTCGTTTGTGCCGATACAGATACAATCCAACTCTTCGAGTAATACCTCAATAGTAAATACTGCCGCTGGCAGCTCTATCATAGCCCCGAGTCGCGGGGCGCCAACCGCAATTCCACGATTTCTGAGTGACTCACATTCTTCATTCAGGATAGATCGAACTGTCCTGACCTCATCAACGCAAGAAACCATCGGTATGATCACGTCAACTTCCCGTTCGACCGAAGCTTGAAGAAGAGCCCTTATCTGAGTTCGAAAATGCTTTTGGTGAGCAAGCGACAGGCGTATCCCGCGCAGGCCGAGGGCCGGATTCTTGTCACGGCGAGCCGATCTTTCTACGATTTGGCTCAGACTTAGGTCGAACGTCCGAATTCGAGCCCTATCGGCTCCTGCATAATCTGCGATCTCGCGATAAGCCTTGATCTGCTCGGCTTCACCGGGAAACCCTTTGAATCGATTGAACAAGTATTCCGATCGGAAAAGCCCGATCCCACGGGCACCGAGTTTTTTGGCTTGATGAAAGCTGGCGGCGATATCGAAATTGGCGCGGATCTTCACCTCTCTGCCATCCAGCGTGTTGATCGAACCATTTACAGGGACGTCTTTCGGTGCGGGCCGATGAGCACTTCTTCGACTGGCCTTGATGGAAGAGATGGTAGTGTCTTCGGGATTTAGAAAGACAGTGCCATCGTAGCCGTCGAGCAAGATCGTGTCACCGGTTTTCACGCGCCGGAGTAGTTTGCGTACGCCGGTCACCGCCGGAATATCAAGTTCTCTTGCAAGAATGAAGCTGTGTGAGGTCCAGCCGCCACTCTCCGTCACAATGCCGCCTAGATGGCCCGAGCCCAGTTCGGCGATTGTCGACGGCCGAAGCTCTTTCGCCGCGATTATCGAACCTCGTGGGATGCGAATCGGATGCCGCTTACCGCCAAGAGCGGTTTGAAGTTGGTCCGCAACGTCCTCGACATCGATGTAGCGGTCGCGAAAGTGTTCGTCGGGTATGGCGCGGTATTTTGCGATGTATTCATCGGTGACGAGCTTCACCGCCCATTCGGCGTTGATATGATTGCGGGCTATCGCGGACTCGATCTTTTCGCTTAGTGTCGAGTCTTCCAGAATGGCCCTATGCATGTCGAAGATGGCAGCCGAGCTTGATGAATATTCAAGTGTGGTGCCTACTTTGGTGAGTTGGCGGGCGGCCGCCTTGTGAGCGGTTCTGTATCTTGCTACTTCCCGCTCGACCTGATCGAGCCGGATCGGAGTGCGGTAAAACTGTTTGTTGTCACCATGGATCGTAACAACTTTTCCGACGGCGACACCGCGAGATACGGGCCTGGCATTCAACCGGGTTTCTAAGCCTTTCTCCGATCGTAACTCCGAGTCGCTTCGGGTTCTCTTCATGCTAAAACTTTAACTACTACTAGCCACCCTGCGACGGAAAATACGGACGCAAGAGTCCGGCGAACGCAGCTAAATTTCGGGTTTGGATCAAGATCTGGCCCGGTCCGTTGAACTCTGCGACCAATCCCTCGCCGCTCATCATGCTGCGGAAGAATCCGCTTTTCGCCGCTTTTCGCAGATTGTAGGGCATGTGCCCTTCCCACGCGACAAGATGGCCTGTATCGACGACATACTGCTCGCCAGGCTGAAGCGTTCTGCTGTGAATTGCGCCGAATGATGAGATCAGCAAAAGCCCGGTTCCTGAGATCTGCAGCACGAACAACCCTTCGCCGCCGAAGAATGATTTTGCCCCACCAAATTTTGTTTCAACTTGAAGACTCGTATCGCCGGCCAGATAGGAGCTCGACTGAACCATGAACGTCTGGTTTCGCATTTCGATACCGACGACGCCGCCTGGCGAACCGGGCGCAAGCGTTACTTCACCGGGCGCACCCTTGGCTGTGAACGTAGAAACAAATGCAGACTCACCGCCGACCGCCCGCTTCAACGCGCCGAAAACTCCACCTTTCATCTCGGCGTGAAGATCGACATTTCCAGACATAGAAACCATTGCTCCGGCCTCTGCGTGAATCGCTTGTTCGGCCTGAAGCCTTACAACGGCAAGAGCGAACGACCCCTGATGCTGTATCTCCCATGTATAGCCGCGGCCCTTTCCGCGACCGTCGGCGTCAAACTGAAACGCTCCGCCGCTCGGCGGCACATCGTACGCCGGGTTCGGCTGATACTGCTGCTGTTGTTGGGGAGGCGGCGCGGCTTGAGCGGGCTGTAGTGTGAAACCGCAGGATCCGCAGAATTTGGCGTCGGACAAAAGCTGAGCGTTACATTTCGGACAGTTCATACCGTAACCCCCTGAGTCTTCTCAACGATGATCGAGCACGCTTCGTCAGCATTACCAGCAAAGTTCAGTAGGCCTATATCCGAGGCTGAAACTACCAGATTCTCCTTCCACGATTCGACGACCTGCTGCCAACAATCGCCGACGAGCACCAACGGCCGGCGTCCCAAAACGCCTGTTTGCAGCTTATTCCAAACTAAGGAGATCTCGGTGACCGTTCCCATCCCGCCCCGCATCGCGACGAAGCCGACCGACCGGGTGATCAAGTTCTGAAGGCGATCGTAGAAATGATCGGTTGCCACTTTATCGGTCAAGAATCTATTGGGCTCGGATTTGAACTGATTCATTACGATGCCCATTACACGGCCTCCGGCTTCTCTAGCTCCTTTCGAAGCGGCTTCCATAACTCCAAGGTAACCGCCCGTGCAGATCGTGTATCCAGCCTCGGCAAGCTTCTTCCCGATCGCCATGGCATCTTGATACTCCTGCGAACTCGGCCCGCATTTAGATCCTCCAAATATGGTTATTATCCTTCCGTGAGCATTTTCGGACACAGACATGGCCTCCATCGCGGTGTGATATTGGTTGAATTATATCTCAGCTTTTCGGGTTCTCAAATCAGGTCAAACCCTCAGCTTCTTCCGGAGTTCGATTACCTGCCTCATGAATCGCGCGCTGAGTATTCGTGAACAAAAGAACGACGCTGCCGACCACAAAGAAAACGATCAGCCCGAGAATAGCGTGTCGAAAAGAACCAGTTGCTCCGATGATTATCGTGAACAGAAGCTGGCCCATCCACGAAGTTCCTTTCTCCGATATCTCGTAGATGCCGAAGAATGCCGATTCCCTACCGGCAGGGATCATCTGGGAGTAGAGCGATCTCGAAAGAGCTTGCGCGCTTCCTAAGACAAGGCCGATAAAGACGGCCATTACATACGCCTGAGTTCGCGTAGCCAAAAAGGCATACGCGTAGATAACGATCCCGCACCAAATAGCGAGTGAGATCAATATCGTTCGTTTTGCACCAATGAATCGGGCGATCCTTTCAAAGGCGATCGCCCCGATAAAGGCCGAGATCTGTGCGACGAGGAAGATCGTAATAAGAAAGGTTTGATCGGCGCTCGCGTCGCGTTCGGCTTGGGTGAAGAGTTCTTGAGAAAGAAATACCGACGACTGAAGAATGACCGTCTGGATGCCGTCGTTATAGAAGAGATAAGCAACAAGAAAGATCGCCGTGTAACGAAGCCGCCGTAGCTCCTTCAGCGTCTCCCAAAGCTCAGAGAATCCGACCGTTACCAAACTCTTGTGCTGCGGGACTGTCTTCGTTGCCTCACGATTGCGAACCCATAGGAACGTAACGATCGCAAATAATCCCCACCATAGCGACGCGATCAGGAAAGAAAGCCGAACGGCAAATCCTCTCGTAATGCCGAGCGATTCCGCGTTAGCAATAAAGGCGAGGTTGGCGACCAGCATCACAACACCGCCGATGTAACCTGCTCCATAGCCATAGCTTGACACGCGATTGCGTCGATCTTCGGTCGTTATATCGATGAGAAAGGCGTTGTAGAAAACATTAGCGGCGGCAAATCCAATGTTGGAGACGATCAGCAAGACACCGCCGATCAGATAATTATCGCCGGTCACGAAAAACAGCAGTGAGCTCGCGAGCACGCCTAGATAGCAGAAGATCGCCATCAAGCGTTTCTTCAGATGGGTGTAGTCCGCGATCGAACCGAGAATCGGTAGAAACACGACCATCGAGACTACAGAGATCGCGAGACAAAATGCCGGAAATCCGCCAGTCGTAACGCGAAATAGGCCAAGATCGACGACCAAACCTTCCTTTCCCAGGCTCGACTCCGCGAGGCTTATCAGATACGGTCCGAGCATCACGGAGATAACGGTCGTGTAGAAAGCGGAATTCGCCCAGTCGTACATCATCCAGCCGAAGATCTCTCGCGGCTGATTAGGTTTGATCAAGTTGTCGGACATGATTTAGATCGAGGACGGCTGACTTAGGAAATTGCTTTAATATTATCGGCGAGCCGTTCGAATTCAAAACACTGACACTGATTTCACACATTGTTAACTTTTTTCGATACCAAATCCCACGCTGGCTGTGTTAAGATTCAGCGACCGATATTAATTTCGCCCCTCCGATAACTCACAACTTGCGTGTTGATGCTTGGCCGACATTCGTTCGGGCAACATAGTGGAAATTGACCGTTTTTAAGTGTCTATCGGGAATTAGGCTTTTTGGAGAGAGATATGAAGAAATCGTTTAGGCCGCTTTTTGTACTAACACTTTCAACTCTTTGCGTCGCACTCGCAGGCGGTAGTTGGTTCTTTGCCGATGCGTCCGCGAAAGTAACTGCAGCAACCCTCACGGTATCCAGTCCGAGTACGGTTTTGTTGACCGATGACTTTACGCCAGCTGCAGGTACGTTGTTAACGGCCGGAGGATGGACGGAACATAGTGCCGGGATCAATCCCGTTGCCGTATCTGCACCTGGACTTACTTTCACAGGCTACGCTGGTTCAGGCGTTGCCAATGCTGCCTCAATGGCGGCGACAGGTCAGGACGTGTCGCGTTCATTTACCGCCGTGACCAGCGGCTCCGTTTATGCGGCTGCACTCGTAAACGTTAGTGCTACGACGACAACTGGCGATTACTTTTTCCACTTGATGAATTTCGGCACAACCACGTTTCGTGCACGGGTCTATGCTAGGAAAGATGCGGCGACGAACAACTTTGCCTTCGGTCTTTCTCGCACAAACGGGACTCCGGTCTATACCGCAACTACATTCACACCGGGAACCACTTATCTGATCGTTGTTAAATATACCTACGTTGCAGGGGCCGCCAACGACGTCGTCCAGATGTATGTAAATCCGACTCCTGGGGCTGCTGAGCCCGCTTCAGCTGCATTGACTGCAACAGATAATGATGCGACGGAGCCTGCACAGTTAAACGGAATCGGACTTCGACAAGGAGGCGGTTCAACTGGTTCGACTCAGCAGATCGACGGAATTCGCGTCGCAACCACTTGGGAAGAAGCAGTTGCTTCGGGAACTTCAGGCCCTCAGCCGGACGGCAAAGTCGATCTCAACGGCGATGGCCGTACCGATTATGTCATCGTTAGGCCGCAGGCTAGTGCGTTGACTGCGGCTGGTCTTGCCGAGTCGCGAAAGAGAATCGGCAGAACGATGCGAGACCGCAGGAAGAATCGTGCAGAGGAAGCGAAGAATAACCTCCAGGGTGGCTCGAGCCCGATCCAGTGGTGGGGATTAAACAGCAGCGATTTTGGAGTGTTCACCGCATTTTGGGGAGAGTCAAACGGTGACGATCCGCTAATGGCTGACTTTGACGGCGACGGCAAGGACGATATTGCCGTCTGGCGTCCGGTTCCCGGGGGTGCGTATTTCTTCTCGCTAAACAGTACCGATTTCACCTTGCGTCAGGTAGGCTCAGGCCAAGCCGGTGATAACCCTTTCGCTGTCGCGGACTATGACGGCGACGGTAAGGATGATCCGGCGATCTATAGATGTCCGTTCGATGCTCCAGGAGCTTGTTTGTTCGCTTACCGTCCTAGTTCGATTCCAAACTCCGGAGATTTCGTAGTTCAGTGGGGATTCGGTCAGGGAGATGACTGGATTCCGTATTCTGGTGATTTTAACGGAGACGGTTTAGCTGATTTTGCGATCCAGGGTGCCTCGCCAAACAACCCGAACAACGGTGTCTTCTACGTCACGATCAACGGAGTGTATAACTTCACCCAGTACGAATGGGGCCTTTTCACTGACCGTCCGGTTTCTGGCGACTTCGATGGTGACGGCAAGTCGGATATCGCCGTAACCCGCGTGGATGCGAACGGCATTCTCCAGTGGTACATATATGAGAATGACGGCGGTATCCAGATCGTTGCATGGGGCCTAGACCTCGATTTCGAGGCTCAGGGTGATTACGATGGTGACGGTAAAGACGATATTGCTACGTATCGATGGAATACGACTGACGCTACGTTCTGGGTGCTCCCATCGAATGGCAATCCGCATTATGCGGTAACCTGGGGCCAGCCCGGCGACTTTCCGGCGGCGTTCTTCGTCCAATAGAGTCGGATTACGACAATGACAAGAGGCGGGTAGTTTTTGCTGCCCGCCTCTTTTTTCGTCAACGGGTTGAAGTTAGGGGCTAATTAACGTAGCGTATTTTTCGAAGCAGCTCTGCGTTATGAAAGCAATGATATTGGCCGCTGGCTTCGGCACGCGGCTTTTTCCTTTAACGATCGACCGCACGAAACCGGCAATTCCCTTTCTGGGCAAGCCGCTGGTCGGCTACGTCGCGGAATACCTCGCGGGTTTCGGCTTCAAGGAAGTCGTCGTAAATCTTCATCACCAGCCCGATTCGGTGATCGAGGCACTCGGCGACGGGTCGCGGTTCGGCGTACATATCGATTACACGCGTGAGGAGCCGAAGATACTCGGAACGGCGGGTGCGTTGGACAACGCACGGCATCTGCTTGAGAACGACACATTCCTGATCGCCAACGGCAAGATCATCACCGACATCGACATCGCCGCCGCCGTCAAGACTCACAAAGATTCAGGTGCGATCGCGACGATGGTCCTGAAGCCGAACGTCAAGCGAGAGAAGTTCACGATCGTCGAGATGACAGACGGGATGGTCACGGGCTTCGGCGATTATGCGAAGCCTTTGACGGAAGACGAGATCCGCGATACTGAGCACGAGATCGAAACGCCGTGCATGTTCACAGGCATTCATATCCTTGAACCTCGCGTGTTCGACTACATTCCGCGTGGCGTCTACTCGGACATCGTGCCGACCTTTTACAATCCAGCGATCGCGAAGGGTGAGAAGATCGCCGCACACGTGACCGACGCTAATTGGTTTGAACTTTCAACGATCCCACGCTATCTCGACATCACGCTCGCCATGCTCGACGGCAAGGATAATTGCGTCGGTGAAGGCTGTAACGTCGCCGCAACCGCCAGCGTACGCGATTCGATATTGTGGGATAATGTTGTGGTGAAAGACGACGTGCATCTATACCGCACGATCCTCGCCGATGGCGTGACGATCGAATCCGGCAGCCATTTCGAGAACGCCGCGATCGTCAATGCCGACATGCTCCGCAACACCGACGAAATGCCGGAGAAGGCGTTGAAAGGATATATTCAAGGCGAGAATTACATCGTCCCGTTGAACTAAAATTGTTCAGAGTTCAAGCTTTAGCTGAAGTTCAGAAGCAAGCATTAGCTTGTTTGGTTACCGTTAGACGTCTCGTAGCAGTTGATGGCAAGCTAAAGCTTGAACTCTAAACACGATCATAATGTCCGACTTCCTCGATCGACTCCAACAATTCCTTGCATCCCGCCGACTTTCAGCTCATTACCAGCAGCTCACGCCTGACGCATCGACGCGTGAGTATTTTCGCGTGGACGGCGGGATAGTGTGCATCTATCCCGAGGCGTTCGTGGCGACTGAGCAATCATATCTCGATGTCACCGCGTTGTTCATTGCCAACGATCTTCCGGTCGCGAGAGTCTTGGACTTCGACGAATCCCTCGGGGCGATAATGATCGAAGATTTCGGCGATCGAATTTTGCGAGAGGAAATGAATGCCTCGACTCCGCAACGCCGTGAGGATTTGATCGACTCGGCTATCGATCTCATCCCGCGAATTCAGGCCGCGACTCATGCCGCTTACGATGCCGACTCGATCGCATCGCGGCTCAAGTTCGACGTGGAGAAGCTGAATTGGGAGTTGAACTTTTTCAAGGAGCATTACTTCACGACGTTCAAGAAGCAACCACTGTCAGCGGAAGACGACGCTGCAATCTCGAAGGAATTTATCGAGCTCTCGCAGGAGCTTGAAGACCGTGCGACGGTGCTGTGCCATCGCGATTTCCACGCGGCAAATCTGATGCTCGACGCCGAGGGCAACCTCAAGATCATCGACCATCAGGACGCTCGGATCGGGTCGCCTGCTTACGACCTCGTTTCCCTTCTGCTCGACCGCGTGACCGAACTTCCATCGCCCGAATGGCTCGCAGCGAAACGCCGCCGCTTCCTCGACGGCCGCGAATCTCTGGGCCTGCCGTACATCGACGAAGCCACCTTCGCCGAAGAGTTTCGCTTGCAAACCATCCAACGCTGCCTCAAAGCCGCCGGAACTTTCTCATTCCAATCCGCCAACCGCGGCAAAACCTACTTCATACCGTTCATCAAACCAATGTTCCGCATCGTCCTAAGAGCGATCGAAAACATCGACCGCTTCCCTGCGATGCACAGCGTACTGACAAGCGAAGTCAGTTAAGTGTGCGGAGCACGCGCCGATATCGATAGCTACGCGTGAAGGCTTTGCGGAACGTGTAGGTGCGGTAAGAGTACGAACCGAGCGTGCGGAGCATGCGGCCCATCGTGTCGCGTGTTTCACACGCCCCGGGGTTTCGGTGAGACGTGATCTACACGTTCCGCCGAAGCGGCTCCACATGTAGCTAGCGTAATTACCGTGTGCTCCGCACACTCAGACTAAAGGAAATATGTTTAGAACGATTCGGACCCGCGAGATCGAAAGCAACACGCTAGCAAAACTAACACCGAATCACACCTTTAACTGTTAGTTAGAGTTTGACGGTCAGGCAGAACCGCCCGCGTCAGCGCGTGGCGTGGACTAGGCTCAGGCTCGCTGATAGGAACCGATAATCCTCAACGCCAGTTGTGCATCTCTCGCGAGCCGTCGCCGTAATTGATCGGCGGCGGAGGCGGTAGAAGTTGGCCGGGCGATCTTCCGCTTAAGAAGGCCTTTCCGTTATCTGAGGTTGCAAAAACGATCCCGAAAATCCCGAGTGCCATGCCGAACGGGGCGACGAAGATGCCGCCGCAAAGGAAACTGCAAATATTGAAGATCGAGGTTACGATGATACGCTTCGGCGTCGGCAAAGATGTGCTCCGCAGCATTCGCCCAAGCTTGATGTTCAGCCAAACGCTAATGATTCCAAAGGCTGCCAAGACGCCGAAGATCAGAGCCATCACAACCGGAAAAATGAAAGCCGCGGCGTCGGAGCTGCGGGCATTCGCAACTCCCGCTACTAGCATACCGATCATCAGCAAAGCGTAAAGCCCTATGAACAAAAGAGCCAACCCCTGAATGCCTGCAAAGATAAAGGAAAAGATGCTTAGGAGATTGGCGTTCTGATTCTGCGGCTGCTGCATAGACTTTTAGCTACGGTTTGACGAACCAAACTAGAATATTTGCACAGTTCACTATTGCCAACTGTTCGGCGGCGGAGGCGGCGAGTACTGCTTACCGACCGCGTCTACGTTGTAGAGGGCCTTGCCTTGGTCGCCGAAGAAAAACCAAAGAGCGTATACTCCCAATGCCGTTCCCAGCGGAAAACTCAAGACTGAAAGGCACGCGACGACGATCCCAAGGATGCGGCCGATCGGCTGCATCTTTCCGATTTTGAAAGCGGCGTAAAAATCTAGTGCGGCAAAAGCGAACACGAGCACAGCCGTTACAATACCTACCACAACGAGAATTCCACCAACGAACTGTCCCTCGTCGCCGTGTAAGCCGAGCATGAAGTAGGAACCGAACCCCGCATAGAGAACGATCATGATGATGCCTCCGAAAAGCTGGAGGCCACCTTGAATATGAAAGAGGATGCTGATCAGACGATTGTGTTCTTGAGGTGTCATATGAAAGCCCGCCGTATTATAGCTGAATACGACGGGCGGTTCTTCGTTGTTGCGAAAATCGGCTAGACGCGTTCTACGGCCATGGCAACCGAGTTACCGCCGCCCAGACAAAGACCCGCAACTCCGCGTTTGGCACCGCGACGTTTCATCTCGTACAAGAGAGTTGTTAGGACACGTCCGCCGGAGTTGCCGATCGCATGGCCCAGAGCTACGGCTCCACCGTTGACGTTGACGAGGTCAGGATTAATTCCGAGTTCTTTCATCACCCCGAGTGCCTGAACCGAGAACGCTTCGTTCAATTCAAAAAGCTCGACCTCGTCCAGCGACCATCCGGCCTTGGCGACCGCCCGACGCACTCCCTCGACCGGAGCGAGCATGATGTACTTCGGCTCGATGCCTGAGACGGCGTATGAAACTACGCGGCCCAGCGGTTCAACGCCGAGTTCTAAAGCCTTTTGTGAGGAGGTTACGACCAAAGCAGACGCACCGTCGTTCACTCCGGGAGCATTGCCGGCTGTCACGGTTCCGCCGTCTCTCTTGAAAGCAGGCTTGAGCTTCGCCAAGCTCTCGACCGACGTATCCGGACGCACCGGCTCATCGTAATCGAGCACGATCGGGTCGCCTTTCTTCTGCGGAATCTCGATCGGTATGATCTCGTCCTTGAAGCGGCCTTCAGCCTGAGCCTCGGCAGCTTTACGGTGCGAGTTGTAAGCGAAATCGTCTTGCGTCTCACGTGTGATCTGATGCTTTTCGGCGACGACCTCTCCGGTGTTTCCCATGTGCCAGTTCTCGAACGGGCACCACAAACCATCGTGGATCATCAAGTCCGTCGCCGTCTGATTTCCCATGCGAAAGCCGTCGCGAGCCGTTTGCAGAGCATACGGAATGTTCGACATCGACTCCATTCCGCCGGCGACGACGAACTCAGCGTCGCCGAGCTGGATCGATTGCGAAGCCAACGCGACCGCACGCAGCCCCGATCCGCAGACCATATTGACGGTCAACGCTGACACTTCCGGCGGCAAGCCCGCTTTCATCGCCGCCTGACGAGCCGGAGCTTGCCCGATGCCCGCCTGCACGACGCAGCCCATTATCACCTCATCGACCTTTGCCGGATCGACGCCCGCACGCTTGACCGCTTCCTTGATCGCGATCGCTCCAAGTGCGGGAGCCGTGAAATCTTTCAACGCTCCCTGAAACTTACCCGTCGGCGTTCTCGCCGCACTAATTATCACCGCTTGTTTTAAATCTGACATTAAATTGAGTTTCCTGCTTACAGTATCGGACCTATCGCAAATGATTATTATCGCATTAGAGCTGGTTATCCGCCAAAACCCATGCGGTAGCCCGTTTCACCGATGGTGAGAGGCGGTAGAGATCGAAATTAAACTGGATCGGAGGAACAAGATAAATGGCAGATTGGGCAACCGCACGGCCAACAGAAAGAGCAAAGATGATGTTTGACGCCGCGAAAGTGACTTCTAATATGGCCCGTCAATTCGCGGATGGCAGCGAGGATATGTATAAGACAATGGTCGCGGACGCTCTCAATGGGATCGCTCAAGGACTATGCGAAATGGCGACGGGAATGAGAGCAACTTACATGCTCCTTGAGAAAATAAACAACAAGCTCGACCGGCGATAAACGCGGAGAGTTCTGTCTGTATTGACTTGTTTCATTCCGATAGTCATCTTCTTAACTAGTGGCCGAAGAAAAAAAGAAGATCAGCTATTCGGGAGCTTGGGCCGAGGCGAGGAAGATCGTATGGAGTGCCCGCTGGCGACTCGCACTTGGCAGCGTACTCTTGCTTGCGTCGCGGCTTGCGGGAATGGTCTTGCCCGCATCGACCAAGTTCATCGGCGACGAGGTCTTCACCAATCAGCGATACGATCTGCTCACGTGGATCGCACTCGCCATCGGCATTGCCACAATTGTGCAGGCATCAACCGGCTTCGCACTCTCACAGATCCTCGGCGTGGCGGCCCAACGGGCGATCACCGAGATGCGTAAACGCGTTCAGAGCCATATCGAACGCCTGCCGATCTCGTATTTCGATTCGACTCAATCAGGCCAGCTTATCTCCCGCATCATGAATGACGCCGAGGGCATCCGCAATCTCGTCGGCACCGGACTCGGGCAGATTCTCGGCAGCCTCGTCACGGCTATCATCTCGATCGGCGTGCTCTTTTACATCAACTGGCAGCTCACCGTCGCAACGATCGCCGTGATACTCATCTTCGGCGGAGCGTTGCTCTACGCCTTGCGTATCCTTCGCCCGATCTTCCGCGAACGCGGGGAGATAACGGCCGAAGTGACCGGACGTCTAGGCGAAAGCCTAGGCGGCATCCGCATCGTCAAAGCTTATACGGCCGAGAAACGCGAAGAACTCAGCTTCGCTCGGGGAGCACACAAGCTCTTCCGCAACATCGCCAAGAGTGTGACCGGTGTATCGGCGATCAATTCGTTCGCGTCGCTGGTGATCGGAGCAGTTGCGGTGGTAATGATCATTGTCGGCGGAAACGCGATCCAAACTCAGACGATGACGCTCGGCGATTTTCTGATGTACATTTCGTTCACGTTTCTGCTTGGGCTGCCAGTGATCGAACTCGCCGCGATAGGAACTCAGGTGACCGAGGCCCTCGCCGGGCTCGACCGCATCCGCGAAGTGATGGCGATGACAACCGAGGACGAGGAAGATTCCACGAAACAGGCGATCCCGACCGCTGACGGCAAGATCGAATTCGACGACGTGCATTTCGAATATGATCCCGGCGTGCCGGTACTGAAAGGCATATCGTTCACCGCCGAGGCAGGGACAACCACCGCTCTCGTCGGCTCAAGCGGCTCCGGCAAATCCACGATCCTCAGCCTCGTACTCAACTTTATCCATCCGACGACGGGCATCATCCGCATCGACGGCAAAGACCTTCAGACGGTAAAGCTACGTGATTACCGCGACAAGCTTGGCGTCGTCTTGCAGGACAATTTCCTGTTCGACGGCACGATACTCGACAACATCCGATTCTCAAATCCCGAGGCGAATCTCGACAAGATCAAGGAGATGTGCAAGGTCGCCAACGCGGACGAGTTCATCGAGAAGTTTCCGAACGGCTACGAGACGATCGTCGGCGAACGCGGTGTAAAGCTCTCGGGCGGACAGCGGCAGCGGATTGCGATCGCCCGGGCACTGCTTGCCGACCCGCGTATCCTGATCTTGGATGAAGCGACCTCGTCGTTAGATTCTGAGAGTGAAGCGTTGATACAGGAAGGATTGAATCGTCTGCGTCAGGGCCGCACGACTTTCGTCATCGCCCACCGACTCTCCACCATCCGCAGTGCCGACCAGATCCTCGTCGTCGAGTCCGGCGAGATCCTCGAACGCGGAACCCATCTTGAACTGATCGAAATGAACGGCCGCTACAAACAGCTCTACGATAAGCAATACCGCTTCGAACAAAACCTGTTCGTCAATCCAGGAGAAGACTTTACTTCTAAACCATCGGAGTCGATGGCTCAAACTAAACTCTAGTAACTCTTACGCGAGCCGAGGTAGACGACCTTTTGTCTGCTGCTCATACCAAGACGCGTATGATTTGTCAGGAGGTTGTTTGTTTCAAAACGTCGGTTTGGGTAATCTCTAGTTTCGATAAAAACACCATTATTCACAGGAAGTTATCAAATAAATGAGCGAGATCATCGGAGTTATCGGTGCGGGGACGATGGGCAACGGGGTTGCCCAGACGGCCGCGAACGCGGGTTTTGACGTAGTTATCAGCGACATCAGCCAGGAATTTCTCGACCGCGGCGTCGCGAACATTTCCAAGAGCCTCGACCGGTTCGTCAAAAAGGAAACGATCACCGAAGAGCAGAAGGGCGAGATACTCGGGCGGATCACGACGACGACCGACCTCGAAGGACTTAAAGACTGCTCGCTGATCGTCGAAGCGGCGACTGAGAACTTCGACATCAAAAAACAGATCTTCGAAAAGCTCGACTCTATCACGCCCGCCGAGACGGTCCTTTCATCGAACACCTCGTCCATCTCGATCACCAAGATCGCCGCCGCAACGAAACGTCCGGACAAAGTGATCGGCATGCACTTCTTTAACCCAGTCCCGCTGATGAAGCTGGTTGAGGTCATCCGCGGTATTGCCACCTCGGATGAGACCTATGCAGAGGTAAAGGAACTGTCGGAGAAACTCGGCAAGGTTCCGGTAGAGTGTAACGACTATCCCGGATTCGTATCCAACCGCGTGCTGATGCCGATGATCAACGAGGCTGTGTTTGCGTTGCACGAAGGCGTCGCAACCAAAGAGGCGATCGATGAGATCATGAAGCTCGGGATGAACCATCCGATGGGCCCGCTGACGCTCGCCGACTTCATCGGCCTCGACGTCTGCCTTGCGATCCTCAACGTCCTCCACGAAGGCCTCGGTGATCCTAAGTATCGCCCGTGTCCGCTGCTTAAAAAGTATGTCGACGCCGGCTGGCTCGGCCGAAAATCCGGCAAGGGTTTTTACGATTACGCGTAACTGGAGCCGCAAGCAGGGATGCTTGCGGCTCCAGTCGGCAATCACGGATGATGGCGGCTCCAGTCGGTTATGCATAAAAATCTTCGGTCATTCATCGAAGCTCTGCGAAGAGAGAACGAGATCGTCGAAGTGACGGCCGAGGTTGATCCGTATCTCGAGCTTGCCGAGATAAATCGGCGAGTGATAGACGAGCAAGGTAAGGCATTGCTTTTCACGAATGTGAAGGGCTCGTCTTTTCCCGTCGTGACAAACCTTTTCGGAACGGCAAATCGAATCGATCTGGCGTTCGGAAAGCGGCCGCAGGAATTCGTAAAGCGTGCGGTTCACATGGTCGAAGATCTTGTGCCGCCGAAACTTGGAAAACTTTGGGGTTATCGGGACATGGCGATGACCGGCTTAAAGCTCGGGACGAAGCAGGTCCGCAACGCACCCGTTCTCGAATCCCGTCAGACCGAGGTCGATCTTGAAAAGCTCCCGTTGCTGCAGCTTTGGCACGAAGACGGTGGACACTTCGTCACGCTTCCGTTGGTGTATACCGAAAGCCCTTCAAGCGGCAAGCCGAACCTCGGTATGTACCGCATTCAGCGATACGACAAAACGAGGACGGGCATTCATTGGCAGATCGGCAAGGGCGGCGGCTTTCATTACTTCGAAGCCGAGCAGCGAAACGAATCGCTTCGGGCCACGATCTTTCTTGGCGGTCCGCCAGCGATGATCCTCTCGGCGATCGCTCCACTGCCGGAAGACGTGCCGGAGCTGATGCTCGCGTCGTTGCTCGCGGGTTTGAAGATAGGCGTGACTGACAACCCGATTAATGGTCATCATCAGCTAATCGCCGAGGCCGAATTTGCGATCGTCGGTCACGTGCCGCCGCACGAGCGAAGGCCCGAAGGCCCGTTTGGCGATCACTACGGCTACTATTCGCTGACACATGACTATCCGGTATTTCATGCCGATGCCGTTTTCCATCGCAAGGACGCGATCTATCCTGCGACTGTCGTCGGCAAGCCGCGGCAGGAAGATTTTTTCATCGGCGATTATCTTCAGGAGTTGCTGTCGCCATTGTTCCCGCTGGTAATGCCCGCAGTGAAAGATCTTTGGAGCTATGGCGAGACCGGATTTCATTCGCTCGCCACCGCTGTCGTGAAGGAGCGGTATTCACGTGAGGCGCTTTCGGCAGGGTTCCGGATTCTTGGCGAGGGGCAGCTATCGCTTACCAAATTCTTGCTGCTGACCGATACGCCGCAAGATCTTCGCAATTTCAAATCACTCTTTGAGCACATTATCGCACGCGTTGAATGGCATCGAGATCTTTTTATCTTTTCCCAGACTGCGTTCGACACGCTTGACTATGCCTCGGGCAAGATCAATCACGGCAGCAAGGCTATCTTGATGGGAACCGGTAAGGCGAAACGAGAATTGGTTCGGGAGTTTCACGGTGAGCTTCCGCTGGGTGTTGAAAAGGCGGAGGCCTATTGCGGGGGTTGTCTTGTCGTCGAAAGTTCTTCATATGAAGCGGAGCCAAGCCTCGCAGAAAGGCTTGCAAAAACCGATGCATTTGATGATTGGCAAATCGTGGTCATTCATGACGACATCGCGTTCGCCCGCTCGACCGAGAAATTCTTGTGGGCCACGTGGACCCGTTTTAATCCCGCTACCGACATCTTCGCGAAGGCTGTCGAACTGAAGAACAATCATATCGGATACACCTCGCCGATCGTGATCGACGCCCGGATGAAACCCTGGTATCCGAAAGAGGTCGAGGTGCGTGACGACATCTCAAAACTTGTCGACTCACGTTGGCGGGAATACTTCCCTGCTCGCGACATAGCTCGATAGCCATGCCTTCCATCGTCAAGATAAGCAAGGGTAAGTTTCTTGCGACCGGGCTCGTTCTTAGCGTGCTCGGTATTGCTGCTCTTGCCTACAGCTACTTCATCGAACCGCACCGGTTAGTTATCAACGCGACCGAACTTAAGATTCAACACTGGAATACGGCGTTCGACGGGCTTCGTATTGTAGCCTTCTCCGACATACACGGCGGATCGAACGGAGTCGACGAAGCCAAGATCAGAGATATCGTGGAACTAGCGAACGCCCAAGAGGCCGATCTTATTGTTCTACTTGGCGACTACGTTTCTCAGACCGATCCTAGAGGTCGTGACGGAAAGCGGCCATTGCGAATGAGCGTAGAAACCATTGCTGCTAATCTCTCAGGACTTCGCGCAAAACTGGGGGTTTTTGCGGTTCTTGGAAATCATGATGGCTGGCACGACGACCGAGCGATTGAAACCGCGTTGAATTCAAGCGGTATTCATGTTCTAAACGGCGAGGTTGCTGTCGTCCAGCGAAACGGAGCCAATCTTCGCGTGTTGGGATTGAAAGACCACCAGAAGATCACGAATTGGAAAGCATACGCTGAAGAGGCTCGGGCATTGCTTGAACCAACGGCCGGAGCGGGCGATGTGCTTGTGCTGCAACACAGCCCTGATGTAGCCCCGATCATCAATGGCTCCGATAAAGTGTCGGCGGATTTGAAGCTAATGATCGCGGGCCATACGCATGGCGGACAAGTATGGCTTCCTGTGTTAGGCCGTCCGATCGTTCCTTCGAGCTACGGCCAGAGGTTTGCCGCGGGGCATATGAAGGAAAATGGACTCGACATTTTCGTGACGACCGGCATCGGAACCAGCATTCTTCCAACTCGATTTATGGTGCCGCCCGAGATCGCGGTTATCACAGTTCGCACGTCCTAGTCATTTCAAGACCTTCCTGATACGGCTCCACCTTCCATCGTTAGGGGCGGCGTTGATACCTAAGATCTTTGACATCAAGTTGTAGACATCTACCGATTCGAAGGGTTTGGACGTAAAGCCTTTCTTGAACTTCGAACCGTAGGCGATGAATGTCGCCCTCATCAACGGATCCCGATTGTCATAGCCGTGACCGCCGCGAACTTCGTCGAGACTGCCTTCGCGTTCCGCACGGGTGTACCGTTCCTTGTTCGTGATAACAGTTCCCGACTGCGGCACGACGATAAGAGGCGCGAGGCGCTTTGAATTTGCGAGATGGAAACGCTTTGGCAGCTTAGAACGCCGGTAGATCTTAGCCGTCGAGGGCAATCGTTTTCGGATCGCGTCGTAGATATTGTCCTCAGTGCCCGGCTTCGGGAATATCTGCGTAAACTCACCGATCCAGAAGATCCTCTTGGCATCCGACGGATCGAAGTAATTGTCAAGCACGATCGCATCTCGCACTCTGTAAGGCGCCATTCCGTGATCTGATGTGACGATCAAACTCGCAGCCTGATCGACTCCTTTGGCTTTTAACCCATCATTCAGTCTCTTGATGGCGGAATCGACCTTGAGCAGGGCCGCTCGCGTCTCTTCCGAATCCGGTCCGAATGAATGACCTGCGTCGTCAACGTCTGAAAAGTATAGCGTGATCATCGTCGGCCGTTCTGACCTAGGCAGGTCGAACCACGATAGCGCCGTGTCTACGCGCTCGTCGTTTGATATCTTGCCGTCATAAGCCTTCCAGATTTTCGGTCTCATTCCTTCGATCAGTGTTTCGGTTCCGGGGAAAAAGAATGCCCCGGCGATCAACCCTTGCTTTTGAGCGGTGACCCAGATCGGCTCGCCACCCCACCAAATCGGATCTTGAACGGCGTCTCGATTGCTTAAACTGAAAGTCTTACCGGTTTGCGGGTCCCACATATTGTTTTCGATCAAGCCGTGATTGCCCGGATACAGGCCGGTCGCGATCGTATAGTGATTCGGAAAGGTCTTTGTGGGATACGCAGGTGTCATCCAACGGGCTCGAACCCCTTCGGCCGCCATTCGGGTCAATTCGGGCGGCGAGTATTTCTCAAGGTAATCCGCCCGCATTCCATCGATCGAGATCAGAATGACAGTAGTGTCGAATTGGTCCTGCGCGATGACCGAGATCGCAGTGCAAAGTAAGAGAGCCAGAATCCTGACTTTCGAAAGTATTAGTTTTGTCATGTTCGGTTGGACTTTCCCGGGATATGCCCCATTATATCGAGCGTAGTTACTCAGACAATTCTTGCCAGGAGAAATCTTTGTGAACAAAAGCTTAAACATCGCTAGTTGTTTGATTACAGCACTCCTTCTCGCCACCTTTAGCGCGGGATGTAATCAGGGCTCCGATTCCGATGCGGCGCCACCGTCGGCAAACTCGACCGCCGCGACTTCGAATGCTTCGACGGCCAATAACTCTGCGACGAAAGATATCAGCGGCAGCTATACGATAAGCGGCCAAAACGAGGGTGGAGGCGGAGATTATTTGGGCGAATTGACTGTTACGAAACGTGACGAGGTATATCAGTTCTCCTGGAAGAGCGGTCAAAAAACGTATGACGGAGTCGGCGTTCAGGCCGGTAACTCTGTCGGCGTATCCTTTACCGAAGGCAGCGACGGTAAAGGTTGTGGGGTGATCCTTTACACTATAAAGCCCGATGGGAATCTCGACGGCAAGTCTGGTTACTGGGGCGTCAACGAAGCCGAAACGGAGTCGGCGACACGAACCAGCGGGACTGACCTTGAAGGAAGCTACGACATCAAAGGAACAAACACCGGGGGCAAGAGCTACGA
This sequence comes from uncultured Acidobacteriota bacterium, assembly GCA_902826795.1. Taxonomy (GTDB): domain Bacteria; phylum Acidobacteriota; class Blastocatellia; order Pyrinomonadales; family Pyrinomonadaceae; genus OLB17. Next base: position 12,104 of record CADEGD010000037.1, on the reverse strand, counting down.
AGGCAAACTGAATGTTAAGAAACAGGGTGCCGGATACGGTTTCGAATGGAATACTGGCAACACGCTGAAAGGTTTTGGAATCCGAGGTGCTAATACAGCGGCGGTCGGGATCGGCGGAGCGAAGTGCGGATTTGTAGGTTATGACGTCCAGCCCGACGGTTCGCTTGAGGGCAAGTGGGGCAGCGCCGGATCACCTGAGGTTGGCACGGAAGTCGCCAGGAAGAAGTAGATTTGGCTGTTTACGTCGATGGTTTGCGTGACTATGGCTGGCATCGCGGCCCGTCGTGTCATTTGATCGCGGACTCCGTCGATGAACTGATCGAGTTCGCCGAATCGATGGGCATGCGGCGAGAGTGGTTTCAGGCAAAGAGTACGCCGCATTTTGATCTCATGGCAACAGCCCGTGTAACAGCGGTTGCCATGGGAGCGATCGAGTTGTCATATCGTGAGTTGATCTCGAAGATTCGCGAACTTCGTGCGAACCGTCGCCTGCAGGAAGATTTGGCCCGAGATCTGCGAGGGTAGGAATTGTACCGATGAAATATTTATTCCTGGTTTTATCTGCGGCGATCAGCATCTTTGCCGTCGGCTGTCAGGTCGAGAGCGAGATGGCGAAGAAAGGCGTTGAGAATTACCAGCCGAGTCCGACTCCGGCTCGCATTGCCGTCCCCGTGGAAACGATCGATCCCGCAGATATCGTACAGGCTGATATTACGGCAAACGGGCCGACGCTGTTCGTAAACGAAAGCGACTCCAAGAAGACCCTCAACTGCACGAAATACAATCGGGTGATGATCAATGGAGCTGGGAATGAGGTAAAGATCACTGGTGTTTGCAGTCAGATAATGGTCAATGGAAACCGCAACCAGATCGACGCAAATGCGGCGGCTGAAATAACTACTTATGGCTCGGAAAACGTAGTTAAGTATTCAAAATACGCCAACGGCAAGAAACCTCAGACTAAGGATTCATCGGGCTCAAATATAGTGTCCAAAGCCGAGCCGTCAGATGCGGCTCCGAAGAAATAGGCACTCAGAGAAGCTTCATCACCTCGTCCTCATCGCCGGTTCGGTCAGCGGTAGAGATCTTTTCATAGAGACGGACCGGCGGGAATTTTCCTTCCTCCCAATCAACCAATCTTTGTTTCGCCTCACCCAACGTGTCCGCGATGAAGTTCCAATAGATGACCGTAGGCTCGGGCAGCGGTTCGCCTCCAATAAGCACAAACTTCGCATCGGTTAGAGTCTCAAACTGGAATCGGTCGCCGGTCGAGAGTTTGCCCAGATCATAACGTTTGAGATGTACGTCTGCGATTCTAATCTCGCCGCCAGATACGTACACCGCAAGCTCATGTGACGGGTCGACGGGAAATTCATGAGTCGTTCCGCCTGCCGCTCTAATATCGACATAGACAAGCTCCTGATAGGTCGGAATTGGCGAACGCTTGTCGTCTATCTCGCCCGCGATGATCGTCATCGAAAGTCCGTCACCCTCGATCGTCGGGAGAACGTCTTTCGAGAAATGCTCGAACGCAGGATCGATCTTTCGTTTTTCTTGCGGCAAACCTACCCAACTTTGAAGGCCGTGAAGACGCGGCTGCAGTTCAGTGACGTGTTCGCTATGCGTGATGCCGCGGCCCGATGTCATCCAGTTTACGTCGCTGGGATAAACCTTCTGTTGATAGTCTAACGAATCGGTATGCAGTATCTCGCCCTCGTAAAGATACGTCACCGTCTGCAAACCGATATGCGGATGCGGCGGCACGTCAAACAATTCGGGCGTCACGTTCGGCTGATCGAAATGATCCAGAAACACAAACCCGCCACCCGCCTCAGTTCCCGTCGCGGCAAGGCACGATGAACCACGAAGTCGCCGGGAAGATACGACTGGCTCGCGGGTAGGATGAGATCGATGCCTCTCTTCACAAGGTCTACTTCAATAACTCATCGATCTCTTCACCGCGAAGCTTGACTATCTCGCCGCCCCGCTCAACTACGACATAGTCCCCAAGTTTGCGATGTCTGAGCAAGGCTTCGCGAACGGCGCGGTCATACGCTTCCGTTATCCTGTCGCCGTAGACATCGAAGAGATTCGCGTTCGATTTTCTATTCAACCCTTTATTACTTTCCATGTTTGCTCGTTAGGAATTTCTAAGCCTTTAGTCTGGGAAAATTGAGCTATCAACTCCGGAGGCGTGACTCCACCATTATAAACTTTCCACGAATCAGCGATTGATAAATAAAGATCAAAGAAATATCTCTTACCTTGTTCATACCTACGCCGAATTGTTTCTTCGGGTATATCGTGTCCACCTGAAAAAACCCTTGCCTTTACACGCTCTACCGCAAAAGAATCGCTGCTCAGCCAGATATAGACTATCGAGACGCTATAGCCGTCTTTCCGTAACTTTCTCAGTCGTTTGGCATAAGTGCGGGTCGCCAGGGTGGTTTCGAATGCAAAATCTTCCTTTGCCAGAGCAAGCTCATTCAGGCGCGCGATCATCGCGCGACCGGCATCAAGTGCAGCTTTCTCCGGCGCGTAAGCCGATAAACCTTGGGCGATCACATCGGCATTAACGTATTCGGTTATTCCAAACGTATCACGCAATAGTGCCGGAGCGAGCGTGGATTTCCCCGCTCCGTTTGGTCCTGCGATGACGACAACGTTTGGCATTAGGGTTTCGCCATATCCCTTTCGATGGCAGCCAGCATTTGGCGAGCATCTTGATCTCCTGGCTGTATTTCTAGAAGGCGAATCAGAAGTTTCTTGGCTTCAGCGAACTGCCGGAGATTTGCGTGCATTGCCGCCGCACTAAATAACCCATTCAGAAACTTCGGATCGACTTCAATGGACCTTAGATAATGCTTGAGAGCAACATCGATTTGGTCGCGATTCTCTGCTATGACCCCGAGAGAATAGACCGGCAACGGCTCTTTAGGTGCTATCGAACGCGCTTTTTCGAAAGAGGCTGAGGCCAACTCAAGCTTTCCTTGAACCGCTTGACCGTTGCCTAGATTTATCAAAGCCTTCCAGTACATCTTGTTAGCATCAAACGATCTTTGAGCCCAAAGAACCTGCTGTTCTGGCTGTTTCAAAACTCCGTAGAGTCCCGCGATGCTATTCATCGCGGCAAAATCTTTGGGTTCAATTTTCAGAACCTCTTTGAATTTAGCAATGGCTTCCTCGAACTTTCCGGCTTCTTCCAACTGGATGGCTTGAGTGACCAATGCAACTGCTTTTGGGTTCGCTTCGGATGGAGAAATGTCTTCGGATGTCTGACCAATCACCAGCGAGGAATACGATAATAAAGCGCTGACGCCCACAACTCTCAATGTATTCAACAACATATACTTCTCTTATCAGCTAACTTTAGGGTTTCAATCGATAAAGCATTCGCGGGAATGGGATGGTTTCGCGGACGTGTTCGATGCCGGCCATCCAGGCGGTGCAGCGTTCGATGCCCATGCCGAAGCCGGCGTGGGGGACAGAGCCGAAGCGGCGGAGGTCGAGGTACCATTCGAAGGTTTCCTGGTCGAGGTCGTGAGCCTTCAGTTGCTCGATCAGGTAGTCGAGATTTGCGGCGCGTTCGCCGCCGCCGATGATCTCGCCGTAGCCTTCGGGAGCGAGCAGATCGATGCCGAGAGCGCATTCGGGGCGGTCTTTGTCAACCTCAAAGTAGAAGCCCTTGATGGCAGTCGGAAAATGGTGGACGAACACCGGCAGGCCGAACTGCTTCGACAAATAAGTCTCATCCGGTGCTCCGAAGTCGCCGCCCCATTCGAAGTTGTTCTCCAGTTCGTCCTTAGCATAGCCTTCCTGAAGCATCTTGACCGCATCGTCGTAGTGAAGCCGCGGGAAAGGGCCTTTGATTGCTTCGAGGACGCTGGTATTGCGTTCGAGCGTTTTCATCTCTTCCTTTCGGTCACGCAGAACGGCCTCGACCACCGCGAGGATCATGCCTTCACCGAGGTCCATCATGTCTTCGTAGCCTGCGTAGGCAACTTCCGGCTCGACCATCCAGAATTCGGTAAGGTGGCGGCGGGTCTTTGATTTCTCCGCACGAAACGTCGGGCCGAACGCATACGACTTGCCGAACGCAGCGGCGGTCGCTTCGTTGTAAAGCTGGCCGGACTGCGTTAGATACGCCTTGTCGTCGCCGAAGTAATCGACCTCGAACAGCGTCGTCGTGCCTTCGCAAGCAGCGGGCGTAAAGATCGGCGTGTCGGCCAGCGTGAATCCGTTGTTGTCAAAATAATCGCGGACCGCCTTGATGACCGTGTGCCTGATCTTCAAAACGGCGTGCTGTTTTTTCGAGCGTATCCAAAGGTGGCGATGGTCCATCAGGAACTCGGTGCCGTGTTCCTTCGGGGTGATCGGATAATCGTGGACGTTCTGCAGCACTTCGAGCCTGGTCACATCGAGCTCGACGCCAATCGACGATCGGTCGTCAGTTTTGACCGTTCCGGTGACGACGATCGACGATTCCTGGCCGAGAGCTTTCGCCTTGTCAAATATCTCTTCGTCGTTCCCCTTGAAGACCACGCATTGGACGATGCCGGTACCGTCGCGGAGCTGCATGAAAACGAGCTTGCCGCTCGACCGCGAGTTATAGAGCCAGCCTTTGAGCGTGACCTCTTCGCCGATATGATCCTTCAACTGATCGATATATGTCTGCTTCATACTTAGTGCAAAAGTACGATAGTAATTGAAGAAACGCCGAACTACCAATCATCGCCGGCCGTACCGGATCCGGTCGATTTCGGTCGGTGGCGCAGCGTCACGCGAGTTCAACTTGCGTGCCCGTTCCATCTTGCTTAGGCGTTCGTCTATTCGGATCAGCTCGCGGAAATATTCGCTGATCGAACCGTATCCGCCGGTCCGCACCCGATGCCGGGCATACTCCTCAAGCGATATCGGCAGTGAAATCGAGAGCTTTGTGATCATTTGGTCTTCTCCTTAGTCCGAAGGAATAGGTCGGAATTGTTACTACCAGTTTCTTACTAGTTCCGAAGCTTTCGGAAACATTCGGAACGCATACTACCGCAGGACAAGTATTTATTTCATAACTTACTACATCTGATCGGCTTACGGGTTCTGTCCCCGCGTCCCCGTGTACCTATGTCCCACGCACCACTGATGTCCCGTTTTAAGGACGTTGCAACGATAACACATCGCTGCATCTCTCGTCCACACTTTTGGTACGCATTTTTGCGAAACATTGCATTCAGTAATTACCATTGAACGATGCCGAATTTACAGGGATTCGTACCGGGTGATTTTCTGGTTTTTCAGATCGAGAGCGGGTTTGGGCTGATGCGGATCTTACGTATCGACGAATCCGACGCCGACACAGTCTGGCACGTGAGGGTCTATCGAGACCTATTTCCGGAGATCGAATATGCCGAGCTCGCCCTTGCGTCGCCGGAATCTCTGACCCCTGAGATCGCACATATCGCACTCACAGATCGGGCGTTTGAAAGTACGCAGGTTTCACGACTTGGGAATGTGCCGCTGGCTGCCGAAGAACAAGAATTGAATGACAATAGCGAGGTTTCGGATCGGTCGATCCGGCTTCTCCTCGGACTCAGATAGAGCCGATCCATTTACAACACACTGCTTTGCAAGCTACCGCGCTGACTTCGTCAGAAAGGCGCGCCACGCATCTACGGAACCCAATCGAACCGAAAAGCATTTGCGGCAGAAAGATTTTGATCCAGATCTACTTAAACAACTGAAGATCTATCCCCTTGGGACAGCAGAGGACGCGATCACGTCGAGAAACAGGAGGTTCAACATGGTGCAAGGATTTAGCAAGTGGAACATCTGGATAGTAACCGAGGAAGAGTGGAAAATGGATGGCTCTTATCAAGACCCTTCTACCATTCATTTCTTTCTACGCTGGCGAGCGAGTGTCGAAGCAGCGCTGCGTAAGATCGAAGGCACCGACGCCGGTCTGGCATTGTTTTCGAGAATTCGCCTAGGGCCGGCGATCACGATCAGGCCTCATCCTCTCAATGTCTTTGGCGACCCAAATGCAGCATGTAAAGGTCACGGAGGACCGGTCAGAGAAGTTTTAAGTGCAGAAAGGGTCAAGCTCAGGATGAGAAAAGATGGGTTTAATAGCGACCAGACAGTCAATGTAGACAAACCCATAACGATGGGTGCGGTCGTAGCTATAGAACCTGAAAATTTAGAGAAAGGGAGTCACTGTTATAAGGAGATAAGAAAGCTCTCAGCTGGACATGATTTTGGGTCGGCTCCTGATGAAGTGCTCTTTCACGAATTGATCCACGCGCAAAGGGGAGCGGCTCGGATCCACGACCCACACGGACTTGGCTCTGCTCTTTCCCGCTACACAAACATGGAGGAGTTTTTAGCGGTTGTTATCACTAATGTCTACCTCTCAAACAAAGGCGGCGGTTTGCGCGCCGGGCATAACGGACATGAACTTCTAGAAAAACAACTCGCTGGTTCAGTTAGTTTCTATGGAAGCAGCCCCGAGGTGCTGCAAATAATTACTAGATTTTCTCAGGACGATAAATTCTTTTATGGCCTTCTTTCAGACGTAAAAACGAAATTCAATCCATTTTGGGCTCATCGATATAAAAGATCGGAGGTCGAAAAACTCTCCTTTTCCAAAGTAGACCTTCGAGCAGCTGGAAAGGATATGGCGATCGCGGGGAAAGCCCTGGTAGACGGCCTAAGTGCGTACGCATTGGGACTTCTGGGAAAGAAATAGGCCAGTAACGGGCTGATTTCCGATTTGGGTTTCGCCTTTTTGCATCGTCGGGATTCGAAAATGAGTTGCCGCATCGAACTAACCGGAGCGGCGGCGTTTGAGTTCGATGTTGATAAGGTCGAGTTCCCGGCTTACTTGGCCGGCGACGGCGGTGTTCTCGGCGGCGCGGCGGACTAGGTAAGGTACTGCGTCTTCCACCGGGCCGTAGGGAACGTACTTCGAGACGTTGTAGCCGTTCTTTGCGAGCACGTATGACAGGTTGTCGCTCATGCCGTAGAGTTGCGAGAAGTAGACGTGATGGTGATCGGGCACGATGCGTTTTTCATACATCTTGCCGACCAGCAATTGATTACTTTTTTCGTTGTGCGTGCCCGCAACCATCGAGACACGGTCGAGGTGTTTTAGGCAATATTCGACCGCCGCGTCGAATGCATCGTCGGTGTCTTTCTTAGTATCGTGAATTGGCGATTCGTATCCTAATTCGGCGGCGGCATCGCGTTCTTTTTCCATGTAAGCCCCGCGGACGAGTTTGACGCCGAGGAAGTATCCGGCCTCGGTCGCGGCCCGACGCGATTCTTTTAGAAACTGCAGGCGGTCCTTCCGGTAAAGCTGGATCGTGTTGTAAACGATCACCGTTTCCTGGTTGTACTTTTCCATCATTTCCGTCGCGAGACGGTCGATGGCGTCCTGTATCCAGGACTCTTCTGCGTCCATAAAAACCGGCTGACCTATCGAGTGTGCGTATTCGCAGATCTCGTTGACGCGGTTGTGAATGCGTTCGCATTTCGCCTGCCCTTTCGCGTCGAGCTTTTTCTTATTGCTCATCTTCTCGAGCGTGCCGAGCGGGGCTATGCCGGTAACCTTAAAGACGGCGAAAGGAACGCTCGGGTCGTCGTTAGCACGCTTGATCGTGCGAAGGATCTCTTCCTTGGTCGCCTCGAAGTCTTCCTCGGCACTCTTTCCCTCAACCGAATAATCGAGGATCGATCCGAGGTTTGACTGTCCAAGCCGTTGAATCACTGGCTCGCATTCTTCGATCGTTTCCCCGCCGCAGAAGAGTTCGAAGACGGTGGATTTGATAATGCTTTTTACGGGCAAGCCGAGGCCGAGAGCAAAAGTCGCGGCCCTCGTGCTGAGCGAGTTCAGCCACGGCGAACTCATCACCTTAAAGAGTCGCTGCCGTTCGAGCAGTTCGGAAGTGGATTTATCGGCGAAAGCGGTTTCCGTATCGCGGAAGTTCAGTTTGAACTCGCTCATATTAAAGGCAAAAGATTACCACAGAGCACACGGAGTACACAGAGGTTGCGAGCGAGGTAAAAGTCATTCAAATTGTCTAGCCTCGCCTTTTCACTTATCATTCTTCTTTCCTCAGTGAACTCTGTGCTCTCTGTGGTAAACAAGATCTATGGCAAAAGCACTTCCTAAGAGGTCGGAGAATTACTCCGAGTGGTACAACGAGATCGTGAAGCGGGCTGATCTGGCCGAGAATTCGGCGGTTCGCGGATGTATGGTGATCAAGCCGTACGGGTTCGCGATCTGGGAAAAGATGCAGCGAGCGTTGGACGATATGTTCAAGGCGACTGGGCATCAGAACGCCTACTTCCCACTTTTCGTGCCGAAATCATTCCTCGAAAAAGAGGAGGAACATGCCGAGGGATTTGCGAAGGAATGCGCCGTCGTGACGCACTATAGGCTCAAGGCAAATCCGGATGGTAAGGGCCTTGTTGTTGATCCGAATGCGAAGCTTGAGGAAGAGTTGATCATTCGTCCGACATCGGAGACGGTTATCTGGAACGCGTACAAGGGCTGGATACAGTCGTGGCGCGATCTGCCGATCCTGGTAAACCAGTGGTGTAACGTCGTGCGTTGGGAAATGCGTACCCGAATCTTTTTGCGTACGGCTGAATTCCTTTGGCAGGAAGGCCACACGGCTCATGCGACTGAGCAGGAAGCGATCGACGAGACGCATCAGATGCTCGGCGTTTATGCGGAATTTGCCGAGGGCTGGATGGCGGTGCCGGTGGTTCAGGGTGTGAAGACCGCAAGCGAACGATTTGCCGGTGCGATCGATACGTTTTGCATTGAGGCGATGATGCAAGATGGCAAGGCTCTGCAGGCGGGAACGTCGCACTTTCTCGGGCAGAATTTCGCGAAGTCGTTCGATGTGCAGTTTGTTAATAAGGAGAACCAGCTTGAGTACGCGTGGGCGACGAGCTGGGGAGTTTCGACTCGTTTGATGGGCGCTCTGATAATGGCCCATTCGGATGACAACGGACTCGTGCTGCCGCCGAAGTTAGCGCCGATACAAGTTGTGATCGTACCGATTTACAAGTCGGACGAAGACCTTGCAACTATCGGCGAGAAGATCGCACCGACGCTGGCGGCACTAAAGGCCAAGGGTATCTCGATCAAATACGACGACAGCGACAATCAGCGGTCGGGATGGAAGTTTGCCGAATACGAGCTGCGAGGGGTGCCTGTGCGGTTGGGAATTGGTTTGCGCGATCTTGAGAACGGTGCCATCGAGGTGGCTCGGCGAGATACGTTGACGAAAGAGTCGCGGCCGATCGATTTCGATTCTCCCGAAGAGTTTGCCGCGGGCATCAACATCCTTCTCGACGAGATTCAGGAGAATCTCTACAACCGTGCGATGAAGTTTCGCGAGGAGAACACTTTCCTGGTCGACACGTGGGACGATTTCAAGGTGCAGATCGAGAAAGGCGGCTTTATCATGGCACACTGGGACGGCACCGCCGAAACCGAAGAAGCGATAAAGAACGAAACGAAGGCTACCATCCGATGCATCCCGCTGTTGTCGGCCGAGATGGCAGGAAAATGTGTTTATTCGGGCAAAGATTCGCCGAAGCGCGTTTTATTCGCTCGGGCATACTAGATGATCCAGAAATTACGCAATAGATCGCTTACGACTTGAGTTGGCCTCGAAAAGCTGCGTGGTTGGATTCAAAGAATAGACTATGGTACGTCCCTTGCCCCCGACCGTTTGGACAGGTCTTAACGGACGATTTCAGTACAGGTTGAACTTCGGGAGGGAAGGAAATGAACGATCTACTTAGAGGTGCTCTGGCGGGAGCCGCAGCGTGGAAATTCGGAGGCGGGATCATATCGACGATTCTCGTCTTCGTGTTGGTATTTTGGCTGCTCGGAAAATGCTAGGCTCTGGTTGCAAAAAACGTAGAAAAGGCGAGGACCGAATACCTCGCCTTTTTCGTCAAACAAATCTAGAAACCACCGTTTAGATAAATCCGTGACGCTGAAGATAGGGCACAGCGTAGGTCCATACCGTCGTAGATATCGCCGCGTCCTGTTGAAATGTCACCTTCGTCATCCCGTCGCCCTCAAACTTTGGAGACACGCCCATAGGGGTCGATATAACGCCGGTAAGTCTTGGCACTCCCATTCCTTCATCAATGTAATCGCTTTGTTTCTGTCCTTTACCCGGCTTCCATGGACATCCGCCCATTCCGCCGTGCGTACACATGAATTTCTTCAACGGCTCGTATTTTGTTGCCGCAAAGTGTTTGGTTCCGGAGTTTCCAAATCCTTCGCGAGACTGTGCTGCCGGATCACGCATAACATGCAAAACGTTTTTAACGTTTGGAGGCACGGTGTCGGTGTTAAAGGTTACGTGACGGTCAACACAATCGAAAAGCATCATAGCTTCAACAGCGATCGGAACCCGAACTCGATTAAGGTATTTCGCAACCTCCACTACCCCGGCCGCACCCCGGCTGTAACCAGTCAGTAATATTGGGTCGTAAACGCCACTTGCTATCTTCTGAAGGATGAACTGATAGCACGCCGAGACCGAGTTATCCAAGTTTCCTCCGTGGGTTAGCGGGCCGCGTTCATATTTAGAATTTGGTCCTTTGCCGTAAGCTATCTTGCGAACGAAGCTATTCTTAAAATTCTCATCGTAGCTCTTATCACGCCACGGGCCGTTTACCCACCAGCCGTCGGTTCCGTCAATCCCAACTATTATTGCCATTCCATGTAACTCCTTGTTCGATTAAAGTAGACGTGATCAGCCTTTTGGGAGGCAGAGTATTTCTATGCTACCCGATTCAATATAGACGAACAAGAAGATAGTTAGAGTTTGAAAAAGTTAAGACTTTATTGCAGCCGTCCTCGTCTAACTCATAGAGACGGTTGCCGTTTGAGGGGCCGAAAGCTTGCTGGCAATGATCGGTACACTGACTGATGAGCAACTCGTTGAGCTGTCCGTTTCGGAAGATGCGGATGCGTTTGGCGAGATCGTAAAGAGGTGGGAGCGGAAGATATTCGCTCTGTGCTTCGGTATGCTCGGCCGCGAGGACGAGGCTCGAGACGCGACTCAGGAAACCTTCATATCGGCTTACCGGAATATCGGTCGTTTCAGAGGCGAGTCGAAAGTATCGTCTTGGCTGCACCGGATCGCGGTGAACCAGTGTTTGACAGTAAAGCGTAGGGCGAAGTCGAGGTCAGAAGAGTATCTTGACGACGAAACCGGCGAAAGCGAGCGGGTGTTTATCGCTCCGGCGGCATATTCGCCTGGAAACGAGGCCGAGCAGTCCGAGCGTCTTAGGGTGGTGAGGCAGGCCGTGAGCTCCTTGCCGGTCGATCTTAGGCAGGTGGTTGTGATGAAAGAGTTTGAAGAGATGACTTTTCAGGAGATATCGGAAACGCTCGAACTGCCGCTAAGCACCGTGAAAAGCCGGCTTTACACGGCGCTAAAGCAGTTGAAGATGAAGCTGGACCGGCTGCCGGTCGAGGTAGTTTAGTGATGAAAGAGTCTAACTCGAACAATCTGTGCTCTCACGGCGGTGACATGCTGGCGTATCTCTATAACGAGATGGCGGCGGCCGACCGCGATTCGTTTGAGTTGCATCTTGCGGATTGCGGAACGTGCATCGACGATTTTGCCGATCTTTCGCAGAGCCGATATCCCGTGTTCGAATGGAAGCAGTTGGAGTTCGACCCGCTGCCGACACCACGGATCGTGATACCGACAACAGAGGCGTCGAGGGTATCGTGGTTTGACAAGCTAAAGGCATCGTTTGCATTCAGGCCTGCGTATGCTTTAGGCGGTGTCGCCGCGATCGCATTGGTCGGAACGCTGGTCGCCTTCGTGTTTTTGAATCGGTCCTCCGGCGACTTTGAGATTGCGGAAGCCGAACCTACGCCGACGCCAGCCAGATCGACTGTAGCGGCGGCCAAACCAGCCGAGCCAGTTGTGGTCGAGGACGGGCCGATCGTTGAATCGCGTGAGGCTGTAAAGCCGGTCAAGGTTGCGGCGGCGACAAAGCCCACAAAGGCTTCGGTCACGCCGAAGTTGACAGCAGTACGAAGACGTGCTGCGGTGCCGGCC
>CADEGD010000036.1 GCA_902826795.1 uncultured Acidobacteriota bacterium | reverse complement strand
AAGTCCTCCCCGACGAATCAGCCGCGAGATCCAACTACGTACGAATCATAGACGACGAAGGCGAGGACTATCTTTATCCGAAAGATAATTTCGTCTTCGTAACCCTGCCGACCAAGGCCGCCGAATCAGTTCTCGAATCGGCATAACAATTGCGCCCTGAAACTCGAGAAAGTGACCTAACGCCGCACCTCGCTCTCCTCGGCGTGCAGGTGCTGTTCGGGTCGCTGCCGGTGATCGGAAAGGTTGTATTGAACGTGCTGCCGGCGGTTTCGCTGGTCGGCTTTCGCGTTGGAATAACCGCTCTCGTCCTCGCAGTTGTTCAAATCGCTCGAAGACGTTTCTGGCTGCAGTACAGGGAAGACTACATCAAACTCGCCGCGATCAGTCTATTCGCGGTCACCTTCAATCAGCTTCTATTCATTGGCGGACTTTCGCTGACAAAGGCGTCGAACACTTCCCTGCTAGCCGTCACTATCCCGATCTTCACGCTCGCGATCAGCGCCATTCTCGGCACCGAAAAGCTCAGGCTTATCAAGGTTATTGGCATCGTACTAGCGGCGGTCGGCGTGATTTATTTAATTGACCCGCGTAACGCCAGTTTCTCGTCTGAAACGACGCTTGGCGACGTGATGATCATTGCAAACTCGCTAAGCTACGGCGTATTCGTCGCCGTCTCGAAAGAAACGATCACGCGCAATGGAGCGTTCCGCTCGATGATGTGGATCTTTATTTTCGCGAGCACTATCTGCGTGCCGCTCGGCATAATATCTCTCAGCAATATCGACGTAACCGCCGTTAGCACCAACATCTGGCTGCTGGTAGCTTACATCTCGGTCGTTGCGACCGCCGGACCCTATTTATTGAATGCCTACGCCCTGTCAAAAGTGAATCCGTCAGTCGTCGCGGTGTACATTTATCTTCAACCGATAATCGGCTTTATACTCGCGGTTATTTTTCTTAACGAGATTGTTGATTTGAAATTTGCCGTCGCTGCTGTACTCGTATTTGCGGGAGTTTGGCTCACTACAAAACGTAAGAGAAGCTCGTTACATTAGTACAACTGATCTTCTGGCTCTTCTTATTCTTCTTATCCTGTGGTTATTTCAGAAGGACCACAGAACAAGATGAACAGGATGAAGCAGATGAGTTGAGCTAGGAATTTCCTGCAACCATTGGTAACCTTTTGCGTATTTCTTGCGTCAAAGGTTTAGTTCAATGCCGACACAGATCACGCAACGCGAGTCCGGAGGGCGGACATATCTTCAGGTCGAGGGCGATATGCTCGTCGACGATGCCCTTTTGCTCGAGCGCCTTGCCGATCAGATCCACGAAGATTCCGGCGCTCACGTTACCGTAGATCTCGCCGATCTCGATTTTCTCGACAGCGATTCCGCCCCGATCCTTAAACGGCTCGAAACTCATTCCGGCGTCTCCATCGAAGGCCTCGAAATTTTTCTCCAATCCGCCATTGACGCTGCCGAACGCAGCTCCGCGTTGAATCAATAGTCCGGAAGAATCATCGCCACTAAAAAACTCAAAAATTTGTATCGGTCATTTTGCGCTTCTTGCGCCTTTCCGCGGCTATCACTAAAGTAATCTCCAATGAAACTCCGCGAAATCGCAGAACTCGTCGGCGGTGAACTGATTGGCGACGGCGACATTGAGATCACATCGGTGGCCGATATAAACCGAGCCCAACCCGGCCAACTCGCCTTCTTCGAAAAAGACGGCGATATTCCCGACACTGAAGCGTCGTGCGTCCTGGTAAGAGTGACGACTTCAGGCGTTCCAGGCGAAAACGCGAGTGTTAACGAGCGTGGCTCAGACGAACCGGCGGGACAGGCAGAAACACGAGCGAGCGTGCCTCTTATCCTGACATCCAACCCCAAACTCGCGTTCGCTAAAGCCGCAGCAAAACTCCTTCGCCCGGCGCGAGGAGCCGGCCACCATGGATCCGCCGTCATCGCAGATAGCTCACGGATCGGCGAAGGAACTCAGATCCACGCTGGCGTCCGCGTCGCTGATAACGTCACCATCGGCGATAACTGCGTTATCCATGCAAACGTCGTCCTTTACGAAAACACAACGATCGGCAACAACGTCGTCCTTCACGCCGGCGTCGTTATCGGAGCCGACGGCTTTGGATACGTGAAAGACGATAATAAAAACTACATCAAGTTCCCTCAGATCGGCACCGTCGTCATTGAAGACAACGTCGAGATCGGGGCGAACACTTGCATCGACCGCGGAGCGCTCGGCGAGACCCGCATCGGCGAAGGCACGAAGATCGACAACCTCGTCCAGGTCGGCCACAACGTTTCGATCGGCAAACGCTGCGTCATCGCCGCGCAAACCGGAATCTCAGGCAGCGTCATTATCGAAGACGACTGCGTGATCGGCGGCCAAGTCGGCTTCGGCGACCACGTGACGGTAAAAAGCGGCGCGGTCATCGGCTCGCAGGCCGGTGTACTCCCGGGTAAGATCGTCCGCCCCGGCCTCTGGTGGGGCACGCCCATCCAGCCTCTCGACGAATTCAAACGTCAGAACGCCATGGTCAAGGGGCTGGAGCGTCTTAAAAACGAGGTTAAGGAATTGAAAAAGAGAGCTTGATCCTGTGGCTTGCCGCCTAGCCAGCAAAACCCTCGAAGCTCTTTCCGTTATGCTATAAATAGAGGTCAACGCGGAGGTATGTGATGAAAGCCATCGTTATCTTAATCTTCGTCCTAATTCTCGCCGGAAGTGCCATCTGCCAGGACAGCAAGAAAGCCGCCGAACGTAACCGCCGGGAGCAGCTCAGTGAAGAGCAGGAAAAGCGGATCGCGGATCTGAACGAGCGACAAACCGAACTGCAAAATCCGGCTCCCCGATTCATCGACAGCTTTGTAGGACGGACCGGAAACAGTTGGGCGATCAGCCTCGTTTCCGAGGGCGGATTTTCCGGATTTCGAACTGTTGCCGCCATAAACTCCGATCGGAAAGCTTACTGCGGTTTTGACAAGGATGCTCTGATCCTCGCTGATGTACCCGTTGATATCCATGACAATCTGCAGGCCTTCGTCCAACGGCCGTTGGTCTTCGAGGCGAATAGCCGCGAACAGATCGCTGGTTGTAAGGATTGCTCAAGAGAGAGCCTTGTGGTCAGTGTCCGGTCGGGCGGCTCTGTCAGGTCGCGGACCTACTTGATTGCCGACACCTCACCTGCGATCTTTCGCATCTACGAAACGATGTATGCCTTCGCCGGCTGCAGAAAGTTAGGCAATTGACTAGGCTCGCGCCAATATACCAGCCTATTTCCCGGTCTCATATTTCTTTACGTGCCCGTTTGCCAGGGCGTCTGCCAAAGACATCTTCGCTTCCAACTATAAATATCTTCGGCTCATCCCGCAAAGAGTTGAGAAAATGATTGCCGCCCTTCAGCTTTTCGGAAAATTCCTGCAGCGCGTAACAACTCACGTTGAACTCGCGTCGAAATCTCTTCTCAAGTGGTCGAAGGGTCTTCGCAAGTTTAGCAAGGCCGACCTTCCCGATACTCAGAACGTCAACATCGCTTCCGGGGCCTTCGTCACCGCGAGCGACCGAACCATAAATGAACAAAGCATCAATGTCGGAAGCGAGGGGCTCTATCGACTTCGCTATTTGAATCTCAATGCCCAACGAACGGTCGACGATCTCCCTGATAGGTTCAAACAGAACAGATCCTGTTCCCGCTCGATAATACACACGCCCGCCGTCACGTCTCGATTCCAGTAATCCGCCCGCCTCAAATGACCTAAGTTCGCGTTGAAGGCTCGACGCCGTCCTGTTTGATATGGACGCAAGCTCGGTTAGATACCACCACTTCGCCGGATTCTCGTAGGTTGCCGCGAGAATATCCTGCTGAACGGGCGAAAGGATCGTATCGATCGGACGAATACGCATTCTGCGTATAGTTTTACGCACTATGCGTATATCTGTCAATACCTAATTGGCTGGGAACACAGACTACTTCCGTGATCTCGCAACGATCTTTGCGTAATCGCGAAACGGGTTGAAATCGGGCTGCTTCAGGGCGACCGATTGGGCGGCGACGGGTTCGGTGTCCACGAAGTGTTTCAGCAGCCTGAGCGTTTCATCATCGTCGGCCAGCCATTGATACATCGTGTCCTTTCGCATCATCACCTCGCCGCGATACGGATCGTAAAGGTCGTTTTGTTTTCTGCTTCCGCGATAGATGTTCTCGATCTGCGTTGCGATAAATTCTTCGGTATCCGGAAAGTTTGCCTGGCGGGGACCGGGAACGGGCTGCCTGTTGAATCGCTTGTTTGAAAATCGCATCGCGTGTACTAACTCATGCAGCAGCGTCGATTCTCGTGTGTCCGCGATCACCGTCGGAGCTTCAACATTTCGCCTGAACACTTTAGGGTCAAAGTGGATCCTGATCCCGCCGCCTTCTGATTCGGTCGTGCAATCGGTTATAGCTTTCGCTCCGGTAAAGAGCGCCGGAATGATCCACACTTTGGAAGTACGGCTGATCGCATTCAGCACCAAGGAACCGATGCTCGTCTGCGAAATGATCGTCAGAAGCCGCTTGATCTCGCTCTCATAGGCTTCGATCTCCTTCTTATACTTCCAATCCATGTCCTCCATTAACTGCCATTGCTTGGCTGCGTCCATCAGCTTTTGATTATCGGAGTAAACCTCTGTCTGTCGGAGAAATCGCCCATGGTCTAGTTTTTTCAGCCCCTCGAAGGCGGAATTCTGGGCCTGATTGCGTATTCGCTGATATTCGTTGGAGAGCGATTCAACAGCCCTTTGCCGATTTAACGAATAGAGGATGAAGATGGGATATCTTTGAAACTGGATCATCTTTATATAACGGCTGAGAAAGGATAGCCGTCTGTAAAAGACGAAAGACAGCAAAATATTTCGGACAGGCTATTTGGACAGATTAACTTTGTATCAGCCGCAGTACTGCCTGGGCGGGCGGATCATACCGGCTTCAAGCCGAAACTCGAAAACTTACGCAAGATCAAAACGCGGGTTCCTCATAGATGCCGTAAACATCGCGTAGTGCAACGCAGATCTCTTCGACGGTGGCGTAGGCAGCGACGGATTCGATGATGGCAGGCATCGTGTTTTCGTTTGAGGTTGCGGCTTTTTTGAGTTTGTCGAGCGCGGTTGCGACAGCACCGTTATCGCGGACGGATTTGGTGTGTGCAAGGCGTTCGAGCTGGTGGTCGCGAACGGTCTCGTCGATCTGAAGGATGTCGGTCTTGTGGATCTCTTCGTCCATCGCGTACTTATTCACGCCGACGATCACCTGCTCATTACGCTCTACCGCTTTCTGATATTGATACGCGGATTCCTGGATCTCACGCTGCGGGAAACCAGCTTCGACCGCTTCAACCATACCGCCGAAACCGTCTATCTTGGCGAAGTAATCAAGACAGCCGTCGATCATCTTTTCGGTGAGCGATTCGACATACCACGAGCCGCCGAGCGGATCGACGGTGTTAACGACGCCGGTTTCTTCGGCGATGATCTGCTGCGTACGGAGCGCGATTAGGGCGGCATTATCGGTTGGAAGCGCGAGTGCTTCGTCGTAGGAATCGGTGTGGAGCGATTGCGTTCCGCCGAGCACGCCGGCAAGTGCCTGGATCGCGACGCGGGCGATGTTGTTCAGCGGTTGCTGCACTGTGAGCGAAACTCCTGCCGTCTGCGTGTGGAAGCGAAGCTGCATAGTCCGCGGATTCTTGGCACCGAAGCGTTCTTTCATCGTGCGGGCCCACACGACACGTGCGGCACGATACTTTGCAATTTCTTCGAAGAAATCATTGTGAGCGTTGAAGAAAAAAGACAGCCGCGGCACGAATTCATCGACGTCCATTCCACGATCGACGCCGTATTGAACATACTCAACGCCGTCACGCAAAGTGAACGCCAACTCCTGCAGGGCCGTCGCACCGGCCTCGCGGATGTGATAGCCCGAGATCGAGATCGGATTGTATTTCGGCACGTGCTTCGTCGTGTATTCGAACGTGTCGATCACGAGTTTCATCGCCGGCTTTATCGGATAGATCCATTCCTTCTGAGCGATGTATTCCTTGAGGATGTCGTTCTGCAGGGTGCCGGAGATCTTGCTGAAATCAGCTTTCTGCTTTTCGGCGACGACCAAGTACATCGCGAGAAAGATCGGAGCGGGGGCGTTGATAGTCTGCGAGACGGTCACCTGATCAAGCGGAATGCCGTCAAATAGAACTTCGAAATCCGCGAGCGACGACACGGCGACTCCGCACTTTCCGACCTCGCCTTCGCTCAGCGGCGAATCAGCATCAAGGCCCATCAAAGCAGGAAGATCATAAGCGACGGAGAGTCCGGTCTGGCCCTGCGCCATTAAATATTTGAAGCGTCGATTGGTTTCCTCGGGCGACGAGAATCCGGCGAACTGCCGCATCGTCCAGAGCTTGCCGCGATAGCCCGTCGGGTGAATTCCCCGCTTATAAGGATACTCGCCGGGAAAGCCGACCTCGATCCCATCGCTGTCGGATTCCGTGTAAAGCCGCTCGACCGGTTCAAGCGATACGCCCTCGAAAGACTTCTTTCGCTCGGGCGTTTTGTCGAGAACTTTTTTAAGGGTTTCCCGCTCCCAACGCTCTTTTTCGGCTTCGGCGGGAGTTATCGCTTCTTTGATCTCAGGTGTCATAGCTTATCGAGGTATAAGTGATGATTTTAGCATATGAGCCCCTGTTCGCAGACGGCGAGGCAAGCAAGGATGCTTGCCGCTCCAGTCAGTATTCTTTCCGACCGAGATCTTCTACTAACGACGCGTTCTCCGCGATGTAGCGAATGTCATCGATCACCCAACGCCCACGCTCTTTTGACATATTCACTGCGTAGAGGACGTCAGGAATGTCACAGCCTTTCGGGTATTTGAAGTAGACATCGACGTTGGCGAGATCGCCTTTGATCGAGACACGTCCGAACGAGATCGTTCGGCGATATTCGCGTCCGTTGAGTCCGCAGGCCTCATCGAGCGGACGGAAAGGAAGGCCGTCGCCGAAATGCGGCTTGTCGCTAGGGTTCTGCGCCAGAAACGCTTTTTCGCGATCGAGTTCGTTCAGGAGAAGCTTGTAAAGTTCGGCGCTGAACCAGCGTTTATGGGCATCGATGCCGGGGCGATCGAACACCTGTGAATGCGTCGCGTCGTAGTTGTAAAATGCCGCCACGACACCTTTCGGCGTCGCGTTCTGCGCAAAGGCCGTGGCAGATGCTGTAATGATAAGAGCGGTGACAATTAAGAGTTGTGATCGTCTCAATGACATAAGTTACGTGACGCGGAGCGGACAAGCTTTTGCATATTCGCCGCTTCGGGAGTAGTTTAGTTAGCGATGCAGTTTCTCAGCCGATTCGCCCCAGCATCTCTCCTTCTTTCAGCTTTTTTACTCATATCCTGTTCGGCTCCGGCCGGAAACTCGTCGTCCGCCAACGCGAGCGAGGGCAATCGGGCCGCTTCGGTGCCGAAAAAAGCCAATGACAAGCCTGAGGAACTCGGGCTGTTGATCAACTTTACACTCGAACCCGAAGATATCGTATGGCTTCAAAACGAATCTTCTAAAAAGATCGTCGCGGTATTCAGGCTCGACCCTGAAGACACTAAGAAACTTGCCGATCAGCTTGCCGGAAAGTCGCAGGGCGAGCCCAAAAGCATAGCTGTCGAAGACTGGTTCCCGCCCGAACTAGTGGCAGGCGGCGAAGCGACGGATGCATCGACCGTAGACGGCACCTCTTACCCCGCCGACGATTTCTATCAGCCGCCATTTTCACAAGGCACGATCACGCGCGTGAACAACACCGATTTTTTTGTGATTGAGATGTCCGCGAACTAACCTTCCTCATATTTCTTCAGCTTGCGATACAGAGTAGAAAGGTCGATGCCGAGACGGCGTGCCGCCTCGACCTTGTCTCCGTCCATGGAAGCTAAAGTGTCGGTTATGTGGCGGCGTTCGATAGATTCGAGTGTGTTTTCGTCCGACATCAGCGGAGCAGAGCCCGCGGAGTTTCTGATCTTCGGAGGAAGGCTTTCGACGTCGATCTCGTCGCCGCTAAGTATGAATGCCCGTTCAAGAGAGTTCTCCATCTCGCGAACGTTGCCGGGCCACGGATAGGCTCTCAGCGCAGACATGGCGGCGTCAACGATCGGCTTTGCAATGGAGTTTTGCGAGCTTGCGGCCTTACCGATGAAATGTCTGACAAGGGCCGGGATGTCGTCAGGACGCTCACGCAGTGGCGGCAAAGATATCTCGAGAACATTCAGCCGATAGAAAAGATCTTCGCGGAAGTTTCCTTTCTCGACCTCGGCCTCAAGATCACGATTCGTAGCGGCGACTATCCGGGCATCAAACTTCTGCGGCATCGCCGAACCGACCGGCGTCACCTCGTGTTCCTGCAACGCCCTGAGCAGCCGAACCTGCAGCGGCAATGGCATCTCTCCGATCTCGTCAAGAAAAAGCGTGCCGCCTTCGGCCGACCGAAACAGCCCCTTCTTGTCCGCGACCGCTCCCGTAAACGCACCCTTCGTATGGCCGAATAATTCGCTCTCGAGCAGCGATTCGGGCAGCGCACCGCAATTGACGGCGAGAAACGGCCTCGCCGAGCGGCTGCTGTTGAAATGCAGCGAACGCGCGATCAGCTCCTTGCCGGTACCGCTTTCACCCAGAATAAGAACGTTCGAATTCGCGTCGGCTACCTTCTTTACCAGCTCCAGCACAAGCGTCATCTTCTCGCCCGATCCGACGATCTCGGGAAAATTGAACTGGCGGTTAAGCTCGCGTCTGAGAGCACGGTTCTCGGCGAACAACTCCCGGTTGCGGACGGCGTTTCGCACGCGTTGAAGCAGGTCTTCGTTAATGAACGGTTTCGTGACGTAATCGTAAGCTCCCTTTCGAAGTGCAGCGATAGCGGAATCGACCGACGAGAACGCGGTCATAATGATGACGACGGCGTTGCTATCGATCGCCTTTATACGGTCGAGCAGGTCGAGGCCGTCCATGCCGGCCATCTTGATATCGGTGAGCGTAACGGCAATTTCCTGGTCCGGGAAGATCTGGATGGCGGCCTCGGCAGAGTCGGCGGTGAAAACCTCATAGCCTTCGCCCTCAAGCAGCGTGCGTAAGATGTTCCGCATTAGCTCTTCGTCTTCAACGACCAAAACCTTTTGTTTCGCCATATTTACGGCAGTTTACCACATGCCTTTTTAACCCCTCGGCTTTCGTGTTAGCATCAATGCATTCTCCTCGGAATTCTCGATGCGGTTGTCACGAATCTTCCATATCCCGGTGCTGGTGTTGCTGTATGTCCTGACCATATCGGGCCAGCAGACTAATCCCGTCGAACGCCGCGTCGCTAACCCGATCACTGACACGCCGAACATAAATCCCGTCTCTGCCCAGCAAGATATAAAGGCTCCGAAATCCGCCCGGCCGGTCGTGAATCCTGAAGGCGGCGATGGCGAGGTTGTCGTTTATTCGGAGAATCAGTCCGTGGAGGGCGAGGCGGGCAAACGAGTAGTTACGCACACCGGCAACGTCGACGTGCGATATGGGATCTATCGGCTGCAAGCGGACAAGATCGTGATCGTTGAAGCCGAGAACAAAATGATCGCCGAGGGCAGCGTCGTTTTCGATCAAGGAGACGACCAGCGGATAACCGGCGTTCGGGCGACGTGGAACTACAAGACCAAACTCGGCAACTTCGAAGAGTCGACGGGATTCACCAACCAGACCAACGACGGCACGGTCATCTATTTCACCGCCGATCGAGTGGAGCGAATATCGCTGACCGAAGTTGTGGTAATCAACGGGATGTTCACCGCGTGTGAGGAAGCGGTACCGAAATGGTCGTTCACGGCGGACGAGGCCCGGATAAGGCAGAACGATCGGGTGAAGCTAAAGGGAGCGAAGTTCAGGGTCAAGGACATCCCGCTCCTTCCGGTTCCGTACGCTTCTATTCCGATCAAACAGCGAGATCGGGCGTCCGGCTTTCTTACGCCCACCATCGGTTTTTCGGGAAACAAGGGACTGCGTTTGTCCGGCGCTTATTTCCAGACGCTTGGCCGGTCCGCTGACGTGACGATCCGGACCGATGTTTACACCTCTCGCGGTTTGGGTTACGGAATGGATTTTCGCTCGCGGGCGAACTCGCGTTCTTACTTTGATTTCGGTTTCTACGCCGTAAAGGACCGCATTTTTGGCGCAAACGCGAGCACGGAACGCCCGGATGAAGGCGGTTCGATGGTCTATGCCGAAGGCGTTCAATATTTTTCCAACGGATTCACCGCGGCTGCGGACGTTCGGCTGACTTCTAACCTCGCGTTCAGACAGCAGTTTCTTGACGGCATTCAGCAGATCATCTCGCCGATCGAGGTGTCGCAGGCTTTCGTAAACAAAAGTTGGAATAGTTACACCTTCAATCTGCTCGCCCGCTCACAGGTCATCTCCATCCCGAACGTCAGCATCAAGTCGCGTAATCTGCCGAGCGTCAACTTCGAAAAGCGTCCGTCGCAGCTGTCGTTTCTCAAGCCGGTATACTTTTCTTACAAGACAAGTGTCGAGGGAGTTTCGCGCCGCGAGAGCGTATCCGACGTCGCTGCGTATCGGGCGCAGACCGGTAACGATCCGGTCGTGTCGCCCGCTCTCGGCCAGCGGCTTGATATCTATCCGCAAGTTTCGCTGCCGATCTCGACCAAGTATGTAAATTTCACCGCGACCGCCGGCGGACGCGTTACTTATTATTCGAACTCGTTCAACGACATGCGGCAGGTAACCGGACGCGACGTGATCCGCAAATACGGCGAGTTCGAATTCGACGTTCGGCCGGTCGCCTTGGCCCGCAATTTTTACGGCAAGGAAGACCGCTTCAGGTTTCGTCACACGATCGAGCCTTTCCTCACCTATCGCTACATCGGCGGCATCAACAATTTTCAAAAGATCATCCGGTTCGATTATATGGATACGATCTCGAATACGAACGAGATCGAGTTTGGCGTAACGAACCGGTTCTATACTCGACGGTATTCCGAAGCGGTGACGCCGGAAGCGCAAAAAAGGCTTTCGGAGATCGCACGCGTCATGGACGTAGAAGACTCGTCGCTCACCGACGAAAACGCGCGATCCGCTAATGACAAGTCGGACGTTTCCGCCGTGCAGCCTTACGAGCTTTTCACGCTCACCGTTCGCGGCAAATACTTTTTCGATCCGAACTTTGGCGGTGCGCTCGAACCGGGCCGACGTAATCAAATCGCGCCGATCACGACCATGTCGTTCTACACGTTCGGCGGCGTGCCTCGGAGATTTTCGCCGGTCAACATCGACGCGACTTACCGGCCGCAGAGAACGATCTTCTTTAATTCGCGGCTCGACTGGGGTTTTCAGGGCGACGGACTGCGTGCCGTATCGGCGACCGTCGGTTACGACACGCGGCTTGTGAAGATATTTCAGACGTTCTATTACACGCGAGCGGTAACGCTGGTTCCCTCGCTGCAGCGATTCGCAAACGCCGAAGGCAAAGAGCCGGGAACGCTTCGCGGATCGCAATGGAGCCCGTCGGTTTTCCTCGGCGACCGCGATAGAGGATTTTATGGCGGAGCCTCCTTGTTCTTCGATTTCCAGAACCGCCGGGCGTCTCGCTTGTCGCCTCTGATCTCGTCGCTTTACACTCTCGGCTACGCCTACGATTGCTGCGCCCTCGCCGTGCAGTTCTATACCTTCAACGTCGGCGTCCGCAACGAAAACCGCTTCGTCTTCTCCTTCCGCCTCAACGGCATCGGCTCCTTCGGCACCGAACAATACGGCCAAGGCCTCCGGTAAGAGAGACCAGTCAACAAATGTCAGTACCACCTGCGGTAGCGGCTGGGGTTATGATTGCCACCAAGTCGCGGCGCAAGGCCGCAACTCCCCTCCTTACGAAGGAGGGGTGGCCGCTTCGGCCGGGGTGGTTCTCTCATTCACCCGCCGTTTAGAGGCGGACTACCGCCCGACCTCCTGCAATCCCGCACGTTACGAGCAAATGTCAGTACCACCTGCGGTAGCGGGTGGTTTTCTCTATACCGAGATCGACCTGCACGTCCGCAACTCCCCTCCTTACGAAGGAGGGGTGTCGGCGCTTCGCCGACGGGGTGGTTCTCTCGTTTGTCAGTCGTTTAGAGCGGGCTACCGCCCGACCTGTTAACGCGAAAAACTCCCCTCCTTACGAAGGAGGGGTGTCGGCGCTTCGCCGACGGGGTGGTTCTCTCTTTCTTCGATTAACCTTATAAAGCCCCAGAACCCAATTGACAATAAAACCACGCCCCGATTAACATCAGGTTCGAATTAGTACGCCCGCGGGCGTAGATCAGAAAAAACTATTTAGACGCTTAACCCCAAGCGGCGTTGTTCTCTCAACAGTTTTCTCCCGGGCTCCCGTTCCAGCTCGCCAGAATCTCCGAAGGCCTCGCCAACCGGGTCAAGCTTTCAGCATGAGACCGTCAATCGAGGAAACACTTAAAAAGAATCATTTTGGAAGATGTCGAATCTGTAGTAGGTTTGCGCGATTTACTCGGGAGCACGTTCCTCCTCGATCTGCAGGCAACAAAGGCATAGTTATTGTCTCGAAACCTCAGCCGGATAGTTTTCGAAAACGGGTATCTATGCAGCCTGAGTTTGAAAGCACGAATGGAATTTTTCGCTATAGTCTTTGTGACAGATGCAACAACAAGACGGGATACCGATACAGTAATGATTACGCAACACGTGCCGGACTGATACGCCCCCATGCTATAGACACCAACGCGAACGAGACCGTTTCAATTGATGTCTCCAAGATTCACCCTCTTCGGATCATCAAGCAGGCAACCTTGATGATGCTTTCTACGAGTACTCCGACTGACTTTGCTCACCACCAATTCGTTTCCGCGCCCAATAGGGACAGACGAGACCTGGCTGGCATCGACATAAACTACCCGACCAAAAATTGGCTTGTCAAAGCTTTTCAAGATCTCCGACTCTTTGTGCGACAGCGCGATAATACGACATTTCCGCACGGGGTTAGAGTTTATTTGTTCGTCGGAGTCGGTAGGCGGATAGGCTTTAGTACCGGTATATTCAGTCAGGTTGACCTCGACGCCCGATCCGTATTCTTTGGAGCAGCAACAGGACTCTACCCCCTTCATTGGATATTTGCGTTCGACAGTCAGCCGCATAGAGAGATGCTAGATGTTACCGAATGGTCTTCCTATGGCTATAAGGAACGCTTTCGAGCGGACATTGAGGTGCCGATCAGGTGGCTAGTAGGGCATTATCCTACTGACTTTAGATCACCGCAGGACCTTACTACTTTTCATTTTATCCACTCGATGGAATTCGAGGGATTTGTTCCTTCGACATCGGACGACAGGGATATCCTCCTAGGGGAGGCGCTGTTTTTTGCTCGAACATTGGCGAAAAGGACCGATAAAGGTCACTTGATCAGCAGGTTTTCGACGGGCACATTTTACGAATCCGGTTCTGTGAATGGGTGGCTTCCAAACGGTAATGCAGAGGACGCACGTCAGGTTTTAGAATCGCGCCTTAACCAGCTAGAATCTCGTAGAAAACGAATGTAAACATGTTAACCAATTACACCGAAGGTGAACTGAAGCGACGAGTTTTTCTGTTGAAGTGGTTAGACTTATGTGGATAAAGAAGAGGGATGAGTTTGGCTACTCGGGTTGCGATCAGTTGAATTTCCTCTGGAAAGACGATGTTCGTCCAGTTTACGTGATGGATAATCACCTTGGAGCCCTTTGGTGCTGGCTTCGCGAGTTACGTCCTAACGAGTCATATGTACTTGTTCATGTTGATCATCATTGGGACGCGATGCAGATGGACGATGCGTGTATCGAAACCCTGAAACACACTGACTTAGATGTCATCGACAACTATCTTGGGCTGCGAAGTCCGACAGACGCCGAATTTCCTCTCGTTAGATGGGATAATTATATCGACCCGCTCCCGTTTCTGCGTCGCGCATACAAAAGAATGTACTTTCACGCCCTCCAGAATGAGCCCCAATCCAAGGCTTCTTCAGAACAAACTTTCTGATACCTCTCGAAGCGCGGAATGGTGGTGTAACTTGGAAGGGTGGCAAGACGATCTCGTTAACACTAGGTTGATCTTGAATTTCGACTTAGACTACTTTTTTCTTCAAATACAAGGAGAATATGTTAGGGCATTCTCGGACGACTTCATTCAGAAAGTTTGCGAAAAGTTTCTGAAGCCAAATTTGCATTCCGAAACGATCTTAACGGTGGCTTGGAGCCCGGAGTGTTGCGGCGGGTGGCTCCAAGTGGCCGAGGCTAGTCGAAAATTCTTTTCGACTCT
Organism: uncultured Acidobacteriota bacterium; assembly: GCA_902826795.1. Taxonomy (GTDB): domain Bacteria; phylum Acidobacteriota; class Blastocatellia; order Pyrinomonadales; family Pyrinomonadaceae; genus OLB17. The sequence continues at coordinate 27,767 of CADEGD010000036.1, read as the reverse complement.
TGAAATCCAGTTTCCTTATTCGGAGCTTCCGCTACCGGCTGCAAAGAGACGGATATAGCGTCCCTTGGTGAAGGGTCTGCTCTTATGACCGCGCCGCTCTACAGAACTCTGGACGTTGCGAACAAGCTCGCCGAGGCAATATCCGCGCACCTCGGCGTTTCAGACGTCCTTCCGTCGAAAATCGCCGAGTCCGAAATCACTTCCGCCGTTGACGACAAACCGTGGTGGAAGTTCTGGTGAACCGCGTGTAAAAATCCATTGACACGAACGTTGTATCTATGGCAATCTGGTGAGCCCGCGGGTTTGCCCGCTGATCTTTGACAGTTTGATGCTTCGGCTTGAAATACGATGTGGTCTCACTTGCGTCTCACGGGATCAGCTAATGTGGGACTTCAACATTTGGCACGTAAGTTCCACAACGTGTTTCAAATGGAACAAAACATGTGCTTTGCCAAATGGAACGAAACAAAGCAACTGGCGGTAAGTTGTTGAAAGTTGGCGTAAGTCTTAGAACTTGATTCAACTGAAATCAGGATCTGCCCGCGGAATGAATGAATCAAGTGCGATGCTGGTTCGAAAAACACCGAAATAGGCCGAAAACCGCGAATTCCATGTGCGGGACACGGGGACAGCGGGGACACCGGGACACGGATTCGGAACTCCATTGTTATCAGCTATTTGCGGTGTCCGCCACTCTGTCCCAAACCCTGAAAGCCCGGGGGACAGCGATTGACGGCTGACGTAGCAGCCGACACGATCGGGGCATCGCTAACAGGGAGGCTTGTTGTCTGGATCGGATGCGATAGACTATCCTTTTAATTAATAAGTGCCGCTATCAAACCTCACCACTCGGCAGCTAGAAATAAGGAGTTTTTATTGGATATGGCAGAAAAGGATGTGAACACGATGAAGGTTTCGCCGGTGGTTTGGAAGAACGGCGAGTTGATCAAATGGGACGATGCGCGGATACATGTGATGTCGCACGTCGTCCATTACGGCTCGAGCGTTTTCGAGGGCATTCGATGCTACGAAACGTCGAAAGGGCCGGCCGTGTTTCGCCTTCCTGAACATATTCGACGACTGCTGAATTCCGCCAAGATCTATCGAATGGACTCCGGATATTCGAAGCAGGAGATCATCGATGCGACCGTTAATGTGATCCGCGAAAGCGGCCTGGAGTCATGCTATCTTCGGCCCGTCATCTTTCGCGGACTCGACGAAGCGAGCCCGTCGTTCGGCGTCTACGGCATGCTCAATCCGATCGAGACTTACATCGCCGCGTGGCAGTGGGGCAAGTATCTCGGCGAGGAAGCACTTGAGAACGGCATTGACGTATGCGTTTCAAGCTGGAATCGCATCACGTCCAACTCGATGCCCGCGATGGCAAAGGCCGGGGCGAATTATATGAATTCGCAGCTCATCAAGATGGAAGCGAAACTCGGAGGATTTGCCGAGGGCATCGCCCTTGATGACCGCGGATATGTTTCGGAAGGCTCCGGTGAAAATCTGTTCGCGGTGGTGGACGGCCAATTAGTTACGCCGCCACTCGGTGCATCGATACTTCCGGGAATCACCCGCGACAGCGTTATCCAGATCGCCCGCGAACTCGGCATCGAGGTCGTCGAAACGACGATCCAGCGTTCGGCCCTTTATCTGGCGGACGAGCTCTTTTTCACCGGAACCGCCGCGGAGATCTCGCCGATACGCTCGGTCGACCGCATCACCATCGGCAGCGGTAAACGCGGCGATGTCACGAAGAGAATACAGGATGAGTTCTTCGCGATCATCGACGCACGGCGGCCGGCTCCGAACGGTGCCGAGTGGCTGACGTTCGTAGCCGATACCGACGAAAAAACGGCAGTCGCTTAGCGTGGCTTGAGAGAACGTGGTCTTTGAAAAGTCTTCTGCTTTTTCTTGTTTTTCCTGTTCTTCTTTCTCCGTGGTTAAAATAGTGCTGACCACAGAACAAGATGAACTCGAACGAACAAGAGGAAGCGACGAGTCGCTCCAAATCTGCCGCTCTCGACCTTGCAGTCTTTCTATGCGGGGCCGTTGTGATGGTCTATGAGATCACGGGCTCTCGCGTACTCGCACCTTTCATCGGAACGTCAACTTACATCTGGACGAGCCTGATCGGCGTCATCCTCGCGGCGCTGAGCCTCGGGTATTGGTTCGGCGGACGCATGGCCGACCGCATTCCTTCAAAGAGCATTCTCGCATCCGCGATCTTGCTGGCTTCCGGGCTGATCGCGCTGACGACGCTGACGAAAGACGTTTTCCTCACAGCCGTCGCGGCGTTCCCGGCAAGCCTCGAGATAAAGGCAGTCGTTGCGGCATTGGTTCTGTTTGCACCGGCGAGCGTCGCTCTGGGATTTGTAGCACCCTACGCGGTGAAGCTCCGGGTGGAATCATTAGGCGAGGCGGGAAGGACGGTCGGGCGCCTATATGCCCTTTCGACGATAGGAAGCATCGTCGGCACCTTCGCCGCCGGATTCGTCCTGTTGCCGTGGCTCGGCACGAACTGGACGTTGTATCTGATCACGGCTGCTTTATTCGCGGTGACGTTCTTGTTTATCCCGTTTAAGCCAGACCGAAAAAACGCCGGCGTCCTGATCGTGCTGGCATTTGCGATCGCGGCTAATGAGCTAACTTCGTACGCGATGTACCGCTCGATCGGCTTTGAAGATATCGATACGGAATACAGCCGCGTCCGCGTATTTCGCACGACCGATCCAACGACCGGCAGGCCGATAGAAGCGATGACCTTCGATCCGCACTCCACGCAGTCCGCGATGTTTGCTGACAGTGACGAACTCGTGTTCGAGTACACAAAGTTCTATCACCTTATCGGCGTGATCAAGCCGGGGTTTCGGCGGTCGCTGATGATAGGCGGAGCGGGCTACAGTTTCCCGAAAGCGTATCTATCAAGCTATCCGGAAGCTACGCTCGATGTTGCGGAGATCGATCCGGCATTGACGGCGATCGCCAAGTGGCGGTTTCGGTTGGAGGACGACGCTCGGCTCCGCATTTTTCACGAGGATGGACGCGTGTTTTTGAATAGAACGGAAAGCGTCAGTTATGACGCGGTCTTGATGGATGCCTTTGGCTCGCTTTTCTCCGTGCCATATCAGTTGACCACCGTTGAGGCGGTAGAGCAGATAAACCGAATTCTGGTCGACGACGGCGTCGTGATCTTTAATGTCGGGTCGGCGATCAGCGGTGACGCGAGTCAATTTCTTCAGGCCGAGCTTGCCACGTACAGAAAGATTTTCCCGAACGTTTATCTATTCAGGGTCCGTCCTGAACGTTCCGACAGCGAGCTTCAGAATCTGATCGTGGTTGCCTGTAAGGCCGAATGCCTTCCAACGGTTTCCGCTGATAACGATCTGCACAATTCACTCTTAAGCCGGAGATACACGCAAGACATCCCCCAAACGATGCCGGTATTAACCGATGACCACGCTCCGGTCGAGCGATATATGTCGATCGCACAGTCGAGGTCGAGATAAACAAAGAGAGCAGGCCGGAAGCCCGCTCTCCTCAAGATCTCATGGAAATCGCCTTACAAGATCCTCAACCGCGGTGCCGTATCGTCAAGCCTGGATGAGAAGGTGGTCGAGCCCGCGACGATGTTTACAATGATCGGTTGATCTCCGGCTCCGTTTAGTGCAGATGGAAGCTCGAAGTCGACATAGTAGACACCGGGTTCGATCAGGATGCCTCCCGTTTTAACAGCGGAACCAACAATCGTCTGGGATCCGATGCGGATATTGAAGTTCGCGGCGTCAGTGCCCTCTACTCCCGTTATCCGTAATCTGAGAACGGTCGGCACACGCTTTCCGCCTCTCACTTGGACGGTCGTTACGGTAAACGGTTCGGGCGTGAATACGCGATTCACCACGTTCACAGCCTGAGCCCTGCCGCCCGGGCCGACGACCGTCGAAAAGATGTCGGGCCGCGAAGGCACGATGGTAACCCATCCTTTTACGACGTTGCCGTTGTTATTGATAACGACAGGATAATTGGTTCCCGTAAGCGCATTGGGCAGTGCACGAGGCACGACGAAATCGATGAAGTTATTATCGACAGACCGCAGGCCGACGGTAAATCCTCCGATCGTCATGGTAATTCCGCTCAAAGAGATTGGAAGCCACGGACTATCGTTGAGATTTCCTACCGCAGTTCGCGGCGTAACACCTGAAAGAGGCGTTGCGAAATTGATTCTCGCCAGCATTCCCGGTGAGATCCCAGACACAGACGCAGGCGTGACCGGAGAACCAGTCGGCGTCGGCGAAGGAGTCGGCGTTGGAGTAGGACTCGCGGCCGGGCTTCCGGTCGGAGTGATCGCCAAGGCCGATGCCCCGGTCACGAAGGTCAAAGCCGGATCGGTGGTTGAAGTACCTCCGGCGGCCGGGATATAGAGATAATAGACCTCTGACAAGAGGTCGCTGTTGCCGCCGCCGAGTTCGGTAAGTCCGAGGTTGAATGCAAATCTTGCAGACGTATCGGACGTCAATGGCTGCGATTGCGCCAAGAAGGTGTTAGAAATAGGAAACTTGGTGATTCGGTCGAAGGTCGCCGTTGCCGGTGCAACATTCAGCGGATACTTATAAAACTGAACCGGACGCGATGCGTCGTTATTTAATCCGTCTGCCGCAGTTGTTGCCACTACTCCTGACGGGAGGATGTTCATCCTCGTCTCGAGGACGAGAGTGGTCGGGATACAAGCGGCACCCGCACAGCCGGCAGGATAATCCGTAAAACCCGGGTATCGCGCGACATCGCCGCCCGAAGCCGCTGAATCCGCAGTGCTGCGTGCTCCGATCCGGCGGGCCGTATTTGCAGTTACGTCGTACACGTACGTCGCAAATGAGTCGTAGTTTGTGCCGTTGTTTTCAGCCGGCGTAGCCAGATCCGCGAACGAATCGAACGCGATCAGGTTGCCGTTTCGGCTGATGCGCTTGCCGTACTCAAAAAAGTTCACGGGCAATCCTGCCGTGGTCGGAGTCGTGGTCGTGATCTGCTTACTGGTAGCGACGGGCAAGCCGCCGACTAAATCTGCGTAGAAGATCTCTTCATTTCTGCTGTCGGCCGGATTACTTCCAGTGTCAAAATTGGCCGTGTTGCTCGGATCGTCGATCGGATCGTCGCCCGTGCTAGCGAAAGCCACGCGCGATCCGTCGCCGGAGATCGTGGGGTTCTTGTTATAGATCGGATTCTGGACCGGGCCGCGAAGCGTTCGAGTGATCTGGCTTATCGTGCCAGATGACCAAACAAAGATTTCGTCGTTGTCGTCCGTCGGAAAAGAATTCCCGCCCGTTACAAGATCGCGAGTCGATGCAAACGCGATTGTGTCCCCGTCGTCGTCGATGCTCGCATCGTGGTTGTCGTCAGCTATGAACGGAGCTCGAAGCGACGAACCCGGCTGCGGGTAACGGCTTGGCGCAGTGTTGGTCAGCTTGGTGAACGATCCGGCTGCGAGATCGGTGACCGCCACGGGGTCGCCCGACGTTAGATCCGCCGGTGCGAGGGCTGGAACCTGATAGAGAAAAATCTCCATATTTCCATCGCAAACGAGCGGATTGTTGAACGGCGTCGAGACCGGCGTCGGGGTCGCAGAGGGCGTACCCGTGGGCGTCGGAGTTGCTGTTGGGGTTGCGGTCGGCGTCGGAAGCGGAGTCGACGAAGGGCATCCACTCGTCGGCAAGGCATTCTGGGTGTTGTAGCTGTTCCCATCGAAGCTGCCCGGGCCTTGGCCGTCAGCCGGCGAAACTATTGCAGCCGTGGCGTTTGAGGCGAAGGCGACCCATAAACCATTCTGGGTTATCACGGGTCGCTTGTTCGCAATCTCGATCCGGGTGTTGGCCTGCGAGAAGTCGCCAAACGTGTTGTTTTGAACGCTCTTGGTGTCGGTTATTTGAAAGATACGACGCTGGGCATAATCCCAAAGAAATATCTCGGTATTGCCGTCAGTGTTGCGCGGGTTTACGGTTGCTATGTTGCCTTTGGACTCAAAAGCGACGAGACGTCCGTCACCGCTGATCGAGCCCGCAAAAGAGTCTGTGGCGGCGGAAGTAACCTGGCCGATAACCGAATCGGTCTGCGCCTTTGCCGTCGGGATGGCAATAAGCGAAAGGATAATGGTAAATACTACAAAAGAGCGAAGGTTCACAAACTCCTCCAAAAAATAAGTACAAATGCTACACGAACAGATCGAAATCTTGGGGAAAGCACAAAAGCAATATTCTAGTGGTATGCAAAGGCATCCGCAACCGTCAAAGTTTAGAGTTCAGGCTTTAGCCTGCTCCGTTTACGAATAAATTCCGGCGAAGCAGACAAGCTGAAGCTTGAACTCTGAACCTCAATAAACAGAGGCTTTGATGCCCGAAGGTGCGTAAAGGTTTGTCTTTTCGGGATTTAAGAGAAGTCGTTTAAGATTCAATGGTCGGGCCGTTCGGTTTTCGATGTCGGAAGAGAGAAATCCAGTATTGATCGTTGCCGGAGAGGCGTCCGGCGATCTGCATGCGGCGAAGCTCGTCAACGAGCTGAACGCGGCGGGCCATCTTTCATTCTTCGGCTCGGCAGGTGAGAAGATGCGGGCGGCTGGCGTTGACGCGACGGTCAGGGCTGACGGGTTGGCGATCGTTGGGCTGCTTGAGATCGGCCGAGCGTTGCCGATGTTTTGGGGCGTTTACAAAAAGCTGATCGCCGAAGCGGAGCGGCGCGAAGCGAAACGTGCGATACTGGTCGATTTTCCCGACTTCAACATGAAGCTGGCGAAGGCGTTAAAGAAACGCGGGCTGACGGTGGTTTATTACATCTCGCCGCAGCTCTGGGCGTGGCGGAAATACCGCATCAACACGATCAGGAAGTACGTCGATCTGGTCATATCGATACTGCCGTTCGAAAAAGATTGGTACGCAAAAAACGGCGTCGAACATGTCGAATACGTCGGGAATCCTCTTGCGATGGAGGTCCACGCGGATTCGTCGAAAGAAGAATTCTGCAATCGTCACGGGCTTGATCCGTCGAAGCCGATCGTTTCCTTGCTGCCGGGAAGCCGCGGCGCGGAGATCTCGAAGATTTTGCCGCTCCTGATCGACACCGCCGAGATGATGCTCTCAAAGCAAGACGATCTGCAGTTCGTGGTGGCTCTGCCGGCCGGGAAGATGTCGAGAAAGATCGCCGCTCTGGACGCGATCCGATGGGTTGAAAACGAGACGTTCGACGCCCTAAACGCATCCGACGCCGCCGCGATCACGAGCGGTACGGCGACGCTTGAAGCAGGCATAATCGGCACGCCTATGGCGATCGTTTATAAGACATCGGCGGTCAACTACAAACTCCTGCGGCCGCTGATCGACGTCGAGCACTTCGGCCTGATAAACCTGATCGCCGGGAAACGAGTCGCCGATGAACTGATACAGGACGACTTCACGCCCAAAACACTTTCAGCGGAACTGTTCCGCCTTCTCGACCCTGATATCAACGCCGATGTCCGTTCGGAACTTGCCGCCGCCGTCGATAAACTCGGCCACGGCGGAGCCTCGAAACGTGCCGCCGAGGCGATCTTGCGGCTGGTACAAAATTAGCGTCCGAAATATTTTGCGTTTTTCGTCTAACGATTACGGGATTCTTCCCGGCAGGAGTCGCACTAAGATGTTTCAATTTGGCAGCTTTCCTATCTACGTTGTTTATTCTCTAAACCGGCAGAAAAAGGTCGAAAAACACTGGGAAGACGCATACCGGGACAAGACGAACGCAGAGAAGTCCGCGATGGAGGGGCTTCGAAAACTGGACTTCGGCCGCTTCTTTAGGCAGATCTCACAAGCTGGCCATCACGAAAGGATGATTTATGCCACGTGGGATTGGCAGTTAGTCGAGGATCTTGAATCGAAGTATGCGGGCGAAATCAATGCCTATGAAAACAAGATCCGAGGCTTGTTAAACAACATTGCGGCTACGCGAGTCGGGAAAGTGGTTTTGAAACACATTCGGATGAACCCTACAAACGCGAAGATCTGGATAATTCCTGCAAACTGGGACGGGCCGACTGCCAAGACTATGAAGTATTCGGAGCTCGAGGGAGGCGGCATCCGAATCCCCTTTAATCCGACAGCCTTTGGTCAGGACGCCGAAGCCACGCTGATCCATGAACTCGTCCACGCAAAGCGATACGCGTATGACAAAATGATGCATCAGCCGTTTGACGACAATGACATAAACCAGGAATTTCGCAGCAGCAGCGAAGAATTTCTGGCCACGCAGGTCGAGAATATCCACGTGTCGTCGAGGAAGCTCTCAAGCAAGTTCAGCTCCTATTGGGGGCCGAGCCGGACCAAACGGGAGATGTACAAGTTCTTTTCCGACAGGCCGGAGGCTGTGATCGCTCTCAAATACTTCATTGACAAAGACCCGATGATCAAAGAGATGGTCGGGCTCCGAAATCCCGACTACAACCCCTTCCGTGACCTTGAGCAGCTTAGAAGAGCTGCCGGTATCGATCCCCAGTTCATGAGAAGCTTCTGGAAATAGTTACTCATATTTTTTCGTAAGACACGGCTTTGGCGCAGACGCTTTTCGGTTTGGCGCAGACATTTTTCGTTTTGGCGCAGCATTTTTTTGGCGTGATTTTGGCCGATTCTCGGCGGTGTCGGAGGTGCCCGTTGAATGCCCAGTGGGCGTAGCCGGAGCCGTTTCGGAGTTGATGCAGATTGAGTTGGATTCTCTGGGTTGAGTGGGATTCTGTGCTGTCGAGGCGCAGCCTCGCGCTGAAACTTCTAAGTGCTTATCGGCGAAGCAAAGCTTCGCCCCTTGGCAAGAGGACAATAGCTCGCCGCTGAATCTGTTCCCTGCCGCATAGCGAATCCTGTATAGAACATGTATTGGTTAGAATGCTCACGGTCTCTAAAGAGGCCTGTGTGGAAAGACGTTTAGCCGACGCATGCTCAAAATTTTTTGAGGAGACTTTATGATAAAACCTACACTTACTTTGACCACCACACTCGGCGCGGCTTTGCTTATTTCGGCATGCGGAGCTCCGCCCGCCGCGAACAACGCAGCTAACACTAACGCCGCCAGAACGAACTCGAATTCGAGCATGGCTTCGAACGCGAATGCGAACTCGATGCCCGCGGCAAACAGCAACGCGGCGGCGGCAAGCTCGAACCCGATGGTCGGCGGAGCTCCGATGCTCGCGACTAAAGACATCATCGACAACGCAGTTAATTCTAAAGATCACACGACGCTGGTCGCGGCTGTAAAGGCTGCCGACTTGGTTGAAACCCTTAAAGGCGCAGGCCCGTTTACGGTATTTGCTCCGACCAACGCTGCGTTTGACAAGGTTCCCAAGGCAACGCTCGACACGCTGATGAAGCCGGAAAGCAAAAAGGCCCTTGCGGGAATTCTTACCTATCATGTGGTTGCGGGTAAGCAGGATGCTGCATCTATCGCAAAAGCGATCGAGGAAGGAAAAGGTAAGGCTACGTTCAAAACCGTCGCGGGCGGAACCCTAACCGCTGCCATGGAAGGCGGCAAGGTTGTTCTTACCGACGAGAAGGGCGGCAAGTCGACCGTAACGATAGCCGACGTGATGCAGTCGAACGGCGTTATTCACGTTGTAGATACCGTTCTGATGCCCAAGTCGTAACTTTCGATTTGAGCTAAAAAAGAAGGCCGCGGAGTATTCTGTCTTCCTCCGCGGCCTTTCTTTTTCTACTTACCGTAGCTCACTCGCCAGATCTTGCGTCCGCCATCGTCGGCGATCAGCAGAGAGCCGTCCGAATTTACGAGAAGGCCGACCGGCCGCCCCCAAACTTCATTCGAGTTTTCGTCGGGCAGCCAGCCGGAGACGAAGTTTTCGTATCTATTCCCTTCAAGTTTACCTTTATCGTCGAACGGGATTCTGACGACGGTGTAACCTGAAAGCTTGGCCCGGTTCCAAGAGCCGTGAAATGCCACGAAGGCATCGCCTTGATATTCCTTCGGAAACATCTTTCCTTGATAGAAAGTAATTCCGAGAGCAGCTACGTGAGACTGGAAGATCACGTCGGGCACGATGGTTTTGTCGATCAAGGGAGTTTCCTCGTTCCGCCGCGGATCGCGATTTTTGCCGAGGTACGAATAGGGCCAGCCATACCAGCCGCCTTCCTTTACAGACGTAGCATAATCAGGCACTAGATCGTCGCCGAGGCCATCGCGTTCGTTTACGGCGGTCCACAGTTCGCCGGTCTTCGGGTTCCATGCAAGACCGATCGGATTGCGGAGTCCGCCGGCGTAGATCTTGTGATTCTTGCCGTCCGGATCGTATACGGAGACAGCCGCGCGTCGCGGATCTTCTTCGACATCGACGTTGGACGCCGAGCCGATCGAGACAAACATCTTTTTTCCGTCCGGCGAGAAGATCACGTTGCGCGTCCAATGTTGGTTGTAACCGCCGGCGGTCAGCTCTACAAGTTTCTCCGGTTCGCCAGCGGCTTTCGTTTGGCCAGATCTATACGAAAACCGAACGACCGAATCGGTATTCGCGACGTAGAACCAATCCTTGTGAAACGCCATGCCGAACGGCTGCGAGAGCTTGTCTGACCACGTGAAGCGTTCTTCGGCAACGCCGTCCTTATTCTTGTCGCGAAGAACGACGATCGAGTTTGCACGCGAATCGGCAACGAACACGTCGCCGTTCGGCGCAAGCGCCATCCATCGCGGATATTTAAACTCGCCCTCGGCGTATACGTTGACCTTGAAACCTTTCGGAACCGTAAGCTGTGCGTTCGCCGGTTGCGGGACGACACGCGAATTACGCCGGACGCTTTCGCTATGGTACGGTGCGGGCAGCTTCGTCGGATCGTATGAAAAAACGCGAGGCCGCTCGGTCTGCAATATCTCCGGCAGTTTCGGCGGTGCCGTTAACTGCGGCGAAGATCGCGGTGCTTGACAAACGACGGTCGCGGCGACGGCAAATACGAAAGATACGACGGCGAAAAAGTCTCTGATATAATCTCGGCTCATTGGATGTATGTCTGAACTTTCAGTGCTTATTGAACAGGATAATCGCCCCACGCAAACAAGTAAAAGACAGACCGGCGACCGCGGCGAACGGCTGGCCGCCGAGTTTCTCGAAACGAGCGGCTATCGAATAGTGATGGCGAACTTCGAGGCGCCCATCGGGCGCAACTCGCGCGGCGTTCAGATGATGGGTGAGATCGACATCGTCGCGCTCGATGGCGAAACGCTTTGCTTCGTCGAGGTGAAGACCCGCCGCGATCTCGAATTTGCAGGGCCGCTGACGAACGTCGACCTGCGGAAACAGCGTACGGTTACGCGCACGGCGAAGGCTTACAGACGCGTGTTTGCGATCCGGAATATGCCGCACCGCTACGACGTTGTGACGGTCGTGGGCAATGGCGACGACGCGAGGGTTGAACTGCACAAAGGCTTCTGGTCCGAATCAAAGTTTAGGAAGCGAAAATGGGCCGACGACCGCTTCTGATTTCGTCGGTAAATCGAGTAGAATTCCTCTACCCAAAAGGAGTTATAAAATATGAGATCTGTACTAGTTTTTGTGTTGACCTTCGCGATCGCCAGCGTCGTAGCCGCGGCAGGTTTCGCGGATGGAGTTGCGGGTAAATGGTCGCTGTCAGTCGCCGCTCCGGGCGAGGCGGTCGATGTTTTGCTAGACTTGAAGCAGGACGGCGAAAATGTCACCGGCACGATGTCGTCAGGCGTCGGCGGCGGAACGATCACCAAAGGATCCTTCAAGGATAAGAAGCTGACCGCTACGATCACCGCCGACATACAAGGCTCACCAACCGAACTCGGAGTCGAGGGAACAGTCGATGGCGACAAGATCACCGGCTCGATCACCGCTCACGGGCTCGGGAGTTTTTCGTTTGCCGGAACGCGGGCTAAATAGTTTTAGACTTGAATGAACCTCGTGCCTTTTGGAGGCTTAATCAGAAATGTGTCGGGAGAGATCACGAGGTTCTTTTCAAGATTAGAAAGCTCGATGGTTGTCGTGTCCCCATTGAAACTCGTAATCTTAAGTTGACGAGGCATGCCGTCGACATCGATCCATGCCTCGAATGATTTAAATGACTCCTTGACCTTCGGAGTTAGCTTTAAATGCCAAGTTCGCACACCCTCAGCCACCTTTTGCTCTACTTGGTAAACAATGTCGAAATTTGTCTTAACCTCGGACGCTTTCATGCTCAAAAACGAATAGCTTCTCTCGACCGCGGCGTCCGCTCTGAACCTTTTAAGCTGCCTAAGAACGCCAGTGATTGATTTGGCCTATGAATGATAAATTTGTGGCCACTAACGGCTACGTTTTCAACTACAGGTGTTTTCCAATCAATTCGAGTACGTACAGAGCTCGCCATCGCTGGCGGAAGTATTGCTAAAGTTCCGCGAAATTCGTCTGACTCCTTAAGCTGTGAGTTATATTTGGTCATTCGAATATTTCCCCTAACACTTTTCAGCGACCTAGCATTCTTTTCCATCCGCTGAAAAACGTCGCGGATCGTACCGCTCTGCTTCGGCTGCTTCTGAGTAATGATCACAAAATCGCCCGCGTCAGTGTGTTTCGCGGCGAACTTTTTGAAGTCGTCCTCATATCGCATCGTCACGACTACCGCCTTGCCGTTCTTCCGATACTTTAGAAAATGCTCGACCGTGCCGAGCCGCATCTCGGTGTGGAAGCCACCGTTGAGGTGAACGACTAGCGAGCCCTTGTTTTTCTTCAGGCTCTCGGCGACGGAATGAGCCATCGTCGCGTCCCACAGTGACTGCGAGCTCAAGATCTTATCGATCCCCATTGACGCTTCTGCGCTTGAGCCCATCAACGCCTTGAACTTTTTCGAGTAAGCTTCCGATGCTTCTGAGTACGGCAGCGGAGCGAGCCAGGTTTTTGCGAGCGGCGACAGGCCGTTTACGGAGTCGCGTCCGTTTCGCGAGACCATATTCACATACCGCCGCGGAGCATTCGCCGCGATCACTTCCAGCTTCTTCTCTTTCGCAAGTTCGACCAGCGGACGGTAGTCGTCTTTATATCTAGGCCACGGACGCGAGCTTAGCAGGAAGTGATTCTCGGAGATCTGCCCGGCAAGGTACTCGTTCACGACGGTCTGGACATCGCGCTCGAACATCTCAAGCGACAAGGTCACCTTTCGCTTCGCTCCATTTTGATCGATGGCACGCTTGAATATCTCAAGCTGGATCGCGTGGGCGATCGTGTCGTCATGAAATTCGCCGAGAAAAACGACATCTGCGGCCGCGAGAGACTTTAGTATGTCGTCGATCGACGAGGCCTGTCCTTTGCCGGTAAATACCGTGAACTTCCCTTCTGGAGCCTGAGCAATAACGGATGCAGTGAGGACCAATGCGAAGACGAGTGATCTGATCATACTCACGAATTTACCACGGACTCCTGTTGGCACGCCCGTTGCACCATCTAATATTACGCAACGGTTTTGCGTTTCAAATGCATTCACAAAAGGAGAAACGATATGGCACAACATGCAGTCCCAACAAGAGATGAATCTGGTTTACTTACAGCGCTTTTCCAGAATCGTGATGGTGCGGAAAGAGCGTACCGTTCACTGAAAGATCGAGGATATACAGACAAAGACATCAACGTACTGATGTCGGACGCGACGCGGGAGAAGCACTACATGAATGGTGTGGAAACCGAGATCGGCAACAAAGCGTTAGAGGGAGCCGGTACTGGCGGAGCGATCGGCGGCTTGCTCGGAGCCGTTATCGGCGGCATTGCCGCGATCGGTACGAACGTACTTTTGCCGGGCCTCGGCCTGGTGGTTGCGGGCCCGATCGCGGCTGCTCTTGTAGGTGCGGGTGCGGGTGGAGCGACCGGCGGATTGGTCGGAGCGTTGATCGGCTGGGGAATTCCGGAAGAGCGTGCGAAATACTATGAAGAAGGTATTCGCGAAGGCGGAACTGTCGTGGGCGTAAGGCCTCGAAGCGACGAAGATGCGGCGTATTTCGAGAACGAATGGCGTACCTATGACGGCAAGCATATCTATCGATAAACCGCACTAAGAAAGGCTCGACGATCTTCGCCGAGCCTTTGATTTTTTCATTCACACTTCGCTCGCTTCATCGGGATGTCCATGCCGTTCAATTTGCCGTTTTGATTTGCCTCCACCCGTGCGAACAGTCCATCCGGCGGTTGATTTTTATAGATGATCCGCTGGGGAAAGTCGTGGGCGAGATTTTCAAAAACCACCTCTGTCGCGGAAGATCTCGCAAGCTTGAAAGCAGTTTCCTCTTTACTCGATGACGGCTTTGCAACGTAGTCGATCCCGGCATCGGTCGTAACTATTCGAAGGAACTCGAAGGAAACGGTGGTGACTTTCCTACTGCGCACCGTTCGCGACATCCCAATGAGCGTCCCGCCCGCTGGCTTCATCCAATGTTCAGCGATCGTCATCTGCCGCTGCGGAACGCTCAGTTCCCAGCAACCCGCCATCCAACTCAGCGATTCGACCGTGGCAGATTGAGCACGGATAGCCATGAAGCCACCGAGAACGAACAACGTAAGACTAACGAGAACAAATGCTTTCGAGGGTATTTTTCGTTTCATAGCTGGAAGTCTAGAACTTTCGTCCAAGCCGGTCTTGTAAGAATCCGACACTAAGAAGTCAGCATCCCTGAAAATTGATGAGTGGCATTGAAGAATGCCGAGGGATTTGTACCCGCAAACTCGTTGAACTCGTGGATCATGTGCGATTGATCGTAGTAGCCGAATGACAATGCGGTATCGAGGAGGCCAAACGAATCAGCCGCTTCCATACTTCGAACCACGCCATTGAATCGAACTATGCGTGCGAAAATTTTCGGCGAAACCCCGACATACTTGTCGAACACCCGCTCGATGCGTCGCTCGCCGATCCCAGATCGATGGCCCAGCTCTCTCACGGAGATACGGCCACCGCTCGACGCGATCATTCCAGTTAAACTGCCCGCGGTCGAGGAGTCTCCGTTTGAGTTAACAAGTTTAGCGGTTAGGATCTTCTCTACCATAGCGATCCTTTTGTTGAAATCGCCAGCCTGATAAATTTGCGATTCGATCTCACCAGAAGCCGCTCCGATCACGTCTGCCAGCGGCAAGACTTGATCGGTCAGCGATGACATTCCAACACCGAGAAAACCGAACGCCGCGTGCGGACGAAATCTGACGGCAAAAAGCTCCACGTGTCCTGTCGGCCTGATCAGGATGCGCCGCCGAAGCTGGCCGGAAACGATCGCACTAGCTTGCGTTTCCAAGTCTCCAAATTTCGGTATTCGCTGGAATCGGTCGGCGAGGTTGAACACGATCTCGGGGCAACCGTCAGGCAAAACGGGTTCGACCGGAGCTCCGGCCGTCGCAGCCGACTCGATCGACCAATACCGATCAATGAAAGGATCTAAATGAGCTGAAGGATAGGATTCACGATAGATCACTAGGGTTCGAGGTTTTCAACCTTCTCATAAATTCCAGCCATCGACACTGAACAGTTAATAGAAACAAGCTCTATGATCGAGTCGTCACCGATAAAGTCTGTTAAGACCCAGCTGCCGTCATCTAGTCGTGTGTGTCTGGCTATCCGTCGTTTATGCTGCCAAACCAGCACGTACTCTATCAGCGAATCGATCGTCTTGTAATGATCAAATTTTGCCCCTCGGTCGTAATCCGCGGTGCTAGAAGAGAGTACCTCAATTATTAATTTAGGATTTAAAAGTGTATCGAGGTGTCCGTCCGGAACCAGTTGAGGTTTCCCGCAAACGACAATGATGTCGGGGTATGTGTAAAGTCCTGTCTTTGGGATATAGGTTCTGAGGTCCGACTGAAAGGCTTGGCAATCCAGATTAGCCAGCTGATTACCTAGGTCCCTCATCAAGTTTCCGCAAATCCGAATGTGCGCGATCCTTGCCCCGGCCATCGCGAAGATCTCGCCGTTTAAGTACTCATGCTTCTCGAGAGCCTCGCGCTCAAAGGCGAGATATTCTTCCGGAGACACATACTTTTTGTTTGGCTGAGCCGTCATTACAGTTACTTTACTTCAACCGATCAGGCCAACTCAATACTTTCCTCATACGACGGAACGTGCACGTTCCAGCCGAATCGGTCGCGGATGTGTTGGGCCATCGCTTCGGCGGCTTCGGGTTCGCCGTGGGTGGTGAAAACCGTTTTCGGAGGGGCGGGCAGGCCTTCCAGCCACTGAAGAACCGCCTTCCAATCGGCGTGGGCCGAGAAGCCCTCGACGCGCTCAATGTGGCATTTTACATCGACCCATCCTTTCATTATCTTCACCTGCCGCTCGCCGTCCTGAATGCGTCGGCCGGTCGTCCCGGCTGCTTGAAATCCGACGAATATGACGGTCGCATTTTCTTGAGGAAGAATTCGTACGGCATGATGCATTACGCGGCCGCCGGTCATCATTCCGGACGCCGAGATGATGATCCGCGGCCCACGCATGTCGTTTATCTTTTTTGATTCATCACGCGACGAGGCTGTCGTCATCGACCCCGTCCTTAACGGATGCCGTTTGCCCGCGAGGATAGACGCATATTCTTCATCGTGCTCCTCGTTCCAACGGTTGTAGACTTGCGTCGCCTGGGCCGCCATCGGCGAATCGACGACCACCGGCAGAACCGGGATGCGCTTTTGGTCTTCGAGTTCGCGGATGAGATACAGGACCTCTTGCGTTCGCCCGACGGCGAAAGCCGGTATCAGGATCGGACCGTTTCGCTCGACGGCCTCGTTGATGATCCGAGCCATTTGCGTAGCTGAATCTACGTCGCCATGCAGCCGGTTTCCATAGGTCGATTCGCACATCACGTAATCGGCCGCGGGCGGCGGCGCCGGATCTTTAACGATCGGCTGGTCATAATGTCCGAGATCGCCGGAGAATAGGAATCGCGTGGTCGACGCCGAGCCGCTCATTTCTACAAGTACCAGACTGGCACCGATGATATGTCCCGCGACCAAAAAGCTGGCGACGATCCCGCCGCCGAGATCGACCGGTATTCCATTGTTCGAACATACCTCGATCAACTTAAGCGCTTCGCGAGCATCTTTCTCGTCATACAGCGGCAACGCAACTTCGTGCTTCGTAAGATTGTGGCGATTCCGGTAGTCGGCCTCTTCTTCCTGCAGCCGCCCCGAATCGGGCAGCAAGATCTTAAGCAGATCGGCCGTCGGCTTTGACGTATAAACCGGTCCGCGAAAGCCGAGCTTTACTAGCCGGGGCAGATAACCCGTGTGATCGATATGGGCGTGAGTGATGATCACAGCATCGATCTCAGCCGGTGCGAAGGGCGGATCATTCCAGTTTCGCTCCCGCAGTTCTTTGTGACCTTGGAACAATCCGCAGTCCACAAGCACCCGTCGGCCTTCATGCTCAAGCAGATACTTTGAGCCCGTAACCGTTCCAACCCCGCCGTAAAATGTGATCTTTGCCATTCTGTTATTCGGGTTTCGGCAGATCGCTGTACCCATCAACCTGAAAGCGCCATTGACCGCCATCTTTAATGGCGACGACGACAAACTTGCCCTGGCCGGTTCCTTTCTTTCCGGCGCTGTCGATCTGCGAAAGCGTATAGACACCGACGTCGTAACCAAGATCACCCGCAACTCGACGCTGGACGATGCGGAAATTGATCTCGAGCTTGCCGTTCTGGCTCCGTACTTGATCGAAGAAACTTTTGAAGGTGGGCGTTATCTTATCGCGGCCGATCAGTATGTTCTGGTCGGGCACAAGGTACGACGCGTTGGGTGAATAGAGCCCGCCGACCAGCTCATGGTCGAGCTCGCGATATGCGCGGCTAAATTTGGCATAAACCGCGTCGATGCCGGCATGAGCCTTGACGCCAGGATCAAGTGTCAAATCTTTCGATTGGCCGAGCGCGAGGCCGCAGCAGGAAAGTAAAACGAAGAGGAAAAATAGCTTGTTCATAACCCGCTCCTTTTGCGGGTTACTGTAACAGAACTGAAGAACGCGGCCTAGTTGACGTATTCTCTGGGAAACGCCAACACCTTGCTGGGGTCTTCCAGTTTCGCGATCTGTTTCTTGTTCAGGGCACCCTGAATCAACTCGTTCGACGTTTCGCCGTCTTTCCAAAAAGTAGCGAAGCCGAAGTTAAGCCAGAGCTTGATCTCATCTTCTTCGTTGATCTTCATCGGCGCCATCGCAAAGCAAGACTGAATGCGTCCGGTGATCTCTGCGGCCGTTCGCTCGGAGGCTTTCGGAAGCACGATCAGAAATTCATCGTTTACAGAGCGTGCTAGGAAATCCATTTTTCTTAGCTGCGAAGCGATCTTGTCCGCCGCGAAAGAAAGAACCCGGTCGCCGGCGGCGTGGCCATAATCGTTGTTGAGGTCCTCGAAATTCTTAATGTCGACGGCGAGCACGGCAAGCGGCCTCTCGTCTCGCGAGCGGTGCGATTCGGCGAGCTGATTTTCGAGGACCATGTGAAATGCCCGTTCGTTCGGCAGCTTCGTCAGCGGGTCGGTCAACGCGTTCGACAGTGAACGCTCGAACGCCATCGAACCCAGGAACAGCGGCGAGATGCGTTCGTTGATCGCAAAAAGCTTGTCTCTCGTATCTTCGGTCAATGCCTCGGAACCGGCGAAGAACACCTGGAACACCGCGAAGGTATCACCCTCGTGCGAAAGCGGGAGAGCCGCGGTAGATTCGAACCCGTCGAGCAAGCCTTCTTTAAAGACCCGAGCGTCGCCTTGCAATTCGCCGCTCGTTTCCATCTCTCCGCTAAGCATCGCGAGGCCCGCCAGCGATTCGTCAGACGAAACAAGCTCCTCTTCAAACTGTTCGGATCGCGTACCGGACGCCTGCCCGATCCGCATCATGCCGGTTTCCGCGTCTTTCACAAGCAGCACACAGCTAGCGAACGGAACGATCTCGTTCACGCGATTCGCCACGAGCCGGAACATGTCCGCCGGCTTCAGCGATGAGCCGAAGAACTCTCGGGCGTCTTCAAGGGCTAGCAGCTTCTGTTCGAGATCGCTGACCGGACTCCGGCCCGACGCAACAGAAACGGCTTCTGTACTTCTCGCCTGCCTCATTTGAAGAAAGGTCCAAACGCAGATCGCCAAATAGACGACGGACAGGCCGACGAGCAAGGTCACCTTGGTGTCCTGCTGAAATGACGAGACGGCGATCGCGTAGGTTGCGAAAGGTGCGGCGAGGCCGAAGGCGATCAAGGACGCCTGAACGGTGACGCTTGTTTCGCCTGAGATGGACGCGGAGTTTCGCTTCGAATTGAACGCCATATTTTGAGAGGGATCGCCAGCGGCTTGGACCGGATCTAACGTTTGCCGCTTCGAAAAGAAGGTATGCGAGCTGAATGCCCGTAGAATGAAGATAACGCCTTGTAAATAGTTAAGTCAATAACGATTTTCTACGGCCCCATTCTCATCCATAAACCGGCCATGAAATCAAGGAAAATTCACCCAAAACAGGGTCAAAAAAAACTTTATTTTTTCGCGATTTTTTCTCAATTTAGGGTTGACTATCGTGTTTCCAATCCCTAGTATTATCGCTTGCTCGGAAAACGCTTGAAAGATGGGCAGAGAAGGCTGAAGAAAGACAGTTTTCTTAAGATTCAAGCAAGCTTAACTTTGAAGAAGACAGGAGACTAGTTCTAATGAAAAAGGTAATTGTACTTTCAACCGTTCTCGGCCTTAGCGCACTTGGCATGGCTTGCGGCGACGCTGCACCTGCAAACAACGCTACCAACAAACCGGCGAACACTGCTAACACCACGAACACGACGAACGCTGCTAACACCACGTCGACGACGAACACCACCAGCACGACTAACACGTCGGCTAACGGCAATTCGACCACTACGTCGAATTCGACGACCACTACGTCAAACACGGCAAACGCAAACGCTAAGCCGGCTGGCAACACGACCTCGAACGCTAACAGCAACGCTAAGTAGTTCGATCGATCTTTTCAGATCATTTTAAGGCTCGATGCCCGTTAGGTGCATCGAGCCTTTTTCCGTTTCTCTTCTCCGGTCTTCAAAGTTTACAGCGGCCGTCACCATCTGGTTTTCGGCATTTCGCCTCTTGACACCCGCAATATGGCTGTTTATAGTGGCGAGAGTTCCAGAATTCAACAGTTCGGGGACGCGAGAGCGCCCTTCTAGAGGCGGTCTCCGGTTAATTAAAGTTAAGCTTAATCTTTGAGGAAGACAGGAGAATTTTTCTAAATGAAAAAAGTAATTGCACTTTCCGCCCTTTTGGCCCTGGGTGCTCTGGGAATGGCCTGCGGCGATGCCGGCACGGCTAACAACACGGCAGCGAACGCTAATAAAGCGATCGCCAATGCGGTAAACGCTGCAAATGCGATGGCTGCTAATGCGGCTAATCAAATGGCAAATGCTGCGAATCAAATGGCAAACGCGGCTAACGCTGTCTCGAATGCTGCTGCTAACGCTATGGCAAACAAGCCGGCGAACGCAAACGCTAACGCTAACAGCAACCACAACGGCAACAAATAGTCGATAGCAATATCGAAAACGAAAAGCACCTGGTTTGATCAGGTGCTTTTTTTGCATAGGCCCGCGCATAAGCAAGGGCGATACCTTCGACTTGAGTGTTACGCCCTTGCTTACGCACGGGCTTGTGCATTCAGCAACTCCCGCAGATCTTCAACGTTTGTCACCGGCCGCTGACAGACAAATTTCTCGCAAACGTAAACGGTCGGCTTATCATCGACCGACTGACGCCCTTCCAGCAAAGGAACATCTCCACCCGATGCAACAACCTTGAGCGGCCGATATTCCGCCCACACTTCCCTCTCGATCTCGCTTCCATTACCGTTGACGATAGCGATCTCTGTAACGTCGCCCAACGAAAATTCAACCGCGCTCAGCATTCGCCCGAAGCCGCTCGGGAACCGCCGGATCTGCGAAGCCGCGAGCCGCAGAACTGTCGTCGCGAATCTTTCGTACTTTTCGTCGCCGTAAAGCTTCGCCAGCTTCAGAAGAACGTCAGCGGCGACCGAGTTTCCGGACGGCGTCGCGTTATCGAAAAAGTCTTTCGACCGTACGATGAGTTCTTCGTGATCGTTCGAAGTGAAGAAGAAACCGCCGTTCTCTTCATCCCAAAACTCGGTGATCATCGCGTCCGCCAACTCCTTTGCCGTTTCGATGTATTTTCCGTCACCTGACACCTGATAAAGCTCGATCAGCCCGTCCGCCAAGTTGGCGTAGTCCTCGATATACCCGTTCAGTTTGGCCGATCCATCCTTCCACGTTCTGTTAAGCCGACGGTCTTTGACCGTAGCCGCGGTCGAAGACCGCGGGCTAAACATTTCCCTCAGTAGAAAATCCGCATTCTTCTTAGCCACGTCCAAATACTTCGGCTCATCCAGTACGGCTGCAGCCTCAGCAAACGCCGCCAGCATCAAACCATTCCACGCCGTCAGCACCTTCTCATCCCGAAACGGTTTGACGCGCTTCTCACGGGCAGCGAACAGCTTCTCCCGACTGGAGCGGCAAGCATCCCTGCTTGCCACGTCCTTTTCCGAGTCATCACGACCGCCACCAAGATCGCCGGTAATCCCACTGCGGATGTTAGGAATGTTCTTACCTTCGAAGTTCCCATCCTCCGTAATGTCATACAACGCGCAGAACTCGGCGGCGTCATCTTTTCCTAAAACCTCGGCAATCTCCTGGGGCGTCCAGACGAAAAACTTCCCTTCGTGCCCTTCACTGTCGGCATCCTGCGTCGAATAAAAGGCACCGCTCGCATCCGTCATCTCTCGCCGAACATACTCAAGCGTCTCGACGGCGATCCGTTTAAAGAAGTCCGCGTCATTGGGGAGCGAGACGCTCCCCGCGCCAGTCTTTGCTATCTGATATAAATGTAAAAAGACGCGAATTAGCTGCGCGTTGTCGTACAGCATCTTCTCGAAATGCGGCACCAGCCAGATCGCGTCGACGGCGTAGCGGTGAAACCCGCCGCCAAGCTGATCATAGATGCCGGCCTTCGCCATCGTCTCCGCCGTTTTGCGGACCATCTCAAGAGCGCCGCTGTCGCCGGTACTCTTCCAGTAACGCAGCAGAAAGTCCATCGCCATCGCCGCAGGAAATTTCGGAGCACCGCCGAATCCGCCGTTCTTCGCGTCGAAGGATTTTACGAAACTTTTGTAGGCATGCTCGCTTAGCGATTCATCGATCCCGCCGCCGAGTTCAACAACAGTCATTCGTCGGATCTCACCGACGATCTCATTCGCGGAATGCAGCAGCTCGTCGCGCTTGTTATCCCATGCGTCCGCGATGCTCGTGAGAATTTGCGGCCAAGACGGCATGTTGTATCGCGGCGTTGGCGGAAAGTACGTCCCGCCAAAGAACGGCAGCTTGTCCGGCGTGATGAAAACGTTCATCGGCCATCCACCGCGTCCGGTCGTAAGCTGCACGAAGCTCATGTAAATCTGGTCGACGTCGGGCCGCTCTTCCATATCGACCTTGATGTTGATGAAATGCCGGTTCTGCAGCTCCGCTACTTTTTCGTCTTCGAACGATTCGTGCTCCATGACGTGACACCAGTGACACGCCGAATACCCGATGCTCACCAGCACGGGCTTATCCTCAGCCTTCGCCCGCTCGAAAGCCTCGGCTCCCCATGGATACCAATCGACGGGGTTGTGCGCGTGCTGAAGCAAATAAGGAGACGTTTCGTTGATAAGCTTGTTCGTAAACTTCTTCGGTGCCTGCATACCTCGATGTTATCACCTATCACTTTTCGTTTATTCGTTACCCCGACGTCGATCTGCGTTATTATTGCAATGTGAGGGTCACATTTACGCGAGTTCACGAGAAAGGATATGCGGTATCCGCTGAGGGTTCGGGAATCGATCCGCTAAAGATGCAGCCGGCGCCGGGTTTTGATGCTCGTCTGCCCCACGATGTCGCACATTTCATCGTTGAGAACGAGCTCGGGATAACCGGCGGTATCTTCGGCCAGCTCGCCGCGGGCGGAACCGCAAACACGTTCTTTTCGGACGAAGCGAAAAATCGTCGGAAATCGAAACGACGCGGAAAGAACATGATGCAGGCGAACAGAGACGACGCTCTTTTCTCGGAGCATGCCGTTTGGGCCGTTCAGTCTCGCTGGGAGAAACATGACATTATTCCTGACACCAAGATCCCGCAAGCCGACCTCGAACGCATAGCGCGGAAATTTGAAGACTTCGCTGCTGAATGGTCAAAGCTTGCGGTTGGAGGATCGGTAACACTCGAGTGGAAGCCGCGGCAAGGCAAGTGATCGCGCGTGGTTAGGTCAATTTCTTCGGGATCGTAGTTTTTGTCACCTGCACTCAGTCTGTTCTTTTACGAACCATCGCTGGCCGTTCATCCCTATCTCGTTGCTGGCTTGTCTCGCGGCTAGTTGGTATTCGGCAGTTCCGCCCTGCTGAAATCTTAGGATCAGTTTCTGGCCATTCGGACTGATCGACCATAACCCCGACCTGCCGCCGCTTGCACCAAAACTCGGGCCCCCGACATCACCGGGCGAGAATCCGCCAAGATTCGTAGATTGATAGAAAGTTCCGGACGAGCAGAGATAAATATCTTTACGCTCGGAGTATCCGCTGGCGGTGTAAAGATACAGCAGATGTTTTCCAGCAAGAACGTTTCGGACTTGGCTTGCCGCGGCAGACGTTTTTGGCTTAGTGAATTCAAAACTATTCGCGATCGCCGAGCCGGTGTTGAATGCGATAACAGCGTCGGATCCTTTCGAAAAAGTAACCGCCATCGCACCACCGCCGTACTGCGAGAACACTACGAATGTATCGATGATCAGCCCATCCTTCGTTGTTCTAAAATGATTCCCGCCCGTGATCGCCCTGGGCTCGCCGACCAGCGTCAACCCGTCGCGTTCCAGGTTTGCGTCGTTCGCAAACGCTTGAAAGTTGGCGTATGAGTGCCCCTTAACAGCGATGACGATCGTCTTTTCCAGATTCGCGACGGCATATCCATCGCCCGACTTTTCGCTCGTCCAGCCTCGCGGCGTCTCAAAACTATATCCCTCGGCTTCGTTCGCGAGCCTTGTTTGGCCAAACGCAGCGGCCGCGAATATTACGATGCTCAAAAGAAATTTCTTCATAACACTTCCGTTGGTAGATCGTCGCCTTATGGTGTGAAACACAGTTTACAGTCACATCAAATTCATGAAATGCCAGGTCGTGACCGTGTGAACGACAGATATTTCGGCTCCAAATCCGCCAACTGGGCTTTCTATTGTCAGGACCTGCGGTTTGTCCGCGTCGGTTTCCATGCCAGCCATCTTAACGATGTCCACGATCTGGCTGTTGTACTCGGCTAGTTTCGAGACCGCTTTCCCAACCTTGCCGCCGTTCTTGATCATGTCCGCATATCTCTCAGCCGCGGAAAGCAGCGGCCTAAATTTCGCCGCCTTAAAAAGCGAGCTGAGTTTCGGACCGAGGGCGAGATTGTACCCCCATCCGCCGTCCATCATCCCGTTCAATTCCTGAGGGTCTTTCATGGACGTGATGACGACGATCATCGGAGAGCCGCTGGCTCCAAGTCCTAGCCCTAACCGAGTGCCCGTGCTCGTAGCGCTAAAGACATTCAAAGGTTCATCAAGCGACGTGCAGACGATCTTTCCCGTTTCGTTGCCCGCTACCACGGCAGTCATTCCGATCTTATATCCGGCTCCGACCCAAATATTCGTATTTTTCGATGGAGCAACGATCACGATCGGATCTTCAATATTTAGAACCCTCGCGGGAATCGCTATCTTTTCTCCGCCTTTGAAGACCCTGTTCTTTTTGTCGAACGTTTCAGGACAATTGAACTCGACGTGGTTGTGAAGATACCAGTTGACTACCTCGGGGATCACCCTGCCGTTCTCGATCGCTCCGGGAAAATTGAGCCCGATGATCTGATTTGTCGTCACGTGGTAGTTTTGAGACAGCCAAATAAAGCCCTGCATTTTGTCAGTCACGGTGTGAAACTTGACCGTGATATCGTTCGCCGGGCGAAACTTCTTAAGGTCTTCGTGTTTTCCCCACTTTGTAGCGGGCGGTCGCTCTAACGCCATAATTGCTTTTCTCCTTTTCTATGCTTACCCAATGTCGAAAATCGACGCTTGATGGTTATCAAAATTTGTCGCCATTATCTACGGCGCTTTCATCGCTTCTCCGATCTCGTTTTCACCGTGATCGCAGATCAGCGTGTGAGTTCCTTTTGGCTGCTCGTCGTCTCGCCGAAAAAGGTTCGTATCCGAGCCGCAATGCGGGCAATAGATCTTTCGGAAGACCGGCCGCGATCTGGTGACCGTCGTCGTTTCCCTCGATTCGGCCAGAACCACGTATGTCTTGCCATTTCCGACCATTGACTCTAAACTTCCACTCAACTTTCGCCGCCGAGAACATGTTTACCCGCGGACGGCGAATTTAGTCTTGAGCAAAGCCTCAAACGTTTCTCTATTTTTTCTCAATGGAGCTAAAGCGTAGTAATATCAACGGCTTACGGGAGTTCGAAGGCTTTCGTCTCGACGTTGAAAAACGTCTTCTCTGGCATGGATCGACGCTGCTCGACGTTCCGCCGAGAGCGATCGACGTGCTTTGCGTGCTTACTGAAAGCCCCGGCGAGGTCATTACCAAAGACGCACTGTTCACGGCCGTCTGGCAGGATTCGTTCGTTGAAGACAGCAACCTGACCCATCAGATATACGAGCTCCGCAAGATCTTCCGGGAGTACGGCTCGGCTAACGATCTTATCCAGACTGTTCCGCGACGCGGTTATCGATTTACCGGCGACATCTGGGAAGCCTTCGATGGTGGCGAAGAGATAGTGGTTGAGCGAAGGGTCAGCTCCCGGGCTCTTATCGCCGAGATAAACGATCACGAACGTGCCGATGAACCCCTCGCCCTTCAGCCAAAGTCCAGCCGACGCCTGGCTTCCGCGATTCTCGCCGTCGCCGTTGCCGTGGTTTTGATCTCGATATCAGGACTGGCGCTGATGTATTCGCGACCGACTACACCGGATCGAACCGTCAGGTCGCTCGCGGTGATGCCGCTGCAGGAGCTTGGTGACACGAAGGCCGACCAGTCGGTGCTTCTCGGCATGACCTACGCGTTGATCACGCAGCTGGGCAGCTCCGCCGATCTTGCCGTACGCCCGCTTTCGTCTTCGCTCTCGGCTTCCGCCGCAGAACCCGATCCGATAGCTCTCGGCAAGCGGCTAGACGTAGATTCGGTCGTTGAGTGGTATATGCAGTCGTCGGGAGGCCGTTCGCGTGTGAACGTCAGGCTAATACAGGTGAAGGACGGCCGTCAGCTGTGGAATGAATCGTTCGATTTTGACGAGGCCGATCTTTTTAAGATCCAGGACGCGATCGCTGGCCGAACCGCCGGATCGCTTATTGCAAACCTTACACCGGCAGAAAGCTCTCACCTTCGGGAGCGCCCAACGAATAGCAACGAAGCGTATCAGGCATATCTTCGCGGAAGGTATCATTGGAATCAGCGTACGCGCGAAGGATTTGATAATGCCCGTGCGTTGTTCGAGCAGGCGATATCTCTCGACCCGAAGTTTGCCGAGGCTCACGCCGGCCTGGCCGATGTACATCTCGGCCTATACGATTACGGTTATTTGCCGGCTGACCGCTCCGTGCCGTTCGCCATCGCGTCCGTCAACAAAGCGCTCGAGCTTTCTCCGAACCTGTCCGAAGCCTTGTCTACGCTCGCGTCGATTGAGTTTCTATATAACAGGAATTGGGCGGCGACGCAGCGTAACTTTGAGCGGGCAATAGAACTCGCTCCGAACGCTCCAACGCCGCGGCTGCGATACGGTTGGATGCTCTCCGTCGGTGGTCAACCGGAGAAAGGCCTGGCGCAGTTATTGATCGCAGAAAACCTTGACCCAACGTCGAGCATTGTGCAGGCGAACATCGCTTACAACTTGATGGTTTCTGGGAAAGCGGCCGAGGCGGAAGAACGTTTGCTGAAATTGAAGACGCATGCTCCAAACTTCAGCCTGACGCACTGGTACCTCGGGACGGTCTATTTCCTTCAGGACCGTCACGACGAATCTCTTTCGGAGTATTTCGAGGCCTATGCGATAGACCAGGGAAACTCACAGCAGGTCGAGCGAATTCGAACCATGGTCGAGCGTGGAGACCGCAAGGCCGCATTCCGGGCATGGAGAGAGGATTTAGAAGCGCTGTATAGCAAAAACTATTTTCCCCCGTCCAATATCGCCCTTGTTGCCGCATTCGAAAAAGATCGAGGGCTCGCAATAAAATGGCTCGCGGAGGCCGAACGTTTGCACGATCCATGGATCCTTCAAGTGCTGCATGATCCCGAATACAACTTCCTAAAGGGCGACCCCGAATTCGACGCTCTGCTTGCCCGGCTGAAATTTGCATCGGACTAGTTAGTGCAGCGTATTGGTTGAACGGTTTTTGAAGCTCTGGTATTCTACGATCCTGGTTTTATGACCCCGCGGAGCATCGCAAAACTTCGCCCTGCCGACAAACGCGCCGAACTCTTCGGCGGCGACTAATCTTCTCCATCGTTCAGAGTACAAACTTCAGTTTGTCTTCGCTTCAGCACGCTAAAGCGTGAACTCTTAACAATTCAGGAGAAAACCCAATGACACCGACAACAGAATTGCAGAAGCCCGTAATCAAAACGCAGCTTCCCGGACCGAAGTCCCTCGAGATAATCAACGCCGATAACCAATTCGTAACGCCGAGCTATCCGCGGCCCGAT
>CADEGD010000035.1 GCA_902826795.1 uncultured Acidobacteriota bacterium | reverse complement strand
AGCGGAAGCATGAGCTTTCGGCGTGGATGGTCGTCGAGGTTGCGAAGACGTGGGTCGAGGCTGACGGTGATACTGCCGAGGCGATCGACTTCATGGAATTCTACGGCCGAGAGATGCTTCGCTGGTCAAAGGAACTTCCGATCACGAAGATCCCGGGCGAAGACAATAGTTTCGAATATATTCCGCTCGGAGTAGGAGCGGTAATTCCGCCGTGGAATTTCCCGCTTGCGATCATGGCGGGCATGACGATGGCGGCGGTCGTCGCCGGAAACACCGTCGTCCTCAAGCCGTCATCCGATTCGCCGACCATTGCGGCAAAGTTCATGGAGATCGTCGAACAGGTCGGATTGCCAAAGGGAGTTGTGAACTTTCTCACCGGAAGCTCGGCGACCGGCGAAGCGATGACGACGAGTCCGAAGACCCGCTTCATTTCGTTCACCGGATCGAAGGGCGTCGGGCTGCACATCAATGAAGTAGCTGCGAAGGCTCGCGAAGGGCAGATCTGGATCAAACGCGTTATCGCTGAGATGGGCGGTAAAGACGCGATCGTGGTTGCGGACGATGCGGATCTGGATTCGGCGGCCACGGGGATCGTTCAGGCGGCATTCGGATTTCAGGGACAGAAATGTTCGGCATGTTCGCGGCTGATCGTGGATGAGAAGGTTCACGACGAACTGCTTGAAAAGGTTGTTGCGTTGACTGAAAAGCTTAACGTCGGCCAGCCGACCGAGGGCGATACGAACGTCGCGGCGGTGATCAACAAACGCTCGTTCGACAAGACGCTCGATTATATTCGGAAGGGCATCGCCGAAGGCGGCAAGGTCGCGACCGGCGGAACCGGCGACGACTCGCAAGGATACTTCATCTCACCGACCGTTATCTCTAATGTGAAAGCCGGCGACACGATCGAGCAGGAAGAGATATTTGCTCCGGTGCTGGCGGTGGTCAAGGCGAAGGATTACGACAACGCGCTTGAGATCGCTAACGGAACCGAGTTTGGATTGACTGGAGCGGTCTACTCGAAATCGGAAGAGCGTTTGGAGCAGGCTCGACGCGATTTTCACGTCGGCAATCTATATCTGAATCGCAAATGCACCGGAGCCCTCGTCGGCGTGCATCCGTTCGGCGGATTCAACATGAGCGGGACTGATTCGAAAGCGGGCGGACGCGAGTATCTGATCCAGTTCATGCAGGGTAAATCGATCGCGAGGAAGGTGTAAGAATGAAGAAGCTACTCTTGTTGTTGTTGGTCCTCGGTCTAACATCCGGGATCTATGCCCAGCGACGTCCGGTCGCTAAGCCGGCGAAGGCGGTGATCTTTGCGGTGCTGAATGACGGCAAGATGATCGAGCCGATCGGATATATCGGCGCGAAAGGTGCGATGACGCAGGCGATCGACGGAGCGTCGGATGCACCGGCCTTGACTGCTTTCCATCGAGCCTACTTTGCGAAGGGGAAAATGTTTCCGCTCGTCTTCGGCGGCAAAGTCGCGGGAAGTGTTGCGGTCATATCCTCCAATTCTACCTCGGATTGCGGTAAGAATACGGCGGATGTCACAACCAAGACGACACGGTCGGCGCTCAAGGGCAACATCATGGCGCTTGCGACCAACGCTCGTGTCACGAAGCCCGGAAGCGGCGTTCGGCGTCTGCCTACTGCCGCGGAACGCGCCGAGATCGAGACGCTTGTTAGAGAGACGTTTACGAAGAATGCCATCTCCGCCGAAGTTGCGAAAAACCTCAAGTATCACAACCTTACGGCTCTTGATGTTAACAATGACGGACAGGCCGAAATGGTCGGTTCGTTCTGGGTAGAGCCAAGTGCCACTGAGAGGGAAGTTCTCTTCTTTATCGCCGAACTCGGTGCCGATAAGAAGTATCGTTTCGGTTATTCCGAAAGCCGACGTATCAAGCAGGCGGAGACGATGAGCCAGGATATCAAGGACGTCGATAGCGGCGCTTACCACGAGCGGCTTATTGATATATTCGACGTCGACGGCGACGGGGACAGCGAGATATTTTCCTATGTAATGTCGTTCGAAGGTGCAGGATTTAATGTCTACAAGCGGCAGGGTGACGCATGGGTCAAGCACTTCGAGGGATCGAATTATCACTGCGCATATTAGTAGATTGAAAACAGCCCTCGCTTTAACAACAGCATGACCTTACGTCGGATATTACGCCCTTGCTCACGCGTGGGCGTTCGCTTTTTATGAGAATCGTATTCATGGGTACGCCGGCTGCAGCGGCTGTGTCGCTTCAGCGGGTGATGAGCGACGGCCACGAGATCGCCGCGGTTTACACGCAACCTGACCGTCCTTCGGGCCGAGGCAACAAGATCACGTTCTCGCCGGTAAAACAACTCGCAATCGATAGCGGATTGACTCTCCTTCAGCCGACCAAGATCAAGACTCCCGAGGCATTGGAAGAGTTCAAATCCTTCCACGCGGACGTGGCGGTCGTAGTCGCCTATGGTCGGATTCTTCCGGAAGGATTTTTGAATGCGTTTCCGAATGGATCGATCAACGTTCATTTTTCGCTGCTGCCGAAATACCGCGGAGCCGCTCCGGTAAATTGGGCGATCGTAAATGGAGAATCGGTGACGGGCGTGACAACGATGAAAATGGACGCGGGCCTTGATACTGGCGATATTCTGCTTCAAAAGGAAACGGCGATCGGTGAAACTGAAGATTCGATAAGCCTGATGTCGCGGCTTGGTGACATTGGTGCCGAACTGCTGTCGGAAACGCTTGCAATGCTTACGTCGATCGAACCGAAACGTCAGGATCATGCCCTGGCGACACTCGCTCCGATCATGAAAAAAGACGATGGAAGATTCGAATGGAGCTATCCGGCCGAACAGATCGACCGCATGGTTCGCGGATTCCAGCCATTTCCCACGACGTTCACGTCGCTCAACGGGATGAAACTGACACTATGGAATGCGTGTCCGTTGCCGGATAAGCTCGTGGCAACCGCCGGAACGGTGATCCAGGCCCTGGGCGACAAACTCGTGGTGTCGTGCGGCGAAGGCTCTTTGCTCGAGGTTTTCGAACTTCAACTTGAAGGTAAACGCCGGATGTCCGCACGAGATTTCTTGAACGGAATACAACTCAAGGCCGGTGATGTATTGGCCTAGCTACTCGTTGAGCAGCCATTCTTCGGCTGCCTCCTCAGTATCGAAGGCTTTCATCGCGAGGCCGCGATTTTCGCCGACCAGGATACCGAAGTTATTAAGGCTTGCATGTTCCGCGTGCAGATCGACGAATGCCAGCCTGACGCTTTTTATGGGAAGGTCAGCGAGGCTGGTTACAAGTTGGTGGACCTCAGCGATCGTTATCATCTCCGGGATATCTTCGATAACCAAAACGCGTTTCAACCCGGAACTTAAAACTGCCTTGGCGATCTCGCTCCAATAAGACATCGCTATTTCAAGGGTTCCTTTTTCGCCTTTGATCGAGGCGAAAAGATAGCGGCCGCGATCCACGATCTCTAACAAATACTGCTTACTGCTTTCTGTACTGCTCACAATTTCCCCTGCTCTAAAATCGTTCATTATAAGCCTTCGTTACGGAAAAGCAAGATACCAATAACAATTGTTATGGTAAGCTCCATGGTTTATAACAGTAGGCCCAAAAGTTATACTCATGGGTTATGAGTTCACCGACTCAGAAATACAAAATTGCTGCATTTTATAAGTTCGTTAACATTCCGACGGAGAGTTTACGCTCGATTTGCGAAATTGTGCGAGATAGGATGCGATCGGCCGAAATTTTCGGCACCGTGATACTTGCCGAAGAGGGCGTAAACTCAACGATCTGCGGACATGAAAATGAAATCGATAGCTTCATTCCAGGGCTCTCCGAACTTCTCGGTATTGAGCTGCAGCCTAAGTATTCGTATTCAACCGAGATTCCGTTTCGTAAGGTCGACGTTAAGATAAAGCCCGAGATCGTCACCTTAAAACGCGGTGTTGATATCAGCCTTGGTGAAGGTACTCACGTTCCAGCTTCGGCATGGAATGACGTCATTTCGGATCCTGAAGTCTTTATTCT
Source organism: uncultured Acidobacteriota bacterium (assembly GCA_902826795.1). GTDB lineage: Bacteria > Acidobacteriota > Blastocatellia > Pyrinomonadales > Pyrinomonadaceae > OLB17. The sequence goes on along the minus strand of CADEGD010000035.1, from coordinate 38,298 downwards.
CGACACTCGAAATGACTATGAATTTAAGACCGGAACCTTCGAGAATGCGATCAATCCGGTGACGGAAAAGTTTAGCGATCTGCCGGATTTCGTTCGCGAAAACCTGGATCCCGAAAAGCACAAAAAGATCGCTATGTTCTGCACCGGCGGTATCCGTTGTGAAAAATTCGCTCCTTACATGCGTTCTTTGGGCTTTCAGAATGTTTATCAACTAGAGGGCGGCATATTGAAGTATCTCGAGGAAATTCCGGCGGAGAAGCAGTTGTGGAAAGGCGAATGTTACGTTTTCGATACGCGAGTGACGGTTGACAGCAATCTCGATCCTGGCCGGTTGGACGATCTATCACAGGAAGACTAATGCCGATCTCTCCGGCTCGCGTCGCCGCATATGAAATTCTCCTCCGGGTTGAGCGCGACCGAGCGTTTTCTTCCGTACTTCTTCCTCAATACGAATCCGGCCTGAGCACCAAGGACGCGCCCCTTTGCCACCAGATCGTGCTCGGCGTACTTAGGCGAAAACTTTCTCTCGATTTTCGAATTGGCGAATTTAGGCGCGGGAAGAAGATCGACCTTGAGGTTTTGACGGCTCTAAGGATCGGAGCATACCAACTGCTCGAACTCGACCGGATACCAGCTCATTCCGCCGTCAATGAGAGCGTTGCCTTGGTCCAGAGAGCAAAGAAGACCTCCGCCAAGGGGATGGTCAACGCGGTACTTCGAAGGATCTCCGAAAAGAAAGGGGAAACTTTTTCGCAAGACATCGGCATTGAGCTATCGCATCCGCAGTGGCTTATCGACCGCTGGACCGAACAGTTCGGGGTCGAGCGCGCGATGTCGATCGCGGCGGCAAACAACAGTCCCACTCGATCTTCCTTTCGGATCACGGGAAAAGGTGATGTGGAACTCGATGGTGCTATCAAGTCTGAAATCGTCGATGGGGCGTTTACCGTCGAAAGGGTTACGGAACGGCTGCGGCATTTATCAGAGAAAGGGCTGATCTACTTTCAAGACGAAGCATCGCAGATGATCGCGAACCTTGTTTCGGTTCCCGCTGGAGGAAGGTTTCTCGACGTGTGTGCGGCACCTGGCGGGAAAACGTCGCAGATCGCGATCCGCTATCGGGAAAGCGGCGTTTCGGTAGTGGCCGGCGATCTCTATCAGCCGCGTGTCGAATTCCTTCGCTCGAACTGTGATTGGCAAGGGGCTGATAACGTTTTGGTTGTGCGGTACAACGCAGAAGCTGAATTACCCTTCGACGAACAAAGCTTCGACGCCGTGATGGTCGACGCTCCATGTACGGGCACGGGCACGATCGCCAGCAACCCCGAGATCCGGTACTTTCTAAGCCCGAACGACATTGATGAGTTATCTAGGAAACAACTGTCGATACTGAACAATGCATCGAAGCTCGTGAAAGTTGGCGGTAGGCTTTACTACTCTACGTGCTCGCTGGAAAGGGAAGAGAATGAAGACATAGTTTCGGCGTTTCTTCGCGAATCGGACGACTTTAAGGTTGTAAGCGAGGAGATCGGAGTCCGATTTCTTACTGACGAAGGCTTTGGTAGAACGTTTCCTGACCGCGACCGAACGGACGGTTTCTTTTTCGCATCTTTTGAGAGGCGTTAAATCCCTCATCGGTGTCGTTACATATCGGTTTTGAAATGCTAGAATTTGGTTGAGGTTTAATAGGTTGAGCTTCATTTCTACAGGATTTTCCGCGATAGGTAAGCTGCTGTTCGTCGGCGTTTTGCTGGTGGTATTCCTTTTCTCTATGGCGGCCGTCGTATATATGTCGCTCAACGGGGCGGAGGTAAACGTCCCCGACATTACCGGCAAAGATTTTGTCGAAAGCGAGAAAGAGCTTGCGGCTCTCGGGCTAAGAATTAGGAAACGTGCTGATCGCGAGAGCACGGAGAAGATCAATACCGTCATTGAACAGTTGCCGCGGGCCGGCGATACCGTAAAAAGCGGCCAGTGGATATCGGTCGTGGTCAGCAAGGCTGGTCTCACGCCGGATCAATCTCCGCCGCCATCTCTTAAGAAGGACGTCGAGCAAGACGATTCGGAGAAGATCGGGGAGATGATCTCCGATAAGCCGAAGAAGGCTAAGGCGAATACGAACACTAACGCAAACGCGAAAAAGACGGCTGACACTACTCGCGACACGGTTGCGAATTCGTCGACTTCAACATCAAGCAATACGAAGGCGGGTACGAGCGACGACAAGAAAGATACTGCGGGTGATAAAAAAGACGATAAGCCCGACAACAAGACCGATGGGCCGAAGCCTCAGTCGCCGCCGGGTCAAGGGCGTCCGTCGTCTCAGCGACCGCCGTCGAACCGGCCGTAGCAGTACAACGATTACGTGAATTTGGGCAACAAAGTAAACGGAAATTTACGCTCTTTTGAAATTGCGCCGTCGATACTCTCGGCGGACTTTACGCGCCTGGCTGAGGCGATCGAAGATGTTCGCGAGGGTGGAGCTACCGTCCTGCACGTTGACGTGATGGATGGACATTTTGTTCCCAACATCACGATCGGGCTGCCGGTGGTGAAATCGCTGCGTGCAGCGACGGACATGACCATCGATACGCACCTGATGATCTCCGAACCGGGCCGTTATGCCGTCGAATTCGTGAAAGCCGGTGCCGACATGGTATCGGTTCATGTTGAGGCCGACGTGCACCTTCAGCGAACTCTGGTCGCGATCCGCGATGCCGGAGCGAAGGCGGGTATAGCGATCAACCCCGGAACTCCGCTGGTGTCGCTAGAAGAGACGTTGCCGTATGCGGACTTTGTTCTGTTGATGTCCGTGAACCCGGGTTTTGGCGGGCAAAAGTTTGTGCCCACTTCGCTTGATAAGCTGCGCCGGCTTCGGCAGATGATAGACAGCCGAGGGCTTCCGACACGGATCGAGATCGACGGCGGTATCGATGCCTCGAACATCGCTGAAGTCCGCGATGCCGGAGCTGAGATCGTAGTCGCGGGCTCGGCCGTATTCGGCAAAGGTAAGCCCATAGAGGCAGTAAAAGAATTGATCGATCGGGCTACAGTTTGGGCGTGATCTTAAGAATATTTATGAGGAAGTTTTCGTTCTTTTCCGTATTCGCGTTGTTTGCGGCAACGCTTGCTCTCTTCTCGAATGCCTCGGCGCAGGCAAAGCCCGGTGACGGCACTCCCTCACAGCGGCTTGAGGTAATGCGTCAAAAGCTCGACACGATGCGGCGTTCGCTGAACAGTGCGGCCTCGGTGCTGCGCGAAGAGAACAGGGGCGACGAAGCGAAGAAAGACGATAAGAACAAAGCAGATTCGCCGCTCGGACGGTTGCTAGGAATGGAGAAGGATGTTTCTCGTGTCTCGTCCGAGGTGAACGCTCTTCGCGGAAAGGTCGACCGTTCGGAAAAGTTCGAGATGTCGGAGATCGATCAGCTTGAGCAAGCCGTTGCCGAATTGTTGACGCGAGTCGACGCGGTTCAACTTGAAACCGCCAACGCGAGAGCCGCTGACACTTCGCCCGTCGGAAAAGAAAGGGAAGTAAAGAAGAAAAAGAAGTTTTTGGGAATATTTGGCGGCGGCGGAAATGACGAATATGACGAACTGATCGGATCGGTCTCACCGGGACGCGATCGCGAACTTTTTATCGTTGCTACCCGCGAGGTCCGAAAGAAAAGATTCGACGTTGGACGACTGCTTTTTCAGACGATCATAACAACCTACCCAGACTCGCCATATCTGGCGATGGCGAAGCTTGCCGTCGCGGATTCGTTCTTTTTGGAAGGCGGCACGAGCTCGCTGATCCAGGCTATCTCTGCGTATCAAGACTGGCTTACGTTTTTCCCGACGCATGCACTCGCAGATCGCGTCGTACTCAAGATCGGCGAGGCCGAGATGCGGCAGATCGGCTTACCCGACCGTGACGCGACGCGTGCGAAACGTGCAGAGGTTCGCTTGAAGGCATTGATCCAGACGTATCCGAATTCGATCTTGAAAAAGGACGCTGAGGAGCGGCTTTCGCAGGTTCAGAATAATCTCGGGCTGCACAATCTCTACATCGCGAACTATTACTACACGCAGTCCGTCAGTCAAGGCAAGAGCGGACTCAAAGGGGCTCAGTCCCGCTACCTTGAAATTCTTGATAAATATCCGCAGTTCGGATATATGGACGAGGCTCTTTTTAAGCTCGCGGTCACGTATATGACGGAAGAAGAAACCGATCAGGCCGCACGATACTTTCAACGTATCATCCGCGATTATCCGAACAGCGAGTATGTAGCGAAATCGAAGGAACAGCTCGAGCTGATCGGAGCTTCGATCCCGGAACCAAATCCGGAAAGGGCGAGCGTTACGCGGCCCGAGGATGGCGGATTTTTCGCGAACTTCAAGAATCAGTTCTTCGGTATCTATCCGATGACGATCGATAAGAACGGCGTGCTGATGACCAAAGATTTCGACAAGTGCAAGTTCGAGATGATCGACCAGATCATTGCAAATCAGGGCGAGATCTATGTTAACCAGATACCCACGGCGCTATCGACGGTAGTTCCGCCGGACAAGGTCGTTTCGACGTCGAAATTGCCGTGTGAGGCTGACCAGCAGTCGGCGAGCGCACAGCCTGCCGTCATTACGCAAACCCAGCCGAAGCAGTAGCTGAGCGTTAAAGGTTCCCATTGCGAAAAGCGGTTCTCGTCGACCGCTTTTCTATTGTCAAACGAGAAAGAAAGAGAAGAGGATTTGATTTTGTTGAAGATAACAAGTTCGATCGGTGTAGCGGTGCTAGTCGGGGCGATGACGATCTCGGCGGAGGCCCAGGTGCCTGCCCCTTCGCCGACGCCGGAGGCGACCCTAAAACTTTCACGAATTCTTTCTGCGAAACTCACGGCTTCTTCCGGTTCTCTTTCTCAACAAAACGCCGCAAAGGCTTACGGCAAACTTCTCGAGGGTGAACGTTATCTTTGGAAGGTAAAGAATGCTCGAGGCCGAAGAAATCCGGCCGCTCAACAAGAGAATCTTCGTAATGCAAAACTGGCGCTGCAGGATGCCGTTGCGGCCAACCCGCGGCTGGCTGAAGCCTACACCGCGCTCGCCGAACTCGCGATCACGGCTCCGCCCACGGATGTGGACGAGGCGATCGAACTGGCCAACCTCGCCTTGACGATCAAGAAGGACAACTTCGGAGCCCGCCGTATTCTTGCTCGGCTTTACACCTTCAAGAGCGGCCTTGGGACTCGGGCAGTTGATTTGGCTAACTCGGCGAGGGCCGTGGACGAATGGAAGTTCGTCGCAAGCCTCGATCCGCGATACATGGAGGCCTGGGCGTTTCTCGCGGAGTTTTATGAACGTCAGGCCAACCCTTCTGAGCTTATTGCGGCCCTTGAAAAGTGGCGAAGTTCCGCAAGCGCGATCGACACACAGTTCTATCGGCAGATGACGGGTGGACGCTCTGCCCTTTCGCCCGAAACCGCGACCCTAAAACTCGGTGAGGCGTTGATAAAGTCCGGCAAGACTCAGCAGGGAATTGAGATGCTTGCGGAATCGCTGGCGGATGAGCCCGACAACGAAGCGACGGTCGATCTGCTCCGCGAGGCGATCAGGTCAAGCAAGGGAGCAGACGCCGGCAAAGCAATATCAGGCCTTGAGCAGGCATCTTTCGCTAATCCTGATAACTTCACACTTCTCGATCTGCTGGCGAGGGCATACGCCGCTGCCGGAAGGATCGCGGATTCGGCAAAGCTCCTAGAGAATGCCGCCTCGAAGGCTGCGGCGACTGACACTTCGATGGCCGCTGCTTATCACGTCGCACTAGGTGAGATCTACGAGCGGGCTGACCGTTCCAACGACGCCAGGGCATCATTTGAAAAGGCGATAGTCTCGCGTGAGCTTGAAGGCAACGCCGATCTTTCGGATGCCGACCGAATATTTCTTAGGTCTGTATTCGAACGCCTTATCCGTCTTGCAAAGGCTCAGGAAAGGTCTGACGATGTTCTCTCTTTAATCGAACGGGCACGCAAGTCTTTCGGCCCCAACGACGGATTCGCCGATCGCGAGCTTATCTCTCACTATCGCGACACAGGAAAGCGCAGTGAAGCTATCAAGGTCATCGCGGCACAGCGATCGAAACTCCCGCTGGATGAAGGCCTGGCTCGTCAGGAAGCGACACTGATCACGGAGGTTGGCCGTATCGATGAGGCCGTTGAAGGTTATCGAAAGTTTATGACGGCGCGGCTCGCGGCAACAACGAATTCGGCCCCGGCGTTGCCGCCGCTGGATGTATTTTCTAGTCAGCTATTCATTTCTCACCTATATTCGCAATCGGGCCGCGGCAAGGAAGCTGTCGAATCGGCAAATCAGGCTCTGGTTGCCGCAAAGGGAAGTGAGCGTCGGCAGATCGCTCGGCTCTCGATCGCAACCGCTCTCCAGATGTCGGGTGATTTTGCAGGAGCCGAGAACACGCTTAGAGATATTCTTCGAGAGTCCCCCGAAAATCCCGTTGCTCTAAATAACCTGGGATACTTTCTGCTCGAGCGGAACGAGCGTTTCGATGAGGCCCTGAAGTTGATCCGGCAGGCTGTTGATGTCGACCCGACAAATCCGTCCTATCTCGACAGCCTCGGTTGGGCGCATTTCAAGCTGGGAAAAGTTGCAGAGGCTGAGATGTATCTTAAAGAGGCACTCCGCCAGGATTCGTCATCACCGACCATTAACGAGCATCTGGGCGATGTTTTCGCGGCCCAGTCCAAGGCTGAACTTGCAAAGTCTTATTGGCAACGCTCCTTAACTCTCGCAAGCGAGGCGAAGGACATCGAGAGGCTAAAGAAGAAGTTGGGAGGGAAGTGAAAAGGCGGTATCGGGACAAGAAAAAGCGGCTCGTTTGAGCCGCTTTTCTGTTCGTAAAGTCTAGTTGTTGGGCTTTGGAGTCGCCGCCGGTTCTTCACCGCGTTTCTTCAATTTTGGCGGTTCGTTCGACGAACTGCTTGCCCCATCTGCACCATCCGCTGACGCGTCGGGCGAATCCGGCTGACGCTTCTTTAATGTCGGCCGTCCGGGATCGCCTTCGTCGAAGTCGATCGGAATTCCAGCCTTTGCGTTCGTCAGCTTGAACATATGGCTTTTTACACGTTGAAACTCCGACGTGCTAATAATGTACTCTTCTTTCTCCGGGAAACGTGCTACGAGTTGAAGGCTGGCGTCTCTGCGATCGAGCGATTGGGGATGAGTCGAAAACAGCTTAGTCAGTGAGCTTGCCTTCTTCTTGTTCTGCGACGCAAGCTTCTCGAACATCGTTGACATGGCAGTCGGATCGTAGCCGGAAGCATACAGATACTGAACGCCAAGGCTGTCGGCTTCCATCTCGGCTCCGCGGGTAAACTTCAAACCGGCCAACCCGGCGAGGATGCCACCGCCGTTTTGCAAAACCGTACTCACGATCGGGCCGCCGAAAATGATGCCGGCAAGCGCACCGTAATTGATCAGCGTTCCCTTACCCTGATTTTCCATCGCGTGGCGGGCAGCCACATGAGCGATTTCGTGGGCCATCACACCCGCGAGCTCGGCTTCGTTGTCGGCGGCGAGTAAAAGTCCCTTGTTTACAAAGAAAAATCCGCCGGGCAGGGCAAACGCGTTGACCTCGTCGCTGTCGATAACCTTTATCGTAAAAGGAACCTTGGCATCCGAATTAAGCACGACGTTCTGGCCAACCCGGTTGACGTATTCGGTTACGATCGGGTCGTCGACCATTTTCGCCTGCTGTTCGACTTCCATGGCGAGCCGTCGGCCGATCGCGATCTCTTTATCCTGCGAACCGCCAAGCCAGCCAAAAAACTTATCGCTGCCGGAGTTGATCTTGCGCTTACCTATCTGGGTCGGATCCTCTTTCGGAGACAGAGCTTTTGTCGATACCGGCTCCTTTTTCTGATCTTTCTTGCCATCATCTTTCTTGGGGTCGGCCTTCGTTGCAGCCTTATCGTCCGCTTTTTGAGCGACGATAGGATTAGGTGCCGCGATGAAAGAGGTGATCAGAAAGGTAAAAATGATCAACGCTGAGGACGACTTTCTAACTATCGAAAACTTCACGCTTGGCCTCCAGGTCTTAGACGGATGCTGATGACTAGATGATATAACCAAAAACTTACTGAATCAACGAACTTTTTGATGCAAACTATCGGGGAAACGTTGCGAAAACCTGACGAAGATTTATCGGCCGATAAGAGTATTGCATAAGCCGAAAAAGGGTTGTCGTTTAACACAGTTAAATGTTAGACTTTGAAGTGGATTCAGGCCCAATTTCCCTGGATCGAGCCTCACAAAAGCGTTCACTCACCCTTATTTCCAATAGATTTAGCCGGGGAATCAGGCGCTACCCTTAAATGAAAAGGATCAACGAAAAGGTCAAAGACATCGTCGAGGTACGTAAATTTCAGAGTTTACGGGACTTTAGCGAGGATGCCGCGGCCACTCTTTCCGCCTACAGGTTCACAGACGCGACTTCCGATCTGATGACCAAATGGCTTGACCGGATCGCCAGGCTTCCAGGCGGCGAAGGGGCCGCGCTTGCGCTGGCTGGATACCGGGGCGTAGGAAAAAGCCACTTCCTCGCTACCCTTTCGGCAATTGTCAGCAGCCCGGACCTGCGAACCAAGATCGGCGAAGCTCATGTAGCCACCGCCGCACAAGCGCTGTTGCGTCGCCGATATCCTTGCATGCATGTGAGGCGCGGAAGGCGCTCCAGCCTCGTTGAAGAATTTAAGGCGTCGATCGCGGCCGCTTTCGAAGTCGAAGAATCGACGCTGCCGGAAAAGATCTTTGACCTGGTCGCAATGGCCCGGGCCAGATCGGGCGACGTGCCTTTCCTGGTTCTAGTTGATACCGCGATGGAGCGCTCTTCACGCGTGACCCGCGACGACGGCTCCGACCTTACGCAGATCGCTGAGGCGGTCATCGGCTGTGGCGGATTTATAGGCGTCGCCCTCGACGACGACATCGAGGGAGCAGACGGATCGAACGCGGCGATCGTCAGGACTTTTTCGATCGACTATCTCGACCAGGAACACCTTTACAAGGTGGTCGACACGTTCGTTTTCCCTAAAAACCAACTGCTTCGTCCGGTTCTTCACGACGTCTACGAATATTTCCGCGAGGTCATACCATCGTTCCGCTGGAGCGAGCAACGCTTTACGTCGCTTTATCCGCTGCATCCGGCGATACTCGATGTGGCCCCGTTCGTTCGGCTCTACGTTAACGATTTTGCATTGCTCTCATTCGCTGCCGAAGCCGGAGAACGAATACTCGGACGGCCCGCTAATTCGCTGATCGCCCTTGATGAGGTATTTGACAGCGCCGAGACGGAGCTTCGAAAAGTAGACGATCTCAAAGAAGCTTTTGCCGCTTATGATCGGCTCAACTCGGATGTGGTCGCTCGTATCCCGGTGATGCAGCGGCTTCAGGCGAAACTGATACTAAAGGCGCTTCTGATACTTTCGCTTGAGGGCCAAGGAACGACCGCAGGCGAGATCAGTTCGGGAACGCTGATCTTCGACGAGACCGACCCGAAAAAGGCGAGCAAGACAGTCGAAGAGATAATTCGGATGTTTGCGAACGCGATGCCCGACGACGTTCGCGTCTCGTCCGAAGAGGGCCGCGAGGTTCGATACGGCCTGAAGGTGAGCGGCAATGACGGCGTCAAACAAGCTCTCGAGACTGCCGCCGCATCGGTAGACGATACAAAAGTAGCGGAAACTCTTCACCGCCTGTTTCACGAGCGCTTCTCGGATAGTCTATTTGTCGCACCCGACGGAACTGTCCGCACGGTCATAGAGTCGACTCTGGCTTGGCGAGGCGGACAGCGTCGCGGACGAGTTTTTTGGAAAGACGTTCGGTCGGATGCAGCCGCTTCCGAATTGCATCTTGATGATCTCCACGATTGGGAAGTAGTGATCGATCTCACACCCTCCGACGGTGAGGAAGAAAAAGGCGCGAGCGACATTTCAAAAGCTATCTGGCGGGCCGCCGAGCTTACACCAGATGAACGCGACGCCGTGAAGCGGTTCTGGGTGCTCCAGAATGACCAGGCGATAAGGGAAGAGTTTAGCGAGCAGATACGCGGTGCGTTTCATTCGCATCTATTAATTCTCGACCGGGCTATCAGCCGCATCTTTTTTGAAGACGGGCGGATGACGATCGATGCATTCGACTATAATCTCAGCGAAGAAGCAAGAACCGCCGCGACGCTCTCGGGATTGTTCTCGGAGATGCTTGAGCCGCTGTTCGAAACTCGTTTTCCCCAACACCCATACTTTCTACAGAGCCTTGGCGTTGCCGAGGTTTCCAGCCTTGTTTCCGATCTTTACAGCGGATCAAAGCAAAAACTCGGCGAAGTTCAGCAGCTTGCTCAAACGTTTGCACTGCCGCTCGGGCTAGTAAAGTTATCAGAAGGCGTATACTATCCCGCCACAAAAGAGCATCTGCTTTCGCTGGAATTGGTGAAGAGGATCGAAGCAGTAGTCTCTGGTTCCGGTTCCGCGACCACCGACCTTAAAAAGATCTACGAAGAACTTCGCAAGTCGCCGTACGGATTGGTGCGCGAGGCGCAGCAGTTGATCCTGGCCGCGATGGTATCGCAGCGGTTGGTCGAGTTTGTAACGTCGAAGGGGGACAGGATCAATCAGCGTTCGCTGGACCTGCGGATGATATGGGACGACATCGTCGGCCTCGCACGTCCGCAAGATTCCAGCTATTCGGCGGAAAAACTCGCAAAGTGGGCCAAGTGCTTTGCCGAGGGAGCTGAAATCGTCGATATCGGAAGAAACGCCGACCTTGCGATTTTCCGTACGGGGGCCGAAGCCTGGCTCGCCGCGTGGGATTCCGAACGTTTACTCGGACGCTTCAATGAAGTGCCGGAGGAATCGCTGAATACCGTGATCTGGAAAGCCGTGACGCGAACTTCGCGTACTTTCGGCGCCTCTGCATCATTGCTTCGTAAATGGTTCGACGGGCAGGGAACCGTTGAGGAATGTCTGGGGCGGATCGCGGAGGCGTTTCTCGACGACGTTACCAAGTTCGAAAAGGCCGTCAGCGATCTTGAGATGATCCGAGCTTATCTGGAAAGCCACGCAGAACAAGATCGCATTCGACGATATCTGGCCACCGCTGCATTTTCCGGCGATCCGGCAGCCGAGTCTGCACGAGAAGAAACGTTGGACGCATTGCGACATTTCGATCTAGATCCTGATCAGGAAAAGGCCCGGCACATCGGCTACACATTTTCGCGTTTCCATGCTTCATTTACGGTCGGTTATCTCGAGGCTCACGATTCGATCATGAGATCGCACAAGATACAAGAGCAGGCCTCGGAGCTTTTGAGCAGCGAGAATTGGTGGTTGTTTGAGAATGTTTCGGAACTTGCTGCCGACGATCCGGCTGTCAGATCGGTGAAAAAGTTGATCGGCGATCAGAAAAGACTTGATTGTGCGGTTAAGACCGTCGACGTTCTCGCCACTTCTCCGCGATGTACTTGCGGATTTGAGGCGACGGACCGTGTTAAATGGGAATCGCTGGTGGCGGATCTAGAAGCCGCATCGAGCGCCGCAACAAAGGAAGTTTTGGAACGAATGCGGTACACGCTTGAGCCTGAAGCTTCAAAGCTCGCCAGCCTCGCCCCGACGACCTCGGAACCAAAGATGTCTTCCGCTATCAAAGACCTTGAGGCATATCTGAACTCTGGCAAGTCGCCTGCTTCGTGGACGCCGGAACACATCCGAGTTTTAAGATTTCTGAGGTTCAACTCGGCCGCACAGACCACGAGCCGCATCTGGATAGAAAATCAACCGCTGCTGACCGAAGATGAGATAGACGAGGCGGTGCTATCGCTGGCTTAGCATCGTTGCAATCGGCCAACGCCGACGGTATGTTAGCGACGTGGAAAGAATCTCAGTTCTTGGCATCGGCCGGGCGGGCGGTGCGATCGCCGTCGCTCTTCGTCGGGCGGGTGTGGTCGTCGGACCTCTGATCTATCGCGGATCTCCGCCGTCACTTGAAGGCTTCACGGAAGCCGACTTTACGGCCTTTGCTGACTTAAACAGCATTGACGCCGACGTGTTACTGATCGCAACCGCGGATCAGGATATTCGTACGACGGCGCTTTCGCTCGGCACATTCCATCGCCTTCCCTCCACTATCCTTCATTTCAGCGGCTCACTTTCGTCCGGCGAGCTTGACAGTCTTCGCGAAAAAGACATCGCCATCGGATCGATGCATCCGCTTGTCTCGATCAGCGATCCGGTTCTCGGCGCGGAACGGTTCTCGGGTGCCTTCTTTTGCGTTGAAGGAGACGAAGCCGCAGTCGGGACTGCGATGAAGATCGTTGACCGGCTTGGCGGCAATTACTTCTCGATCGATCCATCCTTAAAACCTCTGTACCACGCGTCCGCAGTCATGGCGAGCGGCAACGTCACGGCGTTGTTTGACTCCGCGGTCGAGATGCTCTCGAAATGCGGGATCGACGGCTACCAGGCCCATCGGATCCTGTTGCCGCTTCTGGAAAGCACTGTGTGCAACCTTTCAAAGCGATCGACCAAGGAAGCGCTTACCGGACCATTTGTTAGAGGAGACATCGATGCACTGGGACGGCATTTAGCGGCGTTTGAGGGAAAGATAGGCGACGATATCCGGTCGATCTATCTGGCCCTGGCCGAGCGGTCCGTTCGTCTTTCGGGCGTTGATGGCGATCCGCAGCTTCTAAACGCAATATCTGTGGCGAAACAGAAAACCGGGTGTTAAACTAAGCTTACGATGGTGAAGAAGAAAGAAGAGTTTGTGGAAGAGAAAGAGATCTTCCTCGAGCATATTCAAAAAGCCGGCCTTCGAAAGACGGCTCAGCGAGACCTTATCCTCGAGATCTTTCTCCGCACCGAAGACCACCTAACCAGCGAAGACCTGTATTGGCTCGTCCAGAAACAGGATCCATCCGTCGGCCATACGACGGTCTATCGTACGCTGAAGCTTCTGACCGAGGCGGGCCTCGCTCGCGAGGTTCGTTTTGGCGATAACAAAACCTATTACGAACATCATTTCAAGCACGAGCATCACGATCACATGATATGTACGGAGTGCGGCAAGGTGATCGAGTTCGTGTCGGCCGAGATCGAAGACCTTCAGGATCAAATGGCAGACAAATTCGGGTTCAGGCTTTCGCATCATAGCCTGAGAATGTGGGGAGCATGTGCGGAGTGTCAGCAGACGAGTTCGGACGTTCATGCGGTTCCTTCAGGAGCGCAGCCGAGAGTAAGGGTTAGATCGTCTGTCGGCAATTGAATAGATTTATGGGTGATGCGGAAGTTAGGTTTACAAGGGAGAACGCCGAGGGCTTGGTCGCCGTGGGAAGCTACTTGTCCGACGCGGCTAAAAGATTCGGCGTAAAGTTTGATCCGGAATGTGTTCCGGCTGGGGGTGAACACAACTGCGCGGTGCAGGTCGTCAAAGGGGAAGAATTTCTTTCGGAACGGACCGCGGCGGAAAAGGATGCAGAGCTCGAAACCGGCTGGCGACTTGCTTGCCATGCGAAGATCGAGCGGGCAGGAGAGATCGAAGTAATGACAAAAGAAAAGGCCTCGACCGTAGAGGAAGACAAGGATCAGGCAGAGGACTACCGGAAGCGGTTCGAAGACCTTCCGCTCGAGAAGAAAATGGCGGAGCTTGTCCGTCTTGAAGGTATCGCCCTCTCGGAAACTCTTAATTTCGTTATCAATTCTCCGTATAAAGCCGTAGATAAGGTGATGGACGTTCTCGCGGAATTCGGCTTTAAGATGGACGCCAATAAGAAGGAAAGCTCGAAACCCGAAGAACACCGCTCAAACGGCTCAAAAGAACCTGAAGCAAAAGCTGAAGGGAAGTCGGACGATGAGGATTCGGTAGTCCAGAGCGCAGAAAGGAAAGAGGCTTGAGCGAAAACAAGCTCCAAAAGCGGCTTCCAAATGCCCTCAAAGAGAAAGGGCAATATGCGCTCGCCCTTGTCGTGATCGCTTCGATGTTGGTCGTAACGAATATTCCGGTGTTCGTTATCTTTTTCTTCGGTATCTTTGCTTATTTCGTCATCCGGATGTTTTCAACCGGCCCGCGGAACGAAACCAGAGAGATCTTCGAGTTTTATTTATCTGCGAACGAGATCTTGCGTACCGACGACCGCCGCTGGTATGGATTCGAGGTTCAGGAAACTATCCAGCGAGGCGAGGAGATAGTTCACCGAATGAGCGCGGTTCCGCCGTTGGTGCGTTTTGCTCTTGGTGCGCTTTACAACAAGATCGGCGATCACAAATCTGCCGTTTCGCACCTGACTGCGGTCACCGAAAATCCGTCGTCCGACGAGTTGTCTTATGTTTTCCCGACGCCCGAGTTGCGGAATTACGTGAAGATCCTTCGCAAGATCGAGCGCGAACCGGCAGATGCTCCGCTTACTTCGGCGGCGGTTCGATCGTTAGAGCGTGCGCGGAAGATCAGAGCCGCATCGCTTCTCGAAGCCAGCCGCCAAGCCTACTCGACCGGCGAACCGTTCGCGCCGAACGGACACGAACTCGGATCCGGTGACGAAGCCGAGCAACACGAAGCGCCGTCTTACGAAGACGCCCCGCCGCAGCACGCGACGATACAGGCGGCTTTCAAACAGTCGCCGGCCAAGGAAGGCAAGAAAAGATCGAAGAAACTTTCGAAAGAAGACGAATACGCCAATCGTCAGCCGATAACAGATGTGCTTCACGACATCTATGACCGAAATATCGGTTAGTTGTGTCCGATACCGAAAAACTTTTTGATCGCCCCGACTACTCCCGAATCCGGCTTTTCCATCCTCATTGATTTTTCGAACATTTCCTTTTCCAGGAGTTTTTTGCGCTCTTCGACGATCACACTGATCGAGTTGAGCAACTCGGGATTTGCGTCGAATATCGGCTTTACGGCGGTCTTGCGGATCTGCATCACGTCCGTTTCCTCTTCGGCCACGACGTTGGCAGTTCTCGGTTCGCCCGTAAGCAAGCTCATCTCGCCGAAGAAATCGTTCGGCCCTAACTGATTGATCGTCCTGACACCGTCGCCGTCAGGCAATTGAACTTTTACCGATCCGCGAAGGATCACGAACATCGATCCGCCTTCCTGCCCCTTCCTGACGATAGCTTCACCGGGAGCGAAAACGCGGCGGATCGCAGCCTGAGCCAAGTGATTTATCTCTTCGTCGGAAAGCGGAGCGAAGATCGGCACGTGTTCAAGGCGGTCCGCCGTTGTCGAGATCTGGTCCTCAGCCGAAACCGGCTCCGGACGCTCGGCCATGATAACCGTGCGTATCGGATAGGAGAATGAAATCCCCTCGCGCTGAAATGCGTACCACACCCGCTGCCGGATAAGGGCGTCAGTATCGTTAAATTTTGCGTAGTTTTCGGGCCAGTATTTGATCTCCCAATTTATGCCGCTCTCGCCGAAATCGAGTATGCGAACGATAGGCCGGATCTTTGAAGACACATTGTCTGACTGCCTGACGGCTTCGCGGACGATCTGTATCGTGCGAGCTGGTGAGTCGGTAAACACGGTGTTGAAAGTAACCAGACGGGCGTTCAGATTACCCTGAGGCGCGACCTCGATCACCTCTTTGCCGAGCACGGCGTTGCTGATAACGAGCAACTTGTTTTGGAACGTACGGATGCGAACGCCTCGCCACGAGACGCTCTCAACAACGCCCTGTCCGCGATTCGAGATCATTATGACGTCACCGACCTCGAATGGATGATCGACTTGAAGCGCCAGCCCGGCGAATAGATTGCCGAGCGTGTCCTGCAAAGCAAGACCGACGACGATACCGAGGATTGCCGAACCAGTAAACAACGGAGCAAGCTCGATACCCGGAAAATGGCTTTGGAAGATGATGAAGAACGCGACGATGTAAATGACAATTGAGAGGACCGTTTTCAAAAGCGATGTGATCTCGCTCTGGCTGACAGAACGCAGGACCGTTGCGAACAGCAGCCTCTGGACCATCCTTATGACGGCCACAACGAAAACCATCCACAATACGATCTTGACGATGCGAAGGATGTTCTCGAAAAGCGATACGCCGGTCGCGGTCATCATGTCCGGCGCCTCGCCTCCAGGCTTGGGCACAAGGTGGCCGCGGGTGTCGACTACGAACGGAAAGTTGTTAACGAGATACTTATGCCCCCACTCTTCGAGCAGCGAGATCAGGACGAGAGCGAGTAAAACCGAGCCCGCAACTATTAGGAAGTAAACAGCTTTTTTATAGAGATCGGCTGCCGCCATATGTTGGTGCTAAAACATACCAACAATCGTCTTGCCAATCAATAGAAGCGACAGAGACGAAACAATACAGGTGATCGTCCAGGCGACGATGTTAAATGCGGTCGTGTTTTTGTGCTCGCCCATTATCTCCTCATTGTTC
Source organism: uncultured Acidobacteriota bacterium (assembly GCA_902826795.1). Classification (GTDB taxonomy): domain Bacteria; phylum Acidobacteriota; class Blastocatellia; order Pyrinomonadales; family Pyrinomonadaceae; genus OLB17. The sequence goes on along the minus strand of CADEGD010000035.1, from coordinate 21,869 downwards.
GCGAGCTTTACGATGGCAATGAGGATGATCGGCAGAAGAAGCCCGTTGACGCACTGAGTGACAAGCAGAAGCGGTATCTGAGGAATTCCCGGGATCATCGCGACGACCGCCCCGAGAACCAGGAGGCTCGTAAATATTCCGAGAAAGATCGGAGCCTCACGGAAAGATCGCGAAATGCCTTTCTCGAATCCGAGAGCTTCGCTCAATGAGAATGCGGTTGCAAGCGGAAGCACCCCCATCGCGAGCATCGCCGCTCCAAGCAGGCCGACTGCGAACAAATACTTTGCGTATTCGCCCGCGATCGGTACGAGTGACTCAGCAGCAGTCGCCGCAGAGTCAACGTTATAGACCCCGTTGGCGTTTAGCGTTGCCGCTGTACAGATCACGATAAATGCCGAGATCAAGCACGCGAATACTGTCCCCGTTATAACGTCAGCCCGAGCCAGATGCAGTTCGTCCTCATCCATTCTTTTTTCGACGACCGCGGACTGTACGTAGACTTGCATGAACGGCGTGATCGTCGTGCCGATAAGAGCGACGAGCGTGAAGATGTAAACGTTGTCGCCGCTAAAATTTGGACGCAGCAAACCAGATCCGACCTTACCCCAATCAGGTCGCGCGAGAAACGCAGAGATGATGTAAGTGAAGAAGACGAGCGACATCAAAAGAAAGACGCGCTCGACGCTTTTTGCAGTACCCTTTACGACCAGCCACCAAATGAAAAGAGCTGCGACCGGGATCGTAAAATATCGCGAAACGCCGAAGAGTTCCGAGGCCTGTGCGATACCCACGAACTCGGATATGATAACGCCCGTGTTCGCGAGGAAAAGCGCGAGCATCACGAGTGCGGTCCATCGCACGCCGAACTGCTCGCGGATCAGGTCGGCCAAACCTTGTCCCGTAACCACGCCCATTCGCACGCACATTTCCTGTACGACGATCAGCGAGATCGTCATCGGGATAAAGATCCACAGCAGGCCGTAGCCATAGCTTGCCCCAGCGGTCGAATAGGTAGCGATCCCGCTCGCGTCGTTACCAGAATTTGCAGCAATTATTCCAGGCCCGAGTACGGCCAGATAGGCATAGAGGCGATATTCAGAAAGACTTCGACGCGTTCGCGAACGAAACCGTTCGACCCTTCCCACCAGCGTCTTTGGTGAAAACCGCGCAAAGTCCATGAATTCTACTATCGCCTTCGATCATCTTCGTTCTAGCATTGCCCGCAGGCAGAAGGTTGAATATAGCACACGCAGATGCCTAAATCAGATAAGTACCAGCGTGCACTTTAATTACGCCGCACATGATGAGTGTCCGGCCTAAACTTGAAGTCTGTAAGTGACCTTATTTCAGTTGTTTCTCGATTGCCTCGGTGACGGCTGCATCTTCGGGTTTATCTTTCGAACCCCAGCGTCCGACGATCTTGCCGTTCTTGTCGATGAGAAACTTGTTGAAATTCCACGAGATGTCGCCTGGGAACTTCGGGTTCGTGGCCTTATTGGTTAAAAAACCATAGAGCGGATGCTGGTCGGTTCCGGTGACGGAGATCTTCGAGAACATTGGGAACGTCACGTTGTATTTGAGCGTGCAAAAATCTTTTATCTCTTTCTCGGTTCCAGGCTCCTGGCCCATGAAGTTGTTTGCCGGAAAGCCAAGCACTACAAAGCCGCGATCTTTGTAAGTGTCATAGATCTTCTGCAAGCCTTCGTACTGCGGTGTGTATCCGCAGCGGCTGGCAGTGTTGACGATCATCACGACCTTGCCGTTGTACTTATCTAGTTTCACGTCGTTACCGTCGATGTCCTTCAGGGTGAAGTCGTAGACGGAAGCGGCACTCACTGGAGTACTTGGTGTGGGATTCAGGATCAGTCCGTAGCCATACGCTACGCCAACTGCTGCGATGACAAATAGAATTACAACGATACCGGCGGTTTTTAGGATGGTCATATTTTTACTCGTTGTTTAGAGTTCAAGCTTTAGGTTGTCTAGCTCGCAAGGAGTCATCTTCGAGTAACCGATCACAAGCTGAAGCTTGAACTCTGAACTCTGAACTTATTACTTATTCAATTCCCTCGGACTGCGTGGAGAGGCCGGCAATTGCTCGCTCTTCTCCCCGGTTTCCGAAAACACTTCCTTTAACGCACCTACACTTGAAAGCATTGCGGACGTTTCGACCGGCATAAAGATCACCTTCGAATTCGAGGTCGTCGTCATATCGCGTAAAGACTCGATATAACGGGCGGTGATCAGATATTGAGCTGTCTGTTCCGGATTGCCGATTACCTGAGATATCTGATTGATTGCCTGCGCTTCAGCACTAGCGGCGGTCAAACGGGCTTGAGCCGCACCTTCAGCGTCCAGGATCGCCGATTGTTTATTACCCTCCGAACGCGTAACGGCGGCCTGTTTTTCACCTTCAGCCCTCGTGATCGCAGCCTGCTTGTCACCCTCGGCCTGCAAGATCAACGCACGGCGATTACGTTCCGCGGTCATCTGTTTCTCCATTGTGATTCGAACATCTTCCGGCGGGTTGATGTTCTTTACGTCGACGCGGGTTACCTTGACGCCCCACTTGTCGGTCGCCTCGTCAAGGATCAGCCGGAGCTTGGAGTTGATCTGGTCACGGTTGGAAAGCGTATGGTCGAGGTCCATCTCGCCCATCACCGAACGCATGCCTGTGATCGTAAGCTGCACGAGACTGCCGACAAGATCGTTGATCTCATACACGGCCTTTATCGGATCCGTGATCATCCAATAAACCACGGAGTCTACATTGATCGTCACGTTGTCGCGCGTGATGACAGGCTGCGGCGGCAGATCGATGTATTGCTCGCGTAGGTCGATCGATGTTACTCCCGGCCGCACGTTCGTCCAATAAACTCCGCGTGGAGATTCGAAGAATGGCACGATGATATTGAGTCCGCTGGCGGCAACCCGATGGAAACGCCCGAGGCGCTCGATCAGCAGCACGCTTGATTGCGGAACGATCTTGATCGTTTTCCACGCAACGGTTAAGAGCGCGATCCCGAGGATAAGCAGAAATACCGCACCAAGGCCGAAAAGTTCCATATATGATCTCCGAAAGTATGTACGCTAAATATACATCATCCTTATGATTTATCGGAACTTTTACTGCAGCAGACACGTTTCCAAGATTACCTACGCGTCATATAGGTGGAATACAACTGAAGGAACGCTTGATATCGAAGTCAGATCAAGCGGTTGACAACCCGAGCCCGGAGAGAAGTTCTGTTTTCTTATCTTTATCCGCAATACCCAAACTGCAGTTATCCTCTTCTACATTCCTTAGCTTCTCTCCGATTGGATCACGGACGCCCTCGTCCCCATTCTTGTCGATGTGTTACCTGGTTGGCCTCATCGGTGACAGCAATGCGGACGGGGGCGTCCGCGTTCCGTCGGTGCTATAATCGCGTCCAACTTATGACGGTATCACTCTCGGATATACAGGCAGCCCGATCATTACTCACCGGAATCATCAACCCGACTCCTATCGTTGCGGATGCGAAGCTCTCCGCGGATATCGGCGCAAACGCTTATCTCAAGGCGGAATGCCTGCAGCGAGGCGGATCGTTCAAGGTCCGCGGAGCGTACAACAAGATCTCGCAGCTTTCGGATGACGAGAAGGCAAGAGGGGTCATCACGGCTTCCGCGGGTAATCATGCTCAGGGCGTCGGGCTTGCGGCGAAGCTTCAGGGCGTGAAGGCGACGATCGTGCTGCCGGAATTCGCGCCGCTGACCAAAGTGATCGCGACGAAAGCTCTCGGTGCCGACGTGATATTACATGGGGATTCGTTCGACGCGGCGGTCGCGTATTCGCGTGAGCTTGGCAAAGAGAAAGGCTACGTTTACGTTCACGCCTTCGATGATCCGCTGATCGTCGCCGGGCAAGGTTCCGTCGGCTGCGAGATCGTCGAAGACCTGCCTGACGTTACACACATCGTCGTCCCCATCGGCGGCGGCGGGATCTGTTCGGGAGTTGCGATCGCGGCCAAGTCGCTCAGGCCCGGCGTTAAAGTGATCGGCGTACAGGCGGCGAATGTCGCCTCGATGCAAGTGTCGATCGACGCGGGCAAACCGACGGAAGTTGCTGCCCGCCCAACTATCGCGGACGGCATCGCGATCAAACGTCCCGGCGAAGTGACCGTCCCGTTGATAAAGGAATTCGTCGACGAGATCGTTCAAGTATCTGAAGAAGAGATTGCCGCCGGGATATATCATTGCGTGCTGAGCGCACACATCGTTGCCGAAGGTGCCGGAGCCGCCGGGGTTGCCGCGTTGCTTGCAGGGAAGATCAAGCTCGATGCGGACGACGTTGTTTGTACCGTCCTCTGCGGAGGCAACATCGACGGCAATCTGCTGTCACGCGTGATCGAGCAGGTGTTGGTCCGCAAAGGCCGATACGTCGTGTCGAAAGTGCTTATCCTCGACCGTCCGGGATCATTTGCGGCCCTGCTAAATCGGGTTGCCGAAACGGGTGCGAGCGTTATCGAATCAAACCATCAGCGTGCGATTTGGCTGGCTCCGCTTGGCTACACCGGTGTCGAACTCATCCTCGAAGTCCGCGACAGCGAACACGCTTTCGAGGTCTACAAGCATCTCGAAGAATGCGGCTACCACGTCCAACCCGAAGGACAAGGCGACTGGCAGCTTTAATGGAACGCGGACATTCCTGTCCGCATTTCTTGCACAAGCCCGCCCGAACTAAGGGCGTAGCACTCTACGGCGACGCCACAAAGTCTACGCCGCTGATGTTGTCTTCTAAACTTACTACTTGCGTCGCGTTTGCAAAGCTATACCTCCGTGCCGAAACCGACAAGACATAAGAGCCTCCAACCAAAAGGCCGGGAACGGTGTAGTAGCCGAACGAGTTGGTAAAGTAGCTCCGCGTTCCGCCTGAGCCATCCTGGACGGTTATCAGTGCCCGGCCGATCCCAACTCCGCCAGACGTAGTCACCCTGCCGGATATAAACGCTTCTCCCGCTGAGACGCCGATAACCGTGGCGCTTACATCGTCGATCCCAAATCCATCGGGTTGCGCGCTGTCCACAACGTCTACCCAACGCAGCATGATCTCAGTGCCGACTGGAACATTTACCGAGATCGTCGTCGTCAAAGTTATCCGATTGGAGGGAAGGTTGCCGTCAAGCGGTCCCTGGCCGGGCGGATTGGTCGGTGATGTGAAATTCAGCGCCGGGACTACGGTCCAGGTTCCGGCAGTTAGACTCGTGACGGTCGAACCGGTTTGATAGTCGAAGGTAAGGGTTTCATTGGTTCCGTTGCCTTCGCGCCATTCCTCGCCCGTGTACGAGATCCGTAAACTCGTGATCGGGACGCTTCCGCTGTTGAGCAGCCTCAGGCCTAAGTAGTTAGTTCCGGACGCAGTCGCGGATATAGTACCCAGGGCCCGGTCGGCGGCGCCAGTGGTTCCCATGTTATATAGTTGGCCTGCGTTGTTCGTTCCGTCGTTAGCGGGCAGAACGTTTGGCGTGGCGTTTCCCGTAGTACGCGTCGCATAGATTCCTGCGATCGTACTGTTATTCGTAAGATTTACGGTCCCGGTTCCGAGGCCGTTGAAGTTCTCGGTAACAGGCGAGCCGACTGAAATGTTTCGCTGGCCTAGGGCGGACGCGGCGAAAACGAGAAGTACAAATACGTATAAACCTGCCGAATATGTTTTATTCATCTTGTTCGCTCCCACTGATTGGAATTTAGACACCTGCAGCCCCCTATTGTGGACAATCGAAGGTGAGGACGAAAAGCGGCTCCGATGTGTTTGATTTTAGTACAAAACTGATGGCTATTGGAAGTGAAAATGGACTGTAGGAATAATCCATCGCGCGCAAGAAAAAGATTTGTCCGATAACGTCTCTTTTCCAGGTTTTCCGTGGTTACGCCTTAGAACGATAACCACGAAAGACACAAATGGAAGACACGTTTCAGATCTTCTCCATTCGGGTCAATTTGAGTTCCTCGCGGGCCACGAAGGCTGCAAAGAAGGAAGAGCCGTGATTGATTTCTCAGGTCGACCGACGGCCCACTCTAGCGATTCGCCACAAAATCCAGCCCGCTGACATTATCTTCGAGCGAAACTACCCGGCCGGAGTTCGGGAACGTATAACGGCGTGCGTTGACCGAAACGACATACGTTCCGCCGGCCGCAAGCCCGTCTACGCGATAGTAGCCGAACGTATTCGTCGTGAACCTGCGGACTGTTCCGTCCACACCCTGAACAGTGACGATCGCCCCGCCGATCGCCCTTCCCCCGGCGCTAAGCACGCGTCCCGCGATCGACACCTGAGCTGCGCTCGGTGCGAGAAGTTGTAATCCCCAACCGCCGTTGATAACGGGCGACCCGCCACCCATTCGCTGGAAGCCAGCGCCGCTGTCCGTCCGAATAAATAGCTGCCAATTTCCGACGGCCGTAGTGCCGGCAAAGACGCTCGATAGCGACGGTGTGCCGCCGACGGTCGAACGTGGTTCGTTGTAGGGCCCGGCAGGAGCAGGAGCAGCAAAATCGGTTTCGGCCGCACCGTAGGTCGTCGGCTCGTAAGTGCCTGAATTGATTGGGTCAAGCTCCGGCAGAACGGCACCGGCGGCGTCGCTGAACGTGATCGTCGTAGGTGACGAGAGCGTTGTACCAGCTCCGGCATCCGCCATCAACACTATACTCGCACCGGTTGGGCCGACGAGAAGCACATCGATATCCGCGGCATTGCCGAAGATCGTCATGTCATACAACGTCACCCTTACCGAAGCGATGTTCGTCGGGGCATTCGAAACGTTGATCGTGGCCGGATAGGTCACTGCCGGATCGATAGCGGCCGCGAACCGATGTTGCGAAGCCGTATCCCGAATCGTTCCGGAAGTTGAAGAAGTGGCTCCAAGATTAGCGTTAGTTGGACCTGAGAGAGAGATCGTGAATGTCTCGTCCGCGTCTGCCAACAGGTCTGCGCAGATCGGGATCGTCAGCGTCTCGGTCGTCTCGTTGGGATCGAAGGTGATCGTGCCTGTCGGCCCCGACGCATAGTCTGCTGAACCGGAACATACATCGCCGCGTGTAGCCGTGCCGCCAGCGATAGAGTAATTCACGGTCGAAGAGCCAGTAGTAAGACCTGACCGCGTCACTGTTATTGCCATCGACTGCGACTCATCTTCAACGTAAGCCACTTCCGCAAACTGGACGGCCGTATCGTCGTTCTGTATGACTGCGTTTGCCGTCGAGGCTCCGATCGTTGCCCCGCCCGTCGGAACCGTAAGCTGCATTTGAAAAAATTCGTCCGGCTCGACGTCCATGTCGGCGCACAGCGTCACGTTGAATTGCTTTACGCTGGAATCACCGTCCGCCCATGCAAGGGTTCCGTTCGGGATAACGTAATCCGCACCGCCCGAACAGTCCGCTCCGCCGGTGGCTGGGGACAACAGGCCGGATCTTGCAATAGTCGAGGACGGCGGGCCGTATGTGACTGACACCGCCCCGGCCGTTCCGCCTGTTCTCGTAACCGATACTGTAACCGGTGATTGATCTTCGGCTCTTGAGTAGGATGTCGGGTCGAACGCAAGCGTGCCGGGGTTCACGCCGGTACCCGTTAGTGACACGGTCGGACTCGGCCCGGGAACATTGCTGTTGATCGAGACAAAGTCGCTCTTCGGTCCGGTCCCCGTCGGGGTAAAAGTAAACGCGATTGTTGTGGATTGCGTCGGAGGCACGGTGATAGGCATACTGAAATTTGTCGCAACCGCGAAGTCCGTACCATTCAGGAGCGAAGGAGCGGTCAGTACGAGATCCGCCGTACCCGTATTCGTTACCGTCACCGACTGCGTCCCGCTAGTCACCCCGACCGGCTGATTACCAAACGCCAACGACGTTGGAGACACGCTGATACCGGGCGCCGACACCGCGGCGACCGAGCCATTTAGAACCACATTCACGTTGTTGTTTGCAACGTCGAATCCTCCGGTGCCGGCGGCAGCCGTTCCGCCGTAAGCGTACAGGCGAAAGGTTGTAGCCGTCGTTAGACTCGTCAACCCGGAGATATTGATCGTGTTCGAGGTGATAATCGCCGCGGGACTTCCAAGAACCGTTCCCAGATTGGTCGTGAAGCCGTCTGCGGAAGAGCGGAGAGTCAAGTCGCCGGGTCCCGTGTTCGAGTGGTCCCAAGAAAATACGAATGATGTTGGCGTGAAGGAGAAACCTGACGCAGGAGTCACCGTAAATTGCAGGTAATCGCTTCCAGCAACCGACTGAGCAAGTGTTGTTGGGCTGGAATCTCCCACGTCGAACCAGTTGTTTCCACCGAATCTATGCTGATTCGTCGTAGGTGTCACTCCTGCGCCTTGAGTAAGACTTGAAGGAAGTACATTCGGATCGTTCGATACACTTGGTTCACTTGTTTCATTACCGGTGTTTCCAAACGTGTTCCAACTTAAGAGAATGGCTGTCGGAGCCGTCGCTACGGGTTGCTCAAGCTCGATCACTTTAGGCTGGAAACTAGTACCGATCACCGCGTCGAGCAGCGAGAGAGCAGTATTGGTTGGAAACGCCGAGATGCTAAAAGCAAACAGACCGACGGTGAGCGTGAGGCCGAGTACGAACTTCATTCAATTCCCCCGAAATTACTTTTGTTTTGTTAGTTGGTGAACGATGAAAGTATATTCTAGACGACCTTCGCGGACAAGGAAGGACGCGAAAATGGAAGATATAGCCAACTTTGCCGACAGCGTTTCCACATCATTCAATCGACTTTGCTAAACTTCGGGAATGATCCGAAAGGTGATACTTGCGTTGGTTTTGTTGGCGGTGGCTGCGGCGGCGGCGTTGGGAGCGGGCTATTGGTGGGTGAGTTCGTCGATGAACACGCCGCACGAACACGCGAAGGCGTCGGACTATATCAAGATAGAGAAAGGCACGGCCCCGGCGGCGGTGATCGGCAAGCTGGTGAGCGAAGGCGTGATTGCGAACGGAACTCCGGTGATGCTCTATCTGCGGACCCTCGGCGACGCTTCGAAGATAAAGGCCGGCGATTACCGCTTCCCTTCGCCGATCTCGCCGGTGCAGGTGCTGGCCGAACTCGAGAAAGGAGTCGAACGCACCGACCGCATCACCATCCCCGAAGGCTTTACGATCTACGACATCGCGAAACGCCTCGCAGACTGGCACAACGCAAACAGGTCCGACGATCTCAACGCTCCGCAGCCGACGCCGCTTTCCGACCAGCAGATCCTTCAGATGATGAACGACACCTCGCTCATCCGCGATATCTCGCCCGAAGCAAAGAATCTCGAAGGGTACATGTACCCGAGCACTTACGAGATCGACCCGAATGCGGGCCCCGAAGACATCATCAAACAGATGGTCGGCCAGTTTCGAAAGGTGTGGAAACCCCAATGGACCGCCGCCGCGAAGTCTCGCGGTTTGACTCCTCACCAAGTAGTAACGATCGCATCGCTGATCGAGACCGAGTCGAAATATCCGCAAGAGCGGCCGATCGTCGCGAGCGTCATAAACAACCGGCTGTCTAAAGGGATTCCGCTCGGCATCGACCAGACCAACGTCTACATCGCCAAGATGCAAGGCCGTTGGGACGGCACGATCCATCAGAGCGACCTCGACGTCGATTCGCCCTACAACACCCGCAAGCGAGCCGGCCTGCCGCCCGGCCCGATCTCAAGCGTGACCGTTTCGTCGATCGAAGCGGCCCTCAACCCCGCGTCCACCGATTACATCTTCTACGTCCTCGACGTGAAAAAGAACGACGGCTCGCACCTCTTCTTCGCCTCCGCCGCCGACTTCGAACGAGCCAAGGCCGACTACCAACGCTGGCTCGAACAACAACGCGCCGAGAAACGTGCGAACGAGGCGAATAATTCGAACTCTCAATAGCTCCTCCATTATTAATTATCAATTCACAATTATTAATTATTGATGGGAAAACAAATGATCAAACTCCTTTTTGCACTTGATCTGGACAAAGTCTTGACGTAGTTACATTCCGTAGTTACACTGTGTATGACATTTGATTGGGATGAAAGGAAACGGAGAGCTAATCTCCGACAGCACGGCCTGGATTTCAAAGATGCAGAAAAGATCTTTGAAAACGAAACACTTCTCATCATTGATGATCGGTTTGACTATGGTGAAACGCGGTATGTTAGCTTCGGAATGCTCGATAATATCGTAGTCGCTGTGGTTTACACAGGCTCAGACGAATTGATCAGAATAATTTCGCTAAGGCGAGCAACACGAAATGAAGAAAAAGAATTCCAAGGTATCCGAGACTGATTGGGAACGCGTGCGAAATATGCGTGACGAAGATATTGACTTCTCCGACCTCCCGGAAGTCACGCCCGAAATGTTCGCGAACGCGATCGTTCGGAAGGGTTTCAAGCCATTGCCTAACAAACTACAAATAACACTACGAATAGACCAGGATGTAGTCAGCTTTTTCCGCGAACAGGGTCAGGGTTATCAAACCAAGATCAATCAATTGCTGCGGGCCTACATGGATGCTCACAAGGCGGCTCGGTGATCAAACTCCTTGCACTTGATCTGGACGGGACGCTGCTGGATTCGACCGGGACGGTTCCGGAGGCGAACCGGCGGGCGATACGTTCGGCTGAGGAGGCGGGCGTGTTGGTGACGATCGCTACGGGACGTCGGTTTCGAGATGCGAGGCCGGTGGGGATCGAGATGGAGTTCAATGCTCCGCTGATCACGCATAACGGAGCGTTGCTGAAATACGCGGAGTCGCTTGAAACTGTGTCGGCGAGTCTTTTGGACGGCGATACCGTTCAGGAAGTCGTAAGGGTTGGAAAGGAATTCGGCGGAAATGCGTTAGTGAGTGCCGATCCGCATGGGAAGGGGTCGATGCTCTACGATCGAGTTTCGGCAGACAACATCCCGCTGCAGCGATACCTCGAATGGTCGACGCGGCTTCACGGCGACGACGCCGAAAAAGCCGTTCTGCACGTCGAGGATTTGCACGACGCGCTTCCCGATCACGAGGTCATTCACATATCGTTTTCCGGCCAGTGCGAACCGATGACGCAGATGATGTCGTTCCTCACGGATGAGCTTGGCGACTCGGTAAAGATCCTCCCGACGATCTACCCGAAACTCGATTTCACACTCATCGACATCCTGCCGCCCGATGCTTCGAAAGGCACCGGAGTCGAAAAGCTCGCCATCCTCAACGGCCTTACCGCCGACAACGTGATGGTGATCGGCGACAATTTCAACGATCTCGATATGCTCCAGTTCGCCGGGACGCCGGTCGTGATGGGAAACGCTGACGCCGGTTTGCTTGAGCGTCCTGAATTCTATAAAACTTTAAGTAATAACGAAGGCGGCGTCGCCGCGGCGATCGAGAGATTCATACTAAATCAGGAGAACTAAGTGGCTAATAGAACAGCAGTTATCGAAACGAATAAAGGTACGATCAGATTCGAGCTTTTGGAGCAGGACGCTCCGAAGACAACTGAAAACTTTCGGCTTCTTGCCGGTAAGAATTATTATGACGGCGTGATCTTTCATCGCGTTATCCCGAATTTTATGATACAGGGCGGCGATCCGCTCGGTGAGGGTTACGGCGGCGAATCCGCATGGGGCGGAAAGTTTGACGACGAGATCGATAAGGAATCGGATCTTTACGCGGGAATTTACGACAGAGGCACCGTTGCAATGGCCAACTCCGGCCCGAACACGAACGGCTCGCAGTTTTTTATAATGCATGTCGACTATCCGCTGCCGCCGGCCTATGCGAAGTTTGGCCGCGTTTTGGAAGGCCAGGACGTGGTCGATGCGATAGCAAATGTCGAGCGAAATCAGAACGACAAGCCGCTTGAGCCAGTCGTGATGAACCGCGTTTACATCGAAGAGCTCGCCGCCTAAATGCGTGCCGTCGTTCAGCGAGTCTCGCATGCTAAGGTTACGGTCGCTGGAGAGATTACTGGCGAGATCGGCAATGGATTGCTGGTTCTGCTTGGCGTCTCGGTTCGCGACACCGAAAAAGACGCGGAATATCTCGTAGACAAGGTGCTAAACCTTCGTATATTCGAGGATGCGGAAGAGAAGATGAATCTTTCGCTCCTCGATATCAACGGTGAACTCCTCGTCGTTTCGCAGTTCACGCTTTATGGCGATGTGACACGCGGCCGTCGGCCTTCATTTATTGAGGCGGCACCGCCGGAACGTGCAAATCATCTCTACGAAGCGTTCGTCTCCGAAGCGGGCAAGAAGATCGAGAGCGTCCGAACCGGCCGTTTTCAGGCGATGATGGATGTAGAACTCGTGAACGACGGCCCCGTAACCATTCTTTTGGACAGCGAAAAGAAATTCTGACCGGAAGCTCGAACTGGGAACAGTATTGCGAACCACAAGCTAGGGGCTTTATTCATCGTTTTCATCTTCTTCGGTTTTCTTTCATCTTATTCTGTGGTCAAAAAGTATTTATAACCAACAGAAAAAGATGATAAACCTGAAAAAGACGAATAAAACGACCGGACATCCTCTATCGCTGAAATCCGGGAATTATCAGACTTTATGAAGCAAATCACCTTTATCGCCCTCGCCATTTTACTGACACTCACCGCTTGCGGAGGAAGTTCAAGCAACACTTCGAATAAAACTGCCGAGATCAAGAAAGGCGTTCAGCCCGTGGCCGACAACGAGATCGCGGTGATCGAACCTGAGAATGCGGCTGCATACGGAACGATCAAGATCGAGCTTTACTCGAACATCGCACCGAAGATGGTCGAGCGGTTCAAAGAACTTGCAAGAGAAGGCTACTACGACGGCATAATTTTTCATCGAGTCAACGGAATGGTTATACAGGCAGGTAATTCAGATACGAAACCGGGAGCAACTCCCAAATCCGCGATGCGAGAAGGAGACTCGGGCAAACCGAATGTTCCGGCCGAGTTCTCCGACATACTTTACGACACTGGTATCGTCGGGGCCGCGAGGCTCGGAAACAATGTAAACTCAGCAAATTCTCAGTTTTTTGTGACGCTACGCCGAATGCCGGACTTTGACCAGAACTATACGATCTTCGGCAAGGTTATCGAGGGAATGAACAACGTTAGAACTATCGCGGGCGTTCCAAAGGAAGGAGAGAAGCCTATTGAGGCCGTTCGAATCAAGACGATCCGCATTGAACCGAAACAGTGAAATGACTAGAATGAAGTTTCTGCTCGCGTAGCTCAGTGGATAGAGTGCTTCCCTCCGAAGGAAGAAGTCGCAGGTTCAAATCCCGCCGCGAGTACCACAAATGAATAAGGCGTACCCGATAATCGTTCGAGTACGCCTTTTCCGTTTTTAGCGGTTCGCTATCGAACCTTGAGCATCGGGTCGCCAAGTAATGCCCAACTGAGGCGAACATCGGCTCCGGCGGGGACTTGAGATTTTGCATCGTTTACCAGATCGCCCATTCTAGGTATCGATCCTTGCGACACCTTCGTGTAGAAGCGTGCTCCCATTATTTCTTGTACGTCCGGCGTCGTGAGTCCCGTAGATGCCCATACAGCTACGGCTCCGCCGTTTGGCGCCTTGGTCATGGCCTCAGCAAAGGTTTCGACGTTACCCATAAAATATCCGTTCAGGCAGGTCAGCGCGTTCATGATCGACGGATAATTCGCATTCGTGAGGTTTGGAGCCTGCAGCGAAGAAAAGAATCCGGTGTTCTGCCACGAAGAAGCGGTTCCGTGTCCCGTGTAATTGAGCAGATATTGGCCCGCGTTTGCTCCCGGCGCCTGAGCCGTTCCTCCGTCTGCTTCGTTGACCGCCGCTATAATATCGGCCTGCGCGGTAGGTGACGTTCGAGATACGCTGATCTTCGGCATAGAGGCGGGCAGATTGCTCATCAGCCGGTTACTCATGGCCTCAAAATCGTATCCGTCAGGAATGTCGTGAGCGAAAAGGGCTCCACGATTCAAGGAGTTAGCGTTCAGCGAACTCTCCCACGCGATCGTCTTATTCAGCATCGCGGTGATCGCGGCCGCGTCTCGGCCGGGAATTCTTCCGATAGCGATCTCCGCAAGACCATCGCCGTTAAAGTCAGACAAAGCCTCGTCGCTACCGGTTTCGGTGTAGAGCGTGTCAACCATGCGAGCCGGGACCATGTTCCAGTATCCAAGATCGAGACTGTCATAATTCTTCGGGTCGTGATGAGCGTCGCCGAACAGAAGTACGTACGAAGGCGGGACAGCCCAATTGAATTCGGCGTATTCAAGAAAGTTTTGAATAGCGTAAGAACTGGCGGCACCATAGCTAAACTCGTCGTAAATATCGGTTACGTCGACTACTCGCGTGACGACACCCTGTCCCGCACGATAGTTTGCCCAAGCCTGCGCCTGCGGAATAAGGGTTGGGTGAGCGATCAGGATCATCTGGCCGGTATTTGCCGAGTTGGACAATATGGAAGGATCCGAGGGTGTTACAGATGTCGCCGTACCATAAGCACTGCCTTCAACAGCATAGATAAGTCGTTCTCGCAGGGCAGGAATAACCGGGCCAAAGGTCCCGTTCGTCTGCACTATTTGGAGATCTGTTAGGGCCCGCGGCTCGTTCTCGTATGTCAGATCGAATACGCGGATGTTCGAACTCGTGAAGCCCGACATGCGTGCGTTCTTGTAATTCTCGGTAGCAAACGTAAGCTTGTTCCCGATCGCGACAAAGCCGCGAGGAAATTCGATGGTCAGCTTATCGAGTATGCTAAGGTCGCCTGCCGCCCCAACCGAGCGCATGCGAAGAGTGTTTTCGCCATCAATAAGAGATGCTACAGGAACATCGAATTGGCCTGAGAACGGAAACCGTCCGGCACCCGTCACGTTGGTCAGCGGCGTTCCGTTAAGCGTAAGCTCGACGGAATGGGGTGTTATTGAGAAACCCTGGAATGAGATCGTAAGCCGCCTCGTACCCGGCGTACGGTCGATTCCCGAGAGATTGAACTTATGATCGACGAAGGCGGAAGAAACGATATCGCCCCACCAATTTTCGGTAGCACCGTTCAGAACATTATTTGTGTAGTTCTTCTTGTCCTTGCGAACGAACGTCTGATTATATTTGCGCGACTGTACCGTCGTTATCGGCCTGCGAACCGTCTGATTCGGGATGCGTCTTCCGGCCGTCGCTCCGGTGATAAGGAAATACACGCGGATATCGGTTTCGAGCGTTTCGATAGCCTTGCCGAGAAACTCGATGTAATCGCCGTTTGGCCCGATGATCATCGGCAGCTCCACGCCATCCATATAAAGCTGCCAGTTGGCGGACGGCGAGTTTACGTTAAATCCGCCAGACTGAAGCTGAGCCCGCGTGACGCGGATCAGGCCTTCCGCTTTCGAAGCTACGCGAACCGCGCCCGGCGTTGCGATGACCTCGCGGTGGCGAGCTAGATTAGGCTCGAACATGGCGGTCTGCATCTCGGAAGCAAGCTCGGACGAAACTTTAACCTCTTCACCTACAAGGTTATCGCCCGCCTTGGGGGCAAACGTTTCTTCCTTGATTCGCGAGCCGCCGGGCAGTTGATCGATCGATTCGACGTACTCGGTTACCGAATAATTCGCCCGCATCGCCGATCCATCGTCGTTCACGGCTTCGACGGTGTAGGTCGACTCCAACGAGCCTTTCGGATCATAAAAATTATATTCCGCACCTGTGAGGAGCTGGTCGCCATAGGTAAACGACGAGCCGGGTATAAAGCCGGAGATCAATGTTTCGCCGGACTTATCCATGCGGTAAACCCGAAAACCGGCGTTCTTCCTTTCGGCTTCCATCTGCCACAGAACCCAAGCGCCTTTGCCCTCGGAAACACTCGTAACCTTGCCAAATTTCGTCCCGAGCACGGGAGGCTTTCTTTCAGCTCGCGACGGAAGCAATGAAACATCGTCGCCGCGGATCGAACGCTCGCCATCGCCGACCGATGGTTCGGCGGTCGTCCCTTGAATTTTTCTCGTGGGGAACTGACGCTTCACCTGGCCGACGGCAGGTGATATAGCGGAAAACATGATCGAGCAAATGGCTCCGAGTGACAAGATGTATCTCATGATTGTTTACGACTCCGTCAAAAATGGTTCCCGGGAGTAAAGCCGCTAACTGACCGCAGACGCGCTTGACGTTAGCAACTGTCTAAGAACGAACGGCAAAATTCCGCCGTTTTTGTAATATTCGATCTCGATCGGCGTATCTATTCGCAGTACGAGTTCGATTGAATCCGAACTTCCATCGGCCCTGTTAACCTTCATATTCACTTCCTGCCGCGGCCGGATATCCGCCGATGCGAGTCCGGTCAGGTCGAAGGTTTCTGACCCGTCGAGTTTCAAACTTGCTGCGGACGTCCCTTCCTTAAACTGGAGCGGAAGAACACCCATTCCTACCAGGTTCGAGCGATGGATCCTTTCAAATGATTCGGCGATCACCGCTTTTACGCCCATCAACCTTGTTCCCTTGGCTGCCCAGTCACGCGAACTTCCGGTTCCATACTCCTGACCGGCGAATATAAAGGTCGCGGTTCCGGCTTCCTGATACTTCATCGCCGCGTCATAGATCGACATTTGCTCGCCCTCGGGCTGATAAAGCGTTACGCCGCCTTCTACCGGTGCGACCATCAAATTCTTGATCCGCACATTCGCGAACGTTCCGCGAAGCATGACACGGTCGTTACCGCGTCGCGAGCCGTACGAGTTAAAGTCTTTCGGGTCAACGCCTTGGCTCTGTAAATATAAGCCAGCAGGTGAACTAGCTTTTATCGCTCCGGCTGGCGAAATGTGGTCGGTCGTTACCGAATCTCCAAAGATCGCTAATGCTCTAGCCCCGAGAAAGTCCGAAAAGCTTCCGGTTTCCATCGAAAACTCTTGAAAAAACGGAGGTTCTTGAATGTACGTCGATGACGGGTCCCATTCGTAAACTTTGCCGACACTCGACGCGATGTCGTTCCAAAGCGGATTCTGCTCGGCGAATTCGCTGTAAAGCTTACGATAGGTCTCCGGATCGGTCGCGCCCTGAAGCACTTCTTTAACCTCATCGAGCGACGCCCAAATATCTTTCAGAAAAACGTCATTGTCCACGCTGTCTTTGCCGATCGGATGCAGGTAAACGTCTTTGATCACCGTCCCCGCAAGTGCATAAGCCACAACAAGCGGCGGTGACATCAGGAAGTTCGCTTTGATGTTCTGGTGCACTCGAGCTTCGAAATTTCGATTTCCGGATAGTACGGAAGCCGCGATCAGGTCGTGTTCGACGATCGCTTCCTCGATACCGGCATCGAGCGGGCCTGAGTTGCCTATGCACGTAGTGCAGCCATAGCCGACCAAATTGAAGCCGATCTGATCGAGATATGTTTGAAGTCCTGTCTTATTCAAGTATTCAGTGACCACGCGTGAACCCGGTGCGAGCGATGTCTTAACAAATGCCGGCACTCTAAGGCCTTTCTCAACCGCCTTTTTTGCAACGATCCCGGCCGCGATCATGACAGCCGGATTCGAAGTATTAGTGCAAGAGGTGATCGCCGCGATCAGTACGTCGCCGTTGCCGACGTTGGTTTGTACCGGCTCGTAGCCGTCGCCTTCTTGCGGAACACGATCCGGCGTCGGGCGGTTGTTGATCATCTCCACTTCGGTCGTAACGTTCGTATTCTTATCACTTACGTCACTGATCACCGGCAGCGGTATCGATTTCGGGTCCTGGTCGCCGCCGCCCTGAACGATGTCGGACGGAGTTCCGCAGAGATTTACGACGAACCGTTTTTCAATCTCGCCCGCCGATTTTCCATATCCGCCATCTGCCACGGGCTGAGAGAACAGTTCCAGAAAGCGATCATCGAGACTTGAAAGCTCGATGCGGTCCTGAGGCCGCTTCGGCCCGGCGACGGCAGGCGTGATCGTCTCGAGATTCAGATCGAGGACCGTCGAATAATCGACTTCGCCTTCGCGAGGGATTCCAAACATTTCCTGGGCTTTGTAGTAGTTACGGATAGTATCTACCTGATCACTAGATCGCCCGGTGGCAGTAAAATATTCCAAGGTTTTTTCGTCGATGCCGAAAAAGCCCATCGTCGCGCCGTATTCGGGGGCCATATTCGCGATCGTCGCACGGTCGGTCGCATTCAACGCCGCTGCTCCCTCGCCAAAAAATTCGACGAATTTGCCGACGACCTTGGCCTTTCGCAGCATCTCGGTTACTCGCAAAACGAGATCCGTGGCGGTCGCGCCTTGCGGCAGATCGCCGGATAGATTGACTCCGACTACGTCTGGAGTGAGGAAATACACGGGCTGGCCAAGCATTCCGGCCTCGGCTTCGATACCGCCGACTCCCCAACCGACAATCCCGAGCCCGTTGATCATCGTCGTATGCGAATCGGTTCCGACTAGCGAATCGGGGAAGTAGACACCGTCGCGGTCGAACACGCCTTTCGCCAGGTATTCGAGATTGACCTGATGGACGATTCCGATTCCCGGAGGAACCACGCGGAATCCATTAAAAGCTTGCGTGCCCCACTTGAGGAATCTATATCGCTGTTCGTTGCGGCGAAACTCGATCTCCATGTTTCGCTGATATGCCGCCTCGCTGCCCGAATAATCGACCTGAACCGAGTGGTCGATCACAAGGTCGACCGGTACCAGCGGTTCGATGACACTCACATCTTTGCCGAGATTCTGTACGGCCGATCGCATCGCCGCGAGATCGACAAGCAGGGGAACGCCTGTAAAATCCTGCAAAATAACGCGGGCGACGACGAACGGGATCTCTTCGGTACGTTCGTCTTCAGCTTTCCACGCCGCGAGAGCGCGGACGTGTGCTTCGCTAACGCGTTTCCCATCGTCGAAATTGCGAAGCACCGATTCGAGCACGATGCGGATCGAAACCGGAAGCCGCGAAATCGCGCCGATTCCTTCCTTCTCAAGTTGAGGCAGGGAGTAGAAAATTGCTTCCGCGCCGGAGCCTGTCGCAAACGACTGCCGCGTATTGAACAAATTGTGTGTCATAAAGGTAGGGCCGACGGAGCGCAACCGCCGAAACATATAGTTTAGAAAGGCAGGAAAGAGAAAGCAAGGAACAGTGTTCGTGATCAAATACTCCCGTTTTTAGGAGAACAGGTAGCCGTAAACCTAGATAGCGTCGATCTCGTCACAAACAGTTACGATATGGTCCAGTCCGTATAGCAGTGCCGCCTCATCTATACTCATCCATTGAAAAAATTGGAGTATGAGATTGTAATGTTGCCGAGCGTATGTCGTGTCCTTGACAGCCTGTCCAACCGCGAAACAGATCGGCTCATGGTGTGCAATACGGTTACGTAGATCGTTTATGCGTCCGAGGTCATTGAATACGTAGCTGTGGTTGTATTGTACCGCCTTCGTACTTGTTGGCTTTGCCGGAAAGATCTGGAGAAGAGATTGACCCCCCGAAGTGAAATTGTGGTTGGGCAAACAAATACCGCCAGAAGCCGAAATCCATTTCTGCTACCAGTTTGTTGTGCGTGTAAAGTTTCAACCGCCTCACGCAGTTGTCAATGAGCTGTTTTGTTTTTACGAGTTTGTCGTGAATCAAAGATGCCGCCGGATAGAGTGCTGTTTCGCAACCAGTTATTTCCGTGAGCTGCCTCATAGTGGCGATCGATTCGATTACGCAAAGCAATCTCAAAGCAGCTAATGACCGTGAAGAGTTCTTGGCATAAAGACAGATTCTTACGATAAAGTGTCATTGCCTTCCGCGTGTCGTTTCCGGAAGCAATCAGATATCGAGTCATTCGAGTGCTGGACATCACGTCCTCAAATGCGGTGTATTTCATGAGCCATTACGGATATTGCTTGACATTAGTTGAGAGGCGCCCGACGATTAGGGTATTGAGTACCTGCTGGTACTCACATTATTCCCGACAGCCCCTGAGTAAAATCAAGCTGTCGGGTTCTGCTTTTAAAGTTACTTCTCACTTAGTCAAAAGTACGATGAGTTCCCATCTTTACCCGTTCTTACATCCGCGAGCCAATTGAGCCATCGATACTTCAGTGTTTTCGGAGCTATGAACTCGGTAATTGCCGTGGTCGTACGTTCGGTCCGGCCGGGAATCGAGAGCGTGATCTCGCTTAGAAACCTGAGGAAGTAGAAGCTTGAATCGATCACGGAAACAGGCCGCACGACGAGCTTGAGGCCGTCTTCCGCCTGCATTTCCAGTTCAGATGGATAGCGAATGCCGAACTTGTCGCGGATATAGTGTTGCTCGTGCATCTCCACGTCGCGTTCATCGATCTTGCCATCTCGGATGAGCAACAGGCGGGTTCGAGGTTCCTCGGCACTGACCTCTCGAAACCGGCAAAAGACGACGCTGCAGTCCGCGAAATGAGCCCGTCCCCAATGCCAGTCTTTCACAGTCTTTGCGAGCCAGCGATTGTCCAGATTGTGGTCGTGATAGCCCGTGCCTCGAAAGTGGATCGCCTCGAATTCGCCGTCGTAACTCGATGAGATGCCGATCCGCCCCGTTACATCCGACCGCGGCGCGACCATATTCCAGCAGTGACGGCTTTCAAGCGAATCGACTGGATCGGGGCGGAGATCCGCCTCGACCGAGAGCCATTCGAACTTCGCGTCGAGCTTGCGAGAGCCCGGCAGGTTCGCCTTGACCGTAACCATATATCCCGAACCGTATCTCGCCGCGTCCATAACAAAACCAGACTCGCCGATTTGCACTTCGGGCCGGTCTTCCCGGCCTCGAAAATCGGACGAATGAAACTCGGTCGTCGCCTTGTAGACCGCCTTGCCATCGCGGAAATATGTGAACGAAACCGCGGGACATCGCTGGTTGCCGGTGATCCGCATCGATTCCTGGTTGTACCGGGGCGAGTAGATAAAATTGTCGAGAAAGACGATGATCACGGCCTCGCGTCCATCGTCGGAAAGCGCATCGAAATACCACCACTCGTAAGACTTATCGTCTTTTTGAGAGTGCCATACGTCGTCCTTGATGCTGGACGAGAACGCGAAATTTTCCGCAATTACCGACGACATTAGCTTATTTGTTTTCTCAAAAAAGGATGGCAGAAGTCACCATTTTTGGCAAACTTTTGCGGAATTTGAGAATCTGTATGCTGGCTCTTCCCGGAATCCATCAACTTACAGGAGACAGACTGATGAACAGAGTTCAAAGGACACTGATTTTGGGATTGGCGATCTTTGCGGCTGCTTTTGCCGCGGCTTGCCCTGAGCGGACGAGTATCGCCGATATTTCGGCTAACCCGTCGAAATACTCGAGCAAAGACGTGGCGATCGCGGGCACAGTTCAAGACAGCTATGGCGTATCTATTCCAGGTACACCGATCCGCGGCGGGGCTTATAAGATCGACGACGGAACGGGCTCGATCTGGGTCATGACGGAAGACGTGGTCCCGACAAAAGGCACTCAGATCGGTGTAAAAGGCCGGATCGGAAGCGGTGTTAACTGGAAAGGGCGTAACTATGGCCTCGGGATGTACGAAAAGGACCGACGGCTCGCAAAGAAGTAGTAGAAAACAGAAAACAGCAATATCAAAAGCACTATCTGACGGAGCAGGAACCTTATGGAAACATACTCCTGCTCCGTTTTTTCCTGACTTTTCCGTGCTTTCCGTGATTTTTGTGGTTCGGGATTTAAATTCTATAACCTTAAAAACACAAAAAAAGGAAAAGGCCACTTTGAGAAGACTCTCAATCTTTTTCTATCCTTGTGGCTATGCTCCAGGCATTGAACGGCTCGTTCGAATCCATCTCCCGCCGCACGCGGGCACTGCTTGACCTGACCGACGGCGAGATCCTCTACCGGCGTCCGCGTGAGATGAACAACTCGCTGGCGACTTTCACCATCGGCGAATACGTGCTTCGCTCGGCC
>CADEGD010000034.1:21959-43026 GCA_902826795.1 uncultured Acidobacteriota bacterium | reverse complement strand
CAATATGTCGGGAGCTGTCGCGTGTCGACATCTGGCGACCCATCCATCAACCAAATAGAAAGATTTAGAAAGGAGATGATATGAGAACCAATGGTCGGATTTACTGGCTACTCTCGTCATTGGGTACGCTTAGCCCATAGTTTCTTTCGTTTTGCTGTTCTCGAGTGTCATGTATGCTGACGGATACTGTTCCGCCAGTGTAACGTGTCCGAACGGCAACCCAATTAGTTGTAGCTGCCCTAACTTGGGAGTCTGTAATGGGAACGATAAATGCGCCAATTGCATCTGCATCACTCCGGATGGCACGGCTCCCAGCGGGGGATGCTGTCCGAAAGACGAGTTTGATTAAATAGTGCGGCAATTTGCTTACCTTATTCTTCGGAGGAAAATCAAAATATGGCTCTAGAGAAACGAATCAACTGGATACTCTCGTCGATCGGCATAGCGACCGCTGCGATCTCAATAGGTCTGCTCCTTTCGACCGTCGCGTTTGCCGACAGCGGTTGTAATGCGGGAATTAGTTGTCCGAACGGTAACCCAATTGCGTGTGCATGCGTTAATGGAACCTGTACGTCGGACGCGAAGTGCGTAACGTGCAATTGCAACCCCACGACAGCAAGCGATAGGCAATGCTGCAAAGCGGATGAGTTTGACTGATCCTGATGAACGTGAGGAAGGGCACCGGTGGGTTTCTTGCCGTTGTCCTTCCGATAACTTCACAATCAATAAAGATGAAACTTAAGATTCAATCCAGCCAGTTAGTTCTGATGTTGGTGTGCGTTGTACTTCTTGTGACCAACGTCTTTCTGATTTCAAGAAATTTTCGGCTAAGTGCGATGGTCGAAAAGTCTAAGCAGTTCATTCTTGATGAGGGTTATACATTCGATTCGCTGCACCTTAAAGGATTGAATGGAGGCGAGGAAACATTTGGATTTTCAGGGCAGGCGAGGAAGTCGATGTTGCTCGTATTTAACACGGCCTGCGAGTATTGCGTACAGCAGTATCCCTATTGGAACGAAGTGGCTAGTAAGTTAGATCATTCAAAGTGGCGCTTTCTTGCTATCACGCGAGAGCGGGACTCTGAAAAGGTAAAGGCCCATCTCCGGGAGTATAAATTCGATTCGATCCAGACTGGGCTGGTGTCTCCTCAAGAGATGGACAAGTCCCGAATGGTCTTTACTCCAATGACAGTTATTATTGACGAATCCGGAAAGGTCACAAAGGTACTCCCTGGAATTTGGGATGGGGATTTGACGTCTATTGAACCACAAAAGGACTAGCCGAGAGTTGCACGCTTGGGGGTTATTCAGATGAGAATGTTTAGCTCGATAATATTGCTTTTGGCAGTGGTCACGTCGTTCGGCCAAGGAACAGAAGGATCCAAAACTGCGGACCAGCAAAACGCGGCGATCAGCCGCCTCGTCGTCGCGTACAGTCTCGAAAATCAAACACGCGAACTAAGCGTCGCGGCGGTTAGGGTACTTGCTCGTTTTCGAATCGCCGCATGGTTATGGAAATCGGGGACGAACGACTCGTCGAGCGCGGAGCAAATCGCAACGCGGGCCGTTGAAGACCTCTACGATAATAGAAACCAAATACCCGATGTTTACTTCAACGCACTACGTCCAGAGCTTTTCGCCCTGCTCGACGTTTATTCTAAGCCTGCAGCGTCCAAGTTGAGAGCAAAGTATACGATTTCTGAAGAAAGTGAGTTAGATCTTCTGGATTCATTGCTGGCTCGCCAGGACGGTGACCGAGTGGCCGTCGAGGCTGCGATCAGATTACTCCGGTCGCGAACACAGAGCGATTCTGAAATTACTTCGCTCGTATATCGACTTCAACAGGCTCAATCGTCCGAATTGTGGCGTCTTCTCGACGCGGTTTTGGATAATGAAGAATCGGGAGGAGGCTCGCTTAATTCTGGGCAGTTAATTTTCCATTCGACTGCGTTCGTGGGGTCTGGCGTACCTATGGGTATACAAAAGAGATTTCTTAGGGCCGTGCTCGCCCGGGCTCTCTCTCGTTCGACATTGCTCGGGGGACAAACTTCCCTTATGTTTAACCTGCTCAATACCCTGCTTCCAAGTTTCGAATCCGTTGCACCGGAGATGGTGACGGATGCACATGCTGCCCACGCCCAATTGCGGTCAGTTGCTTCTCAGGAGTCTCGAGAAACGCAGGAGATAGCGGAGCGCATCAGTTCGAGCAGTGACAAATTGGGGGCGACAATCTCGGAGGCGGAGAAAGCATCGCGCGCGGGACCGAAATATGAGCTGTATCTTAGGGCAGCCGGGATTGCACTGGATCAAGGCAAATTCAATTTTTCAGCCGAACTTGCTGAAAAAGCAGCCGATATAGATTTGAAATCTGACCTATTGCCGGAACTTGTTAGAAAACAAACCAAAGACCAGTTTTTGACGAAGGTGCTTGCGAGAGCACTCGACGCGAAGGCGGTAGATTCGGCGAACTTCGTTGTAAAAAGAATAAGTGATGTACCGTCAAGGACAGACGCGTTGGTTAAGCTCGCGGCATACCACACAGAACTTAATGACCTAGACGCTGGACGATACGCCCTTGATGCGGCTATCAAGAACGCTTCAGCTTCAGAGTGGAGCCCGAGAATTACGGCAAGCTTGCTGAACATGCTGCAAATTGCCCAGAAGATAGACCCGTCCTCGGTCTACGAACTTAACCGACTTATCGCATCTTCAATTAACAAGATTCCACCCCCCAATCCTGAAGACAAACTTGAATCGGACGCCTACAAGAGGTACGTGACCGCCTTGATGATTATTAACTGGAACATGCTATCTGCGCTTTCGAAATTGATGAAAAAAAATCCGACTGCGGCGGCGGATTTGGCGGGAAGAATTGAAAAGAAAGAGGTGAAACTTCTAGCAGATTACGTAGTAACGATTAACAGCCAAACAGTCCCGTCGAGCGAAAAATAGCGAGTCCGAGAAAGCAGTTGCAACGAAGTCCAAAAATAATCAGGGACAATGAACGGCTTTGTTATGAGTTTACATTATGAGGGAGGTGTTGCCGAGACAGGAAGGACACAAGGAAGGCAACTACCCTCAAGCGATTGATTTCTCACCCTCGCGACGTTCACATCTCGCTTTTATTTTTGTATCGCGATCTCCGATTACATCTCCAGAAAACAGCCATTTCTTTCAATCATTAAAGCGCCCTTCATTTGCTAAATCATCCGGATAAATAATTTCTAAGGAGTTTCTGACTGGGACATGATTGACCAGCCTTCAAGGTAAACTTTATGATGGAACGACCTTAAAAGTGAAAAAGCCGCAAGAGCCAGTGACAATTGATCGGATAAAGGAAGTTCATCGGGAGCGGAGGGCTGAGATTTCGGGGCGGTTGGCGGAGTTTCGGACGATCCGGGAGAAGGGTAACGACGCGAAGCACTGGGAGGAGATGGTGTTTTGTTTCTTTACCGGCGGCTGCTCGGCGAAGATGGGGATGC
The DNA here is from genome assembly GCA_902826795.1 of uncultured Acidobacteriota bacterium. Classification (GTDB taxonomy): domain Bacteria; phylum Acidobacteriota; class Blastocatellia; order Pyrinomonadales; family Pyrinomonadaceae; genus OLB17. Next base: position 39,545 of record CADEGD010000034.1, on the reverse strand, counting down.
GGTCGATCAAGGCCGTGAAGCCGCTGTTGAAGCGCGGATCGCATGATGAGTTGATGAATGCATTGGTGGGCGTTCACCGCTATCCACGGGCCCGTTCGAGGTATATAGTTGAGTCCCGCGATTTTTTGAAAAAGCATTGCGGGTTGAAGCTGCGGGCGAAGCTTGAGAGTTTCGATTGCGACCTTTCCCGCCGCGACTGGCTGGTGAAGGAACGCGGCATCAAGGGGCTCGGGTATAAAGAGGCGAGCCATTATTTAAGGAACGTCGGTTTCAAGGGTTATGCGATACTCGACAAGCACGTATTGCGGTGTTTGGCCGAGCTGAAAATAATCGAGGACCCAAAGCCACCAAATACGCGTTCGAAGTATCTAACGGTCGAGCAAAAGCTCAAGCATCTGACAGATAGAACCGGAATCGATTTCGATGAAATGGATCTCGTGCTTTGGTCGATGAAGACCGGCGAGATCTTAAAGTGATTTTAAATCGGTTCTGAGTACGGTTTGGAAAGGAGGAGGCGTCATGATCAATCACCCCGTCAGCGACTTTTTTTCTCAGCTTCCTTTCCGATTGCCGCGCGTTCTGCTTTTTCTGTCTTTGCTCGCGGTTCCCGCATTTGCCAATGACGACATCAAGCCGATATCCGACGATCCGAAATCGCTCGTAAAACAGGCTGAAAAGCTGATCAAGAAGGGTGACTTTGCCGGTGCCGAAGAGATGTTTAAGCGTGCGGTCGAGGCGCGGCCGAACGACGCCGAGATCAAGCTCAAGCTGGCCTATTTATATGTAAGGACGCGGCGGTTGGTCGAGGCGTATGAGCTTAGCTATCCGATCGCCAAGGACGATCCGAAGAATTCGTTTGCGTTTGCGGTCGTCGGGACGACTTATCTCGGTGCCGGGCGCTTTCAGGAAGCGAGGGCGCTGCTGGTTAACGCGATCCGCCTCAGGCACGATCAGCCGCTTGCGTGGGCTGGTTTGGGGATGCTGGATTTTTACGAGAACCGCATCAGCGAAAGTCTCAAGAACCTGCAGGAAGCCGTCTTTTACGAGCCGTTCGAGCCGGACTTTATCTTTGCTCTCGCTCAGGTTTCGGCGCGTGCCGAGAAGTATAAAGAGGCCGCTCAAGCCTATGACGACTTCCTCCGAGTGTCGCGAAATACCGACGACGAACGCCGCGCCCGCATCAAAGGCCTGATCAATTTTCTACGGTTTCTCGGCAATAAGCAGTCGCTGTATCAGACCGGCGGCGATCCCAGCACCGAGGTTAAGTTTGAACTTGTCGGCAACCGGCCGATCATTCAGATGAAGATCAACGGGCGGAAAGAGCCGCTGCGGTTCGTTTTGGATACCGGTTCGGGCATCACCGTGATATCGGATTCGACCGCGAAAGCTTTGGGAATTCGTCCGATTACGCGAGGCGGATTTGCGAAAGGCATCGGCGGCAGCGGAAAGTTTGAGATCATTTACGGCTTTCTGCGTGACGTAGATATCGGCGCCGTGTCCGTCAGGAATGTTCCGGTTTACATCAGAAAGTTTCACAGCGACGGCATCGACGGCTACATCGGGCTTTCGCTGATCTCGAAGTTTTTGACGACCGTCGATTACGGCAACGGTACGTTTGCTCTTCGCAAGAAAGATTCTGAGCGGACCGCCGAGGTGAACGGAACGAGCGTCCCGCTAAGGCTCACGTCCAGCGGATTTTTGAGCGGTGAAGTGCAGCTCGAAGGTTTTGAGACGCCGCTGAACTTTATCGTCGATACCGGTGCGAGCGTGTCGGTGATCTCGTCGGACATCGCTACACATAACGCCATGGCCCCGCATGCTCAGGAAGAGCGGATGCGTGTGATCGGCGCGGCGGGGATCACCGAAGACGTGCCGTCGTTCCTGCTACCCAAGGTAACGATGGGCGCGCATTCGCGAAGCAGTATCACCGCGATCGCCCTCGATCTGAATCTGATCAACGAAGCATCGGGATTCGAACAGGCCGGCATTCTCGGCGGAAACTTCCTCAAGAACTATCGCATGACGTTCGACTTTCAGAATTCGCGCGTGACGTTCGTTTCCGTAAAAGACCAGGAGAAATAGAAAGGTTACAATAAAGGCTGAGCCATGAAACTTAGCCTTTATTTAGAAACCACGGTGCTCGGCGCTTATCTCGACAACGGAGATCCGTTTCGCCGCGACATGACGATTCGCTGGTTCGAACGAGAGCTCGGCGAATATCGCGTGTGCACGTCGCTGCTCGTTCGCCGCGAACTCGAACGCATCGACGAGCCGCATCGTTCCGGATATCTGCGGTTGCTGACTGGACTTGAAAATCTCGAACTCGCCGACGAAGCCGCGATCCTCGCCGAAGGCTACATCTCACGCGGCATTTTTCATCGGAAGTTTATTTCGGACGCGCTTCATTTTGCACTGGCATCGTTTTACAAGATCGATTACGTCGTCACGTGGAACTTCGGCCATCTCGCCAACGTGCGTAAGCAGGCACGGTTGAAGATGTTCAATACCGCCGCTGGATTCTTCTCACCATCGATCGTCACGCCCGAATTTTTGGTGCATGAGGTGGGCGTTTAATGTATCCGCGGTCGAAGTTTCAGGAAGTGCTGCTCGAGATCAGGCAGGAGATGGCTCGCGAGGCTGATTTCGATGTCGACCTTTTTGCCGAGATAGTCCGCACGGGTGCCGGGCCGCAGGATGCCAAGATCCATTCGATGGCCGAGCCGGAGCCTGACCGGCCTCGGAAGGCGAGAGCCGCCGACTAGTCTTGTACTCGAATCGCATACCTGATTTAATTCACTCAAGCTTCACGTTCACTTTCTCTGGTTTTGAATGCTTCGATATCTCGCTTCATGTCTGCTGATCTTGGCGGTAGTTTGCCTGTCGGGCTACTACTTTTTCTCGGACTATTGGGAGCACCGGTTCGATGAATTGATCGCACGCCAGTCGCGCGTTTACCGGCTTGATGAAAAGCTCGTGTGGAGCGTGATCTACGAAGAGACCTATTTTAGAGCCGGAGTATTGGGTGACGCAGAGGAAGTCGGGCTGATGCAGGTGACGCCGCTCGTCGCACGCGATTGGGCGAGGGAAACGGGCCTTTCGGAGATGGAGCGTCAGGCGAACGAGAACATCGTCGCTTTCTTGAGCGATCCCGAACGCAATATTCAGATCGGCTGCTGGTATCTCGAAAAACTGCGCGAACGATACCGAGGCCGCCCTGCGGAAACTGCGATGATGCTGGCCGCATACAACGCCGGGCCGAGCCGCGTCGAAGAATGGACGCGCGATTCGGATGCCGCGGCGATATCCGAGAATGACTTCGTCGAGCGCATCGGCATCGTGTCTACTAAGGCCTACGTCAGCTCGATCCTAGGCAGGTATCGCACTGCTCAATCCGCTGCTCCGCGTCGATAGAATGAAGATCCTTACCGCCGATTTTGTGTTGCCTATTTCGTCCGATCCGATTGCGGGCGGCGCCGTTGCGTTTGAGGGCGGACGAATCGTTTCGGTCGGCCGGCGTGACGATGTTCTTGCTCAGTTTCCGAACGCGGAAGTTGAAGACTTTGGTCGGGCGGCGATCTTGCCGGGGTTCGTGAATTGTCATTCGCATCTGGAACTGACGGCGATGCGAGGAGCGCTCGATGACGTCGAGCACGATTTTAAGGCGTGGCTGCTGAAGGCAACGGCGTTGCGAGCGGAGCTATCCGACGACGAGATAACGCAGTCGGCGATCGACGGAGCCCTCGAAGGTGCGGCGGCCGGAGTTACTTGTTTCGGAGACATCGGACGATTCGGACACGCCGGAGTTACGGCGTTAAAGAAAGTCGGGCTGCGCGGCGTCGTGTTTCAAGAGACGGAGTTTTCGCCGGACAACTCGACGGCGGATGATGACTTCAAGAGCCTAGGCGAGAAATTTGAAAGGCTCAAGGAAGAAGAGACCGATCTCGTTAAGGTCGGCATCTCGCCCCACTCGCCTTACACAGTCGGTTCGCGTCTCTTCGAGTTGATCGCGCAGTATTCGATCATCAACGGAGTTCCGCTTTCGATCCACGCGGCTGAATCGTCCGATGAAGACGATCTTCTTCAGCGAGGCGAAGGTTTGTTTGCGGATTTTGCATCGCGTGCGGGATTGGAGTGGAACAGTCCGTATTGCTCGCCGATCGAATATCTCGAACGCCTCGGCGTTCTTTCGACGCGGCCGCTGCTGGCTCACTGCGTTACCGTTTCAGAAAGCGATATCAAACGGATCAGGTCGAACGGAGCTAAGATCGCTCACTGCCCGAAATCTAACGCGAAGTTCGGCCACGGGTATGCACCTTTCGAGAAGTTTCTTGATGAAGGGATCTCGGTCGGGCTGGGAAGCGATTCGGTCGCGAGCAACAACATCTGCGATCTATTGGAAGAATCCCGATTCGCGGCATTCTCGGCTAGGAATCGTCCCGATCGACAACGCTTTATTTCCGCTCGCGAGGTGCTCGAAGCCGCGACGATTGGCGGAGCGAAGGCTCTCGGCCTCGACGCCTTGATCGGCACACTTAAAGCGGGCAAACAAGCCGATATAGCGGTTGTATCCCTGGATCGGCCCGCCATGCGGCCGCTGGGTGAGATTCATGCTGCTCTCATTTTTTCCGCAAGTGCCGCCGATATCAAGACGACAATGGTTTCCGGTACAGTTGTCAGTCAGTCCATCTGCCACGCATGATTTAACAGCCCAGAATTATCACGATAACGAAATACATCACTAGACTACTTTGGCGCTACAACAGGGGCGAATCTCGCGTTCAGAGTCCAAGATTGTTTCCTCTTGAAAGTAACCACAGGCGGGTCAAGTGTTCCTTCAGTGTCTGTTATCTCAATGAAGAATCCCCGAGAATCAACCCTCGCAACGGTTTCCTCGAAGCTCTTCTTCCCGTTCGTTTCGTGCGAGTTGAAGATAGAATACTGGCGATACACCATTACCTTTTTCCCACTAAGGAATTCTTCAGTCATCGAATATTCAGAACTTTCCGGTACTCTGGGACGAGAGATGGTGATTAAACCGCCGTCCTCTGGGCCGGGGCACACGTATTCCTGCGGACCAGTCCATATTTTACCATCGCGGCTGCAATACGTGTTGTTCCCGAAGCCGACCATGATTCCAAAGCTTTGGAGGGTTGCTCCGTTCTTGACAATCTTTTTAGTTTCGCGTTCAACCCCTTGGGCCTGGCGCTCATTGATCTCTGTTCCGGTCGACACCAACTTGCCATTCGCATAAGTATCGTCGACAACGGTGAATACAAATGGAAATTGGGCATTCGTGGTTCGGACAGTATTCTGAAAGACACTATCGAATTCGCTTTTCGAAATTGCCTTTTGAGAATGCCCGGCTACAAAACAGAGGCAGACGACAATCATTGCGAGAATACTTTTCATATGTAATATGTTAGTCCAACTCGATCGGGTCAGACCTTACTTTGCCGGCTTGAAACCATATCTTGAAACCATATAATGACAGCCAAATTAGGACGATCTTCGTTCCCTCAAACGCTTTCGGGCTTCGGCAAAAACAACGGCATTATCGATAAGCTCCACTTCACCGTTCTCAACCTCGCGGATACGGCGGGCAAGCTCCTGTCTGAACTCTTCGGTATCGCAGCTATCTCGAACAACATGACACAGAGGTTTGCCATCCGGAATTTTGTCTCCCTCAGCCGCGGCTTTAGCCAAGTAAGCTCCGAACTCTAAAATCGAGCCAATTGGAATATCGGCTCTTTTCAAGATTTGCATCCGGCTACTGACCGCGATGAAGTAGTTGTCTCAATCTCTCTCCACTTCAGCGAACGGTGTGTCTTCTTCGCGAATGCCATCATAGTCTTCGTTCACCCAACCCATAAAGCGCGCCGGTCGATCACTTTCGAAATAAATTTCTAGCAGAAAAGCCATGTTTCTATTGTTTAGCCGCCGCCACCTCATACTCAGACTTCGGCACGCCCATTAGCCATTTGTCGAACCAGCCGACGATGTGTTGGAGGCGTTCGATGCGGTGCCAGGGTTGGCCGGATCGGGAGAGATCGTGGCTTTCGTTCGGGAAGCGGACCATGACGGTCGGGATCTTTCGATATTTGAGCCCGCGGAAGAGTTCCTCACCGCCGGCGTAGGCGGGCGTTCGGTGGTCAGCTTCGCCGAGGATGAACATCATCGGCGTTTTGATCTTGGCGACGTGCGTAATTGCCGATCGTTCTCGAAAGCCTTCGACGTCTTCAAACGGCGCGCCGCGAAACCAGGACGGCTGAAACTGCGAGAAGTCTGCGGTGTACCACCAGCTCGCCCAGTTCGAAATGTCGCGTTGTGAGACGGCGGCGCGGAACCGCTCGGTCTGGGTAACGGCATAGTTCGTCAAAACTCCGCCGCCTGAGCCGCCGGTTATGCCGAGTTTCGATTCATCGACATAGCCGCGTTTGATCACCTCGTCGACCGCCAGCATGAGATCCTTGTGATCGTCGCCCGGATATTTGTATTGAATGATGTTTCCGAAATCCTGGCCGTAGCTCGTGCTTCCACGCGGATTTGGATAGACGACGATGTAACCTTTCGCCGCCATCCATTGAAATTCGTGGTCGAAGACGTAGCCGTATGCCGCGTGCGGCCCGCCGTGGATGTTGAGGATCAGCGGATACTTTTTCTTTGGATCGAAATCGGGCGGCTTCTGAACCCACGTTTGAACTCGCTTGCCGTCGAAGCTCGTGTACCAAACGTCGTCCGGTTCGGTGAGGTTTAGTTTGGCTGCAAGAGCGTCATTGAATTTCGTAAGCTGTCTTGCATTCGAGCCGTTCGCGTCCGCTGCGAATAGATCACCAACCCGCGTCGGAGTCGAAAGCAGGTAGACGAGCTTGCCCCGGTCGTTCGACATGCGGTACGACATCACCGCGTGATCGCCTTTCGTCAGTTCGGAAAGGCTGCCGCTCGTCGAATCGACGGTCGCGACGTTGAGCCGGCCTTCTTTCGTAAAGCCAACGTATATATTTCGTCCGTCGCGGCTCCAGATCGGCTGATTGCCGCCGCCTGCTCTCGGTGGAGCCTGGTCGCCGGTCAATCCCGCTCCGATGTCGAAATCGAACGCAGTGGTAAGGTTTTTCGGCTGAGCATTTTCGGAGATATCTAGCACCCAAAGGTCGGGCTGCGTGTAAGATTTGACCGGTTTCGAATCGGCCGAGGCGACGAACGCAAACTTTTTCCCATCCGGGCTTAACGACAGAGAGCCGACGCCGATATCCAATCGCGTCAGCAATGAAGGTTCACCGCCGCCAGCGGCGATCGAATAGACTTGCGTCTTCGGCGTGTCGTAGTAAGGCTCGGGATCGCGGTTGGTAGTGAAATAGATCCGCGAGCCGTCGTTCGCCCAAACGAAATTTCCTTCCGAGAATTGTCCGAACGTAAGCTGCTTCGGCGTAACTTTGTCCCCCGGATTCACAGGCGTCGGTACCGTCCAGAGGTGATTCGGCCGCGTCGGGTCTAGGTAGCCCGCGCCATCCGAACGATAGACGGCTCGAGTGATGACGCGTACGTCGGATTCGCGATCGGCCGGATTTGCCGGCTTACCTTGTTTGGCGATGTCGTCCGGATTTGCCGAACTTCCGAACGCGATGGTTTTGCCGTCGGGCGACCACACCGGCCCGCCCGCTCCGCGCGGAACGTTGGTTAGCTGAAACGCTTCGCCGCCGGAAGTCGGCAACAGATAGATCTGCGGCGCGCTTGTCGGGCCAGGATTTTCACCTGCGCGAACGAACGCGAGATAGCGTCCGTCGGGCGACCATCGCGGCGAACTGTCGCGGGTTCCGCTCGTAAGCCTCTCGGGAACGGTCGAACCATCGGTCGGCACCATCCATACGGAAGTATCGTAATTCGACTTTGATGAGTTGACGGTGATGCGAACGAACGCAACTCGGCTTCCGTCGGGCGAGATCTGCGGATCGCCGATCCAGACAAGATCGAAGAGATCGGTTTCAGTTATCGCCCGTTTTTGAGCAGGAGCGAGCGATGCAAATACACAGACAAGGACCAAGAGGCGCAGGCAGACTGTTCTCATAAAATTCTCGCGTTAAAGATCGGGTGCGAGAATTCTAAAGGTTGCGCTTCAGTTCGGCAAGTATGTCAGTGGTCTTGCGGATGGATTCGATGCGTTTGTTCTACGGAGAAAAAACGCTAGTTTACCCGGTCCTTCCAATAGTCCGGATGCCGGCTGTGATGAGCGACGGCTAGAATCAAAACGTGGTCTGTTTGGATAGAGTAGATCAACGAGTAGGGAAAAATCTCGACTACGAGTCGTCTTACTTCACTCTCGGTAACCGGCCATGAATTAGGACGGTTTACGACCTGCTCAATCGCTCTGTCAATGCATTCAGCGAATCGAAGTTCAAGACTCGGATCTTGCTGAAAATAGAATCTAGTCGCCTCTTCGAGGTCATCAAGGGCGCCTTCGTCCCAGCGATATCTCATCCGCGAACACGATCCCGCATTGCTTTCAAACCAGACGGTCCGTCAACGGATCCCCGCGAACCTGAACGAATGCCCTCCAGCCGAGTGATTGCGAGTCGATTCCAAGCATCGGCAACGGCGCGACTGGCGAAATGTTCGTTGAGACTGTCCAGCAGCCTGGATTTCTCTGGGTCAGGCAATGCCAAAACTGCTTGTTCAAGTTCTTCGAAAGTCTGCTTCATATAGACAAGAATAGGACCTTCCTCGTCCAAGTTCAATAGAAATGTCTTTGCCTAGTTTACTGCTTTCTTCAGTTCAGCGAGAACGTCATCCGGTGTCCAGCGGCCGCCGGAGAAGACGCGGGTTACTTTGCCGTCGGGGGCGATGACAGCTGTTACCAATGAGTGATTGATCTGGGTTTTGTCGGCTGCGTCAGTCTCGTATTTTAGGCCGAAGAAATCGGCGACGGCTCGAACTTCCTTGTCGGTGCCGACGGCGAGGTTCCAGATCGTGAGGTCATCTTTCGGATCTTTGCCGAGGTAGCCGAGGCCGTATTGGTTGAGTTTCTCGGGCGTATCGCGCTCGGGGTCGAAGGAGATCGAGAGCAGACGGATCTTGTCTTTTGCTTCGGGGTCACTGCCGAGTTGGTTTGCCATATCGGCGAACTGGCTCGACATCTTGATGCAGAACTCGGGCAGCGGGCATTCGCGGTAGATGAACGTGATCGCGAGGGCCTTGCCGCGATAGTCTTTGAAAGTGAATTTCTTGCCTTCCTGATTCGTCAGCGAGATATCGGGGACGAGTTTGCCGATCTGCTCGGGCTGCTTTTCTTCGACCGGCGGCTGATTCGGAGCGGAGTTTGCGACGATCGAGATCTTTTCGAGCCAATAAGGATCTTTCGCGGAGCTATCGACGACCAGTTCCGCGCGGATCTGGGCGCCGGGCACGAGATCATCCCAAACCCAGTTCTCGTGGATGGGGAAGTCCATCGTCATCCGATCCATAAAGCCGGGAATATCTTCGTGATCGATCTTCGCACGTTTCTGCAGTTTATCTACCGAGACGACGGTTCCGCGCAGGTCGTAGCGTTTTTGGTTGGCGGGATTCGAGTTCGATTCCGCCGCATTCTCGCACCCGGCGAACAGCAGAGCGGTAAGCAACAATACGTATATATGACGCATAAATAAGAAGTTTCACGCAAAGACGCGAAGGACGCAAAGAGGAGGTTCCGCTGGTTTAGACGACTGCGGTTTCGCGTTCAAATCTTTGCGTGCTCTGCGGCTTTGCGAGGAGCTTCTTCGTTTTAACCATAATCAAACTACGAACGCAAAGAGATGGCTGATGAGCCGGGCTTATTTTGGATTGAGCCGCTCGTCATAAAGCATTTGGTACATACGGTAATTTGCCATCACGCGCCAGACGTAATCTTTCGATTGGGCGAAGCCGATCTCGGAGACGTAGCGGCCCGCGAAGTCCGATTTGCTGCGGCCGAGCCAGCGTTTCATGTTGTCTTCACCGCCGTTGTAGCTTGCGGCCACGGCTTCGGGTTGATTCGGGAAGAGCTTGAACAGGTTGCCGACGTATTGCGAGCCGAAGAGGACAGCGGTCGGCGGATAATAGAGCTCGTTCTGATCGAACCGTTCGCGGCCGAGTTCGCCGGCGATCTTGGTTGATGTGTCGGTGATGAACTGCATCAACCCACGGGCAGCGGCGACCGATTTTACGTTCGGTCGAAACCGGGATTCCTGCCGCATTATCGAGAGCAGAAATCGCGGATCGACACCGCGGGTAGTCGCGTGTTTGAGCAGTGCGTCGCGATACGGGATCGGGTAGAGCATCGACGTGATCTCAAGCGGAAGAAGCTCGGGCTGTAAGTCCGATGGGACGCTACGCATCAATGGCTCGATGAACGTTGCCGCACGATCGGCTCGGTCGCCTTTCAAGTACATCGACGCGATCGCGAACTCTTGTTCGGGTGAGAGTTTTTTATCGGCGGCTGTAATGCCGCGTACTGATGATTCGTATTCGGGTGCGGCCTCGTCGAAGAGTCCGAGGAATGCTAGTTCTTCCGCCAGCGATCGGCTGCTTCGTTCGGTCGCAGCAGCCTTACTCAAATCTTTTCTGCCGACGTCAACTAACTTCGGAAGGGTCGGAAGCTTGTATGAAGAGAGTTGGGTGTATGAGCTTTTCAGGTCATTGAGAAGGGGCGTGCGGGTTCCTTCAATTGGCGATATTCGGATCGCCGCATAGAGGATATCTCTCCGTTCGCTAGAGGATAGTGTGATAGATGCCAGCGGCATAACGCTACGCCTCTTTAGAGAATCCTGCGCCTCAGGAACGCCTCCCATTACGCGGAGCCGTTCGGTGGCAAGCCATCCGTAATATTCGTTTCGTCCGTCCGGTACCGAGAGATAAGCATCGATCGCTTCGGGATATCGGCGGAGTTCTTCGAGCATTAGGCCGCGTAGGAATGTAACTTCGGCTCGTGTTGTACCTCCTGGAATTCCGGCTCCGCCTAGATCTTTCAGCGTGACGAGTTGGTCAAGATCAGCAAGAGCGGTTGCCCATTCGGTTCGGGCAATGCGGATGCGCGCCTTCGCGAATATTGCCTGGGCCTCGGCTGCCTTCCCGCGAAACGTTTCCGCCGCTTTATCGGCACGGTTGACTGAGTCCGTGTCCTCGCCGGCGTCGCGGAGGACGTCGATGATATTGAGATATGCCCGGTCGAGATTGTCGGCATCGGGATACGCCTTTATGAAGCGGTCGTAACGCGAAACGGATTCGTGATATCTGCCGACGCGTGCATAAGCGGACGCAAGTTGAAGTGTGGCATCCTTATTTACCGGATGGTCGGCGTGCTGTTCGCCTACGCGTTCGTACCACTTTATCGCTTCGGCAAATTCGCGGAGCTGCGTATATCCGCGGCCGATCTGGTAGACCGCATCGGGCGCGAGTCCACTGGTTGGGTGATCGTTGACGATGGCGAGGAAGTGCAGACGGGCGTCGGCGAAGTCGCGGTTGAATTGATAGATGTTTGCTCGTTTGAGGTGTTCGTAGTCGGAAAGCTTCGCCGTCGTTTTGCCGAACTGTTCGCTGCCGACCTCGATCAGGTCGATGGCTTTCACGGCATCAAGCGCAAGGTCGTCCGGCTGAGCGGCATTCGCGGATGAAGCGATGATCGCCTCAAATTTTTGCCGGGCCGCTTCCTTTTCGTTCTTGAAGAGAAGTGCTTTTGCGTGTAGAAGCTGCAACTCCCTCGATGGCGATCCAGTGCCGGGAAAAGCCGAGAGCGAGCCGATAACCGCGTCGTAATCTTTCGATTCGAAATAGCTTTGCGCGATTCGCTGCCTAGTCGCATCGGCCATTATCGATCCGGGCCGGTCGGCCAGAAGTTCGAGAAGAAGCACGCGTTCGCCGACGACGTTTCCGCACTCACGAGCAATCGCCGCGAGATGCCAAGTCGCGTATTCGCGCAAGATCGAGCCACTCGATCTGACCTTTTGAAAATAGGCGGCAGCTTGCGCGGAATTGCCGCTTCGCTGCTGAAGACGAGCGGTCAGATAGTCGAGATTATTCGCTCGGAAAAGGTCCGCTTGATCCTGCTCGATCGTCCGCAGATGATCGAGGGCGGCTGCGTAGTCGTGAGCATTCATCGCCTCGCGGGCCTTGAAGAATCGCTCGGAGGGAGATTGTCCAAACGCGTTGGACAAAATCGCGAACACGATCAGAAGAATGGCGGCGGCTTTCATCTGAAGCTATTCTAAACAAAAAAATGAGAAGTCCGACATCGAACTTCTCTAGCGGGGGAAATGCTCCTTCGAGCTATTCAGGGTGAAAAACTACTAGATCTTTTTAGTGGCGGCCGCGTTCAGCGGAAGATCGCCGGCGCTGCCGAAATCAAAGGCTCGAAACTTGGGCGAGCCGCTCTCGTAGACGTACCACTTGCCTTTGCGGAAGACCGCGAAGTCCGCAACACCGTCGCCGTCGTAGTCGCCGGGAGCCGCGATATCGTCGTCGAATCCCATCTCGAAAGGCTCAGCCTCGCCGGTCTCGCTTGAAAGTACGTTCCACTTACCGCCTGAGTAGACAGCGATGTCGGCCTTGCCGTCGCCGGTGTAGTCAGCGGGAACGAGCGTGTCGCGTTTCGCGTCCCCGAAGACTTCGGTGCGAAGGTGTCTGTCAGATGATTGCTGTATCATCCAGCGGTTCTCGCTCGGGCGAAAGATCGCGATATCGGTTTTGCCGTCGCCATCGTAATCAGCCGGAACCGGCACATCGCCGTTGATGCCGAACGACGTTTTCAACGATCCGACGACCCATTCACCAGTGGCAGGACGAAAGACCGCGATCTCAGCCTTGCCGTCGCCGTTGTAGTCTCCGGAAACGGGTGTGTCCCCGACTTCGCCAAACTTTACGATCTGAGCTGTCGCGTCGCTGCTGCGGCGGATGAACCAGGTCGCGTTCGAAGGACGCCATACGGCAGCGTCGATCGTGCCGTCGCCGTCGTAGTCCGCGGGGACGATCTTGTCTGTCGACATTCCCCATCTGACTGCAGTGAATGCACATCCGTCGCTCGAATTTGTGTACCAAACCCCTTTGGCCGCGTTGAACAGCGAATATTCTCCACCCTTTGCCGAGCATTGAGCCGCGACTGCGTCGGCGCCGAGCAGGAAAAGTGCGGCGGCAGCCAAAAGTATAGAGCGGAAATGGAGAGATATATTTCTCACGAGAGTAAACTTTTCCTTTTAAGACAAGGGTTCGCCCTGCCTTGACGGGCGTTTCATCCGGCTTTTGCGGAATTATCTTTCAACTTATGCCCTAGCAAACTGACAATCCGCGAAATCTTCCTGTAAAATTTGTCATTCAATATGACCGCACGAATACTGAGCGGCCGCGAGATCGCCGAATCGATCAAAGAAGAAGTTCGAGACGAGATCGCAAGGCTATACGAAGAGCACGGATTTCGGCCCGGATTGACGGTCGTTAGAGTCGGCGAAGATCCGGCGTCGGCGGTTTACGTCGGCAGTAAGGTGAAGACGTCGCACGAGTTGGGTATCATTTCCGAACACATCCACCTCGACGCCGACACGACACACGACGAGGTTTTGCAGATCGTAAAAAAGCTGAATTCGCGTGACGATGTCGACGGCATTCTCGTCCAGCTTCCCTTGCCGACGCACATCGACGATTCGGCGATCCTCGAAGCGATCGATCCCGCGAAGGACGTCGACGGATTTCACCCGATGAACGTCGGGCGGTTGAATCAGGGAGTACGGTCGCTTGTGCCGTGTACGCCGGCGGGCGTGATCGAGATATTGAAGCGTTCGAATATCGAGATTGCGGGAAAGCATGCTGTGGTCGTCGGGCGCAGTAATATTGTCGGCAAGCCGATGGCGGCACTTTTGTTAAAGGAGAACGCGACGGTCACGATCTGTCATTCGCGTACCGCGGACCTGCCTTCCGTGACTCGCCAAGCCGACATCCTCGTCGCGGCTATCGGCCGAGCGGGATTCGTTCGCGGCGAACACATCCGCGAAGGTGCGACGGTTATCGATGTCGGGATCAACAATGTGTCTGACAAAGAGTTTGCCGCGGAGTTATTTTCGGCGGACGATCTGCCAAAGCGGCTGGCGGCGATCGACAACCGCGGCTTTACGCTCGTCGGCGATGTGAATCCGAAAGAAGCGATGGAGAAGGCGGGCAGTTTTACTCCGGTGCCCGGCGGCGTTGGATTGCTGACAGTTGCGATGTTGATGAAGAATACGGTAGATGCAGCAAAAATGAGAAGAAAGATTTGACCACAGAGAGCACAGAGGACACAGAGAATTTAGAACAGGTAGGCAATGTTTGTTTGGTAGGTATTGTTGGGTGACGAGTTTTTAATATCTTGAGTATTCTGTTATTCAATTTCTCTGCGCTCCCTGTGACCTCTGTGGTAGAAAAACACATGAAATTTGAAGAATATCAATCAGAAGCGAGCCAGACGGCTCTTTACCCGCGGCGAATGGAGAACCTTGAATACCCGACTCTCGGCTTGGCCGGCGAGGCGGGTGAGGTTGCGAACATCGTAAAGAAGATCCAGCGTGATTCGGGCGGCGTTATCACCGACGAGACGCGTGCGAAGCTCAAAGACGAACTTGGCGACGTGTTGTGGTACATCTCAGCTTGTGCCGACGAACTTGGCCTGACGCTCGAAGAGATCGCTGCCTACAACGTTAATAAGCTCGCTAAGCGTCACGGCCGCTAAAATTTCCCCATTATTAATTATTAATTTCTAATTATTAATTACTAATGAAAATACTGCCTCGAGATGCTGAAAGTTGGCCTTACGGGTTCGATTGGGGTTGGCAAATCGTTTGTTTGCGAGGTGTTTCGCGAACTCGGGTGTCACGTGCTCGATGCGGATAAAACCGCGAGGGACGTCGTAAAAAGGGGCACACTGGGATTAGCAAAGATCGTCAGCGAATTCGGCGACGAGATCCTTACGCCGGACGGGGAACTCGACCGGCCGAAGATGGCGTCGATCGTTTTTGCGGACGAAAAGATGCGGCTGCTGTTGAATTCGATCGTCCATCCGCTTGTTTTCGAAACTCAAAACGAATGGCTAGCGGCCCGCGAGGCCGAAGATCCCGACGGCATCGCGATCGTCGATGCGGCGTTGATGATCGAATCGGGCGGCTATCGTCGGTTCGAAAAGCTGATTGTCGTCTGGTGCGAACCTGAGATACAATTCCAGCGTCTAATACAGCGTGACGGTTTGAGGGAGGCGGACGCGAGAAAGCGGACGCAGGCGCAGATGCCTCAGGAGGAAAAGAAGCGGTTCGCCGATTTTCTGATCGACACGTCTGCGGGGTTTGACCCGACTCGGGCGCAGTGCAGACAAGTTCACTCTAAACTTCTGGAACTTAACCGCTAGGGCGTCTTTTTATTAAAGGTGATGCGGATAACGGCTCAAAGAATAATGATCTCTTTGACGGCAGCAGCGGCGTTGCTGGGCACGGCCTGCACGCAGCTCAAGCAGCCCGAGCCTGAACCGTATTTTGCCGAAACCCCCGCGCCGCCAAAACAGGAACTTCGCTGGAGCAACGGACGATCTCCAAAATCGCTCGACCCTGCAAAGGCCGCCGCGGCACCTGAAACGGATGTCGCCAGGGCTTTGTACGAGGGACTGACGGACCTCGATCCGCGAACGTTGGAAGCTATTCCGGCCGTAGCAGAAAAGTGGGAAGCTACCGACGATAAGCGAACATGGAAGTTTTTTTTGCGTGAGGATGCTGTTTGGTCGAACGGCAAAAAAGTTACCGCTGAGGATTTCGCACGGTCGATAAAGCGGCTCGGGAAACTGGGAGCGGAAACCGCCCATCGGGAACTGCTGACAAACTTGCGTGGTTTAGATGAAGCGGCGAAAGTATCGGAGCCGGCTGTAAGTTCGGAAGTAGCGGCGGCTAACAGTGTCGTCTCACCAACTCCACTGGAAACAATTCCATCGCCATCGCCAACATCGACGCCGGTGCCCGAGCAGGGAATTGTCGCGGAATCGCCGACGGTTCTTCGTGTCGACCTCGTCCATCCGGACAAAGATCTTCCAAAACTGCTCGCACATCCTATATTCAGGCCTGTTTTCGACACTCCTGAAAAGGCCGATCCCAAAGCTACGCCGATAACCAACGGGCCATTCAAACTTGCGAGCTTCGACGCAGAAAGCCTTATTCTCGATCGGTCCGATACGTATTGGGATCGTAAAGCGGTAAAGCTCGAACGGGTTTCGTTCGTGACGGCAGCCTCGCCCGACAAGGCTCTCGAAGCGTATCGCGAAGGTAAGGTGGACGCGGTCAGCAACGCGGAATTCTCGCCCGCCGCTCTTAAGCTGCTTGAGCCTTTCGACGATTTCCGCCGCACTGCTCACAATGCTCTCAACCTTTACGAGTTCAATACGACGCGGACTCCTTTCAACGACCGCCGGGTGCGGCAGGCACTTGCTTTCGCCATCGAGCGGGAAAAAATAACCGAAGGCGAACTTCAGGGAACTACGCGTCCGGCTGACGGGTTTTTGCCTGCGGGTGCGAACGGCGAACAGAAACTGGTATCGGATGTTCAACGCGCGAGGGCTCTGCTCGACGAAGCCGGATTTCCGGACGGCTCGGGCTTCCCGGTGATCCAGCTGGTGATAAACCGGAACGATGCCCAGCAGCGGATCGCGAAAGCTGTCGCGGAGATGTGGAAGAAAAATCTCGGAATCGATACCAACATATTGGTACGCGAACCGGGTGAGTTAGAGCAGGCAAGGACCTCCGGGGCGTTTGACCTGATCCGTCGCGGTGTCGTGCTGCCGACCGCGGACGAGGCGGTGAGTATGCTGGCGATCTTCGGCTACGCAGAACCTCCGACAGCGACTGATCCGTTGGCGACGCCCGATGCCAGGCTGGAATTCCGCCGCGAAAACGGCCCTTCGCAGTCGACGGACCCGAACGCTCCCGCAACACCGATCAATGCGCCGATCCTCACAGAAGAAGAAGCCGTCTATCAGCTTCGAGCTATCCCGCTTTATCATCCAACGTCCTACTCGCTCGTGAAGCCTTACGTTAAAGGATTTGACCTGAATTCTCTCGACGCTCAGTCGCTCAAATCCATCGAGATAGATCCAAACTGGCGAACGCGTTAGATAAGATTTGAATCGTAACTAGTAGAGAACAAATTGCATTTCGTTACATTTTTGGTTCGTTTTTTGGGTTTTCTGTTACAATCTCGGTGAATACGGTTGTCCGTACCCTTCTTCCCGTTCCGGGCGTTAAATTTTTGGAGTTAGGAAAATGAAAGAACAAGTGATACGCCTTTCACTTTCGATGGCCGTTATCGCATTGCTGGTTTTGATGATGACCGGCTGTATGACGAGCGCCTCGTCTCGATATTTTGGAACGACGACGCCTCCTTCCGAAAACATGCTTCGGTATGTCTCGGGCGGCGAGCCGGAGTCGCTCGATCCTGCTGTGTCGAACAGCCAGCCGGACGCCCGGATATATATGTCGATGTATGACGCGCTGATCGAATACGAACCGAAGACGATGGAGCCGATACCTTCGCTTGCCAAGTCTTGGGAGATCGGCGAAGAAGGAACCGAGTACATCTTCAATCTCC